>JBMHCG010000036.1:0-184959 GCA_049890035.1 Flavobacteriaceae bacterium | reverse complement strand
TCAATTGTATGGAATTTTTGTTAATTTGTCACTTATAACCAAAATTCATGAAAATTAAAGTATTACAATTTACAGTTTTTCTTCTGGTTCTAGCACAGGGGGCTTTTGCACAAAAAGTGATCCGAGGAACCATTAGCGATGCTAATGGTCCCCTACCGGGTGCCAATGTTATCGAGCAAGGCACCGATAATGGTGTTAGCACTGACTTCGATGGAAACTACCAGATTACGGTTTCCGACGACAGCAGTGTGTTAGAAATCAGTTACACAGGTTTTTTGGCACAACAAGTTGCTGTTGAAGGACAAACAACCGTTAATGTCCTTCTCGAAGAGGACACTCAGTTATTAAATGAAGTTGTCGTAACGGCACTTGGGTTTACAGAAACAAGAGACAAACAAGGATCAACTTCGTCCATCGTCAGCACCAAAGCGGTTGTTCGGGCGGGAGAATCCACCCTGGCCAATACATTGAGTGGTAAGGCTTCTGGATTGCGGATATCACGGTCCAATGGTGACCCGGGAGCGGGAAGTGCCATTCGTATTCGTGGTGCCAATACCATTTTAGGAGCCAGTGACCCGTTAATCATTGTGGATGGTGTTCCTTTAAATAACACGACTTCCTATGCAGGAGGAAACAGTTTGACAGGTGGCCGTTCAGGGGGGATCACTCAAGGTTCTCGAATCAATGATATCAACCCTTCAGACATCGCCTCCGTACAAATTCTCAAAGGGGCTTCTGCTGCGGCACTTTGGGGGAGTAGAGCGGCTAATGGGGTGGTGGTGATCACTACCAAAGACGGTCAGAAAGGCCAAGCCAAAATTACCTATAATTCTACCTATTCTTTCGACGAAGTATCCGAGCGCATTCCTATGCAAACAACTTGGGGACAAGGAAGAAATGGCAGTTTTGGGGCAACCCGTGCTGAATCTTGGGGGGATTATATCCCAGACCGAGCAGGGGGCACCGATGAGGTCAACACTTCTGGAGGATATTTTACGGCTAATGATGGTACTGTTTACTATCCTATTACAACCAAAAACTCTCGAGACACTTTTGTGGAAAGCAACTGGGATTCTGTCTTTCAGACAGGTGCTTTTTGGCAAAATGATTTAACCATCAGCGGAGGAACAGAAGGTAATACCTATTTCTTTAGCCTATCCAATTTGCAACAAGATGGGATTATGAGAGAGGCTACCTATGATCGAACCAATTTGCGCTTTAATTACAATGCAAAACTAAATGATTTTATGCGCTTAACGACCAAAGCAGCCTACACCTATACAGACTCCAATCGGATCCAACAAAGTTCTAACACAGCGGGAATTATGTTAGGGTTATTACGAACACCACCAGATTTTGATGGGCGTGATTATTTGGGTACTTATACCGACAGTGGTGGCCAGGAATTTTCAAGAAGACACCGTTCTTATCGACGCTATTTAGGTAATAGTGCAAACCCAAGTTATAACAATCCGCTCTGGACACTTTTTGAACAGACCGCTACCACACAAGTAAACCGATTTACGGTGACGCCGCAATTAACAATTTCACCTACAGAATGGCTAGAAATCATTGCCAGGGGGAATGTGGATGCAGCAGATGACCGTCGTGTGTACTTCTTTCCCATTGGAAGTGCCGGGGGAGCCCGTGTCAATGGAGCATATCAAGAAGACGAGATAGCCACCCAGGATGTAAATTTTGATTTCATCGGAAGGGGACAATTCGATCTTTCTGATAAGGTAGGATTAACAGCAACCTTAGGTTGGAGTTTAAACGATAGACGCTATAACCGTAATTCTGGAACAATTACAGGCTTTTTGGTGAACTCCACCAAACAAACCACTTCTTTGAATACTTCTGCTGAAGCGTCCGCTTTTGAAAACTTCAAAACATTTAGAAAATCCAATCGTGGATACGGAATTTTGAATTTCGATATCGCCGACGAGTTGTTTGTGAATCTTAGCGGAGGTATGGAGGCTTCTTCTACCATAGATGGAACATTCTTTTATCCTGCAGCAGACGTGGCTTGGAACTTTACCAACAGTGCTGTAACGTCGGATTTTCTTTCTTTTGGAAAATTAAGAGTTTCCTACGGGCAAGTAGGGGTTCAGCCATCACCACACCGCTTTGAAACCCTAGCTGAAGGTGGGTTTACCTACAGCACCTATAGTGATCCATTAAATATTGGATCTTTTGGTGGTGGATATCGATTGGACAACAACTTGGGGAATCCCAATTTGGAACCTGAAATCAAAACGGAGTACGAGATTGGAACCGATCTGAGATTCTTAGACAATAATTTAAGTTTATCCATGACTTATTATAGCAACACCATTGAAGGAATATTGTTGGATGTTAGTCTTTCCCCTTCTTCAGGTTTTGCCACTCAATATGGAAACTTTGGAGCTATGGAAAACGAAGGCTTTGAAATAGATTTGGCTTGGAATGCTATCCAGAAAGAAGACCTTTTACTGAATGCAACGCTGAATTGGTCCACTAACGAAAACTTAGTGACAGATCTCTATGGAACGGATTCAGTAAGTCTCACCCCTGGGGCATCCGTTAGTTCAAGGGCAATCGTGGGGCATCCACTAGGCGTATTGTTTGGAACAGGTTCCCAAACCAATCCCGATGGAAGTTTAATATTAGACGAAAATGGGTTTCCGCAAATTACAACAAGTGAAGTTGTTCTAGGAGACCCCAACGCCGATTGGAGAGCAGGTCTTGGGTTGAATCTAACGTACAAAAAGTGGAACCTCAACGTCGTTGTTGAACACTCACAAGGAGGAGAATTTTCACCGAGAACACTGCACGTTCTGAATCGTTTTGGAACCACGCAAGCGACAGCCAATCGTGAAACGCTGACACAAGACTTAGTGAACTATGCGGGTGATGTTGTTCCTTCCGGGACGACTGTCCGTGGGAACATAAAAGACTTTGGAGCGGGGAATGTCTTGTTAGATGAAACGTGGTATCGAACCGGAATCGGGGGTGGTTTTGGAGACAACCAAGCGTATAATTTCTCCATTTATGATGCTACTTTTACGAAGGTGCGTGAATTATCTTTAGGCTACACCCTGGATTCTCCAGGCCTAAAGCAAAGTACGGGACTGGATAGTGTCCGATTTACTGTGACAGGTCGAAACTGGATCAACATCAATAACATTCCCGGAATTGATCCTGAAACCAACCAGTATGGAGTAGGAAATGGATTTGGATTGGACTATTTCACCAATCCACAGACCAAGTCTACACTTTTGGCTGTATCATTTAACTTTTAATGCAAGTAACTATGAAAAATACATATAAATTAATTTGCTTGTTCTTCACTTTACTTGTTATCGTTTCATGTGAAGACTTAAACGATGGGGTCAATGTCAACCCTAATGATATCCTTGTAGATGACGTTGAAGAACGGTTGTTCTTGACCGGAGGAATGATTGCAAATGTTCAAATTCAGAGCGGTCATTTGAACCGAATCAGCGGGATGTATACGGGTCAGTTAGTTGGCTATTCTTCTTTGTATTCGAACATATACGGGTTCAATCTGTCAACGGCAGAATCCAATGGAACGTGGAACGCTTTGTATGTTGGGGTATTGACAAATATGCGTCACATAGTAGAAAATTCAACCAATGACTTATTGCGAGGGATTGCCATGATTGTTGAAGCGCATGCTGTGGGTACGGCTGCTTCTCTATTTGGCGACATTCCTTACTCTGAGGCAGGGAATTTGGAAATTTCAGACCCCAAGTTCGACTCTCAAATTTCGGTTTACGACAGTGTTATTGCTCTTTTAGACGAAGGGATTGCCACACTGAATTCCAGTCCGAATGGAACGATTCCAGAGGACATTTATTTTGGAGGAGACAAGGCCAAATGGATTGCCGTAGCGCATACTTTGAAAGCACGCTTTTATTTGCATAAGAAAGACTATCCCAATGCATTGACAGCAGCCCAGAACGGAATCTCTTCATCCGATGGAGACATGAAATTCAAACCCGGGAATGCTGCAGCGGAGGACAAAAATCTGTTTTGGACAATCTTGGAAGGTTCTCGAGCTGGAGATATTGGAAACAGTGTAGATGGTGTGGAAAGTTATTTATTGCAGCTCTTGGACGGCGGAAATGCCAATTCACGCAATCACGCCAAAACCAATGAAACAGCACGGCGTGCGTTTTACACGATAAATTCGGGAAGTGGGAGTGCCAACGACGGTATTATTGAGCAGAAACAACCACAAAATTTAGTGACCTTCTTTGAAAACAAGCTCATACAAGCGGAAGCTGCCGCCCGAGCGGGAACGGTTGCTAGTGGCTTACCCCATTTAAATGCAGTACGTGCATGGTTAAATGGAGGCGGGAATCTCAATGCCAATTATAGTGGTCAACCCTATCAGTATGATGCTTTTGTTGAAGCTGATTTTGAAACGGGTGGTATTGAGAATACCGATGGAGTAAGTTCTAAAATTGCTTTTTTAAGAGAAGTTATTGAAGAACGGTACGTATCTGGTTTTGGAATGCACATGCCTTACAATGATGCAAGAAGGCTTCGCAAGTCAGATACAAACATTGCGGTTTCTTACACCTTGATCAACGGGGATGATTCAAAAAAACCCGAACGCATGCCTTATGCCACAATCGAATTGAATTCAAATTCGAGTGCCCCTTCAGAAGACCCTGGTATTTTTACCAAAACGGAGGTTAATAAATAAAGAGCAGAGCGAATCCAACAAAGGCTTGCACATTGTGTAAGCCTTTTTTTATACATTCAAAGAAAATATCATCATGAAACAAACACTCTTTTTGGTTTTTGCAGTACTGGCACTTTTTATTTTCGGATGTCAACAGAAAGAAAAAAGTCCTTACAGCAATAGTGTCATAGCAGCGGCGCATCCATTGGCTTCCCAGGCGGGTAAATCCATGTATGCAAATGGGGGTAATGCTTTTGATGCAGCCATTGCAGCGGCCTTTACTTTGGCGGTCGTAGAACCCAGCATGAGTGGGATTGGCGGTCGTTTGCAGGCCATTTACCGAACAGAAAAAGGAACAATAGCAGGGGTTGATGCATCAACGGAAGTCCCATCAGCGTATGTTCCTAGCGAAACAAAATACCGATATGGGTATCCAACAATAGGAATTCCAGGAGTAGTCGCAGGCTTGTTAAAACTACATGAAACACATGCTCAATTGCCACTAACCACACTATTAGCCCCCGCTATTAAGCATGCCGAAGAGGGTTTTGAAGTATTGGCTGGCGAAGCCAAACGCCAACAGGCAGCGGTTTCTCAATTACAGGAATTTGAGGGGAGTCGTTATCATTTTTTGAAAGAGGACTCAACAGCCTATCAGGCCGGAGAACGGTTGGTGCAAAAAGAGCTAGCCGTGGTTTTAAGAAAAATTGCACAGCAAGGGAAAGCGGGATTTTATGAAGGCGAAGTCGCCCAAAAAATGGTCACGGATATTCAGTCTCAGGGAGGCATTTTGACGCTCGCAGATCTCAAACAGTACGAAGCACGCAGTTCAAGAATTCTTTTGGGAAGGTTTCAAAACCACACCCTACACAGTCTGTATTTGCCGTCTTTTGGAGCACTGACTCTTCAAATACTTCAGATAATGGATCATCTTCCAAAGGTTAAAACAGAGGAAGAATGGGCCAAACAAGTAGGCGAAGTAACCGAATGGGCCTATTCTTTCCGTCATAAACAAAAAATTGAAGATTCACTACAAAAAATAATATCCTACGATGCGGCCGCTCTGTGGGCTAAAATGTTACAGGACAAAAAAACGGAGATGGCTGCCTTGCCTTGGACGTCGGATCCTTTGGCGTGGACAGCCCCCATGGGCCACACGACGCACTTGACGGCAGCCGATCAATGGGGAAACAGCGTTGCGCTCACCCAAACAGTAGGGCCCAATATGGGTTCAAAGGTAGCCACCAAAGGATTGGGTTTTATCTATGCAGTTACTCTTGGGGGATATTTGGGAAAATTTCAACCAGGCGATAGAGCAAGCTCCTTTATTTCACCAACAATGGTAACCCGTGACGGCAATTTGATTGCAGCCCTAGGTGCCGCTGGAGGAAGCCGAATCGTAACGGCCGTCACCCAAGTATTAAGCCGTTATTTGGCACAGGGGCATGATTTGGAAAAAGCATTGATGCTACCTCGAGTTTATCCATTTCAGGATAGCTTATGGATTGAAAACCATAAAGGCCTAGAGGGTGTGCGTGCGCAATTTGATCCACAGCAGCAGCCGGTAAAATACATTGATGAATATGCTCGCTTTGGAAGGGTCCATGCCATAGGGAAACATCCTCAAAAAGCGGCTTGGATTGGGGCTGCCGATCCCGATTGGGAGGGAACCACAGAATACTATGAAAATGAATAAAGGCACTCTTGTTTGGCTTTTGCTGGGCGGGGCTTTGCTTGGGACAGCACAATCGCAAGAACGCATTTTATTTGTTGGGAATAGTTTTACTTTCTATTACAATATTCCCACGACGGTTCAGCAAATGGCAAAGGCCAAAGGGCTGGAATGGGATGTTTATCAAAGCACGGCCGGCGGGGCCTCCCTCAAAGATCATTGGTTGGGTAACAAAGCGTTGCATACCGTCAACACCCTTGAAGAGCAATCATTTTCCAAAATAATTTTTCAAGACCTTAGTAGCAACCCGCTCGTAGCCATTGATTCAACGGCCAAGTATTTGCGGTTGCTACAAAGTAAAATTCAAAACCGGCCCGAACAATATTTATATGCTAGTTGGGCCTATTCAGGAATCGCTGGGCAGCCATTGGACGGCCCTTTGAACTCCATTCCCATCGAAGATGCTTTGCAGTCAAAAGCTGTTTCTGGAGAACAAGTGGTCGCCGTTGGACGGGCATTTGATTTGTTTCGAGTCCGCTATCCTCAAATCGAATTGCTATCGGATGATGCCAAACACACCAATCCCAACGGGAGTTATTTGGCCGCTTGCGTGTTTTTTGCAAAACTTAGTGGTCAATCCGCAAAAGGTTTACCCCGCAGAGAGGAAGGGAGAGACCGAAACGGAAAAAAGATTTTCTATTTTATTGTACAGGCGGATGTGGCGAAAAAATGCCAAGCTGTTGCCGACGCGATCGTATTTAGCAAGGGGCAAAAAGAATAACAGCCTGGTAGTGAAAAACGGGACTACACCCCAAACTGATTTAAGTGATGGTCTAAGTGTTTGTAGAACAGATTGTTCCACTCTTGTTGGCTGAGCGGTCCAAATGAGTGAGATGCTAAGCCATCAAAATGGGCTCCACCCAAGGCTTGTGTTTTTTCAATGTAGGCTATCAGGCGTTGTTTTTCCGTTTGAAATTCCTTTGGGCCTGTTATGAGAAATTCCGGAGCAGTTCGGGTATTTTTTTTATAGGGACGCTCATTAACTACAGCATTTTTCACGAAGGTTTTAAGCAGCCATTTTTTTAATCCTTTGGGTTTAGGATGGATGTTTTCATAGACCATTTCATAAGCCACGGAACAATGAGCCAGCATTTGCCCTGCTTGCATTTTACCCCATAGCGGTTGGGTATTGGGCTTAAGAGCATCGATTCGGGCGATGGTGGCTGCGGTGACTTTTTTGTCAAAGATATTTTTTATTTCCATTAGGTGTTTTTATTAGATAGATAATCAGCTGTAATAAAATCGATATTTTACCATAATATCATCATTAATCGTATGGTTGCCTCTGTGTTCCGGGGTGTTTCGTTATGGCGGAAATCTTTCGTTCGGGTGTTTTACTGCTTCTGGTTTGCCAAACGCTAGGCATGGACTTCTTCTGAGATCTTTCTTGTAAAGGATTTATTTTTTCGATTTAGCAGAAATCATTTTCCGCAGCACTTTTCCCGCCTTGATGGGGGTAAATTTGCCTTGCTCTACGACAAGCTGACCATTGACAATGACATAGTCAATCCCACTAGGATATTGATGTGGTTCAGTAAAGGTAGCATTGTCAATAACGGTTTTGGGATCAAAAATGGTGATATCGGCCTTCATTCCTTCTTTGAGGAGCCCTCTATCAGCAAGCCCCATCGTTTTTGCTGGGAATCCTGTCATTTTATAGATTGCCTCTTCCAAGGATACAATTTTCTTTTCTCTGACATAGCGACCAAGTACGCGAGGAAAAGTACCGTAGGCTCTCGGATGCGGATGTCCAACACCCGGTTCGGAGAGGCGTCCATCCGAGGCAATCATGGTAAAAGGGAATTGCATAATACGTTCTACATCGGTTTCGTCCATGGCATGAAAAATACAGCCTGCACCGCCATTGCTTTGCGCCTCGATAACCAATTTGGCTCCATTAGCTAAAGTGGGTTCCATGCCCCTATCAATGGCCCAATCGTATAGGGTTTTTCCTTCTAGTTCGGGATTCCACCTAACACGTGAGAATTGAATACGACGTAAATCGTCCCCACCACGATCGTTGAGAATATTATAAATAATTTGTTTTGTAATGTCGGCGTTGGTTTTTGGGTCCGCAATTCGCTCTAAAAAAGCCGCTTGACCTCCGGCTCGGGCCCAAGTGGGAATCAGTACACTGATACCGGTATGACTGGCGTTGTAGGGATATTGATCCAATAGTATTTTTAAGCCTTTTTGGCGGGCCGAATCAACCAAAGAGAGGGTGGCTACGCTCTTGCCCCACATGGGTTTGCCAATCACCTTGTGGTGTGTCAAGACAACAGGCAGATCTGCATTTTTAGAGATGGAGATCGCTTCGCGAATGGCTTTCATGATTTCAAGACCTTCGTCTCTAAGATGTGAGGTGTAAATACCCCCTTTTATTGCTACTTCTTTAGAAAGGGCAATGACTTCATCGACTTCAGAAAAGTTGCCGGGGAGGTATTTTAGCCCTGTGGAGATTCCAAAAGCACCTTCCGTCATGGCTTGGGATACTTGTTGTTTCATTTGTTTCAGTTCCTCGGCTGTTGGGGCTCGGTTGTCTAACCCCATCACGGCTTTTCGAATTTTATTATGCCCTGTCAAAAACCCAACATTGATCCCAACGCCTACTTTTTCTAAAGAATCGAGAAACTGTTTGAAGCCAAAGCCTGGCGGCACGCCCCGACCGTCTGGGCCACCAAAACTGGTGGTCACTCCTTGCCGAATCTGACTTTCTCCATGGGATAGTCGGATGAGGTTGTCCAAAGGATCCAAATGTGCGTGGATATCAATAAAACCGGGTGAAACTACCCGTTCTTTTGCATCAATTATCTTTTTGGCACTGGCATGACTCGGTACATCCAAGCTTACTATCATATCATTGCGAATACCCATATGGGTTTGACGAGCAGCATTTCCCGATCCATCGTATATTTTCCCGTTTCTGATGATTATGTCATATTTGGGTGCCCTTTGACAGCTCACTGTAATCAAGACAATCAGGCCTAAAAAAATGCGGTATTTCATATACAATAAATGGTGTAAATTCGCTTTAAGGTACGTAAATTATGGATCATGAACCTTTAAAAACAGGCGAACCAATGCAGCGGGCTTAGGAGCGAACCGAATTTTTCAAAAAATAGGAAATAAGTAGCAAGCCCATAGGAACTAAAACCATCCAATGTTGATTGTCAGCAACCATATAGTGTGCAAGAAAAGCGAGTAAAAAATCAAAAAAGAATCCTGCATAGGCCCATTCTACAAGGTTCTTAAATTAGTTATAGAGCAAAGTGATGACACCAAAAAGTTTCGCAATACTAATATACTGTGGCAAATAAGAGGGATATCCCAATTCCATAAATTCTTTGATGGTATGATCGGGATTTGCTAGTGTCATAATAGCACTGGCCAACATGGCAATGGAAAGGCCAATCGTAGCGGCCCAGTAAAGGATTTTTTTTGTTTTCATGGTAATCGGGGTTTGAGACGAAAGTAATCTATTTGGAACAGACTCCCCTCGCAATGGCTCCGCTTTTTTAATTCTTTCCCACAGCACTTGGCGGTTTCGGACCTAGGGATTTAGAAGGGAACCATTCCTAGTGGCGAAGGATTAAAAAAGTCTTGTAATAAGTGGCACCGGCTAGCGGTTTTGTGTTACTTTTCATGCACCATTATGAAAAAAGAAAAACAAATAGAAATTATTGAAAAGGTGTTGGCTGAACTAAAAGCCTCTGAAAAACATGCCGTTGAAGGGATAACGGCGACCATCGACACTGACCGATACAGGAATCCAGAACGATTTCATGAGGAAAAAGAAACGTTATTCAAACGTCTACCAATTGTTATTGGAGCAGCCAGTAGTTTGGAAAAGGCAGGAGATTATTTTTTGTATGATCATTTGGAGGTGCCTCTTATTGCCGTCAAAGGGAATACCGGTCAAATTCGTGTTTTTTTGAATGTATGTCGACATCGGGCTGTCAAGTTGGTCACCGAACCGAAAGGGAATATCCGACGCACTATTGTGTGCCCCTATCACGCCTGGTCCTATGATCTGGATGGCTGTTTACAGTCTGTCTTTCACCCAGTGGGGTTTTCAGGTGTCGATGCCAATAGCCACAGTCTTTTGGAAGTTGATAGCTGGGTGCGCTTTGGGATGCTGTTTGTGGTACCCGATCATTCTATAAAGGGTCAAATTGAGATAGATACTTGGTTGGATGAGGTTTATTCTCTTACGGAAGGCTTTGATTTTGGTAGTTTGATCGCTCATTTACATTCGGAAGACACGCTGCCATTTAACTGGAAGTTATTGGTTGACGGAGCTTTGGAGGGGTATCATTTTAAGATTGCACATTCCCAAACAATTGGGCCGTATTTTTTGGATAATAAAAGCATCCCTCTGCCTACAAAAACCCATAGCAGCATTGTTTTTCCTAAAAAAAGTTTGGTAAAGTTACAGCAACAACCAAAAGAAAAATGGGAGCTTCGAGAGGTAGCGAATGTCCTCATTCATGTGTTTCCAAATGTCGTACTTTTAATTGAACCGGATCATATAATGGTCGTGACTTTTTGTCCACGCAGTCCGACAGAGACACATTACCATGCTTTTATGCTTTTACCCAAAAGCGTTGCGAACGAAAAAGAGGCGTCCTACTGGTCACGTAACGAAAAAATCTTTTGGGATGCGATTCACGAAGACAATAAAATGGCAGCCCTTCAGCAGCGAAGTTTCTCTGGACAGTCCGATTTATCGATTACGGTGGGTGGTTTTGAACCGTTATTACTTCAATTCGAACAGTTGGTGGATCGTCTACTTAATAAATAGCCAAGCCCCCTACTCAGCCTTTTGCTAGAACGATTTAGAACAGAAAAGGATTGCAATGATTGTATTGTAAAATAAAAGTAAAGCTATTATATTTGCAATTAAAATAGCACGTTTATGGAAGAGTTGCTTTCTAATATGCGCATAACCATATCAGAATCAATTTATCTCAAGGATCCTGAAAGCTCAACTTTGGGTAAGAAGATTATTGAGCAAAGCATCTTGTTGATTGACCAAATAGGTATTGAAGCCTTTACTTTTAAAAAGTTAGGAGAAGCAATTGGTTCAAACGAAAGTTCCATTTATCGTTACTTTGAAAACAAACACAAACTCTTACTATACCTCTGTTCGTGGTATTGGGGATGGTTAGAGTATCATTTAGTATTGGCCTGTTTCAGTATAAAAGACCCCACCGAAAAGTTGGATAAAGCAATTGAAATCATAAGTCGTGAGGTGACAGTTGACAGTACTTTCACATTTGTCAATGAACCAGCATTGTGTCGTATAATCATCAATGAAAATGCAAAATCGTTTTTAACCAAAGATGTGGATTCCGAAAATAAAGAAGGTGGTTTTGCTAGTTACAAAAGGTTGGTCATCCGTATCCACACTATGATACAAGAAGTATCCCCAACCTATTCCTATCCGAAAAGTTTGGCTAGTACCCTTGTGGAAACGGCTTTGCACCAACATTTTTTACGGGGTCACTTCAAGAGTATTACAGATTGCCAAACACAAACACCACAATCTTTTTTAACCGATCTAATTCATAAAACACTGGTATGAGCGTGCCCTTCTCCAATGCTTGGGGTCGTTTTTTCAATTTGCTACGAGTAGAACGAAAAGACATCCTACAGATTTTTTATTATGCATTATTTGCAGGGGTATTGTCTTTATCCCTTCCTTTAGGAGTCCAGGCAATAATTAACTTGATCCAAGGCGCACAAATTTCAAGCTCTTGGGTTATTTTGGTGGTCTTAGTGACGTTGGGGGTCAGTTTTACAGGAACCTTGCAAATCATGCAAATGCGTATCATTGAAACCTTGCAGCAACGAATCTTTACACGTGCTAGTTTTGAATTGAGCTATCGATTCCCCAAACTTAAAATGAAAGCCCTACGTTCGAAATACCCCCCTGAGCTGGCCAATCGATTTTTTGATACGTTGAGTATTCAAAAAGGATTGGCAAAGATTTTGATTGATGTCCCTGCCGCACTGATTCAAATTGTATTTACACTCATCTTGTTATCTTTTTATCATCCCTTTTTTATACTGTTTGGGTTGGGGTTGCTGTTTTTAATGTTTTTTGTTTTTCAATACACAGTAAGAAGAGGGTTGGATACCTCCATTGAAGAATCCAAACACAAATACAAGGTCGCGCATTGGATACAAGAAATTGCCCGTTCTTTGGTTAGTTTTAAGTTGGCAGCGCATTCGGAGTTGGCCATGCAAAAAAACGATGAGTTGGTATCGGGCTATTTGCAGGCAAGAGAGGCTCATTTTCGAATCATCAAATTACAATATATCAAATTGATTGGTTTCAAAGTAGCTGTTACTGCGGGTCTTTTGGTGATAGGGGGTGCCTTAGTTCTCAACCAGCAAATGAATATCGGGCAGTTTGTCGCAGCAGAAATCATAATACTTTTGGTCATCGCGTCCGTAGAGAAGCTGATTGTTAGTTTGGAAACACTGTATGACATGCTGACTTCCATTGAAAAACTGGGGCAATTGGTGGATTTAGAAACCGAGGAACAAGAGGGTAAACGATTGGACCCAGCAGCCCCTTTTGTGATTGAATTAAAAGATATTGAATATCAAGTTGCTGATCGGGACCGACCGATTTTATCAGGGATTAATCTAAGCCTTCGACCCAAAGAAGTCACTTTGATAAGAGGGGCATCGGGATCGGGCAAGTCAAGTTTGTTACGTCTCTTGGCCGGTGTTATCTCCCCTACTAAAGGAACCGTTTTTGTAGGACAGCACAATCTCAAAGCACTTCAAATCAATCATTACCGTGCTCAGTTAGGTTTGTCTTTATCTGATGAAGCTCCTTTTGAGGGAACTTTAAAAGAAAATCTAACTTTTGGTGATCCCACAATTAATGAAGGTAGCATCCGTGAAGTATTAGATGCTCTTGGATTGCAAGAATTTGTGAAGCAGCAAGCCTATGGTTTGGAAACCGTTATCAATCCAGAAGGGCAGCACATATCCTATTCCGTAACCAAAAAGCTGATATTGGCACGGGCTTTACTCCATCAACCAAAGTGTCTGATCTTAGAAGATCCTTTGGATATTTTTACCAATGGAGAAACAGAATCGATTATCGATTATTTGTGTGCTCCCGAACATCCATGGTCGGTTGTTGTAGTCAGTAACAATACTTATTGGGACGGGAAATGCCATCAGTATATTGAACTTGATGAAGGTCGCCTAATTAGATCAAAAACAGAGCCATGCTAAACATTTCTAAAAATCCTATCAAAGAATTTGATTTTAGCCGGTATCAATCTGGTTCGGTCATTTTTTCAATTTCCTATTTTCGACAGCTGAATCGTTTTTTGGCAGTTGTTTTTTTTGTTCTCTTGATCATGCTTTTTTTACCCTGGACCCAAAACATCGTTGGCAAAGGTTACGTCACCACACTTCAGCCCGAAAAACGTCCACAAAGCATACAATCGCCGATTCCGGGAAAGATAGATGCATGGTTTGTACGGGAAGGAGATTTGGTAGAAAAAGGCGATACCCTTTTAAAAATCTCTGAAATTAAAAGTGATTATTTTGATCCGGCTCTGGTCACACGAACGGAGCAACAATTACAGGCCAAAGAAAAATCAGTTGCAGCCTATGCGACGAAGGTAACCGCATTGGAAACGCAGATAACGGCATTGCAACGCGAAAGAAGATTGAAAATCAATCAGTCACAGAACAAATTGATTCAGACACAATTGTATGTTCAAAACGATAGCATCAAATGGGAGGCAGCCAAAATGGATCTTGCGATTGCAGTAACCCAGTTGGAACGTGCCCAAGGGTTGTATGCTCAAGGGTTGAAAGCGACTCGCGAGGTGGAAGAAAAACGATTGCAATTGCGTGAAGCGGAAGCCAAATCCGTCAGTGCCGCCAATCGTTACCAAAATGCACAGAATGAGGTTTTGATTGCCGCTGTTGAGATTGATCGGTTGCAGGCAAGTTATATGGATAAATTATCCAAAGCACGTTCGGACCGAGCAACAGCACTATCGGCGCAGTTTGAAGCAGAGGGAGCTGTGGCGAAAATTAAAAACACATTAGCCAATTATACCCAGCGTGCTTCTTTGCAATATGTAACAGCACCTCAGAAAGGATATGTCAACAAAGCGCTTAAAGGAGGTATCGGTGAGACTTTCAAAGAGGGCGATAAGTTGGTTTCTATCATGCCTTCGGATTATCAAATTGCGGTGGAAACATATATCCGTCCTATTGATATGCCTTTATTAACTGTAGGGGAATCCGCACGGATAGAATTTGATGGATGGCCAGCCATTGTTTTCAGTGGTTGGCCCAATGCCTCTTACGGCACTTATGGTGCGCGGGTGGTTGCTATTGAGAATTACATTAGTGAGAACGATTTGTATCGCGTCCTGTTGGCTCCCGACCCCGAAGACCATCCCTGGCCCGAAAAAATCCGAATGGGTTCTGGGGCACGTACCATAGCACTTCTTAGTGAGGTTCCTGTTTGGTATGAATTGTGGCGACAACTAAACGGTTTCCCACCCGATTATTATACCGTAGCCACCAATGAAATAGAAAAAAGAGTCGCCGATAAATAGTGATTTTTCAGCAAATGTTTAGAAAGTTTATCATTTTCATTTTGATGAGTTTTGGGCCATTGGCATGGACCCAGCAGGTATTGGATTTGGATACTTTTTTGGGATATGTAAAGAGTAATCATCCCTATTTGAAGCAAGCGAATATAAAACTGAGCGAAAGCGAAGCAAAACTATTGAAGCGGAGGGGGGCATTTGACCCCAAATTTGCTTTTGAAAAGAAAGGTAAAACCTTTAAGGGGATGACCTATTACGAAACACAAAATACCAAACTCACGATTCCAACTCTCTATGGTATGTCTCTAGAGACAGGTGTTCAGACGGCAGCGGGAGCTTTTTTGAACCCTGAAAATCAGTTGACTGGAGAACTTCTTTTTGGTGTAGGGGCCTCTTTCGAACTGGGGCGGGGCTTGCTTTCGAATCCGCGGCAGACAGCATTGAAACAAGCCAAACTGTATACCCAGCAAGCGCAGGAAGAAAACGCTTTGCAAATCAATTCCATATTGACTGCTGCGGCGCATAGCTATCTGGAATGGTACAAAGCCTTTCGTGTTTTTGCCATGTACGATCAATTTGTAACCAATGCGGCATTCCGATTCGAAGGAGTAAAAAAACGCATGGCAGCCGGTGACTTGGCAGTTATTGACACTACAGAAGCCCGTATTGCTTATAATCAGCGTTTGTTGAGTAAAGAAAATGCGCGTATGGAATTGCGTAAAAAGGCAATAAAAGCCTCTAACTATTTGTGGATTGACGAACAGGCTGTTGTCATTCGTGAAAGCTTCCAACCCGCTCTGGATCTGAAGGAGTTTTTGCAACAATTTGTACCCGATTCTTTCTCTCTCGAGCAGCATCCTAAATTGCAAATGCTACGATACAAAAAGGAGCAACTAAAATTAGAAAAACGGTTGCAACGCAATTCTCTTTTACCTCAGGTTCGGTTCAGTTATCAGTGGCTTTCAGAATCGGAACCCTTCCAAAATTTGGGAATTGCTGTGGATCCAGACAATCAAACGGCGGCACTAAAAGTTGCCCTTCCTCTCTTTTTACGAAAAGAAAGAGCCACCCTTAAATTGGCTTCTTTAGCCCTAGAAGACCTTGAATGGGAACAACTTCAAGCCCGAGTTCAACTGCAGAATAGCATCCAAGTATTGGACATACAGAAGAAACGTTTGGCCAATCAAAATGATATTGCCCAAGCAATGGTTTCAGATTACCAATTGCTTTTCGATGGAGAAAAGAAAAAATTTGCAGCCGGTGAAAGCTCGTTGTTTTTAGTTAATGCAAGGGAGTCCAAATTAATTGAGGCTATGTTGCAATCCATTTCTTTAGAGATAGCTCTTCAAAAAGCGTACATCAATTATTTCTATTCCATTCGTTTTCCCTCCTTAACGGAAGGTTGAACAAAGAATAAACACGACAAGGGTGCTTTAGATTCTGTTCAATCAGTGCAATACATAAAAAAACCGTCAGATGTTGATTCTGACGGTTTATAACCATAAACCAATTCAATGAATTGTATTGAATTGATATACAAATATAAATTAATTGTTACAATAACTACGCAAAATATTAAACAATTGTTTCAGTTTTCTGTAGCTACGTTAAAAAACAATTATAAAATCTCATATTTGTTTGCTTCAATTTTCTTTATTTTTTTGTCTACAACAAGTTTTTTGAGTGTTCGTGTAATTACCTCACGTGACGTGGCTAAGTCTTTGGAAATGTTTAAATGCGATTTATGCAGATCGACAATATGAGACTTGTCTTTGTTTTTTTCTAGATAAGTAAGCAGTCGCTCATCTATTTTTTTGAAGCTAAGCTCGTCAATTGTTTCCAATAGACTCTGGTATTGATTGATAAAAAGATTCAGGATAAAGTCATTCCATTCTTTGTATTTCTTTTGCCATTCGCGAACATTCTGGTTGGGGATACGGATTATTTCACAGTCTGTTTCTGTAACAGCAGCCACTTTACTTTTTTTGTCTTTAAAACTTGCAATCATAGACATCAAGCATGTTTGGCCCGAACCCAAATAGTATAGCAATTGTTCTTTATCGATCTCTATATTGTCAATGTAGACACGTACAACACCTGATTTTACAAAGGGGATGAAGTTCATAACATCTCCAATAGAGACAAGTGTGGTGTTCTTTGGGACGGGAAGTACAGTCGCATTTTTGTTAATCTCTTGGAGCAACGCATCAGGTAATTCAAGATTTTCTATCATCAGTCAATGGTTATTTTTAAAGATACAAAAAGGCAAGTAAATCAAAATAAGATAATTATAAAAAAAAAAGCAACAGACATATTGTACATACAAATATTGTATATACATTTGTAATAAAAAAATGAAAACTGTTTTACACAAAGCCGAAACACGAGGCCATGCAAATCATGGATGGTTACAGTCTTACCACACCTTTAGTTTTTCAAATTATTTCAATCCGGAAAGGATGCAATTCGGTGCATTACGTGTTTTAAATGACGATACGGTCGCTCCTGGAATGGGATTTGGTACCCATCCACACCAAAATATGGAAATCATTTCCATTCCTTTGGAGGGTGATTTGGAACACAAGGACAGCATGGGTAACACTTCCGTTATCCGTTCAGGAGATATTCAGGTTTTGAGTGCCGGTACAGGAATCACACACTCGGAGTATAATAAAAATCAAGATAAATCGGTCAAATTTTTACAAATATGGATTGTCCCCAACCGACATGAGGTAACACCACGGTACGACCAAATCACATTGAATAGTAAAGACAGGCAAAACCAATTACAGCAAATCCTGTCTCCTTATCCAGACGATGCCGGGGTATGGATCCACCAAAATGCATGGTTCCATCAGACCCGATTAGACGCAGGGAATAAACTACAATACACATTAAAAGATGAAAAAAACAATGGTGTATATGCTTTTGTGATCGATGGTGCACTAGCAATTAATGAATTAAACCTATCCCATCGTGATGGTTTGGGTATTTGGGATGTTGATGCACTGACCTTAGAAGCGAAAGATACCGTTGAACTATTATTAATGGAAATTCCTATGACCCGGTAAACAATGGAAATAATCAACGCATTGGAATGGCGGTATGCCACTAAGAAATTCGACCCAGATAAAAAAATAACTCCCAAAACCCTCCATCATTTAAAAAAAGGAACCCAGCTGGCCGCTTCTTCGTTTGGGTTACAACCGTACCGAGTCATCATAGTAGAAGATGCTGAAATACGGAGACAATTGCAAGTGGTTTCCTGGAATCAAAAACAAATAGTTGATGCCTCACACGTGTTTGTTTTTTGTCATCAACATGAAGTGGGTTCTGATGATGTTGCTCTGTTTTTTGCTAAAAAAGCAGCTGTAAATGGTTTGGATCCAGTGACTTTTCAAGGGGCTGTTTCATTTGTTTCTAGCAAGCTAAAAGAAAAATCCAAAGTTGAAATGACAACTTGGACAGCCCATCAAACCTACTTAGCTGTTGGCACACTTCTTGCTACTGCAGCGGCTTTGCGTGTGGACACTTGTCCAATGGAAGGCTTTGATGCGACTGCCTATGACCAAATTTTAGACTTATCAACCCAAGGCTTACAGGCTGCTGTGGTCGTAGCCCTTGGGTATCGATCTGATACAGACCCCAATGCACTTTCCAAAAAAACACGCAAAGAAATAGATACGCTTTTTCGAGTTTTGTAAGTTGTTTACCCTTTGTTTAGATTCCTCTTGTGTTTTTTTCTAAAGGCTTTTTTTGCTACAAAGGAAGATTTGTACCTTAAACAAAAATTCAACGAATGAAACAAAGCAGACGTCGTTTTTTACAATTGAGTTTTCAGAATGTATTGGGAGTTTATTTAGGGACCAATTTTTTAGAGTCTGAGCTGTGGGCTCAGGCTTTACATACAAACGAAAAACTAAAACTCGCTGTTCAGAGCTATTCACTTGCTCCCCTTTTTTTAAGTGGTGCATTATCGATCAAAGATTTTCCGCAGTTGGTTTCCAATGAATTTGGAGTCAGCGGAGCGGAATACTGGAATTTGCCCTTGGCTGCGCACCGAAAGGATGCCTCTTTTTTGAAAGAATTGAAACTACGTGCTTTGGATGTAGGGGTTACCAATACCCTTATGTTAATTGACCTGATCAATTTAAAAGACCGCAATAGAGGGCCCAGTTTGGTAAGTAGTCAAAAAGAAGAACGCAGTCAAGCCGTGGTTGCTCATCAAGAATGGATGGATGTTGCTAAATCAATCGGTTGTTCGGCAGTTCGGGTCAATCTGTGGTCGGAAGGGATGGCAGCATCAGAAGTTACGAAAACAAGTGAAGAGAGCCTTGGTAAACTTTTAGAGTACGGGACAGAGCGTAACATCTCTGTGGTTATCGAAAATCACGGCGGTTATACGTCTGATGCCCAATGGTTGGTAGCGCTCATGAAACAAATCAATCACCCCATGTTGGGAACCTTACCTGATTTTGGTACATCTAATTTTTGTGTGGAACGTGCCCCGGCAAAAGCGGGTGAAATGTTTTCCCAAGAATGTTTGAAACAATATGACAAATACGAAGGAGTTGCTGCCTTGTTGCCCTATGCCAAAGGGATCAGTGCCAAGTCACGGCAGTTTGACAGCCGTGGTGAAGAGGTCGAAACCGATTTCAAGCGCATGCTTGATCTTATCAAAGTCGCTGGTTTTGAAGGCTACATTGCCATTGAATACGAAGGGGGAATGATGGGTCGCTTTGGGGGATCGGATACCTACCTGCCACCAAAAGAAGGAGTGTTAGCAACGAAAGCTTTGCTCAATAAATATTTGTAAGCTTCCTTATCGGCGTCCTGTAACAACCAAAGTTCCCGTCCAGTTTTCTTTTGGACCAACACGCCAATGTTGAATGTCCACAAAACCAGCCTGTTTAAACAACTGCAACCATTGTTTTTCAGAAAGCAGGGTCATGATGGAGACGCCACAATCTTCAGGCCAACTATGCGAAACGGTATTTTCCATATAGTAATCCATACCCATTATAAGTCGTGCACCCGAAGCAAGCCAATGCGTGTATATGTGTTTTAGCAGCAAGATGGGGTTTTCAAAATAGTAGCAAACTTCCATCGAATGCACCACATCGACTTTATTCTTGGGGACCCAGGAGAGAAGATCTGCATGGAAATAGGTCCCCTTGGGGTCTTTTTTTTGTGCTTTTGCAATCATGGGAGCGGCTCCGTCCACCCCCGTAGCGGACTTACAAAGAGGGAGTTGTAAAACTTCGCGAACAACCCATCCGTTTCCACAACCCGCATCAATAAAAGTAAACGGTTGATCGCTAGGGAGTGCAAAACCCAGCATGTTTTCAACAGCCTCACGATGGTTGGTCTCCATTCCTTCATCTTTTCCAGATTGCACCCAGTTCCCAAATACTTCAATGGGTTTTTTTCTACTTTTCATATGTTAAATTTACAAAGTATTGCACTTTTGTAATTTGCTTTTGATTGAAAGGTCTAAGAGGAATTTTATAAAGGCAAGCAAAAGCTTATTGGCAAATGAATGACAGCATGCAAACATCTGACAGCTTACAATCTATAGATGCCGTCATCACATGGGTTGATGGGAATGACCCGGCCCATCAAAACAAAATGCAGCGGTATCTAAAAGGTACTGCAAAATGGCAAAACGAATCTTTTTTAACCCGTTATCGACAAGTCAATGAAATAGAATTCACTGTCCACTCCATTTTAAAATTTGCCCCTTTTATACGGCGTGTTTTTATCGTTACCGATGCACAACGTCCAGCCTTTTTGCAAAAGAAAATGGCTGCTTACAGTAAAGTCAAAGTTATCGATCATCAAATACTGTTCAAAAAAAATCTTTCGGTCTTACCTGTTTTCAATTCAAGAAGTATTGAGACCAAGTTGTATGCTATCCCAGGATTATCCGAACGTTTTATTTACTTCAACGACGATATATTACTACTCAAACCGGTTTCGGTAAGGGATTTTTTTAGAGAAGACAAAGTGGTGCTGCGCGGTCGTTGGACAAGCTTTAGAGAAGGCAAGCTCCACAAGCGTTTGTTTCCAAGAAAAGCAGGAACGACCAGTTTTACCCAAGGTCAGGAGAACAGTGCCAAAAAGGTTGGTTTCAATAGGTTGTTTCGCTACGATCATTGTCCCCAGCCACTTCATCGATCGACACTAGAATCCTATTTTTTGGAAAACCCAACTGTCGAAACCCAGAATTGTCAGTACCGTTTTCGTAATGGAAATCAGTTTTTATGTGTGGGATTAGCACACCATCTTGAAATCAAAAACAACCGATCTATTATTGAACACAATATGCGTTTAGCTTTTTTTAGTTCATACAAGAAACCTTTGTGCTGGCTGCAAAGGCAGTTTTATCGTTTGGAAAACAACAACAACAAATGGTTTTTAAATCTTCAAAGTTTGGATTTATGCCCAGCTAAAAAACAAGCATTTATTATGGATTGGCTGGAACGTTATTATCAATTAGATTTCTAACATGAAAACGACAATGCAGTAAAAATGAACTGGCAATTACTAACTTTTTTTCTGACGTCTTCAATAGTATTGACCATAAGCCCGGGACCGGATATTTTATATGTGTTAAGTGTTTCCATGCAGCAAGGAAAAAAAAAGGCATTGCAACTGATGTGGGGATTAACCAGCGGCTTATTTTTTCACACGGCCTTAGTTGCTTTTGGCTGGAGTCAGCTATTGGTGTCCATTCCTTCTGTCCGTTGGGGGATAAAAGTACTGGGGAGTGGTTATTTGGTATATTTGGCCATACACAGCCTCAGGAAGCCAAATCAATTACAAACCCATGCGGCCTCCCACAATCGTAATTATTTTCGTCAGGGGTTGTTGATGAATCTAACCAACCCAAAGGTTACGTTATTCTTTATGGTATTTTTCCCAGGGTTTTTGTTTTCTGATAGGCTTTCATATGGTTGGCAATTTTCTATATTGGGGATCCTTTTTTGGATGCAAGCCGTATGCATTTTTTCATTGGTTGCGCGTTTGGGAGCCGAATACCAAAACAGTCGATTTTTCAAAGTGACACAAAAATACCATCACATAATTGAAGGTATATTCCTTTTTGTTATTGCTACTGTTCTATTGACAGAAATTTGACAGGCTTTACTGATTAACTATTTTTTTCTTTTAAGATATTTGAGATCTTAACAGAGCTCGATTTAATTGGTTATAAGCTATCAAATTTCGTACTGCTATACTATTGTTCCCCCTTTGTGATTTTTTAGAATTTAATACAGTGCATGAAACCATAGGATAGTTACTCCGGTAGGATCGTATTTCCTTCGAAACTATTTTGAACGATACTGGATCGATAGAAGAAGGAAAACGAACTCTATTTGACCTATTAATCTTCAATAAATGGATCAATATCGACAACGGACGTGAGATCGGGAACCGGTTCCGTCACGGGATAGCACCAAACCCATTTGGATTGCTCTTGAACCATCTGGTCAACGGCAAAAGGAAGCTCTTTTTCATTTCGTTCAGGATGGAGGGGGCATTTTTCTAAATAAGGTAAAAGGAGTGCACCCTGAAAACTAAAAAGATTCATGCTGACATAGAGTTCACTATTTTTATCTTCTAGGGCACGCCACTGACCAGAACTTGGTTTTTCAATGATATTGTTGAGGTATCCTGCTTCCATGGCTAATAGTGCAAACCGTGCCATGCGTTCCTTTGAAAAATTCAAACCCGATAAAGCATAGGCGATTAAAGCATGGGGCGTTTTCCGCGGGCTAAGTAGTTGTTTCATTGCTTTGACTGAGTAAAGGTTGTCACCATTACAGAGTGTGAAGTGTGTTTGCTTTAATTGAGGAAATTGTTGAAGAGCTTGCCAAACAGCGTCAGCTGTACCCCAAGGTTTGCTGCGCTCCAAAGGGGTTTCCTGTATGGCGTAATGAATACGGAGATTTTTTTTCTCGAAAAAGGGGGTATATGGGTTCAGTACGGAACGGAAGATTGCGTTGTCAGGACCTGTAACAATGTAAACATCATTGTAGCCAGCAAGAATGGCATGTTCAATAAGACGAACCAGTAGTGGTTTTTTCTGCTTTCCAAGGGGGATCAAACTTTTGTGATAAAGGGAAGCAATTTGACGAACAGATTCGTCCATGACCTCATTTTTGACAGATTTTTTCATTCGAGATGAGGCTCCACCTGCCATGATAATCAACGAATTAGACATACACAGAGGGAATGAGTTCAACCCTGTAGGCTTTGTGGGCTCCGGCCCTTAAAAAAGCATCAATTACTCCTTCTTGAGTTTTTTCTGTGACTAAGGCCACTAGACACCCTCCCCCACCAGAACCAATAATTTTGGCACCCAAGGCACCTGCTTTGTTGGCTTCGTTGAGCATTCTGACCAATTTGGAAGGGGTATTGCCGATGTAGTGAGTTAAAATGTGTTGATGTGCGTTTAATAGATTCCCAATTTCCATGGCATTGGGATTGAATTGAAACGCTTTTAAGGCCTTCTGAGTAATGACATAGTTATGAATAGCTGCATACCAGTACGACTGAAGGTTGGGGGCAACGGTTTTTACATATCGGTCATAGTCCTTTGCAACACACTGTTGAATATTGAAGGTCGGATCAATGGCTTGAATTTGAGACAAAGCTTGTTGCTGTTTTGTACGGGCATCGGAGAGTACTTCCAAAGTTTTTTTCGCAACGCCTGACTCGGCAACCACCCATTGGAAGGATGGGATCGGTAAAGCGTGGGATTGCTGACTATCGGTATCGATAAACAGCAATCCACCCTGTGCGATGGTATATTGATCCATCAATCCGCCCGGTTGATCAAAAGCAACGACTTCAACTTCATAAGCCCATTGGCCTAATTCTTTCAATGACGGAGCGGGTTTCTTCAGAGAGACGGTACACAAAAAACGAAGCCAACCAACAACCAGTGCAGATGAACTTGACAAACCAGCGTTGATAGGGATGTCACTCCATATTGTAAGGGTGTACCCTTGATTGAAAGCATCGTTTCGTTTCCAGAAATAGTGCAATCCCGACTCAAAATAATTTGTCGGGGCAGCCAGTGATTCTGGTTTATGGACCGACAAAGAGAAGGATTTGTTTATGTTGGGGAGAGAGATATCAAAATAAGGACGATTCGTTGGTAGGGCTTCTACATAGAGATATTTATTGATGGTTCCTGCGATAACAGGAAGGCTCAAGTAATCCTGATGATCACCAAAAAAGCATATACGAGCAGGAATTTGAAATCGTAGGCTTTTCATTTTATAAGACAATTCCTAGTGGGGTTGTCTTTTTCCACTCGCCTCGTGTGAAATCAGGAAAACATTGCGGCTGACCTGCTTCAGCAACAGATTGCTCACTCAAAGGTGCTACCGCACTCCAAAAACAACCCTCATAGATATTTTGGTCCAAAGGGTCTCCTTGTTGTAAACATTCAACAATTCGATAACGCATCATAAAATCCATACCACCATGCCCACCCATTTTCTGAGCCAATGTCCCCAGTCTTTTATAAAGCGGGTGTTCGTATTGTTCGTAAATCTTTTCTATGGCGTCTCCTTGAATCCACTGATGGTGTGAATCAACAAGCCCCTCCATGCCTCCATCAAAAGCCAAACGAGTAGGAAAACCAGCCAGTGTACCTGAAGTTCCTTGGATGAGGTTGTGACGGGTATAGGGGCGGGGACTGGTTTCATCCCACTGAATGAGTATAGTTCGTCCCAATTTCGTTTTAATAATGGAGGTGTTCAAATCTCCTCCTTGAAAATCAAGCTGATTCCATTGATGATCACTGGGGTACATTTTGCGGGCATGTAAATTACGTCCTTTTGCAGGGCTTGATAAAGAAACAATACGATCAAAAAGATCCTCTGTCCGTCCAATGTTCATGTATTGGGCAACGGGACCCAATCCATGGGTTGGATACAGGTTGCCGTTTCGCTTAGCATAGTGAGGCGTTCGCCAAGAACCCGTTCCTCGTGTGACTTCCTCCATTTGCCATCTGAGTTCATGTATGTAGGCAGCTTCTCCGTGCAACAATGCTCCAATTTTATTTTGACGACACAGATTTAAAAAAAGCAATTCTTCTCGACCATAATTAACATTTTCAAGCATCATACAATGCTTTTGAGTCGCTTCTGCAGTTCGTACCAAAGCCCACATTTCATCTATGGTAACAGCGATTGGCACTTCAACAAATGCGTGCGCACCTGCTTGCATAGCAGCAATAGCCATGGGCGCATGATTTTTCCAATTAGTAGAAATAATTACGGCATCCGCTTTGACTTCTTCTAGCATCTTTTTCCAGGCTTTTACACTTCCAGAAAATTTTTTGATGTGTTGGTGTCGCGTTCCCTTACCGTGCTTTTTACAGCTTTCAAAGGTCTTTTCAACCAAATCAGAATGCAGATCACAGAGGCCCACTATTTCAGTGCCTTGGATTTGAGCCCATTGCTCAGCATGGCCGTGTCCTCGATATCCGACACCGATAAATGCCATGCGAATTGTTTCTAAAGCTGGGGCAGAAAAATTACCCAAATAATTTTTTGGATCCGAAGCTAAAGAGACTGGATGGGATGAAAAAGAGCTGAGGAATGCTGCTGTGGTTCCCCACCCGGTTTTTTGTAAGAAACGACGTCGGTTTAAGTTTTTCATTCGTATTTCATTTGTTTTTGTTCCCATTCCCAGGCACTCAGCAGTGCCTCTTTCAATGTGTATTGGGCTTTCCACCCCAATTGATTGGTAATTTTGGTAGTGTCCGCATAGGCCTTTACCACATCCCCTTCTCTTCGATTGACAAACTGCAAGGGTACTTGAACACCTGTTACCGCCTCAAATTCGGCAACCACCTCCAGAACAGAGTGACCTTTTCCACAGCCCACATTGTATATTTCACAAGGGGGAACTTGTTTTTTTTGGATCAAATGTTCGATGGCAATAATATGTGCTTCCGCCAGGTCCATAACATGGATATAATCACGAATACAACTGCCGTCGGGTGTTGGGTAATCAGTACCAAAAACCTGTAAAGCAGCTCTTTTTCCAGCGGCTGTTTGAACCAAAAAAGGAACCAGGTTTTGGGGAATACCTTGGGGTGTTTCTCCGATATGAGCGGTAGGATGAGCACCTATAGGATTGAAATAACGTAGTAGAATGGCTTTGAAATTGGGATGCGCATGGCAGCAGTCCGTTAGCATGTTTTCACCCATTTGCTTCGTAGTTCCGTAGGGGGAGACGGCCGGTTTTATGGGAGATTGTTCTGAAATGGGGAAATGCGTTGCTTCACCGTACACGGTACAAGAAGAACTGAACAGCATGGGAATGTTTTCAGAAACAAGGGTCTCCAGAATATTCAAAAGACCAATAATATTGTTTTGATAATATTTCAAAGGGTTGACAAAGCTTTCTTGCACTGCCTTATGTGCTGCAAAATGGACAACACCATCGATATGAGGATGGCGATGAAAAAGTTTGGTTACGGCATCTTTTTGACATAAATCAACTTCTTCAAATAGAGGACGTTGCTGGGTAATCTTTTCAATTCCATCCAAAACAGAAATCGATGCATTAGATAAATTATCTGCGATAACAATGTTGTGATTTTTTTCAATAAGTAGTGTGGCTACGTGGGAACCAATGTAGCCAAGCCCACCAGTTACAAGTATTTTCAACAGTAAAATTTTATAACTAAAGGTATTTAAATTCTATTTAAGCCAAAGCAGTCTGCCACTTTTTAATTAGTTTGCACATAAAAAGAAGATGAAAATGAAATTTGCCTTATACGTTGCCCTTGCAGTCAGTTTAATGGCTTGTAGCGTTCCAACGAGTTCCACTCATTTTTTGGCCCTTGGGGACAGTTACACAATTGGTGAAGGGGTCACTGCTTCTGAACGATGGCCCGAAAAATTAGTTGAAGATTTAAAAAACAGAGGCTTGATTTTAGATTCGTTACAGATCATTGCTCAAACGGGTTGGACGACGGATGAATTGTTGTTAGGCGTCTTAGAAAGTCCCGTATTACCAGCCTATGACTTGGTGACGGTCATGGTCGGTGTCAACAATCAATATCGGGGAAGGAGTTTAGAAAACTTTAGGAACGAGCTGGCTATTTTACTTGAAAAAAGTATTGATTATGCAGGCAAAGAGCATGAAAAAGTATTTGTTATTTCCATTCCCGACTGGGGGGTTACGCCTTTTGCTGGACAACGTGATAAAGTTAAAATAGCTAGTGAGATTGATGCCTTTAATGCCGAAATAAAAAAGTTATGTGAGTCGTTTCAACTTCGTTATATAGATGTCACAGAAATTTCACGAAAAGCGGCCCAAGACCCAACCCTATTGGCAGACGATGGCTTGCATCCCAGTGGGTTGATGTATGCGCAATGGGTTGAAAAAATGGCACCGATAATTTTCGAAACGCTCCATGACTGATAGCATTGCTTTTGTCAAACAAAAAGACAGAGAGGATCCCCTGGCAGCATTTCATAAATGTTTTTACCATCCCAAAAACACAATTTATTTGGACGGGAACTCTTTGGGTAAATTACCCCTAGGGGTTAAGGAAACACAACTGGAGCTAATCCAAGAACAATGGGGTGAAAATCTAATTGGCTCCTGGAACGATCATTGGCTGGAACTACCCCAACGTTTGGCACTTCAATTGAGCCAATTATTGGGAGCGCAACCAAACGAAATAATTGTCGGCGAGTCTACGTCTGTTCGTCTTTTTCAAATAGCACAAGCGTTGGCCAGAACGAACGTATTTCCCAAGCGTATGGTTACGGACAATCTAAATTTTCCTACGGATGCGTATATTTTAGGGGGAATTGCACAGCAAACTTGGGGGAAGGAACTCGAAACGGTTTGTTACGAAAATGAGTTGGAGGCGGATTTAACACAATTAAAAAAAACCATTGAACAGAAACCCGGAATCTATTGTTTGAGTTTGGTTACCTACAAAAGTGGTTATCTATACCCTCTAATAGAATTAAATCGTCATGCACGACAGAATCAGTCTGTTATTATTTGGGATTTGAGTCATGCCGTGGGTGTTGTTGCTTTGGACTTCAAAAAGTCAGAAACACGCGTAGCATTGGGTTGCACATACAAATACCTGAATGGGGGGCCAGGATCTCCAGCTTTTTTATATATAGATGAAGAACTCAATAGGCAACTGGAAAACCCAATAGCTGGTTGGTTTGGACATGCAGAGCCTTTTGCTTTTAGCAGCTGCTATGCACCCGGGCCAGACATTCAAAAAATGGCAATAGGAACACCAGGGATTCTATCCATGGCAGCGCTAGAAAAAGGACTTTCGTTATGTTTAGAAGCAGGTATTGATGCCTTGGAGCAAAAAAGTAGGGATCAAACACAATGGCTTAGGGAAGCAATAACAAAGCGACTGACGTCTTATGGTGTTGCCGTCGAAACCCCAAAAGACGCGAATCGGCGCGGTGCTCACATATCAATCTCTCATCCTGACGCATGGCGTATCACCCAAGCCTTACAATCAGGTAGTCCTAAAATCATTCCTGATTATCGTCCTGACCGTTTTATTCGCATGGGATTGGCACCTCTTTATACCCGCTATCGAGATTTATTGATAACAGTAGAGCAATTGGAAATGATTCTAAAATCAGAATCGCACATAAAATTTTCCAAAAAAAAACCTACTGTAACTTAAAAGGAGTTTTTTAAACTTTTACTACTTTGACCTATGCAAACCTACTCAAGTCTTATATGTTATGTGCGAAAAATTAATGTTCATACATTTGGGGACCATTCTTCCCTGCGTTTTTCTCGGTGCCTATCTGATCTTTTTTCGCAAAGGAACAGCGATTCATAAATCTCTTGGGAAGCTGTATATGTTTTTGATTTTCTTTTCCTCTTTTGTTTCTCTTTTTATGGAAGCACGCGTTGGACCACAATTTTTAGGGCATTTCGGGTGGATCCATTGCCTTTCATTTGTCACTATGATGACCGTCCCAATCAGCATACATGCAGTTCAAAAAGGAAATATTTTGCGGCACCAACGCAGCATGCTGTTGTTGTATTTTAGCGGATTACTCATTGCCGGTGGATTTACATTGGTTCCAGGTCGATTTCTACACCAGTTTTTATTCGGCTAATTTAACTCATACAAAATTGATGTGGGAAGTGTTTTTCTTTCGACTTCAAACAAAACTTCATTGCGTCGGCAGACAAGAGTAAAAGGGCTGTTGTACCCAAGTATCTTCCCTGTTCCTTTTGTTCCAATGCCTTTTTTTTTGAGGATGCAACGAAGTTTATAGAGCTGTTTGTCAGTTTTTCTTTGCGTGTTAAAGCCACCAAATCGAAGGGCAGCGAAATAGCCACCCGAATCAGTTGCTATTTTGATGTCAGAACACAACGGTGTTGGAGCTTTTTTGTGGAGGTACTTTTGGGGCAAAACAAAAGCCATTTTTGCCAAACCCTTTTCGTCTTCTAGATATACAGGGGTGGTCATCGCAATTTTAGTCCCTGAAGTGTTGCCTTGAGCAATGTAATTGAAAAGCTTTGAAAAATTGTGATTCTTTCCTTTTATTCCGAGGGTAAGTGCTTTAATTGAAGGAGGGTAAAACCGAATCTCTAGTTCGCCAATAGAACCCAAAGCGGTGTAAGGTTGTGTTTCGTATCGTTGACCAAAAAGTTGTTTTCCCATTAGAAAGAGAAATTATACCCAACGGGTTGAAAATTACTTTTCAAAGGAAATCATTTCTTTAGTTAATTAAAACACAATAGGGAACAAAGGGTACAGGTATTTTGTACTTTTGTCTTATTGGCCAATGAAAAACTATGTTTTTCTTATCGTTTTATTCTTAAGTGTTTCCTGCACAAAAACACCTTTGGTCCCTGCTCCAGAAGATACGGTTTCCACAATTATTGCACGCACCAATTACACGGATGGAAATTCAGGAAGTATCGATAGTGATTTCATTTCTTCAGACAATCGTGTAAGTTTCTCTCAAAATTTGGTGGATGAGAGAGACACACTCGAAATTACGTATATTACAAAAACACGAAATTTTGACAGTTTGGTATGGGTCTTTCAAGGGGCAGACCCCATTACAACAACAGGGAGTATCACCTATACAGTAAGCACGACAAATTATTTAAGCAGCCGTATTGACGAGCAAACAGTTTACGGAGGGATCAAATCTTCAATACCGTTTAGTGTTACAGTCCCCTATCGTTTTTTTGGAAAATATGATGTGTTGCATGGCGCGTCAAACAGCCGCGTATTGGATACCGAAAAAAGTGAAGATTATGTGGAAATCTTCTATAACGACGATCGACAAAACTGGACGTCTTGGGAATCTGTAGGATCGGTAGGCTGGGCATTCCCCCCTGAGGGTACTTTTTCTACGTGTATGGAAAGTTTAGTGGCTTTTTATACAAACACGGGAGTTACCAAAATAGCTAAGTCTTTTACGGGTTTTGGCACGGGGAGAAAAAACCTGATTTTTGAATTCAAATACGATTTTCAAATTTTTCCCAACCAAGATATGGGGAGTCCCAAATTGGGTATAAGCATGTATCCAAGTGCAACGATTCCAGCAGGCTTGTCGTCGGAAGACATTCCTGCTTTGTGGGAGAACGGAAATGTTGACCGAACGGAATTTCGGCAAGTTGTTATTGAATTGCCTCAAGTAGATGATTTTACGCTTGTCTTGACAAAATATCCCGGGGATCTGAATGATAATGACCAACCCAGATATCCCTTCACAGCCTGCATCCGTAATTTACGAATTGTCCCTGTAGATTAGGGAGTAGCCACATAATTCAGTTTTTTTTCTATAGCGAGAATCATCTCATTAGCAATGTCTTTACCCGTAGCATTTTCAATACCCTCAAGTCCAGGGGAGGAATTTACTTCAAGAACCAGAGGGCCTTTGTTGGAGCGAATGATATCTACGCCTGCAACGGATAAATTAAAGGCTTTTGCAGATTTGATTGCCAAGCGTTTTTCATCTGTAGTTATTTTCACTTTCGTTGCGATGCCGCCTTGGTGGAGATTGGAACGGAACTCCCCTTTGGGTGCCTGTCGCTGTATGGCCGCAACCACCTTACCGTTGATGACAAAGCAGCGAATGTCCTTACCCTCCGCTTCTTTTATGAATTCTTGCACTAAAATATTAGCTTGCAAACTCTTGAATGCATTGATCACACTTTCGGCCGCTTTATTTGTTTCAGCAGACACGACACCCTTTCCCTGTGCACTTTCCAAGAGTTTAATGATCAAGGGGGCACCACCCACCATTTCAATCAAGTCCTTTGTGTCTAATGGGGATTTGAATTTTATTTTTTGTAAAGATTTGTGAAGTAAATAGTTTGTCTCTTGATTCAGAAATGGCTTGTGCAGAATTTAGACAATAAGTTCCTAAAGAATCGAACTGACGCAACAAAGCACAGCCGTAAAAAGTCATGCTAGGACGGATGCGTGGAATTACAGCATCGATCCCTTCCAGGATACTACCACCGCGATAGCGGACTTCGGGAGTTGTCGCATCCAATCGCATATAGCAATATTGAATATTGTAGAAGTGAATTTCGTGACCTCTTGCGTGCGCTGCTTCTAGGATGCGTTTGTTGCTATACAAATCTTTATTGGTCGCTAACAATGCCAATTTCAACCCGGACTTTTTTCGAACCAGATAACTTTAAAAATCCTGAGCTTCGGACTCAGTATAGTTCCCCAACAGAAACGACTCGGTTGGATTGATCATAAAATGAGACATAGCCTCTCGACCAAGTAGCATATGAAAATCCATGGCGTCTCTATTGGCTAATGTCAGTTCAATGTCAAAACTGTGATTTCCAATCTCCAAAGGTGTTTTGATAACATAACGTTTTTGAGCGACCCCAGAAGAACTTTTCACCATTCGAGTATCTATAATTTTGGCATGGCAACGCACGGCAATACTGCGGTTGTCCTGAATTGGATTCACCTCAAACTCGACCCATGCCTCACCTCCAACGAAATAGCGTTTGATATTGATCGCTTGAATAGAAGATGTTTTGGCACCCGAATCGACCCGTGCTTTGATGGCGGGAATTTGAAGTTGTTCAAAACGGCACCATTCTTGATTTCCTATGACATTTGCAGCACTCATTTTTTTTTGCAATTTTACGCATTTACTGAATGCAAAATGACGTTTATGAATAAAACAATTGTAAAGTCTATCGAATTAAAATCAATTGCATATTCAAAAGGATTTGCAGCACTTTTATGCTTCTTTTTTGTGGCGTGCAGTTCTGGAAATCCACTGCCTACCATTCTTTCATCCAAAGAACCGGCAATTGCAGCAATTGTAGAGAACATCACATCTCATAACGTCCAAATCCGGTATACGCAAATCCATCGAGATTCTTTAGGCCAACCCCGTTTTCGATCCTATGAGTATGGAGTCGAAGAAGATCGATATTTCTACCCAGCCAGTACGGCAAAATTACCAGTCGCAGCTTTGGCCTTGCAAAAACTTCGCGAATTACAAGAAAAAGGAATAGCAGTTAATGCTCAAACCCCTTTTCTTATCCGAACTTCTTGCCGTGATAGGATTATTGCGGATCAGGATAGCACCCACCCCCAGAACAAATTGACGATCGCTCATTTGATCAAGAAAGTTTTTTTAGTTAGTGACAACGATGCATACAACTATCTCTTTGACTTTTTGGGAAGAGACTATATCAACGATCAATTACGAGAAAAAGGGCTTAAAGAAATTCAAATTCACCATAAATTTCTTTTTGGGGCAGATAATGTCAACACTTGGGAATATGTTTTTTCGAGTCCTTCGGGTATAATTTATGAACAAGAATCGAAAACATCTTTATTTGATAAGACGAACGAAAGGCTACAAGGGGTTCGTCCAGGGAACGGTTTTATAAAAGAGGGCGTGTTGGTAGCACAACCCATGGATTTTCGAAAGAAAAACCGTATTTCCATTAGAACATTAGAAGGCATTCTGCAACGTCTTATTTTTCCTGAAGTATTTCCTGAAAAGCAACGTTTTGCTTTAGCAGAAGAAGATTATAAATTCCTTAGGTATTGGATGAGTCGCAACACTCTGGAAAGTGAATACCCAAGCTATACCACCAAGGATGGCTATTATGATAGTTATGTAAAATTTTTAATGTTTGGAGACACTCCAGGGAAGATGACTCCAGAAATTCGCGTCTACAATAAAGTTGGGGATGCCTATGGGACATTGACCGACACCGCGTATTTTAAAAATACCAAGGAGGGCTTGGAGTTTTTCCTTACAGCCACTGTGTATGTCAATAAAAATGGAATTTTTAATGATGATACCTATGAGTATGATACGTTAGGATTTCCTTTCTTGGGAGCACTCGGGCGGCAGGTTTATGACTGGGAGAAAAAAAGAAAGCAGGCCCATCGACCTGCTTTTAAAAGTAGATAAGGATATGATTCCTACAAGGCCTCAGTTGTGAGGAGCCGTAGTCTTGAATCATTCCTTAAATAATTATCATTAGACATAAGACACCTCCTTTCTACATTAAATTAAACATTACTGTTGTCACAGCACTTTAAACTCATACCAAAAGTAGGAATTGTTTTTGAGTAGCTGAAAACTATTGAGCCAATTTTTTGAGCGTTAGCCCCTGACCCAAAATAGTAAAAAGAACCACCGCGTATGTCAGCAGTAAAATAAGAGATTTTCCTGCTCCCATAGCATCGGGTAAGTTCAAGGCAAGGGCTACACTGAGCCCTCCGCGAAGGCCACCCCAAGTGATGATTAAGGCTGTCTTACGCTCAAACTGTTTCCATATTGAAAGGAAAGCAATCGGTAAGGCCACCCCGATGCCCCTTGCAATTACAGCTACGACAATAACAAACAATGCCGCTACCAGATAGGAAGCTTTAAATCCTGCAGCAATGGTGATAATTTCCAATCCAATGAGAATAAATAGGATCGCGTTGAGGGTTTCGTCCAACAAATGCCAAAATTTGTACACATAGTCTCCCATGGCTTTTTGTAAGCCCTCTTTTTTATCGTCTGTATCGATGTTTTGATTCAAGAACAATCCCATCACGACAATCCCAAGAACAGCAGAAAAATGAAAATAGTGAGCAATTATGGGTAGGAGTAATACCATAGAAAGCGTAATCAATACTTCCAGCTCAACAAATTCATTTTCGATATACTTTACCAAACGCAGGCCTAAATAACCCATTAATGCACCCAGCAAAACCCCTCCAATAACTTCGGTTGCGAACAAACTTGCTACACTTGTCGCTGAAATGTTGGCAATCCCCTCCGATTGGATATTTAAAAGGGTTAAAAAAACAACAACACCAATGCCGTCATTGAATAAAGACTCCCCAGCAATACGGGTTTCCGTAATAGAAGATAAGTTCATTTTTTTAACCATAGCCAACACCGCTATGGGATCTGTGGGAGCAATAAGGGCACCGAAAAGCAAACAATCTACGTAACTCAGACCCAAGGTACTCAGTCCAAAATTGGGAAGTGAAACGAGCCAGTGCAATGCCGTTCCTATAGCAAAAGTTGAAAAAATTACCCCAAAAGATGCTAACAACAAAATGGTCAATTTGTCTTTCAATAGTTCGTGAACATTTACACTGATTGCTCCAGCAAATAGTAAAAAAGGAAGCATCACATCGACCAATAATTCACTAAAATCAAATTCAGTGGTCGTTGTAACAACGGCCTCCATAAGAGGCGGATAGAGCGCACCAATCCCCATAATAGATAGGGAGAGGGCTAATGCCAGCACCATCAGTCCAATCGTGGTCGGTAGTTTGAGCAAACGGATGTTTACCAATGAAAAAAAAGCGGCTAACGTAATTAATATAGTTGATAATTCTAAAATCCCCATAATTATAATTTGATGTAAATTAATGAAATTATAGCTTCATTAGACGGTTAATGTATTTTCCAATCAAATCAAATTCAAGGTTGACTTGTGTCCCTATTTCAAAACAATGAAAGTTAGTATGTTTATAGGTGTAGGGAATGATAGCTACTGAAAACTGATTGGCAAGAGAATCCACCACAGTCAGGCTAACACCATTCACCGTAATAGAACCCTTTTCAATAGTCACCTGATTGTATTTTGGATCGTATTCAAAAGTGTAGTGCCAGCTTCCGGCTTCGGATGACTGAGCCACACAGGTGGCTGTTTGGTCCACATGTCCCTGAACCAAATGTCCATCCAGACGTGCGGAGAGCAGCATAGCACGCTCTAGATTGATCAAATCACCAACTTGCCAGGTCCCTAAGTTCGTTTTATTCAATGTCTCTTGGATGGCCGTCACAGTATAGGTATCGTCCTCTAGTGCAACGACGGTTAAACAAACACCATTATGTGCAAGACTTTGATCAATTTTGAGTTCTTGGGCAAGGGAACTTTGCAGTCGAAAATGAATGTTTTCTTCCTCTTTTTCAATTTCTACGACTGTTCCTAAGGTCTCTATTATTCCTGTAAACATCTTTGTTTTCTTTACCTTTGGCGAAATTAAAGTAAAAATACCGTTATGGGTAGCGAGTCAAAAATAAATCTTGGAATTTCGATGGGCGACCCAAACGGAATTGGGCTTGAAATCATTCTTAAGATTTTCGAAGACCGCCGTATGTTTGATTTTTTCACACCCGTATTGTTTGCCCCTTTGTCCATAGTAAAAGATCAAAAAGAACATTACAACCTCCATACATCCATCCATTCAGTTTCCAACCCGTCCAAATTGAATAGGGGAAAGTTAAACCTTATCCCTATTGAAGGGCCCAATCACGAGCTACACTTTGGTGAAGTAGATCCTCAAGCAGGGGTCTGGGCCGTTGCCTCCCTTCGGGCAGCTGTTGAAGCAAGCAAAAAGGGGGTGATAGACGCATTGGTGACAGCACCCATCCATAAAAAATCCATACAAGGAGATGATTTTATGTTCCCAGGTCATACCCAATTTCTTGCTGCAGCTCTTGAAGCAGAAAGTCTTATGGTGATGGTGGCGGATACGCTGCGGGTTGCATTGGTAACGGATCACATACCAGTCAATGAGGTTAGCACTGCCGTTAATGCTGAACGAATCCGAAAAACAATAAATGAATTCTATCTAAGCCTGCAAAATGATTTTGGGATACCAAAACCCAAAATAGCAGTTTTGGGGATGAATCCCCATGCGGGGGATGATGGAGTTATTGGTCAAGAAGATGACACCGTTATTCGACCTGTTGTGCAGGCGATTCAAGAAGAGGAGAAACTCGTTTATGGGCCCTATGCTGCCGATAGTTTTTTTGGTTCAGGAACGGCGGCTGCTTTTGATGGAATTATTGCAATCTATCACGACCAGGGCCTGATTCCTTTCAAAACACTTTCTTTTGGTCAGGGGGTTAATTTCACAGCGGGTCTCCCCTTGGTTCGGACATCCCCCGATCACGGAACCGCTTTTGATATCGCTGGCAAAGGAAGAGCCGATTTGGGCTCCTTTAAAGCAGCAATGTTTTCAGCACGCGATATCTTCAGGCAGCGTCAAGAGAGTCTACAAAACAAAAAATAACCCAGCCTCAGTCCGTTCAATAAATTAAAACAGTCAGAGCAGTTGGTTTGGCATTAAATTTTTAATAAATTTGCATGCTCAATTTTAGACTATGGATGCACGATCGGAATTCAAAATTCCTTTTGTCGGGTTAAAAAATGGCATGCATCTGTATGAGTTTACTATTGACCAAACGTTCTTTGAAGCTTTTGCCTATTTTGATTTCAAGCAACCGAAATTCAATGTAGGGGTACAGTTGAATAAAAAAGAGCAACTGTTAGAAATCGAGTTGCATGCAACGGGTAGTGTCGGAGTCGTCTGTGACGTTTCCATGGAACCCTTTGATTTATCACTCAACCCCCATTTTGATTTGATTGTCAAGTTTGGTGCTACCTACAACGATGAAAATGATGAAATCCTCGTTCTTCCTCATGGTAGCTATCAAATAGATTTGTCGCAATACGTATATGAAATGATTTTATTGAGTTTGCCACAGAAACGTGTCCACCCACAAATTGAGGACGGAACTTTGCAGTCCCCTATATTGAAAAAACTTGAAGAATTGGCACCAAAGAAAGAGAATGACCAACTAGAAAACGATCCCCGTTGGGATAAATTAAAAGATTTATTATAAAGACATAAAAACAGGAAACCATGGCACATCCTAAAAGAAAAATTTCAAAAACGCGTCGGGATAAAAGACGGACGCATTACAAAGCAAGTGCACAACAAATTGCAACTTGCGGTGCTACCGGAGAAGCCCACTTGTATCACCGTGCGCACTGGCACGAAGGCAAATTATATTACCGAGGGAAAGTACTGATTGACAGTACAGACACGGCAACAGCATAGTAACATACAGCATTGCATCCACCAAACTCTTCAAAGTGATATTTGAGGGGTTTTTTTTTGAAAGGAATTAGGATGTAAAAAAATGCTATCTTCACTTAATTATTCTTTTTCAGACAGAAGAATCGGAATGACCACGGGTAATGAAAAGAAAATAAAAGCAGCTATCAAAGCTGTTGGGGGCTATGTGCCAGACCATATACTTTCTAACGCCGATCTGGAGCAAATGGTAGAAACTACCGATGAATGGATTACCACTCGAACAGGCATCAAAGAACGTCGTATCTTAAAAGAACCCGGCAAAGCCACTTCCTTTATGGCGATCAAAGCAGCTGAGGAGGTTCTAAAGAAAAGCCAAACAGCAGCGGAAGAAATAGATCTTCTCATTTTAGCAACGATTACTCCTGACATGAAGGTGGCTGCAACAGCGGCAAAAGTTGCTACAGACATAGGGGCCACCAATGCTTTTGCATTTGATTTGCAAGCTGCTTGTTCCGGTTTTTTGTATGGGATGTCCATGGCAGCTGCAAAAATCGAATCAGGGCATTCCAAAAAAGTTTTGGTCGTGGGTGCCGATAAAATGTCCTCAATAGTCGATTATTCTGACCGAACGACATGCATCATTTTTGGAGATGGTGCCGGTGCTATCCTCATGGAAGCCAGTACCAACGGTTTTGGTCGTGAAGATGACTACTTACGTTCCAATGGAATCGGCCAAAATCACTTGCACATCAAAGCCGGCGGCTCGTTACACCCGACCACAACAAAGACCCTTAGTAAGGGATGGAATGCAATTTTTCAAGATGGTAAAACCGTATTCAAATATGCGGTATCTGAAATGACCGCTGCTGCCCAGCAGTTGATGGTTGCCAATCAATTGACAACGGAATCAATAGATTTTATTATTGCACATCAGGCGAACAAGCGTATCTTAGACGCAGTTCAAAAACGCACACACATTGAAAAAAGTAAATTACTAACGAACATAGAACGTTACGGAAATACGACAGCAGCAACACTACCCCTGTTGTTGCGAGATTATGAGGACCGTTTTAAAGCGGGAGACAAATTATTATTCACGGCCTTTGGCGGCGGATTCACTTGGGGTGCCGCTTACTATACATGGGCCTATTCGTAAATTGAAAGACCAGAAATATGGATATTAAAGAAATTCAAAATCTGATTCGTTTTGTTGCCAAATCCGGAGCCCATGAGGTTAAGCTGGAAACGGAGGACATTAAGATTACCATCAAGACAGCGGCAGATAATGTGCTGCCAGAACAACAAACGATTGTTCAGCACCTGCCAGCCATGCCTGCAACCAATGCGGCTGTACCGGCGACACCTCCAGCCGTTGTCGAAGCTGAAATTCCAGCAGAAAAGGCATCGCCAACAGCTGCTGATGACGCACATTTGATTACGGTAAAATCGCCCATCATCGGGACATTTTACCGCAAGTCAGCTCCCGAAAAACCCGCTTTTGTAGAGGTGGGTACAGAGGTAAAACAAGGCGATGTACTCTGTGTTATCGAGGCCATGAAATTGTTCAATGAAATTGAATCGGAACTTTCTGGAAAGGTCGTAAAAATTCTAGTCGATGATGCTTCCCCCGTCGAGTTTGACCAGCCATTATTTTTGATAGACCCCTCATAAAATAAATCATCATGTTTTCTAAAATACTGATTGCTAATCGCGGTGAGATAGCGATGCGTATCATACGTACGTGCAAGGAAATGGGAATCAAAACAGTAGCGGTCTACTCCAAAGCCGATGTGGACAGCCTGCATGTTCGCTTTGCCGATGAAGCCGTTTGTATTGGCCCTGCTCCTAGTTCTGAATCGTATTTAAAAATAGCCAATATCATTGCTGCTGCTGAAATAACCAATGCCGATGCCATCCATCCGGGCTACGGTTTTCTATCAGAAAACGCTAAATTTTCAAAAATCTGTAACGAACACGAAATCAAGTTCATCGGAGCCTCCGACGAAATGATTGAAAAGATGGGTGACAAAGCAACGGCCAAAGCAACTATGAAAGAAGCAGGCGTTCCCACTATTCCCGGCTCTGATGGATTGTTAGAGTCTCTGGATTCGGCGCGTGAAATTGCTGCCGAAATGGGCTATCCAGTGATGCTCAAAGCTACCGCAGGTGGTGGTGGAAAAGGGATGCGAGCCGTTTGGCAAGCCGAAGACTTGCAAAAAGCCTGGGAAAGTGCCCGTCAAGAAGCAGGTGCTGCTTTTGGGAATGACGGCATGTATATGGAGAAGCTAATTGAAGAACCAAGACATATTGAGATTCAGGTAGTTGGTGATGCCTATGGTAAGGCTTGTCATTTGTCTGAGAGAGACTGTTCTGTACAGCGGCGACACCAAAAATTAACAGAGGAAACGCCCTCCCCTTTCATGACAGTTGCACTTCGGAGAAGCATGGGTGAGGCAGCCGTTCGAGCCGCCGAATTCATAAAATATGAAGGAGCTGGGACGGTTGAGTTTTTGGTCGACAAGCATAAGAATTTCTATTTTATGGAAATGAACACCCGGATTCAAGTAGAACACCCCATAACAGAACAAGTAATTGATTTTGACTTGATTCGTGAGCAGATTAAGGTGGCTGCAGGAATTCCTATTTCAGGAAAAAACTACATCCCAAAACTCCATTCGATTGAGTGTCGGATCAATGCTGAAGATCCATACAATGATTTTCGCCCTTCTCCCGGAAAAATCACTTCTCTCAATTTTCCAGGAGGTCATGGGGTTCGACTTGACACCCATGTCTATTCGGGCTATATTATACCCCCTCACTACGACTCCATGATTGCCAAACTCATCACTACTGCACAAACACGAGAAGAAGCAATCAATAAAATGAAAAGAGCCTTGGATGAATTCTATATTGAAGGCATCAAAACAACAATCCCATTCCACCGAAAATTAATGGATCATCCCGATTATGTGGCCGGAAACTACACCACCAAGTTTATGGAAGATTTTCAAATGGAAGGTGATAAAAAAAGCGGCCTTTAAAGCCGCTTTTTTTATCCTTTCGTTTTCCCTGTTTTTTCGGGTAGGACCTCATAGCCCATGTTGTAGAGCGTAAAACTAAAGATGTCTGCGTATTGATCAATGGTCTTGGCAATGGGTGTTCCAGCACCGTGTCCGGCATTGGTTTCTATTCGGATGAGTACAGGTGCCTCTCCAAATTGTTTTTCCTGTAATTCAGCGGCAAATTTAAACGAGTGTGCAGGGACCACTCTGTCGTCATGGTCTCCAGTGGTGATCAGTGTGGCTGGGTAACGTGTTCCTGTAGTGACGTTGTGTACTGGAGAGTAGTTTTTCAGGTACTGGAACATTTCTTTGGAGTCCTCTGCTGTTCCGTAATCATAGGCCCAACCTGCCCCAGCCGTAAAAGTATGATAATGAAGCATATCCAAAACCCCAACGGCTGGTAAGGCTACCTTAAATAGTTCGGGACGTTGGGTCATACAGGCACCGACCAACAAGCCCCCGTTTGATCCGCCGCGGATGGCTAAATATTTAGGCTGGGTGATTTTTTCTTGGTGAAGATATTCGGCTGCAGCGATAAAGTCGTCGAATACATTTTGCTTTTGCATTTTGGTTCCTGCCTGATGCCAAGCTTTGCCATATTCACCTCCACCGCGAATATTGGGCACAGCATAAACGCCGCCTTGTTCCATCCAAACCGCGTTGGTAACACTAAACCGAGGCGTAATACTGATATTAAATCCACCATAACCATAAAGGATAGTGGGGTTTTTACCATTGTATTCCAGGCCTTTTTTATGGGTGATGATCATGGGAATTTTTGTCCCGTCTTTGGAAGTAAAAAAGACTTGCTTGGAAACATAAGCATCAGGGTCAAAATTGATGTTGGGACTCCAATACATGGAACTGCTTTTTTTATCGGGGTTAAAGGCATAAATCCGTCCCGGACTGTGGTAATTTGAAAAAGAATAGTACAGTGTTTTTTGCTCTTTTTTGCCACCAAAGCCACTAACACTCCCCAATCCTGGCAGGTCAATTTCCCCTAAAAGTTGGCCTTTGTAGTCGTACTGATACACCTTGGAAATAGCATCGATCATATATTCTGCAAAAAAATAGCCACCACCAGCACTGGGACTCAGTACGTGTTCTTTTTCTGGAATGACATCTTCCCAGTTGGCCTCTTGTGGATGGCTGATTGGAGCACGAACCAATCGTTGGTTGGGTGCTGCTAAGTTGGTCACCAAATAGAAGTAATTTTCATCACTGTCCAACAGGTAGGTGTCATGGGTATAGCTGGCCGATAGGGTTATTAAAGGCGCCTTTGAGGCATTCAGTTTTTTGAGAAACAGTTGATTGCCAGAAGTTGACTTAGAAGCGGAAATAAGTAAATAATCCCCATTTTCTGAAACATCGGCACCCACATATCGGTTTTTTTGCTCCGGGGTACCTCCAAAAATCAAATCATCAGCGGTTTGAGCGGTTCCCAATTGATGATAATAGAGTTTGTGTTGATCGGTTTTTTGAGATAGGACACTACCATCGGGCTTGTCATAACTGGAGTAGAAAAAACCATCATTATTTTTCCATGCTAACCCGCTGAATTTGATGTCCACCAAAGTGTCTTCAACAATAGTTTTGGACAGCGCATCCATAACGATCACTTTGCGCCAATCGCTGCCCCCCTCCGAAATCGCATAGGCAACGGTGTTTCCATCTTTGGAAAAACTGATACCTGCCAAAGATGTCGTTCCGTCATCCGAAAAAGTATTAGGGTCCAAAAACACTTCCTCAGCAGTGGTAGCACTTTTTCGAAATAGCACATATTGATTCTGCAGGCCAGTATTTTTGTAGTAATAGGTAAAACCTCCTTCTATAAAAGGGGCGGATTGTTTTTCATAGTTCCAAAGCGACTCCAGTCTTTCGGCCAATGTACTTCTGAAGGGGATGTTTTTCAAATAGGAATAAGTAACCTCATTTTGAGCGGCTACCCATTGGGCGGTATCTTCGCTAAGATCATCCTCCAGCCAGCGGTAATTGTCTGTTACTGCTGTATCAAAATAGGTTTCTGTAATAGGTTTTTTTGCAGTCCTTGGATAGGTGATGCCCTTTTTATTTTGACAGCCGCATAGCAAAATAACAAGACCGCCGATTAGGAATCGTTTCATGGGTTCTGAATTTTCTAGCTAAAGGTAGAAAAACTAAGCAGATACTAAACCAATTCTTGAGCGACTAGATATTCGGCGATTTGAACAGCGTTGGTAGCGGCTCCTTTTCGCAGATTGTCTGAAACGATCCAAAGGTTTAGACTGTTTTCTTGTGAACGATCTCTTCGTATGCGTCCCACAAAAACTTCGTCTTTTCCTTCTGCAAACAAAGGCATGGGATAGGTATGCGTTTCTGGATTGTCCTGAACCACTACGCCCTCACTTTCATGAAGGATTTGACGCAGTTCGGACAGTTCAAAGCCTCGCTCCAGTTCAGCATTCACGGACTCACTGTGCCCGCCAACTACAGGGATACGAATGGCAGTGGCCGTAATATTGATTTTCGAATCCCCCAAGATTTTTCGGGTCTCGTGTACCAATTTCATTTCTTCCTTGGTATAGCCGTCCTCTACAAAGACATCACAGTGCGGGAGGGCATTGCGGTGAATGGGGTAGGGATAGGCCATGTCCCCTTTTTCTCCTTTGTATTCGTTTTCCAGTTGTTGTACGGCCGCAACTCCTGTTCCAGTGATGGATTGATAGGTTGATATAACCAAGCGTTTCAAACCGTATTGTCGATGAATAGGAGCCATGGCGACCACCATCTGAATGGTAGAGCAATTAGGATTCGCAATTATTTTATCGGTGGCAGTCAGTTCCTGTGCGTTGATTTCAGGAACGATTAGTTTCTTGTCAGGATCCATTCGCCATGCCGAGGAATTGTCGATCACCGTTGTACCAACTTTGGCAAACTTTGGTGCCCACTCAAGTGAGGTATTCCCTCCTGCAGAAAATAAAGCAATATCTGGAACCATGGATACGGCTTCCTCCATGCTGACTATTGTATGGCTTTGCCCGTTAAAATGGACTTCTTTACCTATAGAACGTACGGATGCAACAGGAATCAGTCTATCAATTTTAAATTGACGTTCCTCGAGTACGCGGAGCATAACATTCCCAACCATACCTGTTACACCGACAACAGCTACTTTCATTATATCGTATTTTTCGGCAAAAATAAGTGTAAAAATTGGGAGGCTACACTTTTCTTAAAAAAACATCTTTTTTTGACAAAATGTTACTAAACAAACATAACATTGGGATTAGAACTCGATTTTACGAGCGATACGCTTGCTTAATCCTGTAAGAACTTCATAGGTAAGTGTGTCTCCTGTTTTTGCCCAATGTTGTAATGGCGATTGCTTGTCAAACAGCACGGCTGGATCACCTACTTTACAGGCTATTGAAGAAACATCAACCATGAGCATATCCATACAAACATTACCGACGATAGTGGCGTATTGATTGTGAATCCGGACTTTTCCTTTACCATTACCAAATTGTCTTCCAATACCATCTGCGTGCCCTAACGGAAGGACAGCTATTTGTCGTTCTTCGGAGGCTACCCAACTGGGATTGTATCCTACTGTTTCTCCCTTTTTTATCGAATGAATTTGTACAATGTGCGTCTCTAATTTTGCAATGGGTTCGAGTTGTAAATCCCATTCAGGTCTATTGGCAAAACCATAGAGTCCAATACCTACTCGGACAGCATCCATTTGCCAGTGGGGGTAATTAAAAATGCCCGAGGTGTTGAGCAAATGAAAAAATACGTTGGGTTCTCGAGTTTCAAAAAAGGATTTTATTTTTTGGAAACCTTTCCATTGCGCCGTGGTAGCAGCATTGGGTTGAGCTTCTTCGGAGGCGGCTAGGTGTGAATAGACACTTTGCAAGGCCAGAGTTTTATTTTCAAGCTGCTTAGCAATCCACTCACAATCATTGAAGGAAAAGCCTGTGCGATTGAGACCGGTATTAAATTTTACATGCACAGGATAGTGGACTACTTTCTGGAGTTGGGCTGTTTTGCAAAATGCTTTCCAACAGTCTTGACTGTATAAAACAGGTTGCAAACAATGTTGAATTAAGGAAGGAAAACAATCCCATTGCGGGTAAAAGACCAGTATTGGGCATTGGATTCCGGCCTGTCGCAGGGCAATCCCTTCCGAGGCAAAAGCAACTGCCAAGTAAGTCACTCCTTCGTCTATTAACCGTTTCGCGATAGGAATACTTCCCAAACCGTAGGCGTCGGCTTTCACAACACCAATCAGACGGGTTCTTGAATGCAGCTTGGTCCGGATCAAGGAAAAATTGTGTGTCAGCGCGCTTAGGGAAAGAGTAAGTGTAGTCACTGCGACTTCGGTTTCGATTCTTTGGGATGCTGTTTTTTTTGGTCCCTTTTCATGGCTTTAAAAAATGCTGCCCGGCTCAGCGGTTCATAACTCTCTTTCTGACCCAAAAGAACCAATTCATCTTGCTGGGCTTTTCGATAACTGTATTGCGCTAAGTTTCCTGTTCGTGTACATACTGCATGTACTTTGGTAACGTATTCAGCAGTGGCCATCAAAGCTGGCATAGGACCAAAAGGATTGCCTTTGTAGTCCATATCCAAGCCCGCAACAATGACACGCATACCCTGATTGGCTAAGCTGTTACAGACTGAAATTATTTCATCGTCAAAAAATTGGGCCTCATCAATTCCAACAACATCACAACCATCGGCTAGAATAGGGATATTGGCTGCAGCAGGTACAGGTGTAGACCGGATGCGGTTGTCATTATGAGAAATCACTTGGTTTTCGTCATAACGAACATCCATACTAGGTTTGAAAATTTCAACCCTTTGCTTAGCAAATTCAGCCCGCTTTAAACGTCGAATCAGTTCTTCTGTTTTCCCCGAAAACATCGAACCACAAATCACTTCAATCCAGCCAAATTGTTCTTTGGGGTTTACATTGTTTTCTAAAAACATTTCGTATTTTTCAACATAGATAGGGAACCCTTCGGTTTCAAACAAAGGTATTAAAACAAATTTGTTGACTCCCCAACGATGAAGCACCATCTTCGCCAAGAAATTGAAAAATTAATCAAATTACTCAACCGAAAACGTGCGGAGCTTTCGGATACGCATTTGCATGAGAGTCTGCGAAATGTTTACGAGCTCAGTGTTTTGTTACAACATCAAGAGACCTTTTCAGAACGTATTACATCTGAACTAGGAAAAAAACAAGCGGCTCTTTTTGCATCGCTCGAAACAGAATCCATAGTCAAAGAAGAACCTCTTCCTAAGGAAGAAACACATGAAGAGATTCCTAAATTGATGGATACCATTAAAAATATGGTGACTGAAATGCCGGAGTCACAAGAGGTCAACGAACTTTTTACACAAATAGAAGAACCCAATTTTGTCCGTAAAAATCCAAGTCCTGAAAAAGAAGAACCTACATCGATTGCAGAGAAACAGAGTCCGAACCTCAACGAACGATTCAATACAGGATTAAAGGTAGATTTGAATGATCGTTTGGCATTTATTCAACACCTGTTCAATAATAGTCCGAACGACTACCAACGTGCTATGAATCAGTTGACAACTTTCAATAGCTTCCCAGAAGCAGCGAACTTTATCCAAAATCTAATCAAACCCGATTACAACCAATGGGAAGGGAAAGAGGAGTACGAAGAACGATTTACTCGGATACTTGCGCTCTATTTTGAGACCAAATAAATAGGGTAATGGAGTTGTATTTAGTTCCTACACCGATAGGCAATTTAGAGGATATGACCCATCGTGGGGTTCGCATCTTGAATGAGGTCGATTTGATTTTGGCTGAGGATACCCGAACCACTGCCGTACTCTTGCAACATTACAGTATTTCAACCCCTATGCAATCGTATCATATGTTTAATGAACACAGTAAAGTAGCGGGAGTAATTAAGCGATTGCAGTCGGGTCAACGACTGGCACTGGTTTCCGACGCAGGGACACCGGCCATTTCAGATCCAGGTTTTCTTTTGGTTCGTGAAGCTTTGCAACACGATATAGCAGTACATTGTCTACCTGGTCCCACAGCACTGATCCCGGCTCTGGTGCAAAGTGGCTTGCCTGCCGATCGTTTTTTCTTTCAAGGTTTTCTGCCACCAAAAAAGGGAAGGCAGAAAAAGCTCGAAGAATTAGCGGCCCAGTCTGTAACGGTTGTGTTGTATGAATCGCCCCACAAACTGCTAAAAACCCTTGTCCAAATGCAACCGTATTTTGGCGGACAACGACAGTTGAGTATTTGCCGTGAACTAACCAAAAAGTTTGAAACCACCTTCCGTGGCAACCTGGTCGAAGCCCATCAATTTTATACCGACCACCCCCCCAAAGGCGAATTTGTCCTCTGTATTGCGCCTGCCTAAATCCTACCTCCTATGAACTGGAATACGATAGTCGAACCACAAACCGAAACAGTAAGCCAACTGGCTACAACACTAGACGTGCCCACAGTGGTGGCAAAGCTTTTGGCACAAAGAGGAATCATCAATTTTGATACAGCCAAGGCCTTTTTCAGACCTGATTTAGGGCAGTTGCACGACCCATTTTTGATGTTGGGGATGACAGCTGCTGTAGATCGAATTTTGCAAGCGATAGCCAATGATGAAAAAATAATGGTCTATGGAGACTATGACGTTGACGGCACCACCGCAGTGGCACTCTTATCAACCTATTTGCGCACACTACACCCACTGGTGGATACCTATATTCCAGACCGGTATGTAGAGGGTTATGGCTTGTCTGAGATAGGGATCAATTATGCGCACGAACAGGATTACTCATTGCTGATTACCCTTGACTGTGGTATCAAAGCAGTGGAACGGGTAGAGCAGGCTAATGACTTAGGGATCGATTGTATCATTTGCGACCACCACTTACCTGGAGAAATAGTCCCTCCAGCTTTGGCCATATTGGATCCCAAACAAGCCGAATGTTCTTATCCTTATAAAGAACTATGTGGTTGTGGCGTTGGTTTTAAACTAATCCAAGCGTTGGCACAAAAACAAAATCAAGCCGCTGAAAATATATGGCCTTTTTTGGATTTGGTTGCCACAGCCATTGCCGCTGACATAGTTCCTTTGACGGGGGAAAATCGCATTTTGGCTTACCATGGAATGCTACAACTCAACAGGGCTCCACGGCCAGGATTGGCAGCTTTGTTGGCGCAAAGCAAAAGAAAACCTTCGGAGTTTAGCGACTTAGTTTTCGTTGTTGCCCCACGGATCAATGCGGCAGGGCGTATGGCCCACGGTGGTAAAGCCGTGAGTTTATTGTGTGCCCAAGATGTCACTACTGCACAAGCGATGGCACGTGAAATAGAAAGCCTAAATGGAGAACGTCGCAGTACAGACGAACGAATCACCCAAGAGGCTTTGGAACAGATCAACCAACTAAACACGCCTTATAGTACTGTGGTCATACAAGAAAATTGGCACAAGGGTGTGGTGGGGATCGTTGCATCCCGCTTGATTGAACACCATTATCGGCCTACAGTGGTTTTGGCCGCATCGGAGGGCAAATATGTCGGTTCCGTCCGTTCGGTTAAAGGGTTTAATGTTTATGAAGCTTTGGCTGCTTGTGAGTCACATTTGATACAATTTGGGGGGCACAAATATGCAGCAGGATTGACGATGGATCCAAAGTCTTTACCTGCATTTAGAGAAGCCTTTGACCAAGCCGTACAAGAGCGTATAACCGTTGAACAACGTCAACCCAGCCAGACCTATGACTTGGAAGTTTCTTTGACAGCATTGACACCCAAACTAGAACGGATTTTAGTCCAGATGGCCCCTTTTGGCCCACAGAATATGCGACCGGTATTTCGGACGATTGGGTTGACAGACGCAGGCGGGTCTCGTGCAGTAGGGAATGATCAAAAACATTTAAAGTTAGCTGTAACGGACGGTAAAGGAACGGTCTTCTCTGGTATTGGTTTTGGAATGGCAAAGCATTTACCTAAAATCAAAGCGGGAAACTCCTTCGAACTTTTATACACCTTGGAGCAAAATGAGTTTAATGGGGTCAAAAGATTACAATTAAAAGTCAAGGATTTACGATTAACAGAATAAAAAAACCCTGCGATCAAGCAGGGTTCTTTTATACTTAAAGGTTGGGTTTTAGAATTGGTAACGCAAGGAGAGGTTCCATGTACGACCAAAACCAAACCATACTGAATTTCGAACATCGACTCCTTCCCAGGTTACAGAGTCTGCTGTGGCGTGGATGTTAGAGTTTGATTCTGCGATATAGGTTGTATCTAACAAGTTGTTGATGTTAGCACGCAAGCTCCATTTCCCGAAGTAGTAAGAAGCCCCAAAGTCTACCAAGCCATAAGAAGGCAACTTAAGCGCTCCTTGATTGTCAGGTGTTGTAAAGGCCGAGTCGGTGATGGAGTAGTCAGCATACAAACCATCTACAAAGCGGTAGTCCAAATCTACACGGAGATTGGAACCAAAGCGGTGATCGACGCCTAGGAAAGCTACAAATTGTGCAGCATCGCCCACTTTAGCGTCTTTGGTGTAAAGTGTTCCTGTACCAATAGATTGCTGGTTTTCGTCAAAGAGTTCACTTTGGAAATCTTTGGTGTAACGCCAGTCACCCATGGACAACATTCCGCGCAATTTGGTAGCTCCTGATAGGTTGTACGTTCCCTCGATCTCAATTCCATTGTGGGTCACGTCGATGTCTTTGAACTGTGCTGTTCCGTCTACCCCCTGTTGGTTGGACAAAGATCGCGTTACAAAGCGGTTCCCCCAGTTGGTTGAATATAGGTTGACATTCAAACGGAAGGCATTGGAAATGTACCCGTATCCCAATTCAACAGAAGTAATGACTTCGTTTTGAAGATCGGGGTTCACGTCGTTTCTATAATTCGGGAAAACAGCATCAAAATTAGGCTGACGGCTGATGTATCCTGCATTGAAGAAAGCATTGGAGTTTTCGTTAAAGTTATAGTTAGCCCCTCCTTTTAAGTAGCCACCCCCAACGTTTTTCTTTTCGGACAAAGGGTTGCCAGGTGAATCGAAAAAGTCTTCTCTTTGGAAAGATTGATTAGACAGTCCCGCCTGTACTACAGCAGTCAATTGATCACTAGAGTATTCAGCCATCCCGTTGAGACCTTGCCAACCGACATACCCAATATTATAGTAGTCAATTTTTGGACCTTTAATTCCTGTATTTTGGAAGGGAGAGGCTTCAACTAAAGTTTCGATAATCTGCCCAGCAGAGTTTTTATTTCCAGTAGAAAAATAACCGTCTAATCCAAGAAGGTCGTTAAGAACACGGTAGTGGTAGCCTTTGTAGTTACGTAAATCCACTCCGATGGAGTAATGCATATTACCACTGTAAAGGTTGAGATTGGAAATGGCACCTACCCAGTCGTGGGAGTTCATTGACGCACGACGAATCAGGATTTCCCGGCTGACACCGTCTTCGCGGAATCCGTTGGATCCAATTTTTCCACCATCAAAAGCACCTCGGGCCAATCCACCAGTATAGCTATCAATAGAACGGTTGTGGCGAATAACAGCATCGTAGTCGATGAATCCATCTGCGGTTCGTGTTCCTCTACCGTTTTCGTTGTAGTGCTCAGTTAAGTCTTTACGGAAAGGCAACATATCAATGGTTCCATTGCGGTAATTGTTTCCACGTGGACCGGTTCCCCCACCACGACCCGCAGAACCATACAATGACGTATTGAGTTCGAGGTTGTCAGCAATTTGCCAATCCCAGTTAAAGGTAGCTAAAGGCTTGTTGTAGAAGTTTCTTCTCAAGCTATATTCTTCTCCATCAAGGACCCCACCGTTGGAGTTCCAACGTTGGTCAATTCCATCTTCTCCATAGTTTTGGTAGTCACGGATTGATACCCATACGTCACGTTGGTGGTGCCATTGACCCGCTCCTAGTACAGAAAGGTTCAGCTTGTGGTTGGAACCCTCAGGAGTGTAACCTACAGCAAAAAAGTAAGTCCATCCTTCTCCTTTAGTATTGTATACATAACCATTTCCAGACCATTTGGTCAAAAGGTAAGAGGAAGACCATCCTTTCTCATTGACCCCTGTATTGTAGGCAGCGGTGGTTTTGACATAACCGTCATTACCAATCATTTGGGTGATCGAACCGCCTTGTTGTTTTTCAGCACTTTTGGTGAAGATCGATACGGTACCCCCAACAGAGGGAACAGCCAAACGAGAAGCACCCAAACCTCTTTGGATTTGGATCCCCGATGCAATATCGGTCAATCCTTGCCAGTTGGACCAATAGACCCATCCGTTTTCCATATCATTAACAGGCTGCCCGTTAATTAGGAATGAGGTGTTTCGTTGGTCAAACCCACGAAGCGAAATACGAGAATCTCCATATCCCCCTCCTTGTTTTGTAGCATAGACCCCGGGAGTCTTGTTCATGATTTCAGGAAATTCTTGGTTTCCCACTTTAAGTGCCACCTCTTGTGCGGTGATTTTACTCAACGCGATGGGTGTTTCACGTTCTTTAGCGATATCAATAACCCCCGACGAAACGACAACCTCCTCTAGGTTGACATTTAAAATAGAGTCATTGACTGCTTCGTTTTGCTGGGCATAAAGTCCAGTAAAACAACATAAAAAAGCGACAGCAATTTTTCTCATTTTTTTTTTGATTTAGTTGATGCTAAGTTTTAAAATATAAAGCATTTGGATGCTTGAAAATTATGAAATAATGGTTATTAAATCAGAAACTTAGGCCTTGTTTTTATAACGATTTATTAACGCTGTTGTTGACGGGTCGTGAGAAGCAACGTCAACTTGTTCAAAATCCTTTAAGACACTGTTAGCGAGTTGCTTACCCAATTCCACACCCCATTGGTCATAACTGTAGATATTCCACAGTATGCCTTGAACAAAAATCTTATGTTCATACAGGGCAATAAGAGCTCCAAGTGTGTAGGGAGTGAGTTTTTGAATTAAAAGGGAATTTGTGGGACGGTTACCAGTAAATACTTTATAAGGAGTCAAGTGGTCAACTTCTTCTTGTGTATGTCCTTTTTCTAGGAGTTCTTTTTGTACGGTAGTTTTTTGTTTTCCCCACATAAGTGCTTCCGTTTGAGCAATAAAATTAGAAATGAGCTTATCCTGATGGTCTCCTGTATCGTGTAAAGATTCCTTAAAACCAATAAAGTCGGTTGGGATGAGTTTCGTGCCTTGATGGATCAATTGGAAAAAAGCGTGTTGGGCATTGGTTCCTGAAGCCCCCCATATAAGGGTACCTGTTTGGTAATTTACAGGTTGACCATTGCGATCTACTCCTTTGCCATTACTTTCCATGATACCTTGTTGCAAATAGGCGGGTAGGCTTCTCAGATATTGGGTGTAGGGGACAATAGCTTCACTTTCGGCCTTCCAGAAGTTGTTGTACCAGATACTGATCAAGGCCAGCAGAGTTGGGATATTTTTTTCGGCTGGACTGTCATGGAAATGTCGATCCATTGCCCCTGCCCCCTGTAGTAGTTGTTCAAAGTGTTCTGGGCCTACAGCCAAGCAAATACTCAAGCCCACCGTGCTCCATAAAGAAAAACGGCCACCGACCCAATCATTCATCGGAAAAACATTGTCCGGAGCGATACCAAAGGCTTCAATTTTTTCAAGATTGGTGGATACGGCAACAAAGTGTTGTGCAATGGCCGATTCGGGTGCCGATTCCAAAAACCATTTACGAATGCTAGTCGCATTGGCCAAGGTTTCTTGGGTTGTAAAAGTTTTGGAAACAATGAGAAAGAGAGTCGTTTCTGGGTCGATTTTTTTGAGTAGCTCTTTGTGGTGATCGCCTTCAACGTTTGAAATAAAATAGGGGGTTAGGTGGTTGCCATAAAATTCCAAAGCTTCGGTTACCATAGCAGGTCCTAAGTCCGATCCCCCGATTCCAATATTGACAATGGTGTCGATCGTTTTCCCAGTGTGTCCTTTCCAGGCACCCGAAATGATATGATTGGCAAAGGTGTACATTTTTTCTTTGACAGATTGAACACCGGGTATGACGTCATTGCCATCAACGATGACGGACTGATTTGCATCGGCCCGCAAGGCCGTATGAAGAACAGCTCGATTTTCTGTTTCATTAATTTTAGCACCTTTGAAGTAAGCTTCAATAGCTTGTGGAAGTGCTGCTTGTTCTGCAAGTTCTAACAGCAAATCAAGTGTCTTTTGGGAGAGTCTATTTTTAGATAAGTCGACATAAAAATCCTCCCATTGAAAACTTAATTTTTCCAAACGATCTTTTTCCTGATCAAAAAAATCACAAATATGATGATTTTTTTGATCTTCAAAATGGGCTTGCAAGGCTTTCCAAGCCGGAAGTTGTGTGGGGTTATGATTGGGTAGTGTCATGAGTAGCAATGCGTTTGTCAGTTATAAAATCAGGCTCGAATGGGATGCATTTTAAGTTGTATTTCAAAGGGGCAATGGATTGTAAAAATTGAGCTTTAAGATTGGGTGAAATGGGTTTGGCAGCAGGGAGTTTTTGCTTAAAAGGATCAACTTGTTTTCCGTACTTCCAAAAGCGGTAACAGACATGGGGTCCGGCTGTATACCCCGTCATTCCAACCCATCCAATGATATCTCCTTGTTTCACAAATTGCCCTACTCGTACGTTTCTTTTTTTCATATGCAGGTATTGTGTTTTATAGATATTATTGTGTTTGATGGTTACATAGTTGCCATTGCCTCGAGAATAAGAGGCTTTTACAACGGTGCCATTGGCGGTAGCCATGATGGGAGTCCCCACACTGGCGGCAAAATCAGTCCCACGATGGGGTTTGATCCGATTGCCGTAGTATTTGATCCGTCGGCGCAGATTGTATCGGGACGAAATCCGGCTGAATTTCACAGGTGCTTTTAAAAAAGCCCGGCGTAAATTTTTGGCTTTGTCATCAAAATAATCGATGCTCCCCACCAAGCTATCCGATTCAAATTTAAAGGCATATAGTGCTTTGCCGTTGTGCTCAAAATAAGCGGCTTTGATTTCTTCAATTCCAATTGAAATGCTGTCATCCACAAACTTTTCAGTGTAAATGACCTTGAATCGATCTCCTTTTTGGAGACGGAAAAAATCAATGGTCCAGGCATAAACATCAGCCAAATAGTAGGTAAGTTGGTCGTTCAGGCCACTGTTTTGCATGGTCTCGTAGAGTGAACTAGTGATGGAACCAGCCCCTTGGAGTTCCACCACCCGAATGGGTTTGGTGACTTTTTCGCCATAGACACTGTCTCGCAATTGAACTTTTGTGAAACTCTCCACCCCAGGCTCATAGATAAAAGCCTTGGGTGTGGCAATACTATCCTTCGTAAAAAGTAAGGTGTAGGGCTTTCCAATTTGTAAGCGATTGACTTGCACCTTGCCTTTGATGGCTTGAAGGATTTGATACACTTCTGGATAATCGATACCATTGGCTTCAAGGATGCCACCAAAAGTATCCCCTCTTTTGATTTTTCGCTTAACTACTTGATAGCGATTTAAGTCGTATCCGTATTTAAAAACAGGAATGACTTTTGAAACACCTACTTCTTGATCTTTTTTGGCTTCAGTGTGCTCCCTTTCACAACTGTAGAAAAGCAAATGAAGACCAATCAAAAAGCAAATTGAACGGAGATAGTTCCTTCTCCCAGGAAGAGGATTGATGAATATTGGTTTATTGCACTTCAATGCTAAAGGGATGTTTTAAGTTTCTAAAATTTTCCAAATCAGCTTTTATACTCCCTATAGCCAGATCGGCTTGCATCCTAATGGGAATTCGATTGGCATCATCGGAAACCCACAGAGTGACGCTTTCTTGTTCTCGAAACACCCGCCCCGCTTGGACGATAGGACGGAATTTTAGACATGGTACCCGCCCAAATTTTGTTTCTAATAATTCTTCTCCCAAAAACTTGAGTTTGAAAAGGTAGTTGTCATTATCGAAAAACATATTAATGGCAAAACTTTGGTTGGGGCGCAAATCCGTGACAGGCAAAAAGTTTCTTAGATAATAGAAGGCCGAGATCAAATCTTGCGCCTTGTCGTTGAATACAAATACTTTCTGAGTGTTTTTTTTCTTGTTGAATACAAAAGCACGTTGGGTTTGATGATCAAAATTAATTTCAATGTCTTTGGTATATCCACCTTCGTAGATGTTTCGAATGGTACGGTAGGGCACCCCAGTATCCCGATCAAAATAACTTTCATAGTGATCTTCTACCTTGAAAAACCAACGGGCCAAACCGGTGGTTCGTCCGTATCCTCTGGCATGGAAAATAGGACGGCCGTTCAGGCTGTCTTCACGGACTTCCAGGGTGGCTACAGAAGCATTAAAAAAACCGTAATGAATCCGGAATTCAAACCATTCCTTGTCTCCAAAAGCATCGTTGGATTGTTCGTTAGGAAGGATGTCAAGAGAGGTGTCTTGGGCTTGAGAGGGACTTGAAGAAAAAACCCAGATTCCGAAAATTAGTGCAAGAACAGCATTGCTTCTCATACGGTTACAAAAGTAGAAAATCTTTTATGAAGCAGCAGATGAATTTAGTGCCTTGTAAAGGGTTTTTCCCTTGCTTGGCCCTAACAACTCAATCAAAGCTTCTGGAGGTGCTGCACGGAGCCGTTTAAGAGACTTGAATTTTTTTAGCAATTGTTCTTTGGTTTTGGGACCAATCCCCGGAATTTCGTCAAGTTTGGATTGCAGTGCACCTTTGCTACGACGGTTGCGATGTAAGGTAATCCCAAATCGGTGGGCTTCGTTTCGCAATTGCTGGATGACTTTTAAGGTTTCGGATTTTTTGTCCAAATACAGCGGAATGGGGTCTTCTGGAAAATAAAGTTCTTCCAGGCGTTTGGCAATACCAATGATGGCGATTTTGCCTCGCAAACCCAGGGTGTCTAAACTTTTAAGAGCAGCGGATAACTGACCTTTCCCACCGTCAATAACAATCAACTGGGGCAGTGACTCTCCTTCCTCCAACAAACGCCTGTAACGTCTGTAGACAACTTCTTCCATTGAAGCAAAATCATCTGGGCCGATGACAGTTTTTATTTTGAAATGGCGGTAGTCTTTTTTACTAGGTTTACCGTGTTTGAAGACCACGCAAGCAGCCACAGGATTGGACCCTTGAATATTGGAATTGTCGAAACACTCGATATGGGTGGGTTCTACGGATAGCCGTAAATCAGTTTTCATTTGTGCCATCAAGCGTTTTTCGTGCCGGTCTGGATCCACAATTTTCATCTGTTTGAAACGTTCGATACGAAAATATTTCGCATTGCGTAACGAAAGCTCGACCAACTTTTTTTTGTCTCCTTTTTGGGGGCGTACAACCTGAATCGGGGGTCCCAAATCAAGGGGGTGTGAAGAATAAATTTCCTTGGATTGGGAATGAAAACGTTGCCGGATTTCTATAGCAGCCAATCGCAACAATTCGACGTCTGACTCGTCTAATTTCTTTTTGATTTCTATTGTATGGGATCGGATAATTGACCCAAATGATATCTGTAGGAAATTGATATAACCATAACTTTCGTCCGATATAATGCTAAACACATCTACCTCACTGATCTTGGGATTGACGATAGTTGATTTGGCTTGGTAATTTTCTAAAATATCCAACCGATCTTTCATCCGTTGTGCGGCTTCGAATTCCAGTTGTTGGGCATGTCCTTCCATCTGATCTCTGAACTGTTGTAACGAGGCTTTAAAATTTCCCTTGATGATGGCACGAATGGACTGGATGTTTTCTTCATAGACATCTAAGCTAATGTTACCCACACAAGGACCCGAGCAATTTCCCAGGTGGTATTCCAGGCACAATTTGTATTTATTTTCAGCAATTTTTTTGGGTCGGAGATCATAGTTACATGTGCGTAATGGATAGATCCCTTTAATCAAATCCAACAGTGTCCGGACGGTTTTCATACTTGTGTAAGGACCAAAATATTCCGAACCATCTTGTATAATCTTACGGGTGGTAAATACCCGAGGGAAAGGTTCTTTCTTCACACAAATCCATGGATAGGATTTGTCGTCCTTCAACATAACATTGTACTTGGGCTGGTATTTTTTAATCAGATTGTTTTCCAGTAACAAAGCATCCATTTCGGTGGAAACAACAATGTGTTCAACTTTGACAATGTTTTTGACCAACATCCGGGTACGGTTGTTCAGATGTTGTTTGGTAAAATAAGAGTTGACGCGTTTTTTTAGATTTTTAGCCTTCCCCACATAGATAACAGTGTCTTTGTTGTCATAGTATTGATAGACACCCGGGCTATCGGGAAGGGTTTTGATTTGGATGTCTAGCGTTGGCAATTCCACGCTTAAAAATAAGAGATTTGATGCTTTTACCAACAATTTATCTAAGGAGCCGCAGGAAAGATTAAAAGTAATTATCGGTTTGTAGACGTTTGTAAAACCCTCGGTTGTTTCTTCGGTATTTTGAAAAATTAAAGGTCACTTGCAACTCAAAAATACTTGGGGTACTCAATTTTTTTGTTTTTGAGGGCAATTGGTAAAACAATCCAAAGTCAAAATTTTCAACCGACATACCCAAAGAAAACCCAATATTATTAAATGAAAATCCGTTATTCAAAATGGTTTTTTGATTGATTCCTACGGAAAAGGCACCCAGTTGAGCTTCCTGCGCGGTATAAAGAAATTTTTGATTTTGCAGCAAGCCCAAAGAAGCAAAAGCAAATAAATAGGAATAACCCGGTAAAAGGTTGTTTTCAAAGGGGTTTAAATTGAATTCGTAACCCCCTAAAATTTCATAGTGAATAGGGAGGGGAGGGGGTTGGATAGTTCGTTATTAAAGCTTTTGTTGGGTCGATTTAAGTGTTGGAAAATCATCCCCACCATGTATTGATTGTTGTGAAGGAGCAAGGAAGCCGTAAAATCGAAATAGCTAATTGCTCCTTGTAAATCCGATAGAGGATCCAATGTCTCCATACTAAAAAAACCAGACACCGCGTTGAGTTGGTCTCCGAAGATGAGGTTTTGGGTTTCCGAAATTTTTTGAAAAACACCGTTGTTGTTTTCTAAATATATTTCAGCGAAAACAATGTCGCCGTCTTGTAAAGCTCCCAAGGATTGGTTGATGGTGGTACTAACCGTAAGATCAGTAAGGTTTGAGATTACATTCCCACGATCCCGTACATATCGATATTTCAATACACTATTAGAACTGGTGGGACTTACTTGAAGGGTAAAAATGAGTGGATCGGTGGTACAGTGGATGATTTCAGGCCCCGTGCCAGAATTTGTTTCTATCGTTGGCGGTACATTGAGTTGGCTGCGCACGAAGAAGCTGCCCAAAAAAAGCCAGAAAAAACTAAAATACAGTAGGTTGTTATGTCTTGTAGGTAGAGACATGTCAGTAAGATTGGGTATTCTAAGGTACAAAAATTGCTTTGAATTCCTATTTCTTCAACTTTATTCCTGTCATACCTTGTATTTTGGGGGCTTGCACAGGGGGACAAACCGGTTTTCCTAATTGGGGAATTGTGTACTTTCGGAGTGTGAAAAAAAACGAGCTTCGAAAACACTTTCTTAGTGAGAGAAAGAAACTGTCACCCTCAGATCACGAGTCGTGGAGTGTACAGATCGGTCAGCAGCTAACGAAAGACTTGTCAAAAGACCTGCAGTGGATTCATGTTTTTGTTCCTATAGCGGCACAAGCAGAAGTCAACACTAAGCCTATGGTTCGGGAGTTGTGGAAGTCAGGGCGACAGGTTGTTACTTCCAAAATACGTACTGCCGACACCTTAACGCATCACTTGTGGACCCCTACTTCTGTCTTGACGCCCAATGCATGGGGCATTCCAGAATCTGACGGGGAAAGGGTGGCCGAGGAACAGTTGGATGCCGTTATCATACCTTTGTTGATGGTTGACAAACAAGGACATCGGGTGGGGTACGGAAAGGGTTTTTACGATCGGTTTTTGGCACAATGCCGCCCCAACATTTTCAAGATCGGTGTAGGATTCTTTCCCCCTGTATCTACCATTTCCGATCTCCATACCAAGGACGTGGCATTGGACTGTTACATCACCCAAAACGGGCGTTGGGAATTTCCTTCCTAGGGAGTAAAAATTTTCTTATTGAAAAATAAGAGTATCCCAACACCGATGGTTATCCAGGAATCAGCCGCATTAAAGATATACTCAAAAAACAAGTAGCGTTTGCCTCCAATACGGGGAATCCACTCAGGCCAAGTCCACTCAATTAAGGGAAATTGAAACATATCTACCACATGGCCAAAAAATAGCGGTGCATAGCCCGATCCAGTAGCCCAGGTCGCAACTTGTCCATAGCTGTCGGTAAACCAGACCCCATAGAATACAGAGTCTACAATATTGCCGAGCGCACCCGCAAAAATGAGACAAAGCGCGTAGGGGAGTAGGCTGCTATTTTTCTGACGCAAGGAATCCCACAGCCAATATCCCAAACCGCAGATAGCAATTAATCGGAAAGCGGTTAACAACAGTTTAGCCGTGTATTCGGATAAAAAAGGGAAAAGGGTATCCAGGCGTGTTCCCATTGCCATGCCTTTATTTTCCACAAAAAGCAGTTTAAAAAATCCCCAATCAATGATGGCATCTTGACCGTATAGGGTGAGGGGGTAGTTTAGTTTGATATGGATTTTAATCCATTGGTCAATCAAAAGGAGGACACTGACAAGGATACAGGCGGTAAAGCCGTTTAAAGGACGAAACGAAAACGTGACCATGGGCAAAAATTGAATTCAAAAATACATATATCAATTTGGATAGCAACGAATAGTACCCGATTGACTGTGTATCAGGAATTGATCAGCGTGATCCGCATCGCCACAGTCAAAAGATCTTTTCGGGGTCAAAGCACGAACAAACATTTGGCTGTGATAAAGATCTACGGAAGCCCTAGCGGTCTGCATCTCACCAGGGGTTTGTTCCAATTGGAGTTTTCCACTCCCTTCTTCCAATTGCACCCGAAGTCGTTTGAAACGTCCTTGAATGTGCATTCGACCATTTTTCATTTGCAAAGATACGATGAACCGTGTAGGGACAGTCAATTCCAATTCACTGGCGATTATTTTGTGGGCAGCCAATTTATCAGATTCGCTCAAAAGCAGTGGATTTCGAAATTCACGAAGTTCCATATGCTGTGCTTCGTGCGTCGTGTGGATGCCCATGTGTTCTTGGTATTCCCCTTCAGCCCGATAGCTTAGGTGAATTTTCTCTTGATCATGTGAAGACAGTTTCAAGGTGCCACAAAAAGGGATAATCAATTCTAGAGAGGCCAGATTTCTGGCATCCCAATGCTGAATTTGTGAAGATTGGGGAAGTGCGGTAACTCCCACAAGACTCCATAAAAACGTACCAAGAAGTTTTATTTTTGAATGTTTTTGGCTTCAATGCTTAGCGTCGCATGGGGTACCAACAACAAACGTTGTTTGTTGATCAACTTACCTGTTACGCGGCAAATACCATAGGTTTTGTTTTCAATACGGACCAAAGCATTTTTCAAGTCACGAATAAATTTTTCTTGTCGAATGGCTAATTGTGTATTGGCTTCCTTGGACATGGTTTCGGAACCCTCTTCAAAGGCTTTAAATGTCGGGGCGGTGTCTTCAGTTCCATTGTTCCCATCATTCATGTAAGCACTTTTCAGCAATTCTAAATCGGCTTTGGCTTTTTCTATTTTTTCTTCAATAAGGTCTCTGAATTCGGCTAATTCAGAATCCGAATAGCGTGTTTTCGTAGCTTTTTCCATAACTACATTTTATTAATGATAATCGTTGTCTCTATTGTATCAAATGCAAGCGATTGACCTTGGGATAAGGCAGGTACAAATTCTAATTTTTTGGTCAAGGTCTCTTCCATGATATAGCGTTTGTTCGCTGCTATGGCATTTTCTAGTGTTTCATGATGTTCTATCTGAACAGCAATCGTGTCGGTAACTTCAAGTCCCGCATCTTTTCGGAGGTTTTGGATTCGGTTGACCAATTCCCTAGAAATTCCTTCGTTAATCAGAGAGGGGGTTAGGGTGCTATCCAGTGCCACAGTGACACCTCCGTTCGAGGCTATCAGCCAACCTGCAATGTCTTTGGTCGTTATTTCAACATCCGAGCGTTCTAAAATACTATTTTTTTCGTTGATACGAACGGCCAACTCCCCTTCTTCTTCCAATGTTTTAATCTGTTCTTCGGTCAGCTTTTTAATGACTTCGGTGGCATACCGCATATCTTTTCCAAAGCGTGGCCCCAGGCTCTTAAAGTTGGGTTTGATTTCTTTGACCAAAATTGTAGATGCGTCATCCAAAAGCTCCAGTTCCTTTACATTGATTTCGGATTGAATTTGGTCCGCAACGGCCAACAAGGCATTTCTTTCTTCTTGGTTTTTTACAGGGATCATTACCTTTTGAAGGGGCTGTCGAACTTTTATTTGTTCCTTTTTTCGAAGGGATAATCCCAAGGAAACAATAAGGCGGGCTTTGTTGATGCGTGTTTCCAAATTTTTATCAATCCATCTATCGTCAGCACTGGGGAACTTGCTGATATGTACGGAGGCATGATTTTCCAAGCGGGTTTGAGCCATCAGGTCTTGATACAATCGGTCCGTGTAAAAGGGTGCAATAGGAGCCGCCAATTTAGCGACGCTGAGCAAGCATTCAAACAGTGTTTGGTAGGCTGCAATTTTGTCTGTTCCGTAGCTCCCTTTCCAAAATCGACGACGGTTGAGTCGAACGTACCAATTACTCAACTTCTCTTGAACAAATTCAGCCATAACACGGGCTGCTTTGGTGGGCTCGTAGTCTTCGTAGTAGGCGTCAACCTGAGCGATGAGTGTATGCATTTCAGATAGAATCCATCGATCTAGTTCGGTCCGTTTTTCCTTGGGTAGCGGTTGCTGTTCGTAACAAAACCCGTCAAGATTACTGTAGAGACTAAAAAAAGAATAGGTGTTGTAGAGGGTGCCGAAAAATTTCCGCTGAACTTCTTCAATTCCTTCGACATCAAATTTCAGATTGTCCCAAGGATTGGCATTGGCAATCATATACCAACGTGTTGCATCGGGACCATATTTTTTGATGGTTTCAAAGGGATCGGTAGCATTGCCCAGGCGTTTGGACATTTTTTGTCCTTTTTTGTCCAAAACGAGTCCATTTGAAATTACGTTTTTGAAAGCGATCTGATCAAAAACCAAAGTGCCTATAGCGTGTAGGGTGTAGAACCATCCTCGGGTCTGGTCCACGCCTTCCGCTATATAATCAGCTGGGAATGCTTCTCCGGAATCAATTTTTTCTTTGTTTTCAAAGGGGTAATGCCACTGTGCATAGGGCATGGAACCAGAATCAAACCACACATCAATCAAATCATTTTCTCTGACCAGGGGTGTTTTGCCGTCTGTTCCAACCAATGTAATGGTGTCCACCACATTTTTGTGCAAGTCGATGGTTTCGTAATTTGTTTTGGAGAAGTCCCCTACTTTAAAACTGGCAAAAGGGTTTTCGTTTTGAACCCCGGCTTCAATGGCATTTTCAATTTCAACAATAAACTCTTCCATAGACCCAATAACCTTTTGTTGCTGTCCATCTTCGGAGCGCCATATGGGTAGCGGGATCCCCCAAAAGCGAGAACGTGACAGATTCCAGTCATTGGCGTTTTGAAGCCAATTGCCAAAACGTCCTACTCCAGTAGATTTGGGTTTCCAGTTGATTTGCTCGTTAAGTGTAACCATACGATCGCGAACGGCAGTCATTTTTACAAACCAAGAGTCTAAAGGGTAATACAGTATGGGTTTGTCTGTCCGCCAACAATTCGGATACGAGTGAACATATTTCTCAACATGAAAAGCTCGGTTGCGTTCTTTTAATCGGATTGCAATTTCTACATCGACGGACTTTTCTGGGGCTTCGCCTTGGGGGTAATATTCATTTTTAACATACTTTTCTCCCAGTGCCCCCAGTTCGGGACGAAATTTTCCTTGCAGATCGACCAATGGGACGCAATTGCCATTTTCATCCATTACCCTTAGTGGTGGCACAGGGGGGGTTGCTTCACTGGCTGCCTTGGCATCATCAGCACCGAAGGTAGGAGCGGTGTGCACTATCCCGGTTCCATCTTGGGTGGTAACAAAATCCCCGGCAATAATTCGGAATGCGTTTTCTGGATTTTCAATAGGAAGGGGTGCGTCTTCCCACAGTTGCTCATATCGAATTCCCAAAAGAGCAGATCCGTCTGTGTAGGTTTCGATCCAATAGGGTATTCGCTTTTCAGTAGGGTTATACGCTGCTACTTCGGCTTGCGTTTTAACAGGATTGTATTTTTTACCAAAAACTTTTTCGACCAATGCTTTAGCGACCAACACCCGAATGGGTAGGTGCGTATATTGATTAAAGGTTTGGATAATGGCATACGAAATTTTTTTCCCAACCGTGAGTGCCGTATTGGAAGGAAGTGTCCAGGGGGTTGTAGTCCAGGCAAGGACATACAGTTCTTGATCGGACTGAAGTGCCTTCGGTAAACTTTCCCTTATTGTTTGGAACATGGCAGTCACTGTTGTATCGGTAACGTCACGGTAGGTACCCGGTTGATTGAGTTCATGAGAACTCAATCCAGTTCCTGCTTTGGGAGAATAGGGCTGAATGGTATACCCTTTGTACAGCAACCCTTTCTGGTATATTTGTTTGAGTAACCACCAAACACTTTCGATGTATTTGGATTCATAGGTGACGTAGGGATCGTCCATGTCCACCCAATACCCCATCTGAGAAGTGAGTTGGTTCCAAACATCCGTATAGCGCATAACCGCTTTTTTACAAGCCTGGTTGTAATCGGAAACCGATACAGATGCACCAATTTCGTCTTTGGTGATACCCAGTTCTTTTTCTACACCCAGTTCAACAGGAAGCCCGTGTGTGTCCCAGCCAGCCTTTCGCTTTACCTGAAAGCCTTTTTGTGTCTTGTAACGACAAAAAATATCCTTTATAGCTCGTGCCATCACATGATGGATACCGGGCATACCATTGGCCGATGGCGGCCCTTCGTAAAACACAAAGGGTGCGTTTCCTTCACGGGAGCGAATACTTTTTTCAAAGATGTTTTCCGCTTCCCAGTAATTCCGTACCTCGTTCGCTATGGAAGGGAGATCAAAACGTTTGTATTCCTTAAATGCCATGGCTATGCGCTTTTCTCACTCGCCTGCGAAAATAATCATTTTCGGGAAGATTCGAGCTATGAGAAGAAGGACTACAAATCTACTTGGATGCCCAAACGAAAACTTCTTCCTGGGGCGGATATACCCGAGGCAAAAGTTCGGTAATGCGTATCAAAAATATTTTCCAGACCCGCTTTGACCCGTACTTGCTCTGTCCAATTGTAGTTTGCTAGCAGAGAAACCTCATTCCAGGCAGGTGTCCCAGCATATTGGTCGGTTCTGTCTTCGCTATTTGGATGAATCAAAGGGGTTTCCTCCAGTCCATCTTCCCCACCAAAACTATAGGTGTCAGGATGTTTTGAATGACTGAATTGCAAACGCGCACGAAATAGGAAGCGGTTTTTTTCAAAGTGGGTTTGGAGGGATCCAAAAAGTGGTGAAATAGATGGCATGGGACCATATCTTTCATGATTGTCCGCTCCTGTGAAAGTAAGATTACCGGCTACTGACCAACTGGGAGTCGGGCGCCAAGTAGCATCCAAAGCACTGCCATAGACCCAGCGGTTTCCTAAGTTCTTGTTGGCAACTGTTGGAAATTCTTCACCATCGTAAAGGATGGTGTTTTCGTCTGCAGTAGAAGTATCTGAAAAGACACTATAATTGGAGCGGACAATGTGACGCGATACCAGTGTCAAGTAATTTCTCAGCGCAATATTCGCTTTTTTGTTGTCGCTTACAAAACGGAATCCAATATCAAAGTTATAAGCGTATTCGGGTTTTAGAAAGGAGTTGGGTACAATTAAAAACCCACTGTTTTCTCGTATTTTACCAATGTCATCTATGTTGGGTGCTTTGAAGCCATTTGAAAGAAGTACATTCCACTGCCAGTTTTCAGAAGGGCGGTATACGGCAGCCAGCGTCCATGTCAACGCTTGTGGTGAAAGGGATACCTCATTTAGCAAAGGATCAATCAATGCCCGATCTTTCCACTGGGCAAAAAGTTCATAGTGCGTCAAACGGTAGCCGAGGTTGTAGGTCCATTGGGGAGAATACTTCCAAATCCAATTGGCATAGAGGGCATAGGTCTGGGTGTAGCTCTCATCACTGGGATAACGACTGGGAATTGTTAAGGGCAGCCCGAGCCCAGAAATAGTCTCTCCGTTGACTGCTAACAATTGAGAATACCCGCGGGAATAGACGTGGTTATACACCCCTTCAAAGCCATAATTTACATGGTGATTTTGACTGATTTTTGTGCTAAAATCCCCATTTAAACTAAATACATTAACCGTTTCTTCTTGTGAAGATCGGGTGAAACTATCAAAGGGTCTTTTGTTTCTGGATTCGAAGATGTTTTGATAAGCAGCGGTTAGGGTTCCTTTTTCCATCCACAAGGTGTTGGGAAACAATTTGTATTGTGTCGCAATAAACAAGCGTTGTTGGGGACCATAATACCATTCACTAAATCGCAAGCGTCCCTCCCGTACTTCATTGAGTTTATCGAATCGATTGATGTCAGAAGAGGTAGAAAGTTGAAAATTGACGTGAATTTGTTTTGATTTGGGCAGTTGAAACACAAATTTTTGCAGTAAATCGTATTGTGAATAGCCCGTATTTTTTTGAACGTTAGGATCGGGGTTGACCGTAGCATCGGCTTTGTATAGTGTACGCGTATTTTCTGAATACAATGGGTTTAAACCCCAATTTGTGAAGCCATGGGTGCGACTTTCCCCCATTCGTATGTCCCCGTATTGGGAGAAACTGAGGCTGGTATAACTAGCCCATTTTTCACGACTGATCTCTGTAGCAGCATGATACAGGCCCGCTTGTGTTGCTGAATTAAATTCACTTGAAATGCGACCCCGAATTGTTTTTTCTGCATTGAGTAAGGGTGTTTTGGTGTAATAATGAATGACCCCCCCCAAAGCATCAGAGCCATAGCCTACGGAGGAGGATCCAAACATCACTTCCACTCGTTCTATGGTATTGGGATCTAATGTGATTGCATTTTGTAAATGACCAGAGCGATAAATAGCATTGTTCATTCGAACACCGTCCACAACCAGAAGGACACGGTTGGCTTCAAACCCTCTTAATACAGGACTTCCACCGCCACCTTGTGATTTTTGGACCCGTACACCTGGAGTTAAAGCCAGAAGGTCGGCCCCAGTGCCCATCGGATTTCGTTGGATGGCATCGGCTGAAATTACTGCTACTTTTTCAGCGATTTCATTTCGATTGCTTTGCGATCGTGCAACGGATAGGATGACGCCTTCTAGATTTTGTGTTTCAGGGAAGATCAAAATCGTACGGGAGCTTTGTGAGGGATCGTAAACAAATTGTTGCGGTTGGTATCCGTAATATTGAATGGCTAGCGTTTCTTGCGGTAGAAACTCTTTTAGAGAAGCCATTCCCTGGGCATTCGTCATGGTACTTCGCTCTTTGTCTGTGGAATAGACGACGACATTTTCTATGGGGGCAAAACTTTCCCCGTCCTGTATGTATAGCTCTTGTGCCGTTGCTTGAACCAAACAACTCATCCCTACAATCAGACAACTAATAAACTTCAAATACCTCATGCAATACAGGCAACGACTTTGGCAGATAAAATCCTTGTAGATGAAACGAGTAATACAACAAAATAGTATCTAGCAGATCGGATCTTTCCTCCTTGGTCATCTTAATTTGCAGGGCATTATCAAATTTCGTGCCCAAAAACATTTTAAACTGCTCCAGATGCCTCCCTTGGATGTTTTTCCCTTTTGGCAAGGTGGAACTAAAACAACCTGATTCAATATCAAAATAAGGGCTATCAAGACGTTGTACATTGGGGTAAAAGCCGATAAACCGCGTCAAGTCAAGCAGAAATTTGATGTGAAAATTAGCGAGTTGGTGGTCGGAATCCAGCCAATTCAGGGTTGTCTTCAGGTAGGCGAACAAGGGTTTATTTTGATCGGTTTCACTTTTTAAAATTCCAGCCAGAAGTTCGCAAATAAACAACTGAAGGGCTGTTTTTACTTCTCCTCCAGCCTGGTGCAAAGGACTGTACAGCAAGGTGCAATCGCGAATGTATCCTAATTGTTCTGGGTTTTTGTCTGAAACCACTACTTGTACTTGAGTCAAAGGCTGGAAAAAGGAGCGTTTTATTTTGCCTTTTTTTGCCGTTAAAATGCCCTTTAATAGATAGGATCGATAGCCCAGTTCATGGGTAAACAAGTGAACGATTAAACTACTATCACCATATTTCAATCCGCCAATGACCAGTGCCTCCGTCGTGACCACTGCTGTATGATTAGACGACTCCCTGTGCCAGCATCGCGTCTGCTACTTTGACAAAACCAGCAATGTTGGCCCCTTTTACATAGTTGACAAAGTTGCCTTCAGCACCATATTGTAAACAAGACGTATGGATATCACCCATAATTTCTTTGAGTTTGTCGTCAACTTGCTCTCGGGTCCAACTATAACGCAAAGAATTTTGGGCCATTTCCAGACCGGAAACGGCAACCCCACCAGCATTGGATGCTTTGCCTGGGGCATACAAGACACGGTTGGATTGGAAATGGGCAATGGCTTCGGGTGTACAAGGCATGTTTGCTCCTTCACCAACGGCTTTACAACCGTTTTTGACAAGAGTTTTCGCATCGGAATCTGTCAGTTCATTTTGGGTTGCACAAGGCAAAGCTATCTCAGCAGGAACGTCCCATACTTTTTTGTTTTTGAAAAACGAAGCCTTCGGATATTTCTCTAAATATGCATGCAAGCGTTTGCGCTCTACATTTTTCAAATGCATGATATGGGCTAATTTTTCTTCATCGATTCCTTCGGGATCATGAAGGTAGCCCGAAGAATCAGACAGGGTTAAAACCGTAGCTCCCAAATGCAAACACTTTTCTGCAGCGAATTGTGCAACATTCCCTGAGCCCGAAATAACGACGGACTTGCCTTTTATTGATTCGCTGTGATGTTGGAGCATGTTTTCAGTAAAATAGACCACGCCATAGCCAGTGGCTTCGGGGCGGATAAGCGATCCCCCCCAACTAACTCCTTTCCCTGTCAAGACACCTGTAAATTCATTTTTTAGGCGTTTATATTGACCAAAAAGATATCCTATTTCCCGGCTCCCTACCCCGATATCTCCCGCAGGGATGTCTCGATTGGGCCCAATATGGCGAAATAATTCAGTCATAAAACTTTGACAAAAGCGCATGACCTCTGTGTCAGATTTGCCTTTGGGATCAAAGTCTGATCCTCCCTTACCACCACCCATAGGTAAGGTGGTTAAACTGTTTTTAAAGATTTGCTCAAAGGCCAAAAACTTTAAAACACTCAAATTAACTGAAGGATGAAACCGAAGCCCCCCTTTATAGGGACCGATGGCTGAATTCATTTCTATTCGATACCCTCGATTGACTTGTATTTTTTCCTGGTCGTCTATCCATGCGACACGGAAAGAAACCACCCGTTCGGGTTCCACCATCCGCAATAAGATATTTTGTCCATAATAGATATCGTGCTGGACAATGTAGGGGAGTACCGTTTCTGCTACTTCTGATACGGCTTGAAGAAACTCGGGTTCATTTTGATTACGACGCTCTACGAGAGTAAGAAAGTCTTTGATGATTTTTTCCATAATCGGTGCCGGTAATTAGTTATCAAGTAAAGTTAGCCAAAAAGATAGCGTACGAGGTCCTCTAACTTAGAAAAAGACACCCATTCCAAAAAAGAATGAGATGGGGGGGACTGTTTGTGAGGAGCCGTGATAAGGGTTTCGAATCCAAGACGCGCTGCTTCCTGAAGGCGTTGTTCGATTTTGGGTACAGGACGAATTTCACCCGAAAGGCCTATTTCTCCTGCAAAAGCAATTTTTTTACTGATAGGGATGTCGTGATGACTTGAAAGAATGGCCGCAACAATTGCCAAATCCATGGCAGGATCATCCATTTGAATACCACCTGTTAAATTAATGAACACATCTTTACTGCCAAGGGCAAAACCGGCACGTTTTTCTAAAACAGCCAACAACATGTTCAGCCGTTTGGTATTAAAGCCAGTACAACTGCGTTGAGGGGTCCCATAGACAGCAGTACTCACAAGGGCTTGAACTTCCACAAGCAAGGGGCGAATACCTTCGATGGCAGCAGCAATAGACTGACCCGACAGGCTGTGTTGGTTTTCTGAAAGCAACAACCCGCTCGGATTGGATACCGGTCTGAGTCCATTTTGTTGCATTTCATAAATGCCTATTTCCGAGGTAGCACCAAAACGATTTTTTTGGGCACGTAGGATACGATACAAATGCTGGCGATCCCCCTCAAATTGCAATACCGTATCGACCATGTGCTCCAGTATTTTGGGACCGGCAATACTCCCTTCCTTATTGATATGCCCTACTAGAACAACAGGGATACCCGAAGTTTTGGCAAATTGAATCCATTCTGCTGTACATTCACGGATTTGCGTAATGCTTCCCGGACTGCTTTCAACACGATCGCTCTGAAGGGTTTGGATGGAATCAATTATAATGATATCAGGCTCTGTTTTTTTTACTTGCTGAAAAATTTTGTGTGTATGGGTTTCACTAAGCACCAAACAAGAATGGGTTTGGGAGGCCATGCGATCAGCACGGAGCTTAATTTGCTTTTGACTTTCTTCTCCGGATACATAAAGGACTTTTTTTGGTGTCGCAAGAGCTAGTTGTAAAAGGAGTGTTGATTTTCCAATGCCAGGTTCCCCACCGACAAGTATAACAGCTCCCGGAACCATTCCACCGCCTAGTACACGATTGAGCTCGCTGTCCTGGGTGTCAATGCGAACTTCTTTTTCCGTATCGATTTCGTGCAACAATACAGCTGTGTTCTGTTGGGTATGGGATTTGTTTTCCCAAGCCGGGGGTGGTTTTTTCTCAACAATTTCCTCGACTAGGGTATTCCATGCTTTACAGGCGTGGCATTGCCCCTGCCATTGGGTATGTTGGGTGCCACAACTTTGACAGAAAAAAGATGTTTTTGTTTTAGCCATACCAAGGGTCTGCCTGCTACGATTTTGAGTTCACTAAAGGTAGGGCAAAAAAGGAAAGTGCTCCAAAAAACAGGATCATTAGTGTCTGTGAGGACCACATGATCCATCCAAAAGCCAAACCGGTTTCCTGGGTGATCCCAAATCCACCCAAAACCAATGCTACTGTGTAGGGATATATTCCAATTCCACCGTTGGTTGCACTGATTGCCAGTCCCCCAGCAACAAAGGCAGGAATAACCATTGCCCATGTCATACTGTATGTATCTGGCAAAGCCCATTTAATCACGTAGAACATAGCCAGATACATGCCCCATATGAATACGGTATGCGCGACAAACCATCCTTTGTTTTTCATGGTAGCCAAGGTGCTAATGCCTTCCCAAAACCCACGAAATAAAGCTTTTATTTTCAGTACCAGTGGATGTGTGCTTTGCCAAAATAACCTGCGTAACAGAAAAATGCCCAATATCGTTGTCATGCCAATAAGAAGTAACAATAAGGGGTTGATCTCGTCCAGCTTGAGAAGGTCCCAAATGAGTTCATATTGCAGGAAAAGCGAGAGTAGAATGAAGCACAAAAGAAGGACTAAATCAACTGCTCGTTCGGCGACGACAGTTCCAAATACTTTTTCGAAAGCAAATTTTTCATAATTAGAAAGTGCTGTTGCTCGAAGTAGTTCACCGGATCGTGGAATACCTAGATTAGCCAGATAGGCAATCATAACTGTGAAAATGGAATTGACCAGTCGGGGTTGATACCCTAAGGGCTGTAATAAGTATTGCCAGCGATATGCCCGTGAAAAATGACTCAGAACGGCAAAAAGAACAGACAGCAGTACAAATCGATAATCGGCGTTTTGAATAGAGTCTAAAATGTTTTGTCGTTCTTCTGGAGTGGTTGATTGGTAGGATAGATAGATGAATAAAAAACCAATAAAAAGTGGAAGAAGGGTTTTTAGAAAGTTTTGGAAGTATTTCAAACCAGGGTATTGGTGGATTCGTCTGGAAAAATAAGAGCAGGAGAGAAGGTTTTTGCAGCTTCTATATCCATCTGGGCGTATGCAATGATAATGATAATATCTCCTTTTTGTACTTTGCGAGCAGCCGGGCCGTTGAGTGTGATTTCACCACTTCCTCGTTGACCTGCAATGACATACGTTTCCAGTCGTTCTCCATTGTTGATATTCACAACGTGTACTTTTTCACCAACAACCAGATTGGCAGCTTCAATTAAGTCGGGATCAACAGTTATGCTGCCGATGTAATTTAAATCCGCATGCGTTACCGTTACCCTGTGAATTTTGGATTTGACAACTTCAATTAGCATGGCCGCAAAGGTATTTAAAATAATCAAAAAGGAAGGTTGTCAATCAACCGAATATCGCCCAACTGGGCTGCCACAAATCCACGTATATTTGTTTGTTGTGAGGATATAACTTCTGTCAAAGTATTTTCTTCACAGATGGTAAAATAATCGAGTATGACATTTGGTTGTTGCTCAAAGAGTTGTTCCACATGCTGATAGGCTGTTTTTTTGTCCTGGGAACGGAAGAGTTGTTGGGCTTCTGATAGAGCACGAAACAATATAGGGGCGTTACTGCGTTCACTTGGGTTCAGACGGCGATTTCGCGAGCTCATGGCCAAGCCATCTTTTTCGCGTATAATGGGGCATCCAACAACGGTTATGGGTAAATTCTTATCGGCAACGAGTTTGCGGATAATTTGTAGTTGTTGAAAATCTTTCTCACCAAAATAGGCAGTCTGAGGCATGACCAATCCGAATAGTTTTTCAACCACCGTTGCAACGCCCTGAAAATGACCGCTTCTAATTTTCCCTTCCATGACTTGATCCAGTCCCAAAAAATCATAAGTTTTACGGCTAGGTTGGGGCCCGTATATTTCTTGGGAATCGGGGGCAAAAACAAGGATGTTGGGATCCATTTTTTCCAACAAATCAAGATCAGCATCCAGGGTGCGTGGGTAATTGTCTAAATCTGATGTTTGATCGAATTGTGTAGGATTTACAAAAATACTGACCACTACCAGGGTGTTTTCTTTACGGGCTTTTTCAATGAGCGAGAGGTGTCCTTGGTGCAAGGCTCCCATAGTAGGGACAAACCCAATGGTATCGGTTTTTTTTGCAAGGAAAGTTTGGAGAGTTCTTTGCTTTTTAAAAAGCCTCATTTAAGAAAAGATTAACGCTGCAAATTAGAGAATATTTCTATTACTGGGCTAATTTTCATATTTTTGCGAGACCAAAATTCATAAGAACTTATGAAAGACAAACGGGTCCTCATTATTTCTTCGGAAGTCGTCCCTTATCTTCCACAAACAGAACAAGCAGTCAATGCCTTCGCCATTCCCAAAAGTGTCAATGAACACGGTGGGCAAACGCGTATTTTCATTCCCCGATATGGGATGATAAACGAACGGCGTCACCAATTGCACGAGGTAATTCGTTTGTCAGGTATGAATTTAGTTATCAATGACATGGACACCCCACTGATCATCAAGGTTGCATCGATACCCAAAGAGCGCATGCAGGTTTATTTTATTGATAACGAAGAATACTTTAAAAGAAAAGCCATACTAAAAGATGAAAACGGTACGCTCTTTGCCGATAATGACGAGCGCATGTTGTTTTTCACCAAAGGAGTCGTGGAAACAGTAAAAAAATTGAATTGGTCTCCAGATATCATTCACCTTCACGGCTGGTTTACTTCTCTTTTTCCTTTGTACTTAAAGACCCTTTACAAAGACGAGCCCCTATTTGAACATAGTAAAATCATAAGCTCTATTTACCCTCAAGAATTTGAGGGGACTTTAGCGGGGAATTTGCACAAGAAAATTGCCTTTGATCAAATTGAAGCAAGGCATATCGAACCGCTGAAAAAAACCACCTACGAAAATCTGTTACATTTCAATGCAACCTACTCAGATGGTTTTGTCTTGGCGGGTGAAAAATTGCCAAAGCCCGTGCTGAAAGCCATCGAAGCTTCAGATAAACCAATACTTTCTTACACAGATTCAAAAGAGGACGGAGCTGTAGTTGCATATTATTCCCAAAAAATACTGTCTTAAAAATGCATCCAAATCGTAGGGTGAGCTTGGGAGTCCCACTGCTCGCCGCTTTTTTATTGTTCCTTAGTTGTGATAAAGAATTTCACTCTGTTGGTGTGAATTTATTTGAGAATTACGGTTTTGAAACCCAATCAGAAACGTATCCCGTATTTCTTTTTCAAGATCAGTTCGAAAAAGTGCAAACCGATGGTTTGCCATTGGGACAGTTAGGGCAATATACACACCCTACATTTGGAAAAACAGAGGCGCACTTTACCAGCCAGTTGGCTATTAATTCCAACCCATTATTTGGGAATTACAATCAAGAAAACGAAGATCAAGGGGACTCTGATAACCCCTATATGATTCAGGAAAATGAAACCGTCACAGCGGTTTATCTAGAAATTCCTTTTTTTAATAATCTCAATGACAGCGATCAAGATGGTGTCATCGACCGTTTGGACAGTGACCCTGATGACGCCACGAGTGACTCTGACGGCGATGGTCTGTCGGATACTGTAGAAACACAAAGCGGGACCAATCCTTTGGATTCCGATAGTGACGGAGATGGTATTGCAGATGCAGAAGACGGAGACAGTAGTTCATATGATGCGGGTAATAAGGTGTACGAGATCGATTCTCTTTATGGGAACAGGGCGGCAAGATTTCGATTCAAAGTACAGGAGTTGACCTATTTTCTGAGCCCATTAGATCCAGCATTCAATTTTGCTACAACCAAGCCCTATTTTAATGATATGGATTATGCTTCTTCTGGCTTTGTTGGGGAAACTCTCTTTGATGGCGAAATACAGTTAAATTTTGACGAAATACGGTTTAACTATACAGAGGACGATCCCGAAACAGAAATCGATGAAACAACCCAAGTTGAGGAACGATTAACACCTCGTATTCGTGTTCCATTGAACAGGGACTTTTTTCAAAAAAAGTTGCTTGATTTAGAGGGTGCTGAAGCACTGGAAAATCGCAACAATTTTCAATCCCATTTGAAAGGAATCATTGTAAAAGCTGATGCCTTTTCTGATGATTTAATGATGTTATTGGATCTCGACAATGCAGTGATAAAGGTGACCTATGATTTGGATTTTTACAACGATTCAGGAACGACTGACGATCTTTCAGATGATTATATTTCAAAAGTAAATGAGACTTTCAATATCACGTTGGATGGCGTTACTTTCAACACGTTAACCCATCCTTTGCCAAATAGGGAAATTGAAACTGCAGTAGCCTCAGGAATTCAAAATCAACCGTCTGAAAAAATTTTCATTAAAGGAGGAAAATACTTTGCGCATGTTTCTTTGTTTGGCAAGAATCCGGAAACACAGCAGGCCGCCATTCTTCCCATCAAGCAAGAAAGACGATTGATTAGTGAAGCCAACCTGCGATTCTACCTATCAGATCTGTATGCAAACAACCCTTCTTTGTATGTTCCAGAAAGACTTTACTTGTATATGGATCCCTCTGGGAATCCTCTCCCCGACTATTCTGTTGACAATACGATTGGCGTTGGTGTTACCAATGGGGATAAATATATTATGGGGGGACTTTTACAACTCTCTGACAATGGAATCCCTTCGCATTATGAATTTACCATCACCGAAAACATCAACACATTGTTAAACAAAACGCAAGTTGAAGCAGGAAGTATCACTATTTCGGACTACGATAACTTTTCGCTCGGTTTGGTTCTCGGCGCAAACATTGATGAAATAGCCCCTCGTCAAGCCCACTTAAGTGCCGATCGTGGCATCATAGAGATTCCAACAACAAGTACCCTCCATCCCTTTGGTGTTGAATTATGGGGGAACAACACGAATTTTAAAGCGGCAGAGTTGGAGCTAATTTATAATACAACACGCTAAGTCAAGGGTTATGGAAAAACAGTTGGAAATCTTACATCACAATCGAAAAATATTTAATCGTTTTTTAAAAAGTTTCTCTCTGGAACAACTCAACAAAATTCCCAAAGGATTCAATAATAACATATTTTGGAATGTTGCCCATTGTTTGGTAACACTGCAACGGCTGGTTTATATTCGTTCAGGCTTGCCTACAGGGGTTCCTCAAAAGTGGTTTAACGCATACAAAAAAGGTACAGCTCCCAACGGTAAGATTACTGAAACCGATGTTGAAGAATTAATCGTCTTATTTCACACAACCTTTGACCAATTGGTGAGTGATTGCAGTAAAGGCGTTTTCAAAACCTATGAGCCCTACACGACATCAACGAATATGGAGTTGTCCAGTGTAGAAGATGCTTTGACTTTCTCCCTTTTTCATGAGGGCATTCATGTTGGGAGTGTGTTGGCTCTAGCCAAACATGTTTAGCTTGTAGCAATTGATTCCATTATAATGGGGGCGTGCTGACGGGAGTTTTCGATAAACCACTTATTGGTTTTTAACCCACCACAGACGACCCCTGCAAGATAAATTCCTTTGGCATTTGACTCCATAGTTGCTTCGTTATACAGCGGTGTTCGGTACGAGTCTTGTTGAAAAGCGACCCCTAAAGATTCGAGTAAGTTAAAATTGGGCTGATATCCCGTCATTGCCAAGACAAAATCATTGGCTACTGTCACTGATTTTTCAGGACTTTTGATATCGATACTATTTGGGTGAATGGCCGTAAGTTCCGATTCAAAGTGGGCTTGAATACTACCTTCTTCAATACGATTTACAATATCTGGCCGCGCCCAGTATTTGACATTTTTTCCAATGGTTTTTTCCCGGATCACCATACGCACACTTTTTGCACCTTTCCGATAGGTTTCTAAAGCCGCATCAACGGCCGAGTTGGCAGCCCCAACAATGGCTACATCCATGTTAAAATAAGGGTGGGGTTCGGAATAATAATGCCGAACTTTGTCCAGATTCTCTCCAGGGATATTTAACAAATACGGGGCATCATAAAAACCAGTAGCAATAACAATCGATCGCGATCGGTATGTTTTTTTAGATGTTTGTATTTTAAAATCATTTTCCCCTATTTTTATTATTTCTTCTACCCCTTCGTAGAGGTTGATTTGTAACTGATGGTGTTGTGCCACTCGGCGATAATATTCCAAGGCTTCAGACCGAGTCGGCTTTGGATTTTGTGAAATAAATGGGACCCCACCTATTTCCAATCGGTCAGAGGTAGAAAAGAAAGTCATGTTGAGTGGATAATGATAGAGTGAGTTGACAAGCGTCCCTTTGTCTAAGATTAAATAGTCCAATTGTTTTTCTTGAGCCGCTATCCCACAGGCTAGACCAATTGGACCCGCACCAATGATTACTACATCTTTCATGGCAACGAATCTACAAACAATTTGGAGGATTCCTAATTAATCATAAAAAACTATTATAATATTTATTATTATAAGAATAGTCTATATTAAAACAAAATAGTCTACTTAATGCAAGTAATAATTTCTTTTTTATAGTATTTCATAAGAAATACTTATGCGCTAAATGATAAAGTACATAAACACTTATAATCAATAAAAAACAAGTCATCAATCCCCACAACAATCCTGTTGCAGCCGACACGGCCATACTGAGCAATCCAAACCAAATTGGAAATACAAAAAGACCGCAAACATATTTCACTGACCCATGGAATATAGGGTCCTTGAACAAATGCATAAGTTTTCGAGTAATGAAAAGAGGGATCTGGTGCAACAACTTTAGTAACTTGACTATGTATCTAGCGAACAAAGAAGGGGTTTCTTTTTTAATGCTTTCTTTTCGGGGCCTTTGCTCGAGTTGTTTGCGTATGTGATGAAAGTCTTTTCGTACGTCTAATTTTTGGAGATGGTCAAGCTGTTGCTTGTAATAGATTGTTTTCTCAGGGATCCACAAACAGGCTTTCATGCCTATGGCTAGTTTTTTGCGAATGGCATTAATGGCAAGAACATCTTTTTCGTGTTCTTCTAAAAAGGGATGTATGGGGATGGCTTTTCCGTAAACGATTTGCAATCCTTTCCACGGGCGGTTATAATTTTGGTAATTGATCCCCACAGGAACCAAATAAACGGGGGTATTGGGGTTTTTTTTCTGGGCCGTATAGGCAAGCCTGCTCGATCCCTTAGAAATTGGATACAAAAACATTTCTTCGTGATGAAGCCCTTCGGAAAACATCATTAATTTCTTTTTTTCACCCAAAACTTGATAACATTTTTCAAAAGTTTTCGCGTTGTATTTTAAGCTAGAATAACCATTCCGGATTCGGAAGATGGGGAGCATTTGCAGGGCATTAAAGAGCCAGCGATAAGGGGGTACAAAAACGTCACCACGGGTTAAGGAGTATAGTTTGCCTGGAACAAACAGTCCTACTAGCAAAGGATCTAAAAAAGCACCTTGATGATTGGGTGATAATAGGATCCCACCATCAGAAGGGAGCTGATCTTGACCCCAAACACGAATACTTTTGAAAAAGAAAGGGGTATACAAACGGAATAAACCTTTGATAAAATAATAAAACAGATTCTTTACGAAGTTCATACAGGAGGATATAGATGGATCCTATGTCCAAAAATAAAATGTTTTAACAAATGTATATTTTATGAAGTGTTGTAATAATCCTCTATATTTAATGATTATTTAAAAACTTCTAATGAAATGAAAAGAATTACGTCATTATTGTTAATGCTATTGAGTTCATCTGTAGTGTTGGCACAAACTACCATATCGGGTCAGGTAGTTGATGAAAATGGTCAAGCCGTACCCGGTGTGAATATTGTAATTTCATCAACTGAAGGAACAGTTTCTGATTTTGATGGAAATTTCCAAATAGTAACAGACCAATCCCTTCCTCTGACTCTTGATATTACAGCCGTAGGTTTTGCTTCTCAACAAATTAACGTGGCAGATGCTGGTGCGGCACTTTCCATCCAATTGATGGAACAAACCAGTCAGTTGGAAGAAATTATCGTAGCGGCCTCCCGTACCCCAGAACGAATAGCGGAATCTCCAGTCTCTGTAGAGCGACTGAGCCTTAAGGATATTCAAAATACAACCGCACCTGATTTTTACAATTCCCTGGAAAATCTAAAAGGGGTTGATGTGAATTATTCAGCTATCGGATTTCCGTCCATCAACACGCGTGGATTTGCTTCTTTTGCAAACACTCGTTTTTTACAATTAGTCGATGGGATGGATAATGCCGCTCCGGGACTAAACTTTTCGGTAGGTAATTTACTTGGTTTGAACCAATTGGACGTTGCCGCCTTGGAATTACTACCCGGTGCTTCTTCTGCCCTGTATGGTGCGAATGCATTCAACGGTATATTGTTCATGCGCAGTAAAAATCCTTTTGAAAGTGAGGGGGTTTCGGCCTACGCTAAAACAGGGATAAATTCCTCTCAAAACAATGGAGACAACTCGTATTACGATGTCGCGGTACGGGCCGCTTTTAAACTAAGTGAAAAGTTTGCGGTCAAGTTCAATGTGTCTCATTATCAGGGAAAAGAATGGGCGGCAACCGATGACAGAATGTATGTAGATCGTGTCGCAGGTCAAGCAGATGGAACTGTCACTAGAGGGCAAAACGACACCTTCTTTGATGCGGCGAATGTATATGGTGATGAGATTATCCAACAAAACGTAAACTTGCAACAAATTTTTGTTGGCGGTCTTGTTCAGCAAGGTCTTGCGCCAGCCATTGCTTTAACGGATCCTTCTTTAGTACCGGGTGCTTCCTTACTAGATTCAGCGGCTACCATTGGTATGGACGGGTACACCGAACAACAGCTGTATAACGGAGACGCAACAAGTACCAAATTCGATGCTTCATTGCACTATAAGTTGAGTGATAGTGTTGAAGCCATTTGGGTTTCTAAGGTAGGTATGGGGAACTCCATCTATCAGGGTGCCAGTCGTTACATACTCAAGGATTTCCAAATGCAACAGCACAAACTGGAAATCCGTGGAGACAATTTCTTTGTACGTGGATACACCACTGTAGAAGATTCCGGAAATGCCTATGATGCTGTTGCCACGGGATTGGCTATCAATGCCTCACAGGCAACGGATTGGTTTACTACCTATTACGGTACATATATCGGTGGTGTACTGCAAGCTGGGTTGAGCAATGAGGCGGCTCATGCCAATGCCAGACAAACTGCCAATGCAGGCCTTGCTCAGGTCGGAACATCACAATTTGAAAATTTATTCAATACAGTTATTTCAACACCCCTTTATGCGGGATCTAAGTTTACTGATAAAACCAGCTTGACACACTTTGATGCCAATTATAATTTTAAAGACAAAATTAGCATTGCTGAGATCCAAGTAGGGGGTTCTTATCGCACGTACAGCTTAAACTCAGATGGAAGTATCTTTACCGATAGAGGAAGTACAATAGATTATTCAGAGTATGGACTTTACATACAAGCGCAGCGTAAATTTGGTGAAAAATTAAAATTTACGGGATCCATTCGTTATGATGGAGCACAAAACTTTGATGGAAACTATTCCCCTAGAGCTTCCTTTGTTTGGACGCCAGATGAGGCACGAAATCACAATTTCCGCCTTTCTTACCAAACGGGGTTCCGTTATCCAACCACACAAAACCAGTATATCGGTTTGGAAACACCAAGAGGAATCTTGTTAGGTTCTGCAAGTGATAATTTTTCTCGTTATGAAACAACTGCGAGGGACAACAATTTCCCAGCGGCAGCCTTATTGCCATCCAATCGGCCAACACTTACAGGAAACGATATTTTGAATAATTCGTGGACATTTTCTTCAGTAGTCAAATTTGCTCAAACGCAAAATCCTTTGGATTTACAAAAAGCGGATGTTGCATTGGTTAAGCCAGAGCAAGTAACAGCTTACGAATTTGGTTATCGAGGGAAAATAGGGAAGTTTTACATTGACGCAAGCTATTATGCAAACGACTATGATGACTTTATCACAACGGAATCTGTGGTTACTCCTCATTATGGAGAATTGAACTTTAGTGATGCCACGCCCAATGCTGTACTAACTCAAAACCCGCAAGTGCCTGGATCCACCCCCAACGCTATTATTGCAATAGCACAGGGTGACTTTACAGGAACAGCCATCAATACGAATACTGATGCAGACGTAAAATCGAGCGGATTTAATCTTGGTATAGACACCACACTAGGAGGCTTTGATCTTGGACTTAGTTGGACATACGCTAAATTCGAGTTTGACCAGTCAAACAACCCTGATTTTGAAGCTGGGTTTAACACGCCTGAGAATACCTTTAAATTATCTCTAGGGAAAGAAGACTTATTCAAGAATGTTGGTTTTGGTATCAACTTCAGACATTACGATTCCTATTTGTGGGAGTCTTCTTTTCTTGACGGAATCATTCCTGCACGTGATTTGTTAGACGCACAAATTACATATAACTTGAACAAACTTTCGATCAAAGTAGGTGGATCGAACCTTTTGGATAATGAATATGTATCAGCACCGGGGGCTGGTACGGTGGGATCAACATACTTTATTGGCTTGACATTTCAGCCATAAGAAGTATGATGCAATGCGATAGAAAGGGGGCTCAAAAGCCCCCTTTTTTATTCCAAAAAAAAGAAACCGAATTGATGGCGTATCTCTTTCGTACCTAGTATATTTGCACAGCAAAAAGTAAAAAATTTTCAGATGGCTCAGACCCAAGGCAAAGTTTCTCAAATTATAGGCCCAGTTGTTGACGTTACTTTTGCAGAAAAAGACGCAACACTACCAAAAATTTACGACGCATTAGAAATTGATAATGAAGATGGTTCCAAGTTAGTCTTGGAAGTTCAGTCTCATATTGGAGAAGATACCGTACGAACCATTTCGATGGATTCCACTGATGGACTCTATCGTGGTGCTACTGTAAAACAGACCGGTTCTGCCATCCAAATGCCTATTGGTGATGCAGTTTACGGACGCCTCTTTAACGTAATGGGAGATGCCATTGATGGTCTGGGAGAACTCCCTAAAGCAGGCGAAAACGGCCTGCCCATTCACAGAGCTGCTCCAGAATTTGACGAACTTTCTACATCTACTGAAGTCTTGTTTACTGGAATCAAGGTGATCGACTTGATAGAACCCTATGCCAAAGGAGGTAAAATTGGTTTGTTCGGGGGAGCTGGTGTTGGTAAAACTGTACTCATTCAAGAATTGATTAACAATATCGCCAAAGGCCACGGGGGCCTTTCTGTTTTTGCTGGTGTTGGGGAACGTACTCGTGAAGGAAATGATCTGCTTCGCGAAATGCTTGAATCTGGTATTATCAAGTACGGAGATGACTTTTTACACTCCATGGAAGAAGGCGGATGGGATTTAACCAAAGTGGATAAGAAAGCCATGTTGGATTCCAAAGCTACATTTGTATTTGGTCAAATGAACGAACCTCCCGGAGCACGTGCACGTGTGGCATTGTCTGGATTGACCATTGCCGAGTATTTCCGTGATGGAGCGGGAGATGGTCAGGGGAAAGACGTACTTTTCTTTGTCGACAATATTTTCCGTTTTACACAAGCAGGATCTGAAGTGTCTGCACTTTTAGGTCGTATGCCTTCTGCCGTAGGATACCAACCTACTTTGGCTACAGAAATGGGTGCCATGCAGGAACGAATTACATCCACTAAAAAAGGCTCGATTACTTCTGTTCAGGCTGTTTATGTACCTGCCGACGACTTAACAGATCCCGCCCCAGCAACCACTTTTGCCCACCTAGACGCAACGACTGTTTTGTCTCGAAAAATTGCGGAGTTAGGAATCTACCCGGCTGTTGATCCTTTGGATTCTACCTCTCGTATTCTTACTGCTGAAATTCTAGGTGATGAACATTACAATTGCGCGCAACGGGTTAAAGAATTGTTACAACGCTACAAGGAGTTACAGGACATCATTGCTATCTTAGGAATGGAAGAATTGTCTGAAGAAGATAAATTAGCCGTATCTCGCGCTCGTCGTGTACAACGTTTCCTATCACAACCTTTCCACGTCGCAGAACAATTTACAGGTATCCCCGGTGTTTTGGTAGATATCAAAGAAACGATCAAAGGTTTCAACATGATCATGGATGGTGAACTGGATCACTTACCAGAAGCCGCTTTTAATTTAAAGGGATCTATCGAAGAGGCAATTGAAGCCGGAGAAAAAATGTTAGCTGAGGAATAATGTATCTAGAGATTATTTCACCCGAAACGACGCTCTTCCGAGGAGAAATTACTGCGATTAGTTTGCCAGGAACAAAAGGGAGTTTCCAGATTTTGGAAAATCACGCCCCCATTGTTTCTACCCTTCAAAAAGGGAGAGTTACGGTCAAAGGCACGATTGAACTCCCAAAAGAAGCACATCCCTGGTTTGAAAGTGTATCTCCAAACGAACTTATTTTAAGTATAGCTTCCGGTACCGTAGAGATGAAGGATAATAAAATCATCCTACTTAGCGACTGAAATACCCTTTGCGTGTTTTTTCTTTTATTCTTTTACGATCAGGAATAAATATGTATTCCCATTTTAAGGATTTATAAATCTAACTGCCAACAATGCGAGTGCATCATTTTGACGTTTTCATTCATCTTTTTTAAGACGTTCAAGATTTGCTAATTGATTCCATATCATTTCCGATTCCCAACCCCGATACTTCAAAGCATCAAAAACTTTTTTTTTTCGAATGGCATACGGTTTCGTTTCGTACTGTTTCCAAAATTTCAGGATTAAACTTGTGAATGTTTCTTGGTAGTCCATGGGCTCTATTTCCTTAAGACCAAGCTGAATGTTGTAAGAAGTAATTTGCCGCTGTTGCAATTCTCGAACGATTCGTTCTTTCCCCCATTTTTTGAAGCGGAATTTTCCACGGACAAAGCTCTGTGCGAAACGACTTTCATTGAGGTAATTATTTTGCACTAGGCGCGTAATAATTTCATCCTGAACCAAGGGGATCATTCCTAAAGAAGTGAGTTTGGTTCGTACCTCCAAATGGCAACGTTCTTGGTAGGCACAATAATGTTCCAGTTTTTTTTGTGCCTCGGCAAGGGTAAAGGACTGTTTCGGCATACTGTAAAAATAAAAAAACCGCCCTACAATAGTAAGGCGGTTTACTTAATTCCTAAGTCGTTTTCCTTCATTGTTAAGAAAACGAAAATCTAAATACAAGTAAGCATTTCTGGGTACGATACGAACCCACTTTTTGTGTTCTAACCACCATTTGAACCGGATGGATGGAAATCCTTTGGTGAGATAAGCAGCAATGAAAGGATGCAAATGCAAATGAATGTTTTGCCCTTTGTTCTGCTTAAGCTTAACAATTTTGTTAAGTTCTGCGTTGATTTTGTCGATTAGAACGATGGGTGCTTCGACTTCTCCATTTTGATTTGGATTGCGCTCTTTGGTTTTTATATTCATCTCTGGGCGCACACGTTGACGTGTTATTTGTATCAAACCAAATTTACTGGGAGGTAAAATTTTGTGTTTGGTCCGGTCTTCTTTCATAGACTCTCTGAGGTGTTCAAAGAGTTTACGTCTGTTTTCTCCAGAGGCCATATCAATAAAATCCACTACAATGATACCACCCATATCTCGCAAACGCAATTGGCGAGCAATTTCGGAGGCAGCAATCATGTTGACTTCAAGAGCCGTATCTTCTTGTGAGCGCGATTTGTTGGATCGGTTGCCACTATTAACATCAATGACATGCAGTGCTTCCGTATGCTCAATAACTAAATAAGCACCCTTTTGCATGGAAACAGTCTGACCAAAACTCGTTTTGATTTGACGATCAATCCCAAATTTTTCAAAAATAGGAAGGCGGTCATTATAGAGCTTGGCGATTCCCTGTTTTTTAGGAGCAATAGATGCTAAATACTCTTTTACTTCTTCGAGCATTTGTGGATCATCAGTATGAATACCCTTAAAGCTATCATCAAAAACATCCCTCAGTATGGAGGAAGATCGGTTAATTTCACTCAATACTTTAGTAGGGTATTTGTCAATTCGTGGGAGCTGTTGGCACAAATTTTTCCACCGTTTTAATAATGCCTGTAAATCGGCATCGAGTTCGGCTACTTTTTGGCCTTCAGCCACCGTGCGGATAATAATACCAAATCCTTTCGGACGGATACTCTGAACCAGCCTTTTCAAGCGGCTTTTTTCATTTTTATCCATTATTTTTTGTGAGATGGATACGCGGTCCGAAAATGGCATGACAACCATAAAACGTCCAGCAAGGGAAATTTCCGAACTCAATCTAGGCCCTTTGGTCGAAATAGGTTCTTTTACAACCTGGACCAATACGGTTTGCTGACTTTTTACAGCAGTTTCTATATTACCGTCTTTGGGAATCTCGTGCTCGAGTTGGAAATTTTTAAGGAAATAGTCTTTTTGCTTACCTGTACTTATTTGTTTCAAAAACTTTAGCATCGAAGGGAATCGTGGCCCCAAATCATGATAGTGTAAAAATCCATCTTTTTCATGACCAACGTTAGCAAAGGCTGCATTGAGCCCAGCAATCGATTTTCTGATTTTGGCAACATAAATGTCACCAACAGAAAACTTATTGTTTTCCACTTCTTTGTTTAGCTCAATTAATTTTCCATCCTTGAGCAAAGCAAAATCAACAGCAGAGGAATTCGATCGGATAATCAATTCTTTATTCACTCTGAACTAGTTTGCACCAACCCTATAAGGATTGATAGATTAAACAATAAATATCAGGTTATTACCTGTTGTTTTTTTTCAAAAACAATTTCAATGAACGTGGGAATAGTTTTGAGTGTGACCTACACACTATTTCTTTTTGTGGCGATTCGCTCTTCTGCGTTTTTTACGCTTGTGCGTCGCTACCTTGTGTCTTTTACGTTTTTTACCACTAGGCATACAAATGTTGAATTAAGTTGAACAATAATTTTATTAAGCCACAGGTACTTTGGATTTTACTCCTTGGACAAACACTTTTGCAGGCTTGAAAGCGGGGATGTTATGTGCAGGGATTTGAACAGCTACATTTTTTGAAATGTTTCTTCCTGTTTTTTCGGCTCGGGTTTTGATGATAAAACTACCAAAGCCTCTCAAATAAACATTTTCCCCTTTTTCAAGAGAACCCTTAACTTCTTCCATGAATTTTTCTACAACGGCCTGAACGTCGGTCTTGTCAATGCCCGATTGCTCTGATATGTTGGATACGATATCTGCTTTTGTCATTCTATTATTTTTACAGATTTAGACTAATAGATTTAAAGGCTCGCAAATATACACATTAATACGTTATAAACTACTCTGTCTAACCTTTTTAAAGCATATGAATGGCGCCATGAAACCAATATCTTTGTCACCATGGATTGGCAAAACACCTTACTTGATTGGTATGAAGTTCACAAAAGAGATTTTCCTTGGCGGCAAACCAAAGATCCTTATAAAATATGGCTTTCAGAGGTCATTATGCAGCAAACTCGAACCCAACAAGGGCTTCCTTACTATAATGCTTTTATTGCAGCTTATCCCACCGTACACGATTTAGCTAATGCCCAAGAAGCAACGGTTTTAAAATTTTGGCAAGGATTGGGTTATTATTCAAGAGCAAGGAATCTGCACACCACAGCGAAGTATATAAGCGAGAAACGGGGGGGGGATTTTCCTGACCAATTCACAACGCTATTAACATTAAAGGGGGTAGGTGATTATACTGCCAGTGCCATTGCATCCATTGCCTTTGATTTACCTCATGCTGTTGTTGATGGGAATGTATATCGGGTTTATGCTCGTTTTTTTGGTATCGACATACCGTTACCCTCAACGGTTGCATTTAAGATATTCAAAAAGCTTGCTCAAGAGGTGTTACCTTCAAAAGATCCTGGTACTTTCAATCAAGCTGTAATGGAATTGGGGGCCTTACAATGTGTCCCTCAAAACCCTAATTGTACAGTTTGCCCTTTGGTTGCTTCTTGCAAAGCCCATCAATGGGAACGTGTCGCACAACTCCCCGTGAAATCAAAAAAGCCCACGATCACCAAACGGTATTTCAACTATTTGGTTTTTCGAACCCCAGAAGGCATGTGGCATCTTGAACAACGTCACGAACCAGGGATCTGGCACAAATTATTCCAATTCCCCTTAGTTGAACTCAAAAGACAAATCTCTCGTCCCAATAAAGTGCTCCTAGAGACTGTCGAAAAATATACTTCAAATGGAGAAAAACCAAGGCAATGGAAGCCTGCCTTCGTTCACAAGTTGAGCCATCAACACATTACAATCGTATTTTGGTATGTTCAAGTAACGAAATTCAACCACCCTTTATTCACACAAGATGCCGTCCATTCTCTAGCGGTTCCAGTTCCTATTGCCAATTTCCTAAAAGAATTCAACGAAAAAGAAAATTCTTATATTTGAAATAGCCTTAAAATTCTACGAATATGAATGGAACCTTAAACAAAGTTATTTTAATTGGGCATCTCGGTGATGATGTTAAACTTCACTATTTCGACGGTGGCGATTGCATCGGTCGATTCAATCTTGCCACAAACGAATCGTACACGAACAAAAGCAGTGGCGAACGCATAACCAATACGGAGTGGCATTCGGTTGTATTGCGAAACAAAGCGGCTGAGATATGTGAAAAATATCTCAGTAAAGGCGATAAAGTCTATTTAGAAGGCAAGCTAAAAACGCGTAAATGGCAATCCAAGGACGGTGTTGATCGGTATACAACCGAAGTTCATGTCAATGAATTTACTTTTTTGAATACAAAAAAACAGAATGATACCCAGGGCAACCAACCACCATCGGAATCTCCTTCTGTGGCAGAAACCCCTCCAGATGATGACCTTCCATTTTAAATTAAACTAATTTTATTGGATCCGGAACCGCTGCTCTTTTTTGGATTATTTGTCTCTACTTCGCCATTTATTTGGTTGAAGATTGTGGTCTTACTCGGATTGATATTATCCTCTGCGCTCATATCGGGTGCTGAAGTGGCTTTTTTTTCTTTGAGTACTGCTCAATTAAATGAGGCGGAGAGCCAAAGCAAAAAACACATAGGACTTATTCGATCGCTTCTAAACCACCCCAACCGTTTATTAGCTATCATTTTAGTTGCCAATAATTTTATAAATATCGCCATTGTTCTTCTTTTTGCGTCGCTAAGCCCCTTGTATTTGAGTGGCATTCAAAACCCGATAGTGGTGTTATTGATAGAGATAGGGTTGATAACGGGTTTGATATTGGTGTTTGGAGAAATTGTTCCCAAAGTGTACGCCAATAGAAATGCTCTTGGTTTTTCCCAAAGAATGGCCCCTGTTCTGAAAGTATTGGATCGTTATTTACTTTTTTTCTTAACCAGTCCGATGAGTCGTTTGACTTCGTGGTTTGAAAAAAGGGCCAAAAACCAGAAAAATGAGTTTTCGGTGGACCAGTTGTCTCAAGTTTTGGAGTTGAATACAGAGGAAAAGCGTACTCTGGAAGAAGAGAAAATCCTACAGGGTATTGTTAATTTTGGAAATACTGAGGTGAAAGAAGTCATGTGCCCACGCGTAGATATGTTTACTTTATCCGAAGCATCTCCATTGGATGAAATAGTTCCTATGATTATTGATAAAGGATTTTCGCGTATCCCCGTTCACAAAGAGAAACAGGAAGAGATTTCAGGAATCCTTTACATCAAAGATCTCATCCCCCATTTACAGCAAAAAGATTTTGATTGGCACAGCCTTCTAAGACCCCCATTTTATGTTCCAGAGAACAAAAAACTGGATGACTTGTTATCGGAATTTCAGCAGAAAAAAATTCATTTGGCAGTAGTAGTTGATGAGTACGGTGGTACGCAAGGTGTCATTACGCTTGAAGATATTATAGAAGAAATCGTAGGGGACATTTCAGATGAATTTGATGAAGATGCCCTGTTTTACTCAAAAATAGATGCTCACAATTATGTTTTTGATGCCAAAACGAGTTTAAAAGATTTCTTAAAGGTTGTTCCTATTACCGATATCGATGCTTTTGAAAAAGTCAAAGGAGAAGCCGAAACACTAGCAGGTTTTTTGTTGGAATTGGGTCAAAATCTTCCAAAACTAGGCCACAAACTTCACTTTGAGTCTGTTGTGTTTACAGTAGAATCAGTCGATCGTAAACGGATTAAGCAGATCAAAGTAACCCTCTCTAAGAACTGATGTCCATGTTTAGATTTCTCTTTTGTTTGATTTTTATGCTTGTGTTGATCGGATGTAGCGATACAATTTTGCCAAAACCCAACGGGCTCCTTCGTTTGCAATACCCTAAAGCGGTATATAAAACACATCAACAAAACATTCCTTTCCAATACGAATACAACCAAATAGCCACCATAGAAAGGGGCCTCAAACAGGCACACTCAATTGTATATCCCAAGATGAAGGCTACGCTTTATCTATCCTATGTACCCGTAACGAATAATCTGGATTCCCTATTGACCGATGCGTATAAACTTCCCAGTAAACACATCGGTAAAGCACAAGAAATACCAGAGCGCTTGTTTATCAACCCCGATCATCGGGTGTATGGAACCCTTTTTAAAGTGGTCGGTGATGCGGCCTCCCAACTTCAATTTTTTTTGACAGATAGCGTTCGCCATTTTATGGTGGGATCCTTGTACTTCTACAGTCGACCCAATTACGATTCTCTTTTGCCTGCTTTGGAGTATATAGAAAAAGATGTAGTTCATTTGATGGAAACACTTGAGTGGAAACCCAAAAAATAGCCGCACCTTTATAAGCATGCATTCCACCTACAAAAAATGGGTCTATCTCGTCCTTCTTTCTTTGGTTTGGGGGAGTTCCTACATACTTATCAAAAAAGGATTGTTGGGACTCAATCCGATTCAGTTAGGATCCTTACGCATCCTGTTTACCCTTGTTATTTTAATGCTGGCAGGGTGGAAACATCTTTCTAACATACCAAGAGACAAATGGAAATGGATAGTGCTATCGGGCTACTTGGGAACTTTTTTTCCTAATTTTCTGTTTGCCTTTGCAGAGACGAAAATTGATAGTGCCATTGCTGCGGTACTCAATGGTTTAACCCCACTTTTTACCTTATTAACAGGATTGTTCTTTTTTGGAATTGGACTTCGAAAGAAAAAGTTGATAGGTGTTTTTGTGGGACTGATAGGAACTCTTTTTTTGGTACTGGATCAAGTACAAACAAGTGGTATTGAAAATGGTCTATATACTCTTTTGGTAGCCATTGCAGCATTGTGTTATGCGGTAAATATCAATATCATTAAGTATAAAATCGTTGGTGTCACATCCATGGGGATTGCACTGGGTAATTTTATTGCTATTGGCTTTCCCGCTATGTTTATTTTCTTTTTCTCGGGTTTTCATACCTTAAATTTTCAGGCCCCAGTAGTGATGCATTCCATTGGCTACATCTTTCTTTTAGCTTTTTTTGGAACCGCAATAGCAAAAGTTATATTCAATGATTTGGTAGCTATTGCATCCCCTGTATTTTCTTCGTCCATTACTTTTTTACTTCCCTTAGTAGCATTTTTTTGGGGCGTTTTAGATGGTGAACGTTTGGGCTGGCTTCATGCATTGGCGGCTATTACTATTCTAATGGGTGTCTATTTGGTTATGGATCCAAAAAAAACACACCCCACAAAGGGGCGTGTTTAAAACGGGGCGTTTTACATTTTTATTGAAATACTTCCTCTGAAAAAGAAGCGTTGAAAGTGGCTGATTGCAATTTAAATTCAACTTCTTGTGGCCCCATCTGCGAGCGAATGCTTTCTGGGACTAGAACTCCGTTGACTTCTTTGTAGGGACCTATTTGCGTTTGAACAGGGTTGCCGTTTTGCACTTCTACCTCAGCTATTTTCAGGTATGTAGTCGTATCGTAATACGTTGTTTTTTGATCATTAATTTGGATTTCATAAGCTTCCTTTCCTTCCCAATCAACAACGCCTTTAAGAGTGGTTGCGTCACCGAAAAAGAGTTCTGGAAACAGGGGAAGTCCTAGTTCGGCTGCTTCTTTCTGGGCTGGTGGCATGGGGACTTTTTGACCTTGTACTTCCATAAATGCCTCTTTTTCATTAATAACAATGCGTTGCATGGTATTGCCCATCATTTTTATTTCCAAAGACATTTTGTTGTTTGCCGCTTTTTTTTCTTCCATTTGAAGCGTCATTCCCTGCATACTGGCTTCATAAACAGTATGCCGACTTTCAATTTTCTCCAGAACGCTTCTACCTCCAATAGCATTCAGATAGCCCTCGATGACGGTCTGTGCTGTGACACCATCGGGTAAGGGTTTGGAAAAGCTAGGACGCTCTGTTGCTGTTCCGTATTTGTCATAATAGCGAACAGGAAGGCTTCTATCTGCCAGGGTAACTTTCTCTAATGATGATAAAATATCACTTCCCTTTCCTGTAACAACAATTCGCAATTGCTGATCTGAGAAGTACTTTTTTGCGACTCTTTGGATATCTTCTCGAGTGACTTTTTTGATGTTTTTGAGAAGGTTGTTGTAAAAGTTTGCTGGGAGCCCTTGTGTTTTAATGTTGTAGGTGAAGTTGGCAATATTTTCTGGATCCTCAAGTGAGTGTATCAAACTTCCTGTGTATTTCTGTTTGACTCGTTCAAGCTCCTCATCCGTGACGAGATCTTTTCCCAAACGCCCAATTTCGTAAATCATTTCTACCACAGCACTATCTGTAACTGCATTGCGAACACTGGCAAAGGCACGCAAACGCGCTTTGGTTTTTCGACTGTCAGAAAGGGAGGAATACGAACCATAAGTATAGCCCTTATCTTCACGTAAATTGAGAAAAAGGCGGGCTTCTCCACCACCGCCTAAAATCTGATTGGCGATCATAGCCGCATAATAATCAGGGTTTTTTTTGTTGAGGTCAAAAGTATAGATTGCCGAAATCTCAGACTGTACCGCATTGGGCATTTCTACAAAAGCAATCTCCGTCTGATCGACATTTTCTGGAACAGGGAATTGTGAAGGAACGATGTTGCCTTTTTTCCATTTCCCAAAATATTTTTTGGTCATTTTTTTGGCTTCCGAAAAATCAATATCCCCCACAACAATTAAGTAGGCATTTTGTGCATGAAACATTTTTTGATATTGTCTTTGGATGTCATCCATACCTGCCTTACTGATACTACTTTCGGTAACGTATTCACCACGTGGGTGTTTGGCTCCATAGGACAGTAAGTTTTCAACACGGCGTGCAGCTGTTTTCACGTCCTTTTCACTGGATTTGAGTGCTTCAATGCTTTTTTCTTTTTCTTTGCTCAGCTCATTTTCATCAAAGTTAGGATGAAGCGTTGCCGCTGCAAGTAACTCAAAAACCCGTGGGAAATAGCGGGTTAAGGAACTGGCGTGGGCCCCATCGGAGTTAAAGTGAAAATGAGCACCCATAAAATCAATTTCCGCTTCAAAAGCGTCTTTGGAAATTTTTTGGGTTCCTTTGCCCATCATTTGAGTGAGCAATCCATTGAGTCCTGCTTTGTCTCCCTCCGTATACAGGGGATTGTCAATTCGAAGCGATACGGATACCTGTGGGAGTTTGTGATTTTCTACGACCAATAGGGTCAGGCCATTGGAGAATTGATATTCTTGAGGGGTTCCAAAGTTGATCTCGGGTTCCGGTCCCGATTGGGGTTGTTGGGTACGGTCAACTTGAGCCATTGACAAGCTGCCGATTAATAGTGTACCGATTAGCAGTATGTTGAATTTCATGATTTTATTTTTTTTGGGATTCCGGTAAATAGTGCAATTCAAGGCGTTGCTCAGACGATAAGTATTCACGTGCCACTTCTCTGATCTCCTCTCGGGTGATAGAACGATAGGTATTCAACTCTGTATTAATCAAATTGGTGTCTCCGTAGAATGTATGATATTCGGCTAAAGAGTTGGCAATTCCTTCGATACTGGAATTCGAACTAACAAAGTCCGACTCGAACTGATTTTGAAGTTTTTGATAGTCTTTTTCAGAAATCAATTCCGTTTGTATTTTTTCTACTTCCTCACTCATTTCTTGATTTAAGGTTTCCAAGGAAGTTTCTCCTAAGGGCAGTGCTAAAACAACGTAAGTACCATAGTCTTCATTATCCATATTAAAGGCCGCTACTTCCAATGCCATTTTTTGATCGTCTACCAGTTTTTTATACAGTTTGGAGCTTTTACCTTGGCTGAGGTAAGTAGAAATCATATTAAGCACCCTTGCTGTTCGTGTATTTTTGCCGGGCGTTCGATAAGCCAAAAACAAAGCCGGAATTTGAATATTGGGATCAAAAGCCTCTGCATGAATGGTTTTTTCAATAGGTTTTTCTTTGGGAAATTCTCTAACAATAGGTGCTCCCATAGGAATGGTGCCATAATAATCAGCAATCCATTTTTTGGTCGTGGGAGTATCAAAGTCCCCTGCAACGGTTAAAACCGCATTGTTGGGAACGTAGTACTTTTTATTAAAGGCTTGAAATTCCTCAAGAGTGGCAGCATCCAAGTGGGCCATTTCACCTATAGTAGTTTGTTTGTAAGGATGCACTTTGAAGAGGTTTTTTTTCACATTTTCATTCCATTTGCCATAGGGACTGTTGTCATAACGAAGTCTCTTCTCTTCTTTGACAACTTCATTTTGTGTATCTACCCCTGTTTGGTCGATAATGGGGTGCAGCATGCGTTCTGATTCCATCCAAAGACCCAATTGAAGTTTGTTTGAGGGGAAATTTTCATAATAATAAGTGAAGTCGTTGGTGGTATACGCATTGTTGGATCCGCCATTGGCGGTTACGATTTGAAACCATTTTCCTTTTTCGATATTTTGCGTCCCTTCAAAAAGAAGGTGTTCAAAAAAATGAGCAAAACCAGTTCGGTCAGGTTTTTCGTCTTTTGAACCGACGTGATAGAGAACCGAAGTGGTAACAATAGGAACGGAATTGTCTTGATGGAGGATAACATGCAGCCCATTGGGCAAGTCGTATTCTTCAAAGGCAACTTTTTGAGCGGTTAACAGCAAACTACTGCCTACCGCTGTTAAGAATAGCAAAGAGCGTCTCATAAAAGGGAAGTATTTTTGAATAAACAGAAAATGGCGATTGTTGGAATCAATTTTTGGGGTATTTGTATTTGGGGTGGATTAAGTTTTATACATTTAAAAAAACTAATTCACTGATGAAATATACAACATTTTTAGCGTTTCTTCTTGTTTTTGGTTCTGTACAATCCCAAAAGCGTTATGATACAGTCTTGGCAGGGTTGGATTCGCAGGCAAAGCAATACGGAACAATAGCACAAACCATTTGGTCGTATGCCGAATTGGGATACCAAGAAAAAAAGAGCAGTGCCTTGTTACAGCGGACCTTATCTGATGCAGGCTTTAGTATTGAAGCAGGGGTAGCAGAGATACCTACAGCGTTTGTAGCTACGTTTGGTTCAGAAGGCCCCACCATAGCTATTTTGGCCGAATACGATGCCTTGCCAGGTCTATCTCAAAAAGCAGTTACTTACAAGGCTTCCAATGGCGGTCGTGGCGGTCATGCTTGCGGGCACCACTTGTTTGGAACAGCGTCAACTGCAGCAGCAATTGCATTAAAAAATTATTTAGAAAAAACAGGAAAAAAAGCAACCATCAAACTTTTTGGTTGTCCAGCAGAAGAAGGCGGCTCAGGTAAAGTATACATGACACGAGCGGGACTGTTTGATGACGTGGATGTGGCCCTACATTGGCATGCCGACAGCAAAAATGCTGCGGGGATCCGTCCCGCTCTTGCCAATAAATCTGCAAAATTCCGGTTTTATGGCGTGGCTGCACATGCTGCAGGAGCCCCTGAAATGGGACGTTCTGCTCTGGATGCTGTAGAAGCCATGAATACGATGGTCAATATGATGCGCGAACATGTCACCGATGACACCCGTATCCATTATGTGATCACACGGGGGGGCGAGGCACCTAACGTGGTACCCGATTTTGCAGAGGTCTATTATTATGCACGCCATAAGACAAGAGATGAAGTCATCCGCGTCTTTGACCGAATTGTCAATGCAGCAAAAGGAGCCGCATTAGGGACTGGTACGACGATGGATTATGAAATGATTGGGGGGACACATGAATTGTTGTATGTGCCCACTTTTCAAAAAAGGGTACACAACAATCTGGAAAAGATCGGAGGATACAAATATACCCCTGAAGAAAAATCTTTTGCCGTGGAAATTTCTAAATCATTGAACCGTACCCTTTCAACTGAATATGTTACAGGCGTATTACCCTACTCTTCTGGACAGAAAGCGGGCGGATCTACAGATGTTGGTGACGTAAGTTTTGCAGTACCAACAGCAGGTCTTCGGGCGGCTACCTGGGTTCCGGGTACCCCCGCACACAGTTGGCAGGCAGTTGCAGCCGGAGGCACCTCTATCGGAGAAAAAGGAATGATGGTAGCAGCAAAAACACTGGCTCTTACAGGAATGCAATTAATTGATGATGCCGCCTTTCGAGCACAAATTAAAAAGGAGTTTTTGGATGTTCGGGGTGAAGATTTTAAATACATCCCTTTGTTGGGTGACCGCAAACCCGCTTTGGATTACAGAAACTAATTGAAAAGACCTTTGAGTTTTTTAAAACAAAGATTATGAAGAACGCAGGAATAGTATTATTATTTTTTTGGATAGCTTCTCTACAGGCACAAGTATTTGAGTTTACTAGCGACCGTATGGGGACACCGACGCACCACCGTATTTTAATGGATAAGGAATACATCATCGAAACTGTGTATCAAATCGATCCAGCGGTTTTTATAACCACCCGGGGTGGGTATTATAAAAAAGATGGCAATCGTATTCAATCCGATCTCGAGTTTAACTCCAATTTTGAGAACGATGCACTCAAAACGGCTCAATGGGACAGTAGTCAGTGGATTCAAAAGAAAAGTCAAGAACAAGTTTTGGATGGTAAGTGGCTTATGGCGGGTCGTGTCAAAACCGAAGGAGAACAACGAAGAGACATCAATAGAAGTCGTAAAACACAAAAGTTTTTGATTGACGGCCATTTTCAATGGACAGCTTTCAATACCGAAACTTTTCAATTTTTTGGATCGGGGGGAGGAACCTATACAGCCCATGCAGGAGCGTATGTTGAACAGATAGATTATTTCTCAAGAGACAATAGCCGAGCAGGGGCCGCTTTGTCTTTCGAATACGACTTACGCGGAAAGGATTGGTATCATAAGGGTAGAAGCAGCAAAGGGCAACCCCTACACGAAATATGGACTCAAAGGCCCCCCCAGTAGCACTTTTCGTTTATGAATGAGGCCATTACCCGTGCTTTCCCTTTTTTTGTAACGATTGCATCAGCGATTGCTTTAATTTATCCACCCAGTTTTACTTGGTTTTCCGGTCCCTTCATCACCTATGGTTTAGGAGGGATCATGTTGGGTATGGGCATCACCTTACGTTGGGAAGATTTTATTGAAGTAGGTCGTTCTCCACGTTGGGTTCTCTTGGGTGTTGTCCTTCAGTTTACCATCATGCCTATGTTGGGATGGTTCCTTGGTAGATGGTTTCAATTGCCACCTTTTTTTGCCATAGGGTTGATCCTTGTTTCCTGTTGTCCAGGAGGCACGGCATCGAATGTAATCGCTTATTTAGCCAAAGCACACGTTGCTTTATCAGTTGCTATGACAGCAATTTCTACCTTTTCTGCCATACTGTTGACCCCCCTACTGACATCGGCTTTGTCAGGGACTTATGTGGAAGTTGCGGCCAGTGGATTGTTTTACAGTACCCTTAAGGTTGTGTTACTCCCCATTACATTGGGGATACTTATCAATCGTTTTTTTCCTATTACCACTCAAAAATGTATTCCGTATGCTCCTCCTATAGCCGTCCTTCTCATTACATTAATTGTAGCCAGTATTATTGGTCAAGGGAGTGCGATCATCCTTTCAGCAGGCCTTCGTTTGCTGGGGGCTCTAATGATTCTACATTTTTTAGGGTTTTTAATGGGTTACTTATTCAGCCAATATTTGATTGGAAACACGGAAGTGAGCAAAACCATATCGATCGAGGTAGGGATGCAAAACTCAGGTTTGGGGGTGGTTTTGGCCCAAGAAAATTTTGCCAATCCAATGACTGCTATCCCAGCGGCTATTTCGAGCTTGGTTCATTCTATCTATGGGAGTATTTTTACCGTATGGTTGCAACCCAAAAGCAAAAAATAATATGAGAAAAGTTGTGATTGTTTCAGCGAAACGAACGCCCATAGGCAGTTTTATGGGGCAATTCGCTACACTACCCGCGGTTGATTTAGGTGCTGTAGCGATACAAGCTGCTGTGGAGGCCATTGCATTAAGTCCCTCAGAAGTGCAAGAAGTCTTTATGGGACAGGTTTTACAGTCAGGTTGTGGCCAAGCTCCGGCTCGACAGGCAGCAATACAAGCAGGGATCCCGAATCACGTTCCATGCACAACGGTAAATAAAGTCTGTGCTTCGGGAATGAAAAGTATTCAGTTGGCCGCTCAGACAATTGCACTTGGAATGGCTGATGTAGTCATTGCGGGTGGTATGGAAAGCATGAGCCTCAGTCCACACCTGGTCTCCTTACGCAGGGGCATTAAATTCGGTTCAGAAAGTTTGATTGATTCCATGCAACTAGATGGCCTAACAGACGCATATGATCAAGTGGCTATGGGTGTTTTTGCAGATGCTACTGCAACAAAGTATCAAATAACAAGAGAGCAACAAGACGCTTTCGCTATTCAATCCTATCAACGCACTACACAGGCATGGGATTCAGGGTTTTTTGAAAAAGAAACGGTAGCTGTATCTGTACCCCAGCGAAAGGGATCCCCACGGGTTATTTTCAAAGACGAGGAATTCAGCCGTGTGGATTTGACCAAATTATCCCAGTTACGCCCTGCTTTTAGCAAAGAAGGATCGGTCACAGCGGCAAACGCTGCTACCCTAAACGATGGGGCGGCGGCTTTGGTTTTAATGTCACAAGAAAAAGCAACTCAATTGGGTATAAAGCCTCTGGCCACAATCATCAGTCAGGCCGATGCCGCTCAGGAACCGCAGTGGTTCACCACGGCACCAGCACAAGCATTGCCTAAAGCACTGGCAAAAGCACAACTAACGCTCGCAGAGATGGATTGGTTCGAACTCAATGAAGCCTTTTCGATTGTTGGCATAGCCAACACAAAGCTATTAGACCTTGATCCCGAACGTGTGAATCCGAATGGTGGAGCCGTCTCATTAGGGCACCCATTGGGGTGTTCTGGTGCTCGGATAGTAGTCACCCTGATCAATCAACTTCAGCATCATGGAACCTATGGAGCAGCTGCTGTTTGTAACGGTGGTGGCGGCGCTTCGGCCCTTATTTTGAAAAAATAATTTTATTTTTACAAGCAAATCATTCACAATGCTGAAAAATACTCAATGGCGTCCACTCCCTCCTTTTTTGACTATCGGGAAAAGTGACATCGAAGGCTTGGGATTGATCGCAACAAAGGCCATACCCGAAGGCACGGACCTCGGGATGAGCCATGTGTTTGACAAACGATTTGAAAACGGATATATTCGGTTGCCTATGGGCGGGTTCATCAATCACCACGACATGCCCAATTGCAAAGCAATTATTGCTACAGAAGACAAGCAAATAGGGACTGTAAAGCACATTCGATTGATAACCACTAAAGCCATTGAAATTGGACAAGAACTGACCTTGAAATATATTATCAATCAGTTGGACAACCCCAACTGGGAGTTCGAATTTGAAGTAAGTCAATGAAAAAACCCGCCTTACATAGATAAAAACTTCAAATTCGAGTAAAGCGGGTATTCAAACAAAATGACAAAAGCCTATTACATTCGTAAAATTAGTCTCCAAATTGTTAATATTCAGTCAAGAAGAGGTTAAAGTCAAGTTAAAGAAATGAATACAATAGCTTTTAAATCCGTAAACATTTTTGTCTTAATAGGAATTCTTTTGATTCCCTCACTAGCGTGTAAAGAAGAAGAGACACCGCAGCAAGAGCTTGATCCACAATTGATAGGGAAGTGGCGTGTTCGTAGGGGTACCCGTTCCAAGTCAACAAAAGTATGCTCCGTCAATAGCTTGGATATTCGTCAAGATTCACTCAGTATTAGATTTACAACTGGCGAAGGGGGTGTTTTGAGGGACCATTATTACTCAGGACCGCATCGTTTTGATGCAGGAGATTTGATTCTGCCGGATGTGGCCTCTCTCCGAGGTATCAGCTTTAAAGAGGGTGCGCTTTATTTTTCTTTTGACTACCACCCTGATCTGTCATATTTTTGTGCTTATTTGGATTGGAAAATTATTCACCAACATGACACTTTTTATGGTATTGGTACGAAATAACTGCCGATGGATTTTGAGTCTGTACGGGATGCTTTTGGGGAGCTGGGTGCAGGCACAAATTGTCCAGTCAGTGGGGACGTTGAAAAAGAATGTCATACCAGTATATATTGCTGATTTTCCCGAAGAGGCGGACCTACACGTTTTTACAGTGACTTCAAAAAAACAAGCGATAGGAAACCAAGGGTTGTGGTATTTTCAGGATTCGCAAACCTATGCTGAAAAGAAAATTTTCTTTGTAGACACTCCTGCTGAAGCCCAACTGACGGTCTTTTTTGTAGAAGAAAAAGCCCAAGCCGGTTGGTTAAAAAGGAAAAAACAAGTTTTACTCGAATGAAAAAATTAGGATGGATTTTAATTGTTCTTGTTTTTTGGACTTGTGCTCCGAAAGGAGATCCAGACTTTCTAGAGGCAAGACAAATGTTTGATAATTTTGACTCGATTTTGAGCCCTATTGCGTTTTCCAAAACCTATTATTATCATAAGAATTCAGAGAATGTCTGGTTGGACGAAAACAATCAGCCAGCCACTATTGATATCCCGTATCAAGACCATTTTTTAGCTTTTGGAACTACTTTTGCGGAAACCCAAAAGGGAAAGGGAGTGAACACAAGGATGGTGTCGCGATTTCAAAAGGGAAGGAATACTCAGATTTTTTATGAGTTGGATGCCATACTTTTTCATGATCAGAATCTGACTAAACCCATCTATATCGTTTGGAGAGATTCTAATAAAACTGTAATTCAAACCAAATTATTTGATCCACAGGGGGAGTTGTTACAACTTGGTTCAAAAAACTTTATTGAAGATTAAATTTACTCCCAACTAATGCGAATCAGTTCGGGTTTACCATAAAATTTTTCTTCTTCTGAAGTTACCCAAAAGTGGTTCGCATCAATTACTTTAACGCCTTCTATTTGAGCATCTTTGTGAGGTATGACCATCATTTCTATACCTTCAAAATTCAATGCATTGGGATCAAAATTCTGAATACGATATAAGAATTGGGTGCCATCAAAACCATATCCTACCAATGCCAGTACTTTTTTTTCGGGATGGAAGTCCGCACCTGTAACCAGCGAATTGACTGGGACGGATACTTTAGGATATAGGACATAATCTCCAGGCTCTTTAGAGATATGATAAACCTCTGTATTTTTTGTTTTTCTGTTTTTTGAGAATAAAAGTAACTGATCCCCAGCGACTGTCAATGCCTCTGCATCAAAAGCATTCATCCCTCGTTTGTTGAAATTTTTCTGTTCTCCATACCGAAATCGAATTTTCCCAACGGATTCGAATGCGGAACCGTTCCATTTCGTTTTGTATATTTTTAGACCTTCTCTGGAAGCAAAGTTATTCCCATGATCTCCGATATAAACAAATTCTTGATCTTTCGTAATGTCTTCCCAATCTTTGTTTTTGGCATCTGTTACAGGGTGGGTGGCCAGGAGGACTCCTTTTTCATCAAATTCATACAGTTCAGGCTCTCCACCCGAGTCGTTGTGCGTTATAAAATGCCCGTTGAAATATTCAAGACCAGAGGTTTCGTTCATCTTGCGGTCAAGTGGAATGATGGTATCAATTGTTTGAGCAGAGAGCCCACAGTTTGTGAGTAGTATAACGAGTAAGGAGCAGAAAGGGATTCTTTGATACATGACGGTGTTTGTTCCTGCTAAAATAGCGGATTTATAAAACCTTCAAAATGCGCCAGCCCTTTTATTTTGTATTTTGTCCTTGTAAATGGCAGAAAAAAAAAAAACGATCTTTATTGTTATGGGAGTAAGTGGAAGTGGAAAGTCAACTTTAGGACGCGCACTGGCAGACCATCTACAGCTTGAATTTATCGAAGGAGATAACCACCATACCAAAGCGAATATCGAAAAGATGTCTTTGGGTATCCCGTTGACAGACACGGATCGACAACCCTGGTTGGAATCACTAAATGCAGTCCTTATTGAAAAAAATAAGGGGGTTGTTTTGGCGTGTTCTGCACTAAAAAAAAGCTATCGGCATACCCTTCAAAAAGGATTGAATCCGGGACCAAAATGGATTTTTTTAGAAGGAAAACGAACGCTGTTGCAACAGCGTATGACAGCACGCAATCATTTTATGCCTGTAGCTTTGCTAAAAAGTCAATTTGAAACTTTGGAAAAACCTGAAAATGCGTTCACAATTTCTTGTGCCTTATCGACTCAAGAACAACTAAAAGCAATTTTAAACGACAGCAAATGAATAAACAAGCCCATTGGGGAGTGATTGGGATGGGTGTAATGGGTACTGCCTTGGCTAGGAATATGGGGCGTAAGGGCATTTCATTAGCCCTTTACAATCGCTATGTTGCTGGGAAAGAGGAAGGTGTCGCACGACAGCAATGCCATCAATTTCTGGAGTTAAAAGCTGCCTTGCCTTTTGAACAATTAGATGCTTTTGTGGCCTCTTTACAGCTTCCCAGAAAAATAATCTGTATGCTGCCAGCAGGTGCACCCACCCAAAGCGTTTTGTCTGAACTAATGGACTTATTAAGTCCTGGTGATATTGTTATTGATGGGGGAAATGCTCATTTTGAAACGACTCAAAAATGTGCTTTTGAGTTTGAAAGCAAACAACTATTATTTATCGGGATGGGTGTTTCGGGAGGAAAGAAAGGCGCACTCGAAGGGCCCTCCTTAATGTTAGGCGGTTCACAAGAAGCGTATGAAAGAGTCCGGTTAGACCTCGAAAGAATAGCAGCTAAAAATCAGAATGGCCAACCTTGTTTAGACTATTTTGGGGAAGGCGGTGCGGGGCATTTTGTAAAAATGATTCATAACGGTATCGAATATGGCGAAATGCAACTTTTGGCGGAAGTATACGAATGGATGCGTTGTCAAGAATCGCCCTCTTGGAATCTTTTTGGTAAGTGGCAGAAAGGTTCTAGCAAAAGTTATTTACTCGGTATAAGTGAATCGTTGCTTACCTACAAGAGCAAAGCGGGTTTATTGATCGACGAGGTTGAGGATGTATCCCTGCATAAGGGTACGGGACTGTGGTCTTCTCAAAGTGCTATTACATTGGGTCAACCTGCTTCGGTACTGATGGCCGCATTACATGCTCGATTCACATCGGTTCAAAAAGATATGCGAGTAGGATTGGCCCAACAAGAACCAACGGAGCCCATCCAGGGACCCATATTGACGGGGGATACCCTAAAGAAAGCGTATGATTTGGCAAGATGGATTAATCATCATCAGGGGTTTGCAATTTTGGAGAAAGCCAAAGCAGCTTATGGGTGGTCTTTTTCTTTGGACAAAGTAGCCCATACCTGGACGGGCGGGTGTATCATTCAGTCTCAATTGATGCAAGAATGTGTCTCAATATTTGATCAATATTCCAGTTTGATTGCTTCTACACCCTTTCAAAAAAGCTGTAGGGAAAATGAAACGGCTTTGATGGAAGTACTTCAATGGGGTTTAAAAGTACGCAAGCCACTTCCGGCATTCTCAGCGGCATGGCAATATCAGATGGCAATGCATCAATCCGATTCTACAGGGAACTTTATCCAATCGCTCCGCGACTATTTTGGTGCCCATGGATTGGAATGGAAAAGCGGATCTCCCCAGAGAGGTTCACATGGACCTTGGCACCGACAAAACAGTTAAAATCATGATGTTACTTCTTCCTTTAATTTTAGGCTTGAGTATCCTATTGTTACTCATATTATATTTTAGAATACCTGCATTTTTAGCGTTGTTAATTGCTACATTGGTAATTGGACTTGTATCCGGGGTTCCTGTAGAATCTGTGTTGGCTACCATTCAAAAAGGGATGGGTGCTACACTGGGCTATGTTGCCGTTGTAGTGGGCTTGGGTGCCTTGTTCGGAGCCTTGCTTGAAAAAACAGGAAGTGCCCGTCAATTGGCGCAATTACTTTTAGAAAAAACCGGTCAAAAACATGCTCCTTGGGCTTTGATGTGTATTGGTTTCATTCTTGCCATACCGGTATTCTTTGACGTTGCATTCATTATTTTGATCCCTGTCTTGTATGCATTGCAACAAAAAACTGGGAAATCTCTGTTATTATTTGCATTACCATTGCTGGCAGGACTCGCCGTGACACATGCATTTATTCCACCTACACCGGGCCCCATCGCTGTAGCAGAAATTTTAGGAGCTGATTTAGGGTGGGTTATCATAGCAGGGGCAGCAACAGGTTTACCAGCAGCAATCGTTTCTGGAATTGTTTTTGGTCGTTTCATTGCCAACAGGATCCATATCAAGGCGCCTTATGCAGCATCAATAAAACAAACTGAAATATTAAAAAAGGCTCCGGTCTCTCTTGGGGAAATCCTTGCCATTCTACTCTTACCTATAATCCTGATTGTTACCAAAGCACTCTTAGTAGCCGGTGTATTCGGCAGGGTTTCACCAATAATATTGTCCGTTTTCACCTTTTTGGGGCATCCTTTCACAGCCCTGATTTTGGCCAATCTCATGGCGTGGTATTTTCTTGGTATTCGATCGGGTTATTCCAAAGAGGTATTATACCGTACCAGCATGGCCTCTTTTGCTCCAGCAGGAACCATTTTATTATTAACAGGGGCAGGTGGTGCCCTTAAAGAAATGCTCATAGCGACTTCAATTGGAGAACAAATGGCCGCCCTTTGGCTCAACGAACAGGGGACTTTATTTGGTTTGGCTTTTGGGGCAGCGGTTTTGGTTCGGGTGCTTCAAGGATCTTCGACAGTTGCAATGATTACGGCTGCAGGGATTGTGGCACCCCTACTTGAAAAAGGTGTGGAGACTCCCCTTCAGTTGAGTCTTTTGGTCGTTAGTATTGCTTCTGGGGCCTCCATATTTTCACATGTCAACGACAGTGGTTTCTGGTTGGTCAGTCAGTATTTGGGATTGACAGAAAAACAAACTTTTTGGTCATGGACCCTAATGACTACTTTACTCGCTCTTGTAGGTTTTGCCATGGTACTTTTATTTCTTCTTTTTCTTTAGGTTTTATATTTTCGTTTTCATCAATGTCCAAAGCTTTCTCAATGAAAAAAATTGCCCTTCTAGTCCTTGCAGTAGTGTCCGCTTGCGCTCCTCCATTGACGGAACAAGTAACCATCTTGGATCCTGAATTGTCAAGCCTAGTTTCCCCAGATGCGACTATTGAATACCTGACGGGCAAAGACTATAGCGTCTCAGAAGGGCCTGTTTGGAGTGCCTCCAACGAGGGATTGTTATTTACTGATGTTCCGGCGAACAAGATCTATTTATGGAAAGAAAATGAAGGGGTTTCTGTTTTTATGGATCCCAGTGGTTACACTGGCTTTGCTCCAGTCATTGAAAAGGGATCCAAAGGAGCAAACGGAGTGGTTTATTATGGCAACCAATTGATCCTATGCCAGCATGGCGACCGTCGTTTGGCTTATGTTGCAAGCATGAATGGGGTAAAACCTTCATTTCGTTCTATTGTTGACAATTATGAAGGCAAACGATTTAATAGTCCCAATGATGTGGTAATAGGAAGAAAGGGAGACTTTTTTTTTACCGATCCCCCCTATGGATTTTATGATTCTGAAAAAAAAGGATTTAGTGAAGAACGACGCGAACTGTCCTTTAATGGTGTGTATCAATACAATTCAGCGGGTAAGTTGATTTTAATATCGAAAGAGATGACACGTCCCAATGGAATTGCCTTGTCTCTGGATGAAAAATATCTTTACGTGAACAATTCAGATCCTGACAAACCAGTAATGATGCGCTATGCTGTAGATGACAATTGGGCCTCAGAATTATTTTTTGATGGTTCTGAATTGAGTCGTCGTTATGAGGGTCATTTTGATGGGATGAAAGTACATTCTTCAGGGAACATTTTTACAACGGCCCCCAATGGAATTTTAATTCTTTCGCCGGAGGGCGTCCTAAGAGGATCCATTAATTTTGGAAAAGCTGTAACCAATTGTGCTTTTGATCCTTCCGAATCCTATTTGTATGTGACGACCTTTGATCAGGTAGCTCGAATAAAATTACAACCCTAGTTGACCCTATGAATAGAAAAAAAAAGGCTTTTCTGGGTGGATGGAGATTAAAAGAAGGTCGGTTGTCAAAGACTTTTGTATTTGACGATTTCAACGCGGCATTAGCTTTTATCAACTGGGTAGGAGATTTTTCAGAAACAATCCAACATCATCCTAAAATCATCAATACCTACAATCAAGTAGTTTTGGAAATATGGACGCAAGACACGAATTCATTGACTTCAAAAGATGAAGAATGGATTGATGCTTTTGAAAAAAAGTGGATCCCTTAGTAGTCTGTTTTCATCGTATAGGCCAGTCCCTTTTGAAGAAGTTCTATGAAGCGTATATCATTATAGGTTGCTGCTTTGTGCCCCATGCCAGTATAAAAAGAACGACCGCCATCGTAGTCATGAAACCAAGTTATGGGATGCCATTCACCATTTTTCCCTCCTTTATAACTTGTTTCTTCCAAGTTGAGCAATGACTGAATAGAGTCGTTTTGGAAGGTGAAGTTGTACCACTCGTCTTCTATCTCCCACGTTTTAGGCAGGTGGTTGGTGATCGGATTTTCAGGATCAAGAGTTGTAATTATTGCACTGGGGGTGCCTGGAGGATGTGATTCAAAATAGGCACCGACCAGTTTTCCGTACCAAGGCCATTCATATTCTGTATCGGCTGCAGCATGAATACCAATAAATCCACCACCATTTTTAATATAATTCTCTATTTGTTTTTGCTGTTTTTTATTGAAAATATCTTGTGTAGTGCACAAAAAAATAATTGTGTCTATGGGTGACCCATTTAAAAGTTCTATGCTATCCGCACGGTTAGAATGCAACAGATTAAACTTTTGGGATTTTGCTAAAGACTGTAACAATATCTTTCCCGCCGGGATCGCTTCTTTGTGGACATACCCAGCTGTGGCTGTTAAGACAAAAACAGTTTTTTGGTGATTGGATGAAAAAACTAATGTATCCAGAAGCTGCTGCGCTTGTGTATTTGAGCCTAGAATTAATAGGACAAAAAGAAATTTTATTTTATTTATCATAGACGATAATACGGCTTTTTTGCGTGTCATGGCGGTAATCAACATGAGAACGAATGAGAGTATCCTGTAAAATAAAGTCCATGTCAAAATAGACTCCTAAATCCGATGCAAATACATTTGAGATATTGATGGGGACATCCATGTCCAAAATATTTTCTTTTTTTAGAATGTCTTCGATCAGAGGAATGTTGGTAAGTATCATTTTTGGGTTTTTTTCAGAGGGGCGTACCCGAAATCCAGACATACTGATGAGTTGGTCATTAGATAAATCGAATAAGGCAGTGATAAATGAACTTCCCAATTGACCAATGACATTCTTTTCTAGGTAGAGTTCAACAAAACGCAGTCGGTGAGAAATGGCTATTGAATCAAAGTCTGAAGGAGTAAGGTTGGTTTTTTCAAAAAGCGCACGTTTGGCCCTGGCAGCACTCAAAGATCGATTGGTGTTGAGAACAATCCTCAGTTTTTGTGAGTGTTTACGTAGTGTTTGCTGTGCTATAAGGGTAGTGTGAACACAACAGCTGAAACAAATCAACAGAACAAATCGGTACATTATGGTTATATATTCCGGTAATTTTAGTCAATTTATCTGCAACAATCAAGTAAAACTTTTGGGATGAAGAAAAAGGAATTAAATATGTCATTTATGGCACAACCCACCGATGTGAATTATTTTGGATCCGTTCACGGAGGTAACGTTATGAAATGGATTGACGAAGCTGCCTATGCCTTAGCAGCACAACACACACGGAAATATTGTGTTACACGATTTGTAGATGGTATTGAATTTATCAACCCTATTTCGATTGGGGACCTGGTTTTGATTCATGCACAGGTAGTGGGTGTTGGAAACACCTCCATACGGATGCATGTAGCCGTAACGAGTGAAAATTTATTGACTCATAAGCGCTTAGAAAACTGCGCCTGCGACATAGTTTTCGTAGCCGTTGATGATGATGGGAAAAAACAACCCCTCCAAGATTAAGCGTTTTCTGCCTGAAAAGCTTTGAGTTTTTCTATCATCTTTGGAACCACTTCAAAGGCATCTCCAACAATGCCATAGTCAGCGGCTTTGAAAAAAGGAGCTTCTGGATCCGTATTAATCACGACCTTTACTTTAGAGGCATTGATACCAGCGAGATGTTGAATGGCACCTGACACACCCACAGCAATGTACAAATTCGAAGCGACGGGCTTTCCTGTTTGACCAACATGTTCGCTGTGTGGTCGCCATCCCATATCGGACACAGGTTTGGAACAAGCCGTTGCCGCTCCCAAAGTGGTCGCCAAGTCCTCTATCAAGTGCCAGTTTTCTGGCCCTTTGAGTCCCCGTCCTCCTGAAACAACAATATCAGCATCCGCTATCGTGACAGTGTCACTTGCCTGATCTACATCTTGTACTTCCATATTGGAGTCAACCGCTGCCGTTTCAAATTCGTGTACGGTTGCTGTTGTTGGATTTTCATGGATACCGTATGCGTTTTTTGACAAGCCAATGAGTTTAACAGGTGTACTAATTTGGCTGACGACAAAAGCTTTGTTGGTAAATACAGAACGTTTGACTTGAAAAGGAGTTGTGTTTAGTGGGGTTTCAACAACATTTGACGCATACCCCGCATCCAAATAAACAGCAAGCAGGGGAGCCAAATAACGACTGTCTGCACTGGAACTAACCAAAACAACTTCGGCAGATTGACTTTTTACTGCCGCAGCAATTGAAACAGCATACTGTTTTGCGTTAAAAGAACCTGTATGAGCAATTGTCAATACTTCATTGACTCCATATCTACCCAAAACATCATTATTTTCACAATTGATAGTAACTGCAACAAGCTTTTTGTTAAGTTGATCGGCAATTGCTTTTCCATAGGAAGCCAGTTCTAAGGCTATTTTTTTGAGTTGTCCTTTTTCAGACTCGGCATAAATTACAACAGACATAGGAATATTTTTTAAATTAAATGACTTTGGCTTCGTTGTGAAGCAGTGCAATCAGTTCATCGATATTTTCAGGATCGATAAGTTTTACCTCCCCTTTTGGAGCGGGTTTTTCAAACGAAATCGATTGCACACGAAGGCTATTCTCCTGAGATGCAAGGACAGTTAAAGGCTTTTTTCGAGCCATCATAATACCTCGCATGTTTGGGATTCGGAGGTCACTCTCTTCTACCAAACCTTTTTGTGCTCCAATAACTAAAGGCAAGCTTGCTTTGACAGTTTCTTTTCCACCATCCATTTCACGCATGGCTGTTGCTTGCATCCCTTCAATTTCGAGCCCAATACAGTTATTGAGGTAATTGATATTGGTCAGGGCTGCAATCATACCGGGTACCATTCCTCCATTGTAATCAATGGATTCGCGACCTGCGATAATCAAATCGTATTGATTCTCGTCAATAACAGCTGCGATTTCTTGTGCAACTTGAAAAGCCTCATTGGCTTGGGTGTCAATTCGGATCGCATTGTCTGCACCAATGGCTAGTGCTTTTCTCAATGTTGCTTCCGTCTCAGGTCCACCGACATTGACTATATCGACAGTAGCACCATTTTTTTCTTTGAACCACATGGCTCGCGTCAGGCCAAATTCATCGTTAGGATTGATAATGTACTGGACGCCTTGGGAGTCGAATTTCGTATTGCCGTCCACAAAGTTTATTTTGGAAGTGGTATCGGGTACATGACTAATACAGACTAAAATTTTCATCATTTATTGGGTATTAAGCATTAAATAGGCAGGTAAAGTTCACCATTTAAAATATTTCTTGAAAGTATAATTTTATGAATCTCAGAGGTTCCTTCGTATATCTGAGTTATTTTGGCATCCCGCATCAGACGTTCCACGTGATACTCTTTGACATATCCATTTCCGCCGTGAATTTGCACGGCTTCGACGGTATGTTTCATAGCTATTTCAGAAGCTTTGAGTTTCGCCATCGCGCTGGCATATCCAAATGGAACGCCTTGGTCTTTCAAAACAGCCGCTCGATAAACCAGCATACGTGCCGCTTCGATATCCGTCGCCATTTCTGCTAGTTTAAAAGCGATGGCTTGATGTTCGGCTATGGGTTTGCCAAAAGCGTTGCGTTCTTTGGCATACGTTACCGAACGTTCATAAGCACCCGCAGCAATACCCAATGCTTGTGCCGCAATCCCAATGCGCCCTCCTTCCAAAATTTGCATTGCTAACTTGAAACCAAATCCATCGGGACCAATACGATTCTCCTTGGGGACTTTGACATCCGTATAACTAATGGAATGCGTATCTGACGAACGAATTCCTAACTTGTCTTCCTTGGGTCCAATGGTAACTCCATCCCATTTTTTTTCCACGATAAAGGCGTTGATCCCCTTATGTTTTTTATCTGGATTGGTTTGAGCAATAACAAGTTGATATGTGGCATGTCCGCCATTTGTAATCCAGTTTTTTACTCCATTGAGCAGGTAATATGCTCCTTTGTCTTCTGCTGTTGTTCGTTGCATGGTGGCATCACTTCCTGCTTCAGGTTCTGATAAGCAAAAACAACCAAGGCTTTGTCCCGAAGCCATAGGAATCAGGTAGTTTTCTTTTTGAGCTGCTGTTCCATATGATTCTATGGCCCAGAGAACGAGTGAGTTGTGGGCACTCATGATAACCGCTGCACTGGCGTCTATTTTAGATATTTCTTCAAGGGCTAAAACATAGGACAGCGTGTCCATTCCACTACCGCCATAGGCTGGTGATGTCATTATACCCATAAATCCCATGACCCCCATTTCTTTTACTTCCTCGGCGGGGTGTTCCATGTGTCGATCCCTTTCAATAACACCCTCCAAGAGGTGTGATTGAGCAAAGCTCTTGGCTGCATTCCGAACCGTTTTGTGTTCCTCGGAGAGATTCAAATCCATCAATTATTTTTTGAAGTTGGCAGTTCGATTTTCAATAAATGCTTGGGTTCCTTCTTTGAATTCTTCCTTAGCCGATAAGGCTCCAAAGTTAGATGATTCCACAGTATAACCTGCCTTTTCGGGATCATAAAAAGCCGCTACCGTTTCGATAACCTTTGCTATCGCAGAAGGTCCTTTGGTGCCCATAAGAGAAAGCATTTCTTTGGCGTGTTGAACGGTTTCACCAGGTGGCGTCAGGCGGTTCAATAGACCCCATTCCAAGGCTTCTTTCGCCCCAATCATTCGGGCAGTCATCATAATATCAAGACTACGACCCCGTCCAACCAATTGAGGCAAGCGTTGGGTGGCACCATAGCCTGGTATGATACCCAGATTGACTTCTGGATTCCCCATTTTTACTTTCTCTGAGCCGACTCGAAGATGGCATGCCAAGGCGAGTTCAAATCCACCTCCCAGAGCATAGCCTTCGATAGCCGCAATAACAGGAATAGGACATTTTTCAATAGCAAACATCAACTGGTGACCGAGTTGTGAAAGTTTTTCCATCGCCAGCGGATCCAGATTTAGAAATTCTTTGATATCAGCACCCGCAGCAAAAGCACGTTCTCCACTTCCTGTCAAGACGACTCCCACACAATCCATTTCAAAAAGAGAAACAGTGAAAAAATGATGCAGTTCTTCCATCACCTCTTTGTTGAGAGCATTGAGTGCTTTGGGTCGGTTCAGTGTTACTATAGCGAGTTGGTTTTCTACTGTAAGGAGAAAACTTTTTGGTGCTTCCATAGTATCGAATGGCTTGTTAATTCCATCCAAATGTAATTGCTAATCCATTGATATAAAAATAATTTACTTATTTTTTTAGACACAGTGTCATTTTTTTTGCACACTGTAAATTTCCATACCGACTGCAGTAAGAATTATTAATCCGCCTATTGCGGTTTTAAAACTTGGAATTTCATTTAATAGCATTGCGCCCATAACAATTCCATACAAAGGTTGCAAGCAACTAATCAGGCTCGCTGTAGTGATAGAAAATTTTTGAAAACTTTGAAGAAAAAGACTGTGACCGATAACCGTTGTAACCAAGGCCAGAAAAAACAACTGACTGAAATTTTCTTCCAAAACGGATATGGCGTCATGAAAACTAACCGGAAGTAGGAAAAGACTCACAATGCCTACTTGGAGCGTCATAATTGACTGGCCATCAGTATTTTTTGTTATTTTTTTAATCAACAAATTACGAAAAGAGAAACTGAAGGCGGAAAAGATTCCCATGCCAACGGCTAAAAATTGTTGGTTAGTTTGGTCAATTTCAGGACTGATAAGATAGATTCCAAGCAGCATAGCCAAACCCAAGTAAATATGTTTTCGCTCAAAACGATCGCTCCCAAAAAGAGGTTCTAAAAAAGCAGTAATGATTGGGAAGGTATACAAAGAAAGCATGCCGATGGCAATACTCGACCACTGAAGAGCGAAAAAGTAGGTAATCCAATGAACACCTAATAAAAGACCACTGGCCAGCAATGCTAAGGGGGCTTTTTGAAAAAGGGAAAAAATATTTTTTTTCTGAACAACAACCAGAATCGCCAAGCAAAAAAAAGCAATAAGCGAACGCCAAAAGATAATCTCAAAAGGGGTAATGGGGATGGTTCGGCCTAAAATGCCCGAAGTGCTGATACACAAAATTCCTAGATTCAATAAGAGTAAATCTCGAAATGTACCTGTTTTAGATCTCGACATGATCACTGAAATTGATGCGCTACAGGTGGGTTTTTTGAGTCGGTTTGGTAATTGTAAAATCCAATCCCTGATTTTTTTCCAAGCTGTTTTGCTACTACCATTTTTCGCAATAAAGGAGCGGGTGCGTATTTGTCTTGTCCCAATTCTTCATGCAACACCTCTAGGATTGCTAAGCACACATCGAGTCCAATGAAATCTGCCAGTTGAAGGGGTCCCATTGGATGCCCCATCCCCAATTTCATAATCTGATCAATTTCTCTTACTCCACTTATATTTTGTTGCAGGGTTTCGATAGCTTCATTGATCATTGGCAATACAATTCTATTGGCCACAAAACCGGGAGAATCTTGCACTACAATCGGTGTTTTTCCTATTTTCTTACTTATTATTTGAAGGGTTTTCACGGTTTCTTTGGCGGTATGAAAACCGGCAATAATCTCGACTAAAGGCATCATTGGAACCGGATTCATAAAATGCATGCCGGCACACTGTTCGGGAAATGGAAGATGAGCTGCCAAAGCCGTGATTGATAGAGAAGAAGTGTTGCTGGCAACAAGACAATGAGAAGGCTTGTATTGAATAACTTCATTTAATACACTTTTTTTGACCTCTATTTTTTCAGAAACAGCTTCGATAATCAAATCCGCTTGCGAGTAGGCCTTAGCACTATCAGTAGTTAGTTGAATACGATTTAGACTGGCTTCTTTTTGTTGTGCCGTCAGGATTCCTTTTTGAATTTGCCGATCCATATTGTTGTTAATTACAACAAAGGCCTTATCTAGGAATTTTCTATTTAAATCATAAAGAGTCGTTGTATGGCCGTATTGGGCCATGCAGTGAGCAATACCGTTACCCATCGTACCTGCTCCAATAACAGTAACCTGCTCAACATTCATTTTACTTACCTAAAGCTTGATTCCAGTTTCTTCGAACAGTTGATCACGGATTTCAAGGTAGTTGTTTTTTTCTTTTTCGATAACTTCCTTCGCGAGTTTTCCTTTGTTGTCAATGAACCACTTGGTCGATAATGGGTGAAAAGGTTTTTCGAGATTCCGTTCGCTCCACATAGACATTTCATAGAGAATAGGGTAGAAGTCAATTCCTTTGTTCTCGAGATAATAATATTTGGTCTTTTTATTATTGGGACTGTAGGTAAAGTTTATAAAACCTTCACGGGTTAAGGATCGTAATCGGGAGGTTAGGATATTTGAGGCTATATTTTCTGGGGCGTTTAAAAATTCTTTAAAGGTTTTTCTTCCCATGAAAATATCTCGTATTATGACGAGAGACCAGCGATCTCCTACTAAATCAAGAACATTGGTTACAGGGCATCCGGAACGGTACATGTTTTTTTTATAAACGTACAGGAAAGTTATGAAAATTAAAATTATTTTATTACTTTTAATTTGCAACCATAAACTAACTAGTTTAACCCCACTCTTTCTTCTCTATAAACCGCTTTTGTTCTACCATACATGCACAAAACCCTTTTTTCTGAATTTTTTTGGGTTTTGTGCATTTTTTGTGCCCAGACAATACAGCACTGTTCCCCTCACATTGCTTTTTGGTTCATCCTATTTAGCCTTTTCAAATCCTACGGGAGAAATACATATTGATCGTCCGAATGAGGAGAAGTCACATTACCTTATGGTGCAACAAGCAAAATTTTTAACTGGCCCTATAGCCTGACAAATTGATTGATGCCCCAGTCCCGAAATGATTAAAAAAAAAACTCATTCCAATTCCTTTTTGTTGATCGTTAATATCGATTGAGAGTTTAGTATATTGCATGTGTTTTATATTTTTATTATGAAATACAGCTATTTACCTCTTTTCATCCTCTTTTTATTTGTTTCATGTTCAACTGAAGAAGAGCCCGAAGTTATTCCGGAACCCGAACCGACTACTTTTCTCGAAAAATATGACAATACTATTTGGGATAATAGTACAGATAAGCGGCTTGGTTTTTCCAACGACACTAGTAGATTTTTGGTCCAAGTTCCTTTGGTAGGTGATTGTATTTTCTTTTCTGATAACACCAGTTTTGAAGCAGATGATGGTGTTTATTCAATTAACATTGAAACCAATATCCCTAGTGAGTTTATTTGGACGCTTACTTTTACACGAGGAGAAAATTATTCAAGAAATACCTACATCATTACCGAATCCAACGACGTCTTAACCGTAGAAACCATTACTTCGCGCAATGACGAAACCCTAGGTGAAGAATCAATCGATTACAAACTTTTGTTGGGTACTTTAGACTCTTATTGTAATTAATAACCCCCAATCCGTGACCATCTGTTTACAAACCCAAATTGAAGAGCTTGATCAAATAAAATATTTGCAAGAGCAGAATTTAAAATCCAATTTAGACCCAATTGAGCAAAAAGAAGAAGGATTTTTGACCGCATCCTACACGTTTCAATTTCTTTCTTGGATGAACAATAAAAACCCAGCTATTTTGGCAAAAGTAGATGACGAGGTAGTCGGTTATGCCTTGGTGGCAACTTCCGATATCAGAGGCCATCATAACTTGCTTGATGATTTAATAGGGCATTGTAATCGGGTTGTATACAAAGGAATTACTTTGGCAAAAATCCCGTATGCAATAGTAGGACAACTTTGTGTTTCGAAAGCCTATAGGGGACAGGGAGTTGTCCAAAAATTATATACGCATTTTAGACAAACAATGGATAGTAAGTATCTGTGCTGTATCACCGATGTGGACAGAAAAAATCCGCGTTCCTTAAAAGCGCACTTAAAAGCTGGCTTTGAAGTTGTTGGAAATTTTGAATACGAAGGGGCTCAGTGGGATTTGGTGCTTTGGAATTGGAAAATGTAATACGATTTACCCCTTGTATAAATCACTTTTTTTCATTGCTATATATGGATTCTTTTCTGCCGAATTGAACGCACAAAGCACTGCAGTTGAAATTTTGCCCAATCAAGAACAAGCTTTACGGATACCAAAAAAAGAGACCTCTTTTCTTTCGTCCCAGACCTATCGCATACGGTTGAAAAACCAGTCCAAAAAAGAAGTTAGTATTCGAATCGTAAACCGTCTTTCTGGCGTTATATCGGGTGGTTTTGGTTTGTCACCCAAGGGAAAAACAAAACTTTCAATTAATAGCAACCAACAAGTATTGGTTTCCAATCCCCATTTAGAAAAGGTGAAAATTAGATTACGTACTTTGCCGAAAACTCAAAGATTGGAGCCCGTTGTCAAAACCCAATTACGGAATTTTATCTTGGTCAATTCCAGTGCTGAGCCGCTTCCATTGATCATCCCTGGAGTGATGAATCCCAGTCTCTCGCCCTACTCTGAAAGCAGGGTTCTGTTAGCAAACGGACAGGGAATTTACTATCGTAAGGGAGTCAAAAAACAGCTTTTGCTTGTCATTGGTGAACATTTGAAGGAAAATACCAAAATAGATATGGCTATTCTCTTCAGTCAATACTAAAAACCTAATTATTAGGCTCCCCAAGTCTTTGTTTTTTCATTCGAATACTCCTACATTTATGCCTTAACCGCCTCATGAAAAAAGAATCTTTACCATATTAATTTGTTGCTGTTTTGGGTGCATAAAAACCTAGGACAGACCAGCTGGTGAAAAAAAATTTGTGAGGGAAAAAATTCAGATCATGAGAGTATTAGTAATCGTTTTGAGTATGTTCATGGGTACAGTAGGAGTTGCCCAAGACAGTAAAAAGAAAAAAGACGATAAAGACAAAGAAAAGACTATCGCCGAATTGACTAAAAAAAGTCATGAATTAGAAGGATTCTATACCCTTTACAGAGATAGTCTCTCTGGCAAAGTGAAAATGGCCATTCGAGCTGATCAGCTTGGAAAAGAATTCATACATTTCTCACAAATAGCTGATGGGGTCACTGAAGCAGGGTCTTTTCGAGGATCGTATCGCGGATCAAAAATCCTAAAATTTCAAAAGCATTATGATCACATCGAACTGGTAGCGCCCAACACCAATTTTTATTTTGACCCTGCCAATAAATTAGCACGCTCGGCTCGTGCCAACACATCCGATGCACTGTTGACTACAAGCAAAATACTTGCTTATGATAAAGAAAAAGACACCTACCTGATTGAAGCAACGGAATTATTCTTATCCGAAACCCTAACACGGATCAAACAACCCAAACGGCCCAAGTCCTCGCCGACAGCCTTCAAGTTGGGTAGTTTTGACAAGAAAAGAGCCAAAATTGAGGAAATCAATAATTATCCTGAGAACACCAATATCAAAACAGCATACGTTTTTAAGAATCCAACTGCACTCAACCTAGGATCCGAAGCGATTGCCGACGGCCGAAACGTTACGATCAAGGTTTTCCACAGCTTTATTGCTCTACCAAATTCGGGTTATGAACCCCGACTTGACGACCCCAGAGTTGGTTATTTTTTGACATTTAAAGATGATCAAACAGCGACAGGAACAACGAATTATAGAGATTTTATCAATCGTTGGCGCTTGGTTAAAAAAGACCCATCAGCCGCCGTCTCCGATCCGGTAGAACCGATTACTTGGTGGATCGAAAACTCCACTCCTTTAGAATGGAGAGAAACCATTAAAGAGGGTGTTTTGGCTTGGAACGAAGCTTTCGAAAAAGCAGGTTTTTCTAATGCCCTTACGGTCAAAGTACAACCCGATGATGCCGACTGGGATGCAGGAGACATACGGTACAATGTGCTGCGCTGGACTTCTTCCCCCAATCCCCCTTTTGGAGGGTACGGCCCCAGTCTAAAAAATCCCAAAACAGGAGAAATTATTGGCGCCGATATCATGTTGGAGTACGTTCATTTTACCAATCGCGTATTTTATGATCGACTGTATAACAATGCTGCTACCAATATGGCCTTGCAAGAAGAAGAACAACTACCCAATCAACGTCAATTGGAAAGTTCACTTCTTTTCTGTTCGCAAGGGTTTGAATTGCACGAAAGTCAGCAGTTAGGAACAACTTGGTTACAAGTCAATCAAGCCAGTGATTGGGAAATGGAAACCTTGAAAAAGGAAGCCATGAAGTCCTTAATTATGCATGAAGTAGGGCATACATTAGGATTGAATCACAACATGAAAGCCAGTCATGTATACAGTCCTGAACAGTTGGCCGACCCAGCGTTTATCAAAGGGAAAGCACTTACAGGCTCGGTTATGGATTATGCGGGAATCAATCTAACTTTAGATCGTTCCAAACAAGGTCAATATTATGACATGGCAGTGGGGCCCTATGATGTTTGGGCCATCCAATTTGGATACACTCCCTATACGACGGATGCGGCAAGAGAAGCAATTTTAGATCGATCTACCGAACCCGAGCTGATTTTTGGAAATGACGCAGACGATATGCGTTCACCAGGTAAAGCCATTGACCCGCGCGTAATGACAGGAGACCTTTCGGGCGATCCTATTCGCTACTCGATCGATCGTTTTAAATTGGTCAATCAATTAATGGGTGAAATCCAAATAAATTTCTCAGAAGTGGGTCAGACGTATGAAGATTTACGGCGAGCGTATTATGTGCTCAATGCGCAAGCCGCTCGTGCAGGTGATGTTCTTTCTCGTTTCATTGGGGGTGTTTATGTAGATCGTGCTGTGCAGGGACAAAAAGGAGCAACACAACCCTACACCCCAGTTTCTATTAGAGATCAAAAACGAGCCATGAATGCACTGAATACTTATGTTTTCTCTCCCAAAGCATTTCAGGCACCGGCCTCTTTATACAATTTTTTGGCCAGACAACGTCGTGGGTTTAATTTCTATTCAGGTCCCGAGGATCCAAAAATTCAAGATCGTATACTCGGATATCAAACCCGTGTCTTAGCTCATTTAATGCATCCAAATACATTGCAACGTATTTCAGATACTGAACTGTACGGCAACCAATACGCTTTGGCCGCCTTTATGAACGATCTCAATAAAACCATGTTTGATGCGGATATCAAAGGCGATGTGAACGGTTTTCGTCAAAACCTGCAAGCAGTCTATGTGAAACGGCTCATTGCTATGGTTAAAGGCAAAGATGCAAGCCGTTTCAAAGTAGCTGCGCAATCCATGGCGATTTACAATTTAAAACAACTGCTTAAAAAGTTACGTAGCCCCAAAGGGGACTTAGCTTCCGTAGCACATAAAACCCATCTTAAAACCCTAATAGAAAACGCTTTGGAGGAAATCAATTAAACTACTTTCTCCGAAGCTAGATAATAACACGCCGTATGAAAAATAGATTGTTGTTTGCCATTAGTATTTTTTTCCTTTGTTCAGCGACTGGTTTTGCTCAAGACCTGGCCAAAACCTTAGCTCCTTTAAAATACCGTAACATAGGTCCTTTTCGTGGGGGTCGAGCCAATGCGGGTACCGGTGTTGTTGGCGATCCGTTAACCTATTATATGGGAACTACAGGTGGGGGAGTATGGAAAACCAAGGATGCTGGACAGCACTGGAAAAACATCTCTGATGGATTTTTCAAAATGGGTTCTGTGGGTGCCATAGCCGTTGCGGAGAGCCACCCGAGCATAATTTATGTTGGAATGGGTGAGCATGCTCCACGTGGTGTCATGACATCGCATGGTGACGGTGTTTATAAGTCGACTGATGCCGGCGAAACATGGCAGCAAATGGGCTTGGTGAAAACGCAACACATATCCCGTATTGTTGTCCATCCTAACGATCCGGACGTCCTTTGGGTGGCGGCGCAAGGGGCACTGCATGGCCCAACCCAAGAACGTGGAATATACAAATCAGTAGATGGAGGAAAATCGTGGAAAAAAACTTTGTATGTGAATCCATTGGCAGGAGCAAGTGAACTTTCTATAGACAGAAACAACCCCAACATATTATATGCAGCTCTTTGGGAGCATATTCGAAAACCTTGGCAAGTTGTCTCAGGAGGGAAAGGCAGCGGATTGTATAAATCAGTTGACGGCGGAAATAATTGGAAAAAAATTCACAAAGGCCTTCCGGAGGAAAAAGGGAAGATGGCAATTGCTGTTTCTCCAGCAAATTCAGATTGGGTTTATGCTTTGATAGAAAGTGATTCCCAAAAAGAAAAAGGAGGTTTGTTTGTTTCAAAAAATGCTGGGGCTAGTTGGACTCGTGTTAGTGGAGACCATCGATTGATTCAAAGGGCCTGGTACTATATCGAATTGGTACTGGATCCAAAAGATGAAAATGTCGTTTATGTTTTAAGTGCCAGTACCTATAAATCCATCGACGGTGGTAAGAAATGGAGCCGTGTAAGGAGTGCCCACGGCGATTATCACGATTTGTGGATCAATCCGAACAATCCAGATAACATGATTTTAACCAGTGACGGGGGTTGTGAAGTTACATTTGACGAAGGCGAACATTGGTCGCGATTGGATCATTTACCAACTGCTCAGTTTTACCGAATCAATACCGATAATTTATATCCTTACAATATATACGGAGGACAGCAAGACAATTCCTCTGTTAAGATTGCAAGCATAGGAATAGGGAGTAGTGGAATTGGGGAACGAAATTGGTCGCCATCAGCTGGTGGGGAAAGTGCTTTTTTGGCCTTTAACCCTGACAAACCAGACCAAGTTATGGGAGGTAGTTACCTGGGGACCATTGAAATACGGGACGCTCATACCGATGAAAGTACCGAGATAATGATTGAACCCAACCTGTATTTGGGATTGGCAGCTCGAGAAATGAAGTATCTCTACAATTGGAATGCTCCTATCATACGCTCTCAACACGAGGAAAATACCTATTATCATTGTGCACAATATGTTCTCCGAACCCGAAACGAAGGAATTCATTGGGAAGTTATTTCTCCCAATTTAACCACTCATGACGACAGTAAACAAGGCAAAGGAGGAGGACCTTATACCAATGAAGCAGTAGGGGCAGAAAATTACGGGACCATAAGTTATATGGTTGAGTCACCTCATGAAGCTGGAGTTTTCTATACGGGAAGCGATGATGGAATGGTGTACCGAACGCAAGACAATGGCGAAAACTGGGTAAATATTACCCCTAAAGGAATGGGAGAAACTCTGGTCAACAGTATTGAAGTATCGCCACACGATCCCGCAACTGTATACCTGGCTACAACCCGTTACAAATTCAACGACTTCAAGCCTTCTCTATACAAAAGTACCAACTACGGCAAGTCGTGGATCCTTATCTCAAAAGGGTTACCTGCTGAGGCATACACCAAGGTTGTTCGTGAAGATAGTAAAAAGAAAGATTTGCTTTTTGCCGGAACAGTCAATGGCGTTTATGTGTCATGGGATGGAGGAAATCGATGGCAATCCTTTCAACAAAACTTACCAATCACTCCCATTACCGATTTAAAGGTTGCTCATGACGATTTGATCGTTGCCACCCAAGGGCGTTCTTTTTGGATAATGGATGATATTGAAGTATTGCGTCAAATGGATGGGAAAGACCCTGTATCATCCAAACTGTACAAGCCCAATCCTGCTTTTTGGGCCCATTGGTATAGCCAAATGAATAGTAATGAAGCCACAGGGACGGGAACTTTCGAGGGTGTCAATCCCTCCACTGGAATGGGAATTTATTTTGAATTGCCCGAGCTAGGCGAATCGGATACCCTGCAAATTGACATCCTTGACGACAAGGGGCAACGGGTCGCTCAATTTTCTTCTTTATTGGATGCTGACTACATGGACTACGAAGGAGGTCCCAGCAGGCAACCGCAACTCAAAGCACGCAAGGGACTCAATCGTTTTGTTTGGGATTTGAGACATACTTCCTTACCTGGAGCACCGAAAGTATACATTGAAGGCAGTTATCGGGGACACAAAGCGATTCCAGGGGAGTACAGCATTCAGTTGCACTACGGCGCGGTCCAACTCACCCAAACCGCTAGGATCGTAGCAAATCCGGTTCACGACTTAAGTAGTCAAGAATACCGCTCCTATGATGACTTTATGAAAAAAGGAGCTGCTACTTATAGCGAAATGACGGAACTGACCAATCGACTCTATGTGCATCAGAAAAAACTAGATCACTTACTGGAAGAACTCAAAAAATCAAAAAAAAGAGATTTACTTGCCCAGGGAGAAAGACTTTTAGAAGCCTTGAAAAAATGGGATGCTACTATGGTTCAACGCCTGGCCCAAGCCTATGATGATGTTGAAAATTACGAAAATGGTTTTACGGCTCATTATATAACCCTATTGAATCAAGTTGATAGTGAAATTCCAAGACTTACCCAAGGAGCACGAAACAAAGCCAAAGAGTTGGATGCCCAATGGGACAAAATAAAAAAAGAAGGTGTTTCTCTACGGGACGACCAAATACCAGCTTTTAATACTGCTTGTTTCAAAGAAGGTGTGGGTGTCCTCTACTAGGACCGAGTAGCTTTGTAACTTTAGTTTGCCTATATTTGAATAACGATTGATGATATAGAAGAAAGGACGTGTCAGTGCCATTGGAAAAGAAATATGCGACCCTATTTTTGATTTTATTTTTAGGAATGTTTTTGATTTCTAATGTAGCGACTTTCTCCATTATGTCTGCTTCTCATAAAATAGTTTTGAAAGCAGAAATGGATTTGGACACCGAAACCGAAGATTCTAAAAAAGATGTAGAAGATACCGATAAGATCATACTCAAGTTTCGTGTACACTTACAAGAACTCAAAGAGCAAAAACGCTACTTTCGATATGCCCTACAAAGTGGTAAGGAAGACAATGAGGTAATCCTCCCCCCTCCAGAAATGTTTTCATTTACCTAGCATCTACTAATTTTATCATACTATTTTATTGAATGTTGTTAGCATTGAGTTGCTAACAATCCAAATTATTTGAAATGAAAACAACATTAATTCAAAATATTAAATCGGACATCCCCGCCAGTATCGTCGTCTTTTTTGTGGCGTTACCCTTATGTTTGGGGATTGCACTGGCCAGTGGAGCACCTTTGTTTTCTGGCTTAATCGCTGGAATTGTAGGGGGGATTATCGTCGGTGTACTCAGTGGCTCTCAAATAGGCGTCAGTGGTCCTGCGGCAGGACTGGCAGCCATAGTCCTCACCGCTATTGGAACACTGGGGGGATTTGAAAACTTTCTCTTAGCAGTGGTTTTAGGTGGGTGTATCCAGTTGGGTTTTGGCCTTCTTAAAGCGGGAATCATTGGGTATTATTTTCCTTCTTCAGTGATCAAGGGAATGTTATCCGGAATAGGGTTGATTATAATTCTAAAGCAAATACCGATCTTTTTTGGTTACGAGGCACCAGAAGGAGACTTCTCTTTTATGCAGTCCGACGGTTCAAATACGTTTAGTGGTATAGGTACAGCTTTGAAGTACATCAGTCCTGGAGCCACTCTTATTGCGGTCATTTCCATGGGAATTCTCCTTTTGTGGAGTAATGTATTGGCTGCCAAGGCACGTATTTTTCAATTGATACAAGGTCCCCTTGTAGCTGTTGTCGTAGGGATTGTCTATTATCAGTTAACAGCATCAAATTCCTATTGGGCAATAGCAGATACCAATTTGGTAAAAGTTCCTGTTCCTAAAGACATGAGTTCCTTTTTTGGTCAATTTACCTTTCCAAATTTTGCAATGATAGGCAATAGCCAAATTTGGATAACAGCCTTCACGATTGCTTTGGTTGCCAGTTTGGAAACGCTTTTGTGTGTTGAAGCGACAGATAAACTCGACCCCTACAAAAGAGTGACCCCAACCAACCGTGAATTGCTTGCGCAAGGCATTGGGAATATTTTTTCAGGGCTGATTGGAGGGCTACCCATTACGCAAGTTATTGTACGAAGCTCGGCGAACATTCAATCGGGAGGTCGAAGTAAATTATCCGCTATCATTCATGGAATTTTTCTTTTGGTTTCGGTTGTTTCCATTCCACAACTACTGAATAAAATTCCACTCTCCGTTTTAGCGGCCGTACTTTTCATTGTTGGGTATAAGTTGGCCAATCCAACAACCTTCAAGAAAATGATTGCCTTGGGGTGGAAACAATATGTACCCTATTTCGTTACCATCTTAGGGATTGTCTTTACCGATTTACTTGTGGGAATTGGTTTGGGATTGACCGTTGGGATTGTTATTATCCTCATCAAGAGTTATCAAAACTCTCATTTTTTACACATGGAAAAATCTGATGATGAAGTGATGAAAGTGAAGATGACACTTGCTGAAGAAGTTACCTTTATTAACAAAGGAGCCATCTTGAATGAACTCAATTCCGTTCCCGATCAAACAACACTTGAAATAGATGTGCGTCGCACCCGCTATCTAGACAATGACATCATCGAGATACTGGAAGACTTTAATGAAAAAGCCAAACTGGATGAAATCAAACTTATCTTGGTTTCTGAAAAAGGGACGGTAGAAAATCCTGCCAGCTTTATGGACTACCTGGGCCCTATGCGGAAATCTGCCTAAAAAATTAAACATCTTTCTAACAGATAACAAAAAGAAATTATGAAAGCATTTACTCAAATAGAACAACAAAAATTAAGTCCTGCAGAAGCCTTAAAAAGACTTCAGGAGGGGAATACTCGATTTTTACAGCACCAGCCAGTGGAACGGAATCTCCTGGGTCAAGTCGAAGCCACGCAAGGAGGACAGTACCCTTTTGCATGCGTTCTTGGTTGCATCGATTCTCGTGTCCCAGCAGAAATTGTTTTTGACCAAGGAATTGGTGATATATTCAATGTTCGTATCGCTGGCAATTTTGTGAATACAGACATTTTAGGAAGCATGGAATTTGCCTGTCAGGTAGCTGGATCCAAATTGATTGTCGTTTTAGGCCACACCTCATGTGGTGCCATAAAAGGAGCTTGTGACCATGTAGAGTTGGGGAACCTTACTGCGATGCTCAAAAATTTTGATAGTGTTTTAGAGAGTGTTTCTTATGAAGGAGACCGTTCGTCAAAAAATAAAGAATTTGTTGATCTAGTTACCCAAAAAAATGTAATTGATACCATAGCAAATATCAAATCCCAAAGCCCCGTACTAAATGCTCTTTATGAAGATGGGAGCATTGACATTGTCGGTGCCGTATACGATGTAGCTAGTGGGAAAGTACATTTCTTATAAAATCAAAAAAGCCCTTCGTTGAGAAGGGCTTTTTTTAATAGGGTGTTTCCCCTTGCCAATTACCCGGTGGACTGTAGCGAGCCACCACATAGGTAGCCCCTGACTTCGATACAGCCAAAGCCATTCCAACTTCCGTAGTCGATTTCCATACCATTTGGGTATAATGACCAATAGCGGCAAAATTATTTTCCCCAGAACCGATGGGTGCATAGGTATATAGCTGAATTTCATCATACCAAGCTTTCGAGGCATTTCGACCCGATCGTTCTGTATCCGTTGCAGTGGTATAGTATAGGTTTTCTCCTTGCCCCGGTCGCTCCGCATTACCCGAGTGATACATTTTTTCTTTCTCCGCCATGTTTTGTGCCCAGGCGGCGGCATCGGCTGCCAGTGCATCGGACCAAGTGAGTGCGGCTACCCCAACATCGGCTCGGGCGTCGTTATGTATTTTAAGTGCAGCCGCTTTGTCTTCGGCCGATAGTGCATTTTCATTTGAAACACTTTCTCCACTTTCTTTGGAACAGTATAGCAAGCCAATGGCAGAGAATAAAATGAAAGATTTTTTCATGACGCTATTTAATTTACAATGCAACGATCAAAGATAATTGGATATTCGGCCCAATCAATCAATTCGAAATATTCTTTATCATTTTCATTGCGCTTGATTGTGGGGGAATGGTCTTGGTCAAACATTTCACCATAAAGAATTTGCGCACTATCCATTATAAAATTATAATCTACCCCAAAGCAGCTACAAATTAAAACATCACCAAAATGAAGGGTGGTGACTCCGTTTCTCTGACTCCATGAGAAAACCTGATAAACCCCTCCTCCAAAATCTAAGGAGCCCACCCCTCCTGGGTAAATTTGAATTTCGGTGTTGGCTCCTTGAAGGGCAGAGTTTGTTGTATACCAGCAGCCAATAAAATCACTTTCATAGAGTGCAGCAAAGTCGGAATTGGAGCGTTGTAAATTCGCAATGATAACATCCATCTCGGCATTGGTTGTCTTTAAAGAAGCCAATTCTAAATTGACAGCTGCCAGTTCAGCTTGTAGATCGGTTATATCTTTTTCCAATTTCTTTGTGCACCCGCTCAGCAAAAGGAAGAAAGCTAGTAGGCACATCGTTCCATAAATACGCATAGATATAGTCAATTAGTTACTCAAAATTAGAAGAAAATTTTGAGTCGATTTCATCAATTTTAAAAATATGAGCGCGGTAATCTATTGACTTATTAACACTTAATTAATAATTGGTAACGATAAAAATTTAAGCGACCACCCAATTTATAGTTTTCATTACACAAGGGGATACAATCCTCTATCTATTTGAAAATTGGAATTCAAAATGGCTTGTCAGCAACCTATAGAATTGCAGTATCTTTAAAACAAAAAGTATGGAAATAGGCGTTGACAGTTTTGCTGCAGTTGCCATCCAATATGGTAAGCCCACCGCCATCGATCGAGCACGGGCAGTTGCCGAATTATTGGATCGCATTGCCTATGCAGATCAAGTAGGGCTGGATGTTTTTGGCATTGGCGAGCACCACCGCGAGGAATTTTTAGATGCTGCCCCGCATGTCTTGTTAGCTGCTGCTGCGGCACGGACCAAGCAAATTAAATTAACAAGTGCTGTGACAGTTCTTAGTGCGGCCGATCCGGTTCGTGTCTTTCAAAATTATGCGACTGTTGATTTGGTCAGTAAAGGTAGGGCGGAGATGGTTGTCGGTAGAGGTTCTTTTTCCGAATCATTCCCCTTGTTTGGTTTTCAGTTTGAAGATTATGATGCGTTATTTGCCGAAAAACTAGAATTGTTATTGGCTATTCAAGAAAATGAAAGACTGCATTGGGAAGGGCAATTTCGACCCGCTCTGCATGGTCAAGCAATTACCCCAAGACCTTTTCAAAAGAAGATTCCAGTGTGGGTAGGGGTGGGAGGAACCCCAGCTTCTTTTATACGAGCAGGCCGTTTGGGTTTGCCCTTGATGATAGCTATTATTGGTGGTGAAACACACCGTTTTGCTCCTTTGGTAGCTTTGTATCGCGATGCAGCCGCTGAAGCTGGACACCCCCCCGATACGCTGAAAGTAGGAATTCATTCTTTGGGGTATGTAGCAGCGCAAAAAGAGGCTGCCGTTGCAGATTATTTTCCGGGTTATGCAGAAACGTTTACTCGGATCGGCCAAGAGCGGGGTTGGCCCCCTGTTACGCGAAGCCGCTTCGACAATCAAAACGGTCGCTTGGGTGCTCTGTTGGTAGCAGATCCAGAAGAGGTGGCGGACAAAATTGTACGGCACAGTCAGGCTTTGGGCGGATTATCACGCTTTACTTTCCAAATGGATAACGCAGGCTTAACACACGAGCAATTGATGCGTTCCTTTGAATTGATTGCTGAAAAAGTAAAACCGCTAGTTCTTGAAAAGCAAGCCACTACAAGTTCGAGTTAATAGCTTATTTAATTACAAAGAAACCACAAATGAAAATCCAAGGAATCAAACTGTCACTTTATCTGAATTACTTTGTCTTTGCCATTTTACTGAACAGTGTAGGGATTGTCATTTTAAAGTCCATTAACCTTTACGGAGTGGGTGAAGTAGAAGCGAGTATACTCGAAGCATTCAAAGATCTTCCTATTGCCATAGTATCCTTTTTTGTAGCTTCCTTTATGCCACGTATCGGCTATAAGAAAGCGATGTTGACAGCCTTGCTATTAGTTGTTTTTGCTTGTTTTTTTATGTATTTCGGGAATTCATTTTTGGCTGCAAAAATTCTCTTTGCAATGGTGGGTGCTGCTTTTGCGCTCATAAAAGTGTCTGTCTATGCTTCCATCGGATTGGTCACTTCGACTGAAAAAGAACACAGTAGTTTGATGAGTAGCGTCGAGGGTGTTTTTATGTTTGGAATTGCCTTGGCGTATTTTCTTTTTCCCGCTTTTAACCGGAGCGCGCAACCCGATGCATGGTTAGGTGTATATTGGCTATTGGCTGCTTTGTCATTGGTTTCTTTTTTTCTTCTATGGGGGGTTCCGTTTGATGAAGGCCAAGAAATTCCAGGCACTGATCTCGTAGATGATTTGCGGCAGATGTTTGCATTGATTGGTAAATTACTGGTTTTGGTATTTGTCATTGCCGCCTTTCTTTTTGTGATGGTAGAACAGGGAATTATGACTTGGTTGCCTACATTCAATAAGGAAGTACTCGCACTCTCTGAGAATGTTTCCATAATGATGGCTAGTATCTTTGCTGTTTCGTTGGGTTTGGGGCGCCTTATTGCGGGCTACTTCTCCCAGCGATATTCTTGGTTTTATATCGTCGGAGTATGTATTGTTTTGACCGCATTGATGGTTGTTTTTGTATTACCAAAAACGGTAGCGGCAGGGCAATTAAGTACGGCAATCCATAGCCTGTCACAAGTACCTTTGATTGGCTATGCATTTCCACTTGTTGGGCTTTTTATTGCTCCTATTTATCCACTATTGAATTCGGCTGTACTCAGTGCACTTCCTAAAAGGCTCCACAGTCCCATGACAGGCTTGATTATTGTCTTTTCCGCACTTGGAGGGACACTGGGATCGCGTGCCATGGGCTACTTGTTTGCAGGCTTGGGCCCTCAAGAGGGTTTTTATTATACCCTTTTACCCATTGGTGCACTCTTTGTTGCCTTACTTTTGTTACAACGCCTGACCCACAAAGAAATACAGGAATCATGAACAAATCATTCCCCCCTCCAAGCAAGATCTTTCCAGATTTGTTTCACGATTTACATGCCAGCGGTTTGTGGCCCGACGGCAAAGTGCTTTCGGATGCCCTTCCATTGGCTTCGCCCCGGGAAATTATGACCGCCTATAAAATTGAAAAAAAGAATGGACAAGGAGACTGGCAGGGATTTTTCAATCGTTTTTTTCAGCTCAATCTGTCACGAACAACACACTTTCAAAGTGATCTGTCAAGCCCTGTAGAGATCCACATTGATAATTTATGGTCTGTGTTAACACGGGAGAAGGACAAAGCGATTCCTGGGAGTTCATTAGTGCCGCTACCCCACTCCTACATCGTTCCCGGGGGCCGATTCAACGAGATATACTATTGGGATAGCTATTTTACTCAGTTGGGTTTGGTTCAAAGCAATCGGATAGCGACACTTTCGGATATGGTAGCGAATTTTGCCTATTTGATAGACACTTTCGGATTTGTTCCCAACGGTAACAGAACATATTTTTTGGGACGTTCACAACCTCCATTTTTTAGTCTAATGGTAGGGCTGCTGGCTGCTGTAAAGGGTGGTTTTATATGGAAACAATACCGGACGCAGTTAGAAAAAGAATATGCCTTCTGGATGCGCAACGCTTCCGAATTGAGAGAAGAAGGGGGTGCCATAGACCGGGTTGTTATGGGCCTTAAAGACACTGTTTGGAATCGATATCATGATCGTTATTGCACCCCCCGGGATGAAATGTATCAAACCGACTGGGAATTGGCACAGAAAAGTGAGCAACCTTCCAGTGAATTATTTCGGCATCTGCGGGCGGCTTGTGAATCGGGTTGGGATTTTAGTTCGCGTTGGTTTACAGATCCCATGGAATTGGACTCTATTTTTACCAGTGATGTGGTACCCGTTGATCTGAACTGTTTGTTATTTCATTTAGAGGATCGGTTAGCTAACGCTTTCGCCTCAGAAGATACTTCGAAGCAGCAAACCTATACCCACCGAGCAGCGCTTCGAAAAAAGAGCATACAAGAAGACTTTTGGAATGAAGAGACTCAATTTTTTCACGATTTGAATCGAAACACTTTCCAACATACACCGCCTCTTACTCTTGCAGGAATCTATCCCTTGTTTTTTGGATTGGCAACCAAAGATCAAGCACATGCCTGTGCAGTTCGCCTGGAAAAAGAGTTCTTACAACCCGGTGGTTTGGTCACTACACTTCATACTACCGGACAGCAATGGGACGCACCAAATGGGTGGGCACCCCTACAATGGATCGCTGTCAAGGGACTTCGTAATTACGGGTATCATACTTTGGCAAATACCATATCAGATCGGTGGGTGGCACTCAATAAACGCGTGTACCAAAAAACAGGGAAAATGTTGGAGAAATACAATGTTGCAGATATCGGTTTGACAAGTGGAGGAGGGGAATACCCAGTACAAGACGGTTTTGGATGGACCAACGGTGTCTTTCTTCAACTGCTTGCAACACGCTAAATTTTATAGGATACAACCTCTTTGGTATCTTTGCTTTCAAAATAGGAGATGAAAGAACCCAACACATTATTTGCTCATATTCATGTCATAGGAGATCGCGTATTGGTCAAGCCACGCAAAGAATCAGAACGTACGGAAAGTGGGCTGTATTTACCGCCAGGCGTTCGCGAACGAGAAAAAATTCAGTATGGTTATGTTGTCAAGTCAGGCCCGGGTTATCCACTCCCAGCAGCCATGGATCCAGAAGAATTCTGGAAAGTAACAAATGAAAAAGTGAATTACATGCCGCTTCAAGTCAAAGAGGGGGATTTGGCTGTTTTTTTACAAAATGGATCCTATGAAGTCCTTTACAAAGGCGAAAAGTATGTCATTGTTCCCCAGTCCGCTATTTTGATGATTGAACGAGACGATACCTTCGATTCGTAGTTTTTGAAGTTGAATTTTAACGGTTTTTAACGTCTCTTTATCAGTTCTTTAGTAAAAAATAACGGAAATTTGTAATGTTATGTAAAGGACCCTTGCCCCTCGCTAGCATGTTCTTTTTTTTGATTGTTTGATGATTGCACTTTTTTTCATTTTGATTTGGTTACCTTAGAAGGTGCTAGCATGCAGGGGCCTCATTAGCCAATCAACTTTGTTTTTTATTTCGTTTGTGCTTTCTCTTTACACGATTCCTTTTCTTTTGAGCATAGGCCGCTTCCTTGGTGCGAACAATAATAACTCCATTGGCACCACGAACTCCATAGATAGCAGCACTGGCATCCTTTAAAACGGTGATTGATTGAATGTCATAGGGATTGAGGCCATTGAAAAGACTGCCATCTGTTGTTTGAACACCGTCAATAACATAGAGGGGGGAATTGTTATTCCACGTGGTATAGCCCCTTACAATGACCTTTGGTGGGGCGTCTATTTGACTCCTATTGGGTGTGATTTGTACACCAGACAAACGGCCTTGCCCTTGCTCAAGGGCATTGACATATGGAGGATTTTGGGACCACAACGAAACAGACATACTGCTCAGAAAAGCGCAGCAGGTCATCCATCTTATGGGAATTTGGACACCTAACTTCATGAAATAAAGATATTTAAAAAAAATTGTATCTTGGAACAAACCATATAACAATTCTATTATGAAAAAACTATGTATCCTTGGACTTTTATTATTCAGTAGTAGTATACAAGCACAGTACTATTACATTATGTATGTTTCGGTAGCCCAAGAAGATGTTGCTGAATTTGAACGAAAAGAAACCCAATATTGGGCGAAGGTGGCGCAAAATAATATTGACAAAGGGCAACAAACCCTTTGGGCTTTGATGAAAAAAGTAGGCACCGCAGGTACCAATGAAGTCAACTATGCATTTGTCAATGGTTTCCCAACCCTTGAAGCCATGGCCAATCCACAATGGGATGCAGCAGCGCTAGATGGGATGGATCCGGCAGATGCAGCCTCTCCTTACCGTACGTATGAAATCCATAATTACAAAATACTTGACAACATAGATGGTGAAGGGGGCAAATACTGGGTATTTAATTATGCCCGACCTAAAAATCTAAGCGGTTTTATTGCCGAAAACCAAAAGATGTGGAAGCCTTTTCACCAAAAAGCGATAAGATCTGGATCAACGGGTATGACAGACTGGGGCATGGGATACAAACTCTACCCTAGTGGTCAAGATGAAAGTACCATCATGACATGGGATGGCTATGCCAATCTCAAAGATGCCATGCATGCGCTGGATGGTTCACGAACTGACTGGAATCCGCCAAAAGGATCGAAAATGAGTGAATACGATCCAGACGGTTTTCGTTTGCGCGTGATTTGGGAGCAAGTTAAAGCCATCAACTAATCCTTTTGAGCCCCCTTTGCCGAAGGGGGTTTTTTGTACCTTACTACCAAATAAGTGTTGCGTACGATGCTGCGTGTAAAGATTGTATTTGGGTTTTTATTTTGCGGATTTTATGTAGCTACAGCACAGGAGAAGAATGATCCTTCAGCAGGGATATCACTCTCTGAGGTTGTTGTTACAGAGGACTCCATTATTTCGTTATCCATCGAAAAAGCGGGCATTCAAACTATTTTTAATGCTACGGAATTGGAGGGATTTCAGATTGATTCCCTGCAACAAAGTATCCGTTGGCAAAAAATGGGTTTAAATGCTTATGGGATCGATACACAGGCAATTAACTTGATCGATGCCATCCAGTATCGACTTCCGGGGGTACAGCAACTCAACCCTGCCACAGGATTGGTTCAATTGCGGGCAGTGAGTTCGATCAATAACAACCGCACCATTCCGCTTTTTGTGGTAGACGGACAAATCTTTGAAATACCAGACCAGGCCGTTCAAGATGCCCAGCAAAGAGGTATTCCTTTGTGGAGTTTTTATCCGCCAATTCCATTTGATGATATAGTCGATGTCAAAGTTCTTTCATCTTTAGCAGAAACCGTTCGCTACGGCTTACAAGGCAATGCAGGGGTGATTGTCATCACAACCAAAAATGCGAAAAAAAGAAAAGAAAGTCAGCGCAGAACCGTCGGGCAAGAAAAGAATACTTCACGTAGCATCTATTTGGAAAATCCGTATTTAACTCCCCCTATTTTTCCCGGTTGTGAAGCTTCGGAAAAAAAGAAAGCGTGTTTTAAAAGCCAAGTACAGGAATTTGTTCAATCCCAAGTACAACTTCCAAGCGATCAGTCCTCAAAACTTCCCGTACGCGTTTATGTGCAAATTTTCATTGATGCCTATGGGAATGTTTCGGATTATAGGGCCCGTACTGAAGAAGGAAAGGAAGTATTCGCGCTTGAGACGCTTCGAATCGTCAAAAAATTGCCCAAAATGATACCTGCGCAGTTAGGGGATCAAAATGTAGGTATCCCGTTTGCATTTGGGATCCAATTTTGAGTATAGTTCCAAACGGATTTCGGATAGTACTTTGGATTATTCTGTGAATTGGTATACCCGAACATAATCTACTTCCATTTGGTCTTGTATAAAGTCAGCAGCAATTTCTCCACCCAAACTGCCGCCCATAGCAACATTTAGAAGAATATATTGGTCATTGAAATAGGGCCAGTTTTGAGGTGTCTTATCTTCAGGGGCATAGGTAAAATACGATTGGTCATCGACAAAAAACTCTATTTTATCGGCTGTCCAAACCATGCCATATTCATGGAAATTTTGAGTCACATCCGTCACCTCAATTTGCTTAACAATGGTATTATCCCCATGAGTGGCTGGTGTATGTACGGCACATTGCACTATTTGATGGTTTTCAAACAATTGTTCCATAATATCGATTTCTCCACAAGCCGGCCACCCTACCGTTTCAAGATTACTGCCCAGGGTCCAAATGGCGGGCCAAGTTCCCTGAGCCCTAGGGAGTTTGGCGCGAACAACAACTTTTCCATAAGTAAACGACACTTTAGAATTTAAGCGAGCAGCGGTGTAGTTTTGCGTTGTACCGGAATGTGAGTAAACTTCTTTTTTGGCAACTATTTTTAGGGTGCCGTCACTTACATATGCATTTTCCAGTCGGTCGGTATAATGTTGTTCTTCATTATTGTACCAACTGCCATTGTTGGGAGCACGGGTTTCTAAAAACCATTTTTCTGTATCAATGCGTTTAGAAGCTTGATTGAATTCATCACTCCAAATCAATTGGTACTCTCCCTTTGGGGTGGAGAGCACAGCCAGCGAAAAAAGGAAAAAGGTGTAGTATAACGACATGTTTTTTTTAATTCGATTGCTGCGTAAAATTACAGATTCAATGAGGAATTAGACAACTTTGTTCTCGTGATTTAAGGGAGGGTGTCTGATTTTTTTTGGTTACAGCTTTTACACAAAACCTGAAGATTTTGTATTTCATGCCCACCACCTCTTGCAAAAGGGAAAATATGATCGACGGTTATGGCATTGGTATCTCCACAATACTGACACTGGTACTGGTCGCGTACTAGGACTTGTTTCCGATGGGAAGCAGGAATCTTACGGTTTCGTTTGCGATTGCGTTCTTCTTGTAATCTTTCATAGCTCCACCCTTTTTTATGCGCGTATTGGGTATCTTTTTTTTTGAGTTGATTGACTTTCCAACGCGCATAGGGCCCTAAAATTAAAAAGCCACCTAGGAGAATGAATGCAATAAGGAATAGGGATAAGGCGGATGGATACACTGAAAGGCACTTTATTTTGGGGGTGATTTATGAAAATAAAAATAAACCCAAATAATAAAACTGATGGAACCAAGAATATAAAAAACAAGCCCTATTTGTTGGGGTAAAAATCGCTGTGTGGTAAATCCCAGAGCGGCAAACATGATGATCAGTCGCTCCATACGTTTCAGCCATATTTTTCGTAACATATCTTGGAATTAATGCGGCTGGCGTGCAGTTATATTATGGTATAAACGGCGAATTCGATCCGATACAAAGGTCGTGAAGGCAAAGGGGAAAATACCGTGGATGATCGCTATACAGCCCCATCCAATCAACTTCAATCCGGTAACTACGGCAAAGCCAAAGTGTTGCCAATAGTTTTCTCCTACCGAATGGGGATGTCTGGTGAATGCATTTTTCATGTAAGAAATATAATGAAAATCACATCCGAAAGAAATACCCCAACGATCGATCCAATCTCAAAGCTGAAAAAAGGATTTCAGTGAATCTTATTGGCAGTGGTAATTTCCAAAGTTGTCACAGGATCCATCTGGATTGAGGGATTCCCCGCAACAACAGGGTGGATTAATCGGTGGTGTTAAGGGTTCCTTTTTCATGAGCAAATTAGATAAAAGGGTGTGCCTGGAATAGTCTGTTTTACCGGACAAACCAACGTAACCTTAGTGTAGGAAGTAATTAATTCGCATACTGTTCAAAACACGACATAATTACAATAAAGGCAAAAACAAGAATGACTCCAAGTACACCCATTTTAATGTTTTTTCTAAAAGATACAAAAAATATATCATACTTGCAAAAAACAAGTAATATATTTTTGACTGTCTATTAATCAGAGTGATTCGCCCTTTGTGTCAACCTTTTAGCTACTACAAATAAGAAAGGATTGATTAGTTATTAAAATAGGCGTTTTCAGTCTCGTCAAGAAGACGTGAATGGATAATAAAACGAATACCTAAAGGGATTTCTAATGAAAAACTAGAGCCTCTTCCTTTGGTAATATCAATGGTTAGATGGGTGTGTTTCCAATATTCGAATTGGTCTTTATTCATATAGAAATCTACGTCAGCAATTCGTCCCATTAAGATATCGCTTTCATCCAAGTACATATCTTCTTTAGGGAAAATCATGGGTGAAGATCCGTCACAGCATCCTCCGCTTTGATGGAAAATCAATTCCCCGTTTTCCTCTTTCAATTGCTTGACAATTTCAGTTGCCTCTGGGGTGATATCAATTCGCTTCATAGTTAATAAATAAGGGGCTCTTGCGAGCCCCTACAAAGTAATACATTTTAAAAGAATCCAAGCTTATTCTTGTCGTATGAAATAAGCATGTTTTTGGTTTGTCGATAATGCGCCATCATCATTTGATGTGTTTCTCGTCCAAAACCCGATTTTTTGTAGCCACCAAAGGGTGCATGAGCTGGGTATGCATGATAGCAGTTTACCCATACCCGTCCCGCTTGGATCGCTCTTGGGATTTGGTATAACTGGTGGGCATCACGCGTCCATACACCGGCACCCAAACCGTATAGGGTATCATTTGCAATTTCCAATGCTTCCGCTTCGTCTTTAAACTTTGTAACACACACGACGGGACCAAAGATTTCCTCCTGGAAGACGCGCATCTTGTTGTGACCCTCAATGATGGTCGGCTTGATGTAGTATCCATTTGCCAGATCTCCTTCGGTATTGGCTTCGCCCCCACACAAAATTCGTGCGCCTTCTTCTTTTCCAATATTGATATAGGAAAGTATTTTTTCATATTGATCGTTTGAAGCTTGGGCACCAATCATGGTAGCCGCGTCATAGGGAGACCCTTGAATGATGGCTTCTGTACGTTGGATGACACGTTCCATAAAGGCATCGTATATATCTTCTTGGACAAGTAGTCGTGAGGGGCAGGTACACACCTCACCTTGGTTAAAGGCAAACATGACTGCACCTTCAATAGCTTTGTCTAAAAAGGCATCATCATGATCCATAACACTACTAAAGAAAATGTTGGGTGACTTTCCCCCCAATTCCATGGTTACTGGATTCAAATTCTTGGAAGCGTATTGCATGATCAATTGGCCTGTGGTGGTTTCGCCCGTAAATGCCACCTTGTCTACCTTACTGCTAGAAGCCAGCGGTTTCCCTGCTTCGGGACCAAATCCATACACTACATTGACAACTCCGGGAGGAAATACATCAGCGATTTTCTCCATTAATAGTGCGGCAGTAGAAGGTGTCTGTTCGGCCGGCTTCAAAACGACACAGTTGCCAGTAGCCAGAGCTGGAGGTAGTTTCCAGGAGAGCATTAACAAAGGAAAGTTCCATGGAATGATTTGACCTACGACACCAATAGGTTCTTTGATATTGATTGATACAGTGGTTGCATCCAATTCCGTAGCACTCCCTTCTTCTGCTCGGATACAACTGGCAAAATAGCGCCAATGGTCCACCGATAAAGGGATGTCAGCATTGATGGTTTCACGAATTGACTTTCCATTGTCACAGGTTTCCACTAGGGCAAATTCTTCGAGATGGGCCTCAATAATATCTGCCACTTTATTGAGTAAGGTTGCGCGCTCTGTTACTGAGGTATTGCCCCAGTCATCTTTTGCTGCATTTGCCGCTTCGAGAGCCCTATCGACATCTGCCGCTTTAGAACGTGGGTATTTAGCAATAAGACTGTTGTCAACTGGAGAATGATTGTCAAAATATTCTCCATCAACTGGTTTTACAAATTTTCCCCCAATAAAATTATCGTAATGGGAATTGAACGTTGGTTTTGAATAACTCATAAGAGAATGTTTATAGTATTAATTTATCTAATAAACATACTAATAAAATTAAACACTATTCATTTTATATTATTGAAGCTAAGGATATGGTTTTGTTGATTACGAAAAATTATAGTACGCTGCGTAATACTCTTAATAGTGAGAAAATTTGTTTATGTAAATGAAAGTGATGATTTTCAGGCACTTCGAAAAAAATTCCTTGTAAATGGTTGCGGGTGTACAGTACATTCGTAATAATATTATACCACTTGTACTTCAAACAGCGTCAATTGATTGCAAACAAATTTTTACTTTTGTTTAATATTTTAGACAATGCATAGCCATGTTACGGTTCTATTTTCTTCTTTTTCTAACAATCACGACAAGGGGCCAAGAAATCAGTGCAACTACCCTACTTGAAAAAAGCATTGCCTATCACGATCCCAACTGCCGTTGGCCTAGTTTTGAAGGGCGATTGGTCGTGGAAATGGAAACGCCTTCTCGTCCGTTGCGTCGCACGGAATTGGATATCAGTATTCCTAAAAGTTATTTTAAATACAAGGTCATACAAGACGGAATAACAACAACCGCAGTTTTAGATAAAGGTGTATGCCAACACTGGTATGAAGGGGAAACAGAATATTCGGCGGCCATTGCAGAAAAATACCGACTCAACTGTGAGCGCACAATTATGATGCGCAATTATTATACCTATTTGTATGGCCTGCCGATGAAGCTCCGAGATCCTGGAACACGCCTCCATCCTTGGGTTGAAAAAATAAATTTTCAAGGCGAGATTTTTTATCGGTTACGGGTAGATTACGATGAAAAAGTAGGCAGCGACCGCTGGTATTTTTATTTTGACACCACTACTTATCAATTGAGACACTATCAGTTTTACCATGACGAATCCCAAAACGATGGCGAATATATTTTACTTGAAGATGAGGTTGAAGTCAGTGGGATGAAATTGCCCAAGGTGCGTTCCTGGTATACCAACGCAGCCCAAAAATATTTAGGTACAGATACATTGGTCAATGATTGATAGGATATTATTATTTTTAATAAACCTAAATCTATGTCACATGAATAAAGATCTAATTATCCTATTGTTTCTCTCCTCCTGGGTATTCAGCCAGCAACAATTTTCAGGGATTGTCAAAGATATAGCCTCCGAACGCGGTTTGGTTGGGGTATCTGTCATCCTTTTGAATTCAGATGGGAGTTATAGTTCCAATGGCGCTACCACTGACGACAATGGTCGTTTTTTGATGGAGCAAGTACCGTATGGACGGCAGTCCTTTGAAATTCGCTATTTGGGCTATAAGTCAAAAATTCTGCCTGAATTGATTATCAGTGCAGGGAAGGCTGCTGTGGTAGAGGTTTTTTTGGAAGAAGACTTATCGGTCTTAAACGAAGTGGTGGTCAAACTATCCGAAAGCAATGCGCCACTGGGGATGTTGGATAAAATGGCAGTCAATAGTGCCCAGCAATTCAATGTAGAAACCATTGAACGGTTTTCTGGAGGGCGACGCGATCTGGCTCGGCTGGCTCGAAGTTATGCTGGAGTCCTCAATACAGACGACTCTAGAAACGATATTTTGGTTCGCGGCAACTCGCCCTCTGGGGTGTTGTGGCGTTTGGAAGGGGTGCCCATCCCCAACCCCAATCACTTTGCCGTAGCCGGAACTACCGGAGGGCCTGTGTCAGCACTCAATATCAACCTGTTAAAAACATCAAACTTTCTTCGTGGTGCCTTTCCTGCTGAATATGGTGATGTGACTTCGGGTGTCTTTGATGTATATTTCCGAAGTGGAAATTTCGATCGGACTGAAATTACAGCGCAAATGCATGCCACTGGCGGGGTGGAATTGGAAATCGAAGGACCGCTTCAAAAAGGTCAGAACCGCAGTTATTTGGTCAGCTACCGCTATGCCTTAACCAGTTTAAATATCATTCCCATTGGCACCAACGCCATTCCGAATTATCAGGATTTGTCATTCAAATTGGATTTGGGAAAAATGGCGGGGGGACAAATCGCACTTTTTGGAATATTAGGGAAAAGTGATATTGCTTTTTTAAGTAACGAAACCGACGAAGACGATATTTTTGCCAACCCCAACGAAGACTTATACAGCGACTCGGAATTGGGTGTTTTGGGCTTGACACACAAGGCCTATTTGAATGAAAAAACCTATCTCCGATCTACTTTGGCATTTACAGGAAACAGTAATTACGTCAATCAAGACAATTATTTACGGATGGATGGGAATACGCGAAAGTTCAATGCACTGCAAGTCAAAGATGAAAACCGTTCGTTTAAAATAGCTACGGTTATCAACAGTAAAGTCAATTCCAAGCTTACCGTAAACAGTGGACTTTTATTGACACAAAACAATACCTTAAGTCAAGTGTTGAATCGAGACAATCTAGAACCCGATGAAATAACAGATATCGATCAGGACGGGCTGCCTGATTTTAGAACCATAGCCGATTTTGATGGAAGCTACCAGCAACTGCAACTGTATGGACAGATGAAATACCGTTTTTCGGAACAATGGGACCTGCACTTGGGTCTACATAGTCAGTATTTTTCATTGAATAAAAATCAAACCTTTGAACCGCGCGGCGGGATCAGTTGGAGCCCCAACGACACCCATCGGTTGAGTGCATCCTTTGGGAAACAAACCCAAACGCAACAACTTCCCATACTTTTCTTTACGAGTTATAATCGAGATGCAGATTCCTATACTGCTTCCAATTTGGATTTGGATAACAGCAGCAGTTACCACTATATTTTGGCCCATAAATGGAATATACATCCCCAATGGGCATTCCAAACCGAGCTGTATTACCAAGCACTTGAGGACATCGCCGTCGAGGCCTTCCCCAGTTCCTACTCGGCGCTGAACGAAGGGGCTAATTTTCGTTTTTCACGCAGAGGGGATTTGGTCAACGCTGGTAGCGGAACCAATTACGGGATTGAAATGACCCTGGAACGCTATTTTAATAAAAATTACTACTTGTTGTTTTCTGCCAGTAGCTTCGCGTCAACCTATACAGCCAGTGATGGTATAGAGCGCAATACGGCCTTTAACAACCGCTATGTATACAATGCCCTGGCAGGAAAAGAATTTCCTTTTCAATTAAAAGAAGGTGCTTCGCGTTTTTCCTTTTTCATCAATTCCAAAGTCACCGGTGCCGGAGGGGGATATTATACACCTATCGATCTAGCAGCAACCATTGCCAACAACGGCACCGAAGTCTATGACGAACAAAATGCTTTTGGGGAGCGCTACAGTGACTACTTTCGTTGGGATGTGAAGCTAGGGCTTCGAAGCCAGGGCAAGCGAAAAATCAGTCAAGAGTGGTCTGTAGATTTATTGAATATAACCAACAGGGAAAACCTGTTTATCCGTCGCTTCAATGAGGTAAACAACCAGATCAACGATGTCAACCAACTCGGATTTTTCTTAGATATTTTATATAAAATTCAGTTTTAAACCGCAAGGAATCCCGCTAATTGAGCAATTATTTTATTAAAATCGTATCTTCTGCTGCATTTGAAAAAGACGTATGAAACGAGTTTGTGTGATCGGGGCGGGACCTTCGGGGATAACAGCCATCAAAAATATTCTAGCGCAAGGGATAGCAGTAAAAGCCTATGATTTTAATGCCGATGTTGGAGGCAATTGGATCTACAACGAAAGCGAAAGCCATTCCAGTGTTTTTGAAACGACCCATATCATCAGTTCCAAAAGCCTGTCCGAATACGCGGACTTCCCTTTTGATCCCTCAGTAGCCGATTATCCTTCTCACACGGATCTGCGCAATTATTTTCAGGCCTATGCCCGTCATTTTGATTTGTACCCTCATATTGCTTTCCAAACACTAGTTGAAAGCTGTCGCCGCCTGGAGGATGGTCAATGGGAGGTAAGGACTTCCTGTCAAGGGAAGCAAAATACGGAACGATTTACGGACTTGGTCGTTTGCAACGGCCACCATTGGCAACCCAATTATCCCAGTTACCCTGGGAAGTTTACCGGCCAATTTCTACATGCACATCAGTATAAAAAAGCAGCCCCTTTTGAGGGAGAGAAAGTATTGGTTATTGGGGGTGGTAACTCGGCCTGTGATGTGGCAGTGGAAACCAGCCGTGTAAGCACCAAGACAGCTATCAGTTGGCGACGTGGTTACCGCATTTTGCCCAAATTTATCATGGGCAAACCTTCAGATGTGATTGCCGCAGGGATGACATTTCTCCCCGTAGGCTTGCGGAATTTTTTGGCAGGTATAATGATCAAAATCGCAACAGGCCCCAATCGGTGGTATGGTTTACCTCGGGTAGCACATAAATTTGGAGCGACCCATCCTACTGTAAACAGCGAACTGCTCTATAAAATCCGCCATGGGAAAGTCACTCCCAAACCCGATATTGAACGTTTTGAAGGGAAAACTGTCCATTTTACTGATGGGACGCAAGAAGAATTTGATACGGTAGTGGCTTGTACGGGTTATGTTTTGGCACATCCTTTTTTTGATACAGCAGTGATCGATTACCGCGAAGGGCCGGTTCCTTTGTATTTGAAAATGTTTCACCCAAAATTTGACAATCTTTTTTTTATTGGGATGTTCCAGCCATTGGGATGTATCTGGCCCGGTGCCGAACAACAAAGCAAACTAGCGGCCCTAGCTTTAACGGGTCAATGGCAGCGACCCAAAGATATAGAAGCACGATGCCAGCGTGAAGTGACCCATCCGCACATGCGTCAAATCAACACAAGCCGACACCGAATCACAGTGGATTTTCACAAGTTTATCCGGGATATAAAAACCCAAATTCGCAAAGCAAGCTTCCATAAAAAAGTTGCCTAATGAAGACTATTGCGAAAAAATTTGGAGTTGGATTGTTGTTGCTATGCATACTCAGCCTGATTTGCTACACGCCAGACCTATCATGGGAAACTCTAAAGCCTTTGTATGCGCAATCGCCGTCACAGTTTATTGAAATGGATGGTCGGCGCGTGCATTATCGGGACGAGGGTTCGGGGGAAGCCATCGTTCTGATTCACGGCACAGGGGCCTCTCTACACACCTGGGACGCATGGGCCACACAACTAAAAACCCAATATCGGGTCATTCGCTTTGATTTGCCAGCCTACGGGTTGACAGGTGCCGATCCGCAAAAGCGCTACACAGTCAATGACTATGTGGTGTTGTTAGAGAAATTGGCCCAAAAATGGGGTTTGGAAAATTTTCATTTGGCAGGAAATTCATTGGGAGGGGAAGTAGCATGGCAGTATGCGGCCCAACATAGTCAGCGGGTGAACAAGCTGGTTTTACTCAATGCAGCTGGATTTCCATTTAAAAAATCACCCTGGGTCATTCAATTGGCGCGTACCCCTTTGTTAAACTTTTTTGTTCGTTACTGTACCCCCAGAAGTTTTATAGAAAAAAACCTCAAAGAAGTGTATCATGATGACCAGGCCATAACAGCAGCAACCATTGATCGGTACTATGACTTGACACGCCTTGAAGGAAACCGACAGGCCTTTATCGATCGGGCCTATTTGGTAAAAAAGGATGCAACAGGCTTGTTGAAAAAAATACAGGCCCCAACCCTGGTCTTATGGGGTGCTGAAGACGCTTGGATACCCGTTGCCAATGCGGAGAAGTTTGCCCAACAGATTCCTCATTCCGTGTTGAGTATAATGCCAGAGACAGGCCATGTTCCTATGGAAGAACAACCCAAAGCCAGCCTGGGACGTGTGCTTGATTTTTTAGAACAAGAATCTGTACAGAAATAGAAAGACAACAATGGCTATATTTACGGTCCATTTCAAACGAAATCCATGCGGTATTTATTAGTTTCCTGGATGTTATTTTGCTTTGCAATAGCTCCGGTATTGGCACAAGACAATTCGGTGTTTGTCCCACCACAATGGAAAGTATCGGCTCTAGACACAGAACCTGCATTGGACGGAAAAATTCTCGATGACGCCGCATGGCAAAAAGTAAAACCCCTTACCCAGTTGACGCAGGTGACACCAGACTATGGTCAGCCTGCCAGTGAAAATACCGAAATTCGGGTGGCCTACACTGCTAAGATGTTTTATGTTGCGGTAGTATGTTACGATTCCGAACCCGATAAGATCGTTGTATCGGATTCCCGAAGGGATGCCGATTTGGGTGACGAAGACAGTTTTTTATTCATTATTGACACCTATAACGACCAGCAAAACGGTTTTCTTTTTGGCACCAATGCTGATGCCATGCAGTACGATGCGCAAATAGACAATGAAGGTGTTGGGAATTTTAATGCCAACCGCCAACAGGGGGGTGTGGTTGGCGGTACCAATATCAATTGGGATGCTTCTTGGGAAGTTCGTACCCACCGGAGCAATTATGGCTGGAGTGCCGAGTTTGCCATTCCCTTGAAATCCATTCGGTTTTTGGCAGGCAAAGACCGTAGCTGGGGCATCAATTTTCAACGCAATATTGCCAAGCGGAGTGAGGTAGCATTTTGGTCTGTTTTGCCATTGGGCTTAGATATTAAGCGGGTTTCATTGGCTGGAAAACTCAATGGATTGGATCTTAAAAACCCCAAAAACCTCAAGCTGTTCCCCTATGTTATTGGCCAACAAATCCGTGATGCATCAGTAGCGCCTAGCACGAATACCACCAAAGGGGATGTGGGAATGGATGTCAAATACAGTTTGACCCCGGGTTTGACATTGGATTTGACCTATAACACCGATTTTGCACAGGTAGAGGTCGATGAACAACAGATTAACTTGGATCGGTTCAATCTCTTTTTTCCAGAAAAGCGGGCCTTTTTTTTAGAAAATGCGGGTCAGTTTTCGGTGGGCAGTCCCGGCGAAGTAGACTTGTTTTTTAGTCGCCGCATTGGTATCGGCACGACAGGAGCTTTGGTGCCGATTATTGGCGGTGGAAGAGTATCAGGAAAAGTGGGGCAGACCAATATTGGCCTTTTGAATATGGTTACTGAAGCGGTCGGTGAGATTCCACAAAACAATTTTGCTGTGGCCCGGGTCAATCACGACTTTTCAACCCGTCGTTCTTCCTTGGGGGCTATTTTTGTAGGAAAAACCGATACGGCCAACCCCAGCGACGCATACAACCGAGTCGTGGCTGTAGATGGGAAATGGGGCCTAGGGAAAAAGGCAGATATCACGGGTTTCTTTTCAAAAAGCAACAGTCCCGATATTCAAAATCAGGACCATGCCTTTCAACTAAAAGCCAATTACAACTGGGATGGCTGGCGGTTGAATGCCGGTTATACCGAAGTGGGAGAAGGTTTTAATCCCGAGGTGGGCTTCTTGCTTCGAACCGCTTTTCGCAAACCTGAATTTCTCATTTTTAAGCAGTGGCGAACCACCAAACTGGGGCCCATTTTTGAAGTGCGCCCGCATGTGTCCTATCGCAGTTATTTTGATTTTAGTGATCGTTTGGTCAGTAGCTTTCTTCATGTCGACAACCATTGGGTCTGGCCCTCTGGCTTTGAAATCCATACCGGTATCAATTTCACCACCGAAAGTGTTTTTTCAAGTTTTGCCATCACAGGTGTAACGGTTCCCGAAGGCCGATACGACCACCAGGAATTTCAGTTTGTGTTACAGACCAATCCCAACAAGGGGATCAATTTTTACAACCGCAGTATCATCGGGGGATACTATGGGGGGCAACGGGTGCAGTTGGGCAACCGGATGAACCTGCGCTTGGGCGACAAGTTCAATGCCTATTTGGGAATCAATTACAATTATTTGCGTTTAGAAAACGGCGATGTCAATGCCTTTGTTTCCAGCACCCGCTTAAGTTACTCGTTTACACCCCAGGTATTTTTACAAAGTTTGATACAGTACAATAATGTTACCAACATTACTTCTATCAATGCGCGTTTTGGGTGGTTAAAAACAGCGAATACAGGCCTGTTTGTCGTTTTAAATTTGGTGAACGATATCGATTTTAACGACCCACTAAACACCCAAACCCTTTCTATCAAGTATACCCATCAGTTTGATATCCTATAGCAAACGCCCACAGACGGAGTGGGCGTTTTGATTTTGATTCACTTACCAACTTTTGACATGCATGAGGGTCATGGAGCCAACCGCAATGGATTCAAAAACGGTTGTTGTCAATAAGCTGGGAGGTGGGGAGGAGTTGACCCACCAATACAAACGGCTGGCCAACCCCTGGTATTTAAAATTAGAGCCAGCTACTCCAACACAAAATCTACCTTTCGTTTGGTGGTGGAATCGGATCCGATAAAGAGGGAAAAGTCCCCTGCCTCGGCTGTCCATTGGCCCGCTGCATTATAGAAAGCCAGCAGTTTTTCATCTATGGTAAAGCGAACCGTTTGGGTTTCACCGGCTTCGAGCGCAATCAGTTCAAAGCCTTTTAATTCTTTGACCGGACGCGTCGCCGAGGCATAGTGGTCTTTTAGGTACAACTGCACTACTTCTTTACCAGCCACTTTCCCACTATTGGTCACGTCTACTTCCGCAATGATGCGTCCCCCTTTTGATAGGCTATTGGCACTCAATCGTATATCGGAATATTCAAACTGGGTATAGCTCAATCCGTAGCCAAAGGGATAGAGCGGGCTGTTTTTTTCGTCACCGTAATGCGACCAAAAAACACTACCGGCATCTTCGCCATCGGCACCGGGGCGACCGGTACTTTTTTGGTTGTAATAAAGGGGAAGTTGCCCCTCTGCTCGGGGGAAACTCATGGGGAGTTTTCCACTGGGATTATAATCGCCATAGAGTACTTGAGCGATGGCATGTCCTGCTTGTGTTCCCAATTGCCAGGCTTCGACTATGGCAGGGAGGTGGGCATCGGCCCAGTTGAGGATCAACGGGCGGCCACTCATCACCACCAGAACAATATTTTTATTGACAGCATACACGGCTTCCAGAAGTTCTTGCTGAAAACCAGGCAGGTCTAGATGCGCCCGACTGCGCCCTTCTCCCGATTGGAAACCGTATTCCCCCAATGCCATCACCACCACATCAGCTTTTTGGGCAGCCGCTACGGCAGCGGCTATACCGCTGTTATCGGTGGTGTTGATGGCGACTTCTTCGTGAAAACCGGCGGGCACTTTATCTACCAATCGCACGCCCTGCTCATGGACCAATGTATTCCCTGTATAGGCTTGCATACCTTCCCATACCGAAACCGCTGTATCATTGTCAGCCGCAATCCGCCAGTTGCCCAAGGGGCTATTTTTGTCAGCAGCTAAAGGGCCGATTAAGGCGATTTTCTGCCCTTTCTTTTTAAGGGGTAACAACTGTTTCTCGTTTTTCAATAAAACAATAGATTTTTTGGCCATATCCAGAGCACCGTCCAAGATTTCTTGTGAACCTGTTACGGTTTTTTCGCGGGTTTCGTCGCAATAGCGATAGGGATCATCAAAAAGTCCCAGTTCAAATTTGACGCGCAGTATGCGGTGCACCGCATCGTCAATTTGGTTTTGCGTCACTTTGCCTTCTGCCAAAAGCGACTGTATATACTCGAGGTAGATATAGGATTCCATATCCATATCAGAACCCCCGTTCAGGGCCAGTTCACCAGCGTGCTTGCGGTCCTTGGCGTAGCCGTGGTCAATCATTTCACGAAGCGATCCCCAGTCTGAAACAACAAAACCATCGAACTGCCAATCGCCTTTGAGAATGTCTCGTTGCAGATATCGGTCGGCAGTGGCAGGGATTCCATTGAGGTCGTTAAAGGAATTCATAAAAGTTCGAACGCCCGCATCCGTTGCAGCTTTAAAAGGGGGTAATACAATATTGTGCAGGGTATTGAGGCCGATATCAACGGTGTTGTAATCCCGGCCGGCTTCCGCAAAGCCATAGGCGGCGAAGTGTTTGGCACAGGCGGCCACAGTACTTGGGTCGGATAGGTCCTGACCTTGAAAACCACGCACCCGGGCTGCAGCGATCTGACTGCCCAAATAGGGATCTTCCCCGGCACCTTCCATGACCCGACCCCAGCGGGCATCTCGGGTAATGTCCACCATTGGGGCAAAGGTCCAATTGATTCCAGCAGCAGCCGCTTCCTTGGCTCCCAGAGCTGCAGAGCGCTCAATGGCTGCTATATCCCAGCTGGCAGATTCGGCCAAGGGTATGGGACTGACTGTTTTGTAACCGTGGATAAGGTCAAAACCAATTATGAGAGGGATGCCCAAACGACTTTCTTCGACGGCTACTTTTTGTACCGCTCGGACCTCCTTGACACCTCGTACATTGAGCATAGAGCCCACCCGTCCAGAGGCCAGATTTTTATATTTAAATGCCGCATCGCCGCTTTTCGGGCTGGGACCAGTGACGTTCCAAAAACCATTGTATTGGTTCATCTGGCCAATTTTTTCTTCCAAAGTCATTTGGTCTAGCAGGGCTGCAACCTTTTTTTCAATATCGTTTTCAGTTGTTTGTGCTGAAACGCCGCTAATAGTCCCTAAGAATAGGACAAAAAATAATTTTCTCATTTTGGTTTCTGAATTAAAGGATTCGCAAGATACAAAACCCAAGCAAATGGAAGATTTGTAAAGGGCTGGTAGGGTGGTAATTGAAAAACAACCCTTCCTTGCTGGAGGGTGTGTAGAGCGGATGGTAAGGATGTTAGTTTTCGGATACCACGCTTTGGTTGTATTGATTGACAGTGATAATCTTGCCGTCACGAATGTACATTTTCAAGCTGGCATAGAATTGATAGGCTTCATCCTTAGCGGTATAGCTAGCAAGATAGAGGGCATCGACAATTTCACCGCCCTTGCTAGGGTCCAGATCCACCGAGTAGGCAGTTTGTAATTTCCAGTCAAGGGTGGCCCCATCGGCAGCAAGCATGGAATCCCTCCGGATGTTCATGCTAATAAAATCCTCTCTATTGGCTGTTTGGCCATTGTGATACGTGATTTTCGCACTATCGCTGAAAATTTCACGGATGGCGGGGTAGTCTTTGTTTTGACTGGCTTGGTCAAAGGATTTGAGAACGGATAAAGAAGCCTCAGTTCCCAGGTGAAATTGATAGGCGGTACCATCATTGGTCCAATTGGTAAAACCCACGGCTCGTGGTTTTGTATCAGGGTTTTGACAATTGATAGCGAAGGCCAACAGTGCGAAGACGGCGATTATTTTTTTCATTTGAATAGGTTTATGATTTGTACTAAAGATAAAAAATATCTTCAGAAAGGTATCGTTTGTTGGGGAACCAGCTTCCAAAAAGAGATTTTTCGCCGGGTCCGAAAGCCCAATGTTCGATACAGATTGATGGCCGTTTTATTGGTGTGGACAACGTGAAGAAATGGAATACTGTTGGCAGCAAAAACAGTATCGGTGGTGTGATGAATGAGTTGTTTTGAAAAACCCTGTCTGCGGTAGTCTGGATGGGTCACAATAGCGCTTAATTCGGTAAAACCCTTTAATTTCATGCGTTCTCCCGCACTAGCGATGAGTTGTCCCTGTTGAAAACAACCAAAATAGGATCCGAGCTGGGTTGTTTTCTGTTTGAAATAGCCCGGTTGATGTTGTTGAATCAAATCGTATACAGCTCGGTGCTGTTCCGGCTGTGAAAGCAATATACAATTTGTGGGTTTGTCGCCCACTATGGGGCTTTCTAAAAGCATCTGAAGGCATAGGATTTCCTCCATCAGACAGACGTTGGGAGGAAGAGAGGGTTTTTCTCCAATAAAGAAAAAGGGGTTCTCAAGCTGTGCATAAGCCGTCAGGCCCTCCTGGGCTAAGGTCGCTTTTCGAGCCGCTCCAAAAGCACAAATTTCAGGCCGATAAAAGGCACTATCGCTCCAATAGAGGGCCAGTTTCCGATGCGTTTCTTGAAGGGCATACCAAGCCGGGTTATCGAGTTTTGACTGGTTAGTGATCATGAACGGACTGTGGGGATTTTTTTCTTTTTGAACCTTGCTAGGCCAGTTCCTAGCATGGCCAATAGAAGCATCAAAAGACAAAACTGAACGGTGTTAACAATCAAAGGATACTGATTGTCAAAACCGATAGCGTCGGTGTGCTTACTGTAAATCCCCCAATATCCCCAAAGGATGGCAGCCGCATAAGCGATTTTTTTAAAATACAATAGCTGGCTCAGCGCAATGCCAAGGCCGATGAGAAGCACAGCCACCGTCCAGTAGGCAGCCGTGACTCCCCAGGCAGCCCAACCGCTTCCAATCAAAACGGCCGTTGTATTGGCAATGGTAGCGACCGTAATCCAACCAAAATAGACTGCAAAAGGGAGGCTGAGTAGCAGTAGATCGTTTCCCTTTTTTAGTTTCTTTAATTGGAGCTGGATGCGAATTAGGGTGTAAAGAAGCCCAAGCATGATCAGGAGAGAAAGAAACAGCCACTGAAAATGCCAGGCAAAAATCCAAGCACTATTCAGTAAAGTATTGCCGACAAACCATTGGCTGATTCTTTGCCGAAGGGAATCCAAAGGGAGCACAGCGATGCCAATAACAAAGACCAACAACAGCGTGTAGATGAGCCCCCAGATAGCAAAAGTAAACCCTTGGGGGGTAAACAGGTTGGCAAGTTGGTCGGACAGGGCACCCGTCGTTTTACCGTTGATGGGTAGTGCATTGGCCAATGCATTGACAGTAAGCATTTGCCCGTACGCCAGAATGACACTTATTTTGATGATACCAGATTTCACAACTTTTTACCAACAAGGTACTAATTATCAATGGAGTGCCCATGGAGTTGAACAAGTGATACCTGGGATCCGATGCAGACATCAGCATTTTAATTGCGATATCAATTGAAAGAAGTTCCTCAAAACAAATTGCATATTTTTAGAACTTTACTATTTGAATGACATGAAAAAATTTTTTGTATTTCTTTTGTTGTGTACCGGTGTTTTGTGGGCGCAATCAGGGAAAATGATAACCACCAAATCAGTCGCGAGCAATATATTAAAACAGTCGGTTTCTTATGCGGTTTATTTACCTCCAAGTTGCGACACTTCCCAACGACATTATCCTATTTTATAGTTGCTTCATGGGGCCTGGGATGATTATTTGGGCTGGGCTCAATGGGGTGATTTGCAACGCATTGCCGACCGCTGTATCGCAACGGGCCAAGCACCCGAAATGATTGTGGTGATGCCTGATGGGTAGGTCGATTCCTTCTACCAGAATTCGTTTGACGGGAAACGACCGTACGAAGATTTTTTCTTTGCAGAGTTTATCCCAGAAATCGAAAAACGCTACCGGGTGATGCCTGCGGTGCAGACGCCAAAAGCCAAGCCTTTTAGGGCCATTGCTGGTCAATCGATGGGGGGTTATGGTGCCCTGTATTTTGTTTTGAAGCATCCCAAAATGTTCCATGCAGTCTACACTTCCAGTGCCGGATTTATCGATATACCCCGAATCTATTCCAAGCCTTTTGAGAAACTACTGCTTGATGAAACCTTCGGCAGCATATGGGGGAAGAAAACACCAGAGGGGAGTTTTGAGCACTTTCGTCACAATTCTATTCAATATATGATCGCCAATCTTTCAGAAGAGGAAGTCCAACAACTCCCACCGTTGTTTATTGAGTGTGGGGACGATGATTATTTGCTGGACGGGAATATAGAAGTAGCTACCCGCCTACGAGAAAAAAAGGCCCCATTGGAGTTCCGTGTGTTTGATGGTGCCCATACTACAGCCTATTGGCGGGATAAAGTAGATGATATTTTGGCTTTTGTAGGCTCAAAATTCCTCCTTTGGCATACGGCTCCCTAACCATGTTTTTCTGGAATAAATAAGCCTGTATTGATTTTTCAAAACAGGCTTGTTTGAAGCGAGAGTGCTTCGGTTAAAGGAGTTGTTTGTTTTATTTTACTTCCATGAATTTCCAGAGCATGACCCGCTTTCTCAGGTCACGGACTTTATCCATTTCCGTCCACGCTTTGGGCCATACTTTTGGACCAAACTGAGTCCCCATATTTGACTTGATAAAATCTTTCCAGTTGGCAAACCAATCAATGGTAGTATGCGTGTAGTAAACATCTGTACCTAGGTTGTCCAAACGGCGGTGTAGCGTCCAACCCACACGGGCATCTCCCTTTTCAATTTTTGGCGTATTGGTCTTTTCCATGGCTTCATACTTGGCGTAGTTTTTCATGTGATGGACTTTCATGAAATTGATCACCATGAATTGGGGAGCGATTCCCGTTTCTTTGGGTCCGTTTTCGTCGACATTGGCCAGTACATTCCAGTATTGCCGTCGCTTAATGGTTCGGATATGACGCACGTTTTCACTCATGATTTCAGCGCGCTTTTCGCTCATCCCCATTAGTTCGGGATAGTTCAGGTCATATTTTTTTTCATCAGAAATATCGGTGATGGTAGTAATCATGTGGGTGAAATCGTTCTTTTGGTTGGGAACCGCTTTCCAAACGTCCCAACCCACGATAGCCCCTGCATCCAGTCGGCCCTTGGCGATTTTTGAAAAGTTGGCTTTCAAATAGGCATCATAGGCTGCTACATCAGAGGCATGCACAAAAGTTTGTTCAAACAAAAGGTTTTGTTGCCCCTGTAAAAAAACAACTGTAAGCAGTAAATTGAGGGTCAGAATAAGTCTTTTCATTTAAATTGGTTTATGGTTTTTATAAATATATAAAAAGCTGGAAAAAGAGCCGCCGCGATATCGTGGAGATTTTCGTACCTTTATGGAGTAACCAAACCAACTTGAATTGAAATCAATTAAATGGTATTACTACCTCGTTTCACCGCATGTAAATAGTAAAGGCTGCTCCTGGTTTCTAATGGGGAATACATTTTACTGATATTTCGGCCTTACCACGACAAGAGAATCTCCCCTGTTTTTTGTCTTTTTTTAGCGTTCGTGTATAGAAACACCTAGAAAACCTTAGTTTTAAGAACTAAATTTTTAATTGAAATCCAAACGGGTTTCTTAGAACGGTTTTTGCACACTATGAAAAACAATCCCTTTTTGGCAGTCTTTAATTTCAGACTGGTTTTTGTTTGTTTGCTCACAATTGGTATTTTTTTTGGCAGCAAACACTTTGACGTTACCTATAAAAATGACTACAACATATTTAGCATTGCTGTTGTTTTCCCTTTGGTTTTTTCTTTGACGGCTGCCTACCGTAAGCGTCAAGCGGCCTTATCTCATTTTTCCTCCATCCGAGCGAATTTGGTTTGTGTCTTTGACTATTTTAAAAGTGGTGGGCAGATTAGCCACGACAAACTGCAACAAATTAAAGAAGAACTGGTCAAGGTGTCAGATACCTTGATTGCCTGTATCAGTCAGGAAAATGACAAAGAATTAATTGTTGCACTGCGCAAACAATTGGATACGCTATCCCAAATAACAGTTAACCAAAAAGCGCATTTGAATGAAAGAGAGATTGCCTACATCATCCGAGCAAAAAAAGATTTGAGCTTGGATATAGAAACCTTATATTCACTAAAACATCACAATTCACCAAAATCCCTTAGAGCCTATTGTTTGGTATTCATCTATTTGTTTCCATTTATTTATGTACCCGGGATTGTACAAAACATTACGCAAGAGTCCCCCGTCTTTGAAGTATTTTTTCTTTTCTTGGCCTTGTTGATTGGATTTGTATTGATGGCCTTGTACAACATCCAAGAGCTGATCGAAGATCCATTTGACAACGATGGACTGGATGATGTCAAGTTGGATTTGTATCGGATGGATCAATCGGATTTAAAAGATTAATATTTGTAAATGGGCATTGCCCCCTAGCTTATGAAACCGTATTTACTTGCCGAATGTACTTGGAAGTCGTTGCAAACATTTCGTTACGATTTGGCTGTTTTGCCTTGGGGTGCCACCGAGGCACACAATTATCACTTGCCCTATGGAACCGATGTTTATGAAGCTGATGCCATTGCTGCGGCATCCGCAAAGAAAGCTTGGGAAAAGGGTGCGCGGGTGGTTGTTTTACCAACCATTCCTTTTGGGGTCAATACGGGTCAGTCGGACATTTACTTGGATCTGAACATGAATCCTTCTACTCAGTTGGCCATTTTGCGCGACTTATTGACGGTACTAAACCGCCAAGGCATTCAAAAATTTTTGATTCTAAACAGTCATGGAGGCAATGACTTTAAAACACAACTACGCGAATTGGGACTTGAATTCCCCGCTATGTTGTTAAGCAGTTGTGACTGGTTTCGGGCTTTGGACAAATCCCAGTATTTTGAGGAAACGGGCGATCATGCGGATGAAATGGAAACCAGTATTATGATGCACATTCAGCCCGAATTGGTTTTGCCTATAGAGGAAGCGGGCTTGGGAGAGGAAAAGAAAAATACCATCCAAGCTTTTCGCGAAAAATGGGCGTGGACCGAACGGAAGTGGTCTCAAGTAACCGCTGATACGGGGATTGGAAACCCACGGCTGTCAACAGCCGAAAAAGGGAAACGTTTTTTTGACGATGTGACCGATGCGATAGGCAACTTGCTATTCGAACTCGCACAGCTTCAACCCGGCCAATTGTACCGATAAATAATCTGAAAACAGATTGGGTTGGGCTGTAATGACCTACCCCACTGAAAGATTTTTTATGCAAGGGTTGCTCTTCAAAACCCACATTACATTTATCCAATAAATGACAAATAGTTATTGCGGTATAATGAAAAATTATGCCTTCAGTGGTAATTAATTTCAAAAAAAACAGATATTTAATAAAGAAACACAATTGATTATGAAAGCAAGTAAATGTCCGTTTCACGGCTCGACAACCCAGCCAAATCTGGGAACGCAAAACAAAGATTGGTGGCCCAATCAATTGCATTTGGATATCCTACGACAACACGATAGCAAAAGCAATCCCCTTCCAGAAGTTTCTTACAGAGAAACAGTAAAAAAACTGGATTTAGCGGCAGTAAAAGAAGATCTTAAAACAGTTTTAAAAGACAGTCAGGACTGGTGGCCTGCTGATTATGGGCATTACGGTCCGTTTTTTATACGCATGACCTGGCATGCAGCAGGAACCTATCGTACAGGTGACGGGCGCGGGGGTGCCGCGACGGGTGCCCAGCGATTTGCTCCCTTAAACTCATGGCCAGATAATGGGAATCTGGACAAAGCCCGTCGTCTTTTGTGGCCGATAAAAGAAAAATATGGGAACAAACTATCCTGGGCCGATTTATTGGTTCTGGCAGGAAATGTAGCCATTGAGGATATGGGCGGTCCCAATCATGGAACCGTTATGGGGAGAGAAGATATTTGGCATCCTGAAAAAGATATTTATTGGGGTGCCGAGGACGAATGGTTGGGTGACAATCGCTATGGCGATACACGCCAGTCCCTGGAAAACCCTCTAGCAGCGGTCCAAATGGGATTGATTTATGTGAATCCGGAAGGCCCTAATGGGCACCCGGATCCAGCACTATCAGCCCAAGATGTACGCGAAACATTCAAGCGAATGGCGATGAACGATGAAGAGACTGTTGCCCTGACGGCCGGGGGGCACACTTTTGGGAAAGCGCACGGAGCGGGTGATGCCGCTTTGGTTGGAGCCGAACCTGAAGGGGCCGCGATGGAACAAATGGGACTGGGATGGATGAGCCGTTTCGAAACAGGTAAGGGCGTCCATACGATCACCAGTGGAATTGAAGGCCCCTGGACAACCAATCCCATTCAATGGGATATGGGCTATCTGGATTTGTTATTGAAGTACGAATGGGAATGCAAAAAAAGTCCTGCAGGTGCCTGGCAGTGGCATCCGATTGATTGTGCTGAAGAAGATATGGTACCCGAAGTGGATGGTAGTGGGAAAAAAGTTCTTCCCATGATGACAACCGCCGATATGTCATTGAAAGTAGACCCTGATTACCGAGCGATTTGCGAACATTTTCACACCAATCCAGAAGCATTTGGTGAAGCTTTTGCGCGTGCTTGGTTCAAGCTTCTGCATCGTGATATGGGACCCAAAAGCAATTATGTGACTGGGGATTATAAAGATGTTGAATATGTCTGGCAAGATCCAACACCCAAAGGAACGCAACTGACAGAGGAGCAAGAAAATGCCATCCGTTCTGCTTTGCGAAATTCTGGCTTGCAGACCCCACAACTGGTTCGGACGGCTTGGGCAAGTGCCAGTACCTTTAGAGCTTCTGATAATCGCGGGGGAGCCAACGGAGCCCGTATCCGATTGGCACCACAAAAAGATTGGGAAGTTAACAATCCCAAAGAGTTGCAAGGCATTTTAGCAGTGTATGAGACCATTGCAGAGAATCATGGAGCCAGTGTAGCAGATGTTATTGTATTGGGAGGTGCCGTAGGAATTGAAATGGCTTGTGGACACAACGTCCCAACCACCACTGGACGAGGTGATGCAACGCAGGACAATACGGATATTGATTCTTTTGAACTTTTGAAGCCCCGCGCTTGCGGCTTTCGCAACTATGCCGAGAAAGAATTTGCTGTGAGTCCAGAGGAAATATTGCTTGACAAGGCACAACTCTTAGGGCTTACTCCTGTTGAACTTACGGTTTTGGTTGGCGGTATGCGGGCAATGGGGGTCTCTCATACAGGCGAAGGCGTTTGGACAGACGGGTCTTTGGACAATACTTGGTTCAAAACCCTCCTTTCCATGGACGTTTCTTGGCAACCAACGGGCTACAACAGCTACGAAGCTACCGATCGAAAAACCGGAGCTTCTGTTCGTACTGCTTCCCGTATTGATTTGGTATTTGGATCCAATTCTGAGCTTCGTGCCATTGTGGAGGTATATGCCCAAGACGACAACAGCGACAAATTTGTTACGGACTTTATAACGGTCTGGAATAAAGTGATGAATGCAGATCGTTTTGATTTGAAATAATAAACCATTGGGGAGTTACTACTGTAGCTCCTCGATTTTTTCTTTGAAATGATATGTATTTGTGCAGCCCTTCCAGAAAGACCTTTTTCGGGACTGGTAATCAATAGAAAAGAACAACAAAAACTCGCTCTTTTGATTCAAGAAGTGACGGGGATGATGCCTTTTATATTTAATTCCCAAAGCGGCTTGTACGTTTTTTGTGCAGCTAGAAAAACAGAAGAAGCATTGTTGGAACGGATTGAACTTTTCATCCGATCAACCGCAACCTCTTTCCATTGGGTGCAGGCCGGTGACACCCCTCATTTTTTTTCTACGGTAGTACGGCAGGCATTGAATCATCCAAATGGCTCTTCGTTGGGCTGGAAAAATTTTATCAGTAGTTTTCTGATTCAACTGGATCCTTTTGATGGGAAAGTACTTCCTGTTTTTAGTTTGTTTAAGAATTTTGTAGCTGTTGTGAAAGTAACGGGCACTCCTTCACAACTTGATTATCTAAAAAAGAAGATGAATAGTTTGCGAACCCGCGTAAATGTTGATGCCTTGTTCTACGAAAGCGGATCCGAAGAAATTTAAATATATAAAACCCTCCATTGGGAGGGTTTTACTTTTTGTGAGCGGGAGTTTAACGCCATGTGTTATCAATGACTCTGTAAAGTGTTCGATGAATTTCACTAAATCCGTTTTGTAATTTTTTAGCAACCACTTTTTTATTGAAGTTTTCTTGGAATTTATTGGGCGTTGCATTTTCGGAATAGGCAGTGGAACGCAGGGCTTTTGCCAAGGATGCATACCCATCAAAGGAGATGCCATTGTAAGAAAGCATGCCTTGGTTTTGATCCCAATTGGCGTTGGTCAATCGGAGACCGTAGGCCCAATTGTTTCTATGGTTCCCTTTACCCAGTTGTGGTTTGACAACTTCTTCACCAAAAAGTGCATTGTTGGCGACAAATGTTTGGGTATTATCCGCTTTAAAGAAATTGATATACCAATAATTGGATGGGCTGCCACTCATGGCATTGTCAATTCCCTGATAAAGGTGTTGGGCCGCAGTAAATTGATTGGCAGAAACGGCTGACAAATCAGGTGCTGTTAGACCCAACCTTTTAGGTATGTCTTCGGACCAAATATCATTTTGACTGGTTCCTTCGAATTGTTCGGGACTGTCGAAGTGATGAATAAAAATAAAATGGTTTGGATCTGTCACGGACTGTAAACAAGCCCAACCCGCCCATTTTTTTCTTGCAACAGCATCTTTGGCAATTGCTTTGTAATATGTTTTTTGGGCCTGAATAAAAGCATTGATATCGCCACTCACTTCCATTTCATGGATACGCATTATGTAGGGGTCCTCCTGAGCAGAAAGAAAAGAGCAAAAAATTAAGGTTGATACAATAAGGATTTTTTTCATTTTAAATCAATTTATAGTTATACTTCTGAGGTACAAATTCGATGGAAATAGGATCGATTGGGAATAAATTCATAACAGTGACTGTACGATGCTTTGGTTGGTTTGCTACAAAGAAATCTTCACAGAATTGTTAAAATGAAAACCCCAGTCTTATTGGGGTTATGCTTGGGTTTAGTTTCTAGGAGAACTCATATCGGGACGAAATTTGTAATGTCTTATTTTACGTCCGCCTTCAACCAGGCTGGCATCGACCCGGTCACCGTCCTGTTCATAGGCATCTTTCCCATACATTTCATTGTATTTGGCAATCATATCGCGCAGAGGTTGGTCATAGTCCTGAGCTTGCCCAGCAAAATTCTCGTGATGAAAGCGGACCATCACAACATTGCCATCACAGCCAGACTGGCAATACCAAACGCCCATACGGTGGTTGTATCCAGAAGCTTCCATGGCTTTTTTCACCCGCTCTCTAAATCGCCAAAAATCATCGCTACCCTGATCGGTGAAGGTATAATAAATGACGCGGCGGAGGTCTTCGTATTTGGCCGACTCAGGAGCATGGGTAGCTCCTTTGACCAAGCTCCACATTCGGTTGCCATAGGATTTGTGGAGGCTCGCCGTTGTCTTTTGCCAATAGGCATTTCCGGCTTGATCCACTTGGTCTAAGGCTGCAATGGAATCCGCCACTTGCACCCGTACGAAATTGTAAGCATATTTTCCCGTTACGATTTCAAATGTCAAAAAACGGGTTTGTCCTTTTTTACTGTTGTAGAGTTGTGTTTTCTTGGCAACCGCGCTAATAAATTTGTCTCTGTTCTCCGGCGAAACTTCTAACATTCGCGTTTGTATGATCTGTGCTTCGAGAGAACAAATTCCAAGTAATAAGAGGGATAAAAAGAAATATTTTTTCATTGTTAATTGATTTATGGTTATAGCTCAAATTACTAATTATTCTCTATCCAGTGAAATATTTGTTCTGGATTCTATTTAAAGATGTAAAACGTGCACTATAAGTTCACTCATTTTCTTGTAAGGATTGTTACTTCAGAGAAATAGGCTCCATCGTTGGGAGTTCGTAAATGAGGATACGATTTTATAGATATTGACTGATACACATTAATGTGTCATCAATATTTACAGGAGGCGTACTAACTTTGTAGAGAATAAATCCAGAAATAGGCGCTTTTAATTCCTGTAAGCTAGTTCCAAACTCATCTGTAATATAACCTACAATTTGGCCCTTGGTAACGGGATCTCCTGCGTTTAATGCGCTATAAAATAGACCCTGGACTGCGGCATCTAAATAGTGTTGGTTATGAGAACGTTTTATGGGGAGCTTAGGAAAGGTAGTAGCTGTTTTGTACATCTTCAATTGTTCCATGATTCGGTACACACCATTTTTGATTCGCTCAACAGCTTCTGGGTGTACATTACCCAATTTGCCACTTTCAAAACTCAGTGCTATTTTACCTTTTTGGCATGCTTGTTTGAAAGCATATTTAGCTGGTTCGTCATCTTCTAGGGTAAAGGCATAAGAGACAACGTTCTCAAAGCCACTGGCTTCAGAAAGTGCTTTTGTTTTTTGGGTTTGTTTGGGATACTTTGGGTTTTCATAATAGCAAACAAAAGGCAATAAGTCTTCGGAGGCATCGCCTCCGTGTATGTCAAGAAATACATCACTAATAGGTATGATTTGGGTGCTTATAAAAGCGGCTATTTTTTCTGTAACCGTACCGTCTTTTTTACCAGGAAAAACACCGTTTAGGTTTTTTTTATCTAAGGGATTCAAGAAGGGTGTACGTGTATAAAATGAACCTTTGTTAGCAATAGGAATCACTACTAAGGTGCCTTTAAGTTTCTTGGGGTCAATTTCTTGCATGATTTGCTGTACGGCGACTATGGGCGGATACTCGAAGCCGTGAACCCCGGCAAGAATTGTAAATACCGGCCCTGATTCTATCCCGTGAAAAAAAGCTAACGGCAGATCGGTTTGATTGTTTAGGCGATCTGAAAAGGGAATGCGTAGTTGTTTGGTGGAAGCAGGAATTGGGTTTGCAAGGGCTTCTTCAAAAGGATCTTGTGAAAAAAGCAAACTACTAACCCATAAAGTAAGGTAAAGCGAATACCTATACAAAGCCTTACAAAGTTGTGTAAGATGATTTATTACAATGTCAAAATTGCTCATTTGTTTCATTGAAAGAATCAATTTTAAAGTAGCCCCTCGTTAATCATTGATTGAAAAGAATCTTCCATGGTTTCTTTAAGGGTTCTGAATTCCATCCCGAGCTCCTTTTTAATTTTAGTATTGTCCGCTTTCCACGGTACATTGACATTATTTTTGATGAATTTTCGTGTAAACAATTTGTTGGTCATTGGCCCTACGATCAGTAGCAACCATTTGGGGATGGCTTTTTTGGGCAGTGGGTAGGAATCCCCGTATTTGGGTAACAATACGGTACCTATTTCAAGCAAATCGGTTTGGTGTGCAGCTGTGATGTATCTCCCTTTGGCGGAAGGGGTAAATCCAGCTTTAAAGTGCGCTTGGGCCACGTCTCTAACATCGACCACCCCCATGCCCATTTTAGGGGCACCGCTTTTCAAGGGTCCACGTCCGAGCATTTTTAAAATATTCATGCTTTCGGAAGTCGCAGTTTTTGGGTTGAGTGCCGGTCCCATGACCAAACATGGATTGATGACCACCAAGTCCCAATGGGATTGCGCATGGGCCAATTCCCAAGCTTTTTTCTCTGCTAACGTTTTAGAAAGGGAATAGGGCTGATAAGCCATTGAAGCGGTTGTGTTCCACACTGCCTCGGTGAGTTTGCCCTCAGGGGCGTTGTGTGTATCAATGGCATCAGTATACATAGCGGCACAACTGCTAGTCAACACCACTCTTTTGACCGTTTTGGTCTTATTTGCTGTTTGTAACACATGGGTTGTACCCAATACGGCAGGGTCAATCAATTCTTTTTGTGGGTCCTTAAAATGGGTTGTGAAGGGAGAGGCTGTATGATAAACCAATGCACAGCCTTCCATGGCTTTTTGATATGAATCGACTTGCAAAAGGTCAGTGGAAAACAATTTGAGCGTACCTTTTCCTTTTTGAGCTGCTTCAACCAAATGGGCGATTTTTTTTTGATTTTGAGAATCCCTGACAGCAGCATGGACAGTCAGCCCATCATCAAGCAATGTTTTAACCAACCAGCTGGCAACATACCCATTGGCACCGGTAACGAGTACGGGTTTAGATTTATCCATAAAGAAATTTAAATTGCTCGAAAATACGATTTCTGTCACAAACGGTATATTTTTCATGTATTGGTTTTTGTTGTCACTATAATTTACAGAGATAAGTCTATATTTATGGCGTGAGGTACCTCCTATATTTACTTTTGGGGATACGTATTGTATTGAGTCAAGAAAGTACAGCTCCGTTGGAACTTCAGCTTGGGAATCCCAATCCCAATGCCGACCAACAAAGCTTTCTTTTATCAGGGAATGTTCAGTCCCAAGAAACCGGTCAGCCATTGACCGGAGTTAGTGTGTATGTTACCCCAACCAACCGGGGCACTGTAACGGATAGGCAGGGGAATTTTAGACTTTCCTTAGTCTACGGGGACTATATGCTTCGAATTGAAGGATTGGGCTATGCCACACAACGATACCGAATGGGTTTGTATGCCGATGGGTTTGTCACCATTGCTCTGGAGGAAGCGATGGAAACCCTTGATGAAGTGGTTGTTTCTGAGGGCTTGAATGAAAATATTGAAAGTGAAATGGTTGGGAAATCACGATTGTCGGTATTGGAAACAGAGAATATACCCTTGGTATTGGGCGAACAAAATATTTTGAAAGCGGCGACCATTCTCCCGGGAATATCGACTGCTGGGGAAGCCGCTACGGGATTTAACGTGCGCGGGGGGAAAGCCGATCAAAATTTGATGCTATTGAACAAAGGTATTCTCATCAACCCGAATCACTTTTTTGGCATTTTTCAGGCCTTAAATCCGTTTGTCATCAATTCCCTCAATGTTTATAAAGGAGCTATTCCCATTATTTATGAGGGGCGCACTTCTTCAGTATTTGAACTGACAACCAAGGCTCCAGCAACTGATCGGTTCCGGGGAAAGGTATCGGTGGGCCCCATAACAGCCAACGCTTTGTTGGAAGTGCCTATCCGTAAACAGCGGTCGGGCTTGATGGTGGGTTTTCGATCGGCACACTCGGATTGGTTAATGCGTGCATTGGACGATCCCAAGCTCAAAAAAAGTGCGGCTTCCTTTTCTGATGGCATCGTGACTTATGACGATCAACTGACGGACAAAGACCAAATAAATGCAACAATTTACCGAAGTAACGATGCCTTTCAGATCGCTTCGGACTCGTTGTACCGATACACCAACGGATTGGCAGCCATCAATTGGCGTCACCGTTTTACACCCAACCAGGGCATGCAACTCCATGCCAGTGCCAGTGCCTATGATTTTTCTATTGTATATGACGGGAATGCCAGCAGGGATTTCCAGACAGATTTCAAAATGGCTATACAATCTCTTCGATGGCAGTTGAACACCAAGCTCTCTTCGAAGCATTATTTGACCTATGGTGCCAACGCCGTTCGGTACAATATTGAACCGGGTGCCATGCTCCCATTGGAATCCGATGACCTGATCCGTCCTCAGAAATTATTAAAAGAAAGTGCCATTGAGGGGAGTATCTTTTTTGCCGATCGCATCACATTTTCAGATCGTTGGTTGTTTAATCTGGGTTTTCAAGGTGCTCTTTACACTGCTATAGGCCCCTTTGTGGAAAAAACGTATCCAATAGATTTACCCAAAAGTGCGGAAACGGCTACTTCTGAAAATGCAATAGCAAAAGGCTCATTTTTTGCTCAAAAGTTTTATCCTACCTATCGTTTTTCTGCCCGTTACAAACACAATGATGTTTTATCGGTAAAGTTTGCTTCGCTTCGTATATATCAATTCATCCACAGCTTGACAAATAATACAACCGCCTCTCCCATTGATACGTGGCGTATCTCTACTAATAATCTGGCGCCACAAGCCTCGGATCAGATCGCTATGGGGGTTTTTTTTACACCCTACAATAAGGTTTTTGAGATGAGTATCGAGGGTTTCTACAAGCGTCAGGAAAACTTAGTTGATTTTAAAACAGGTGCTTCGTTATTTCTCAATCAATTTATTGAAACCGAGGTTTTGCAAGGCAAGGGAAAAGCCTATGGGGTCGAATTCTTATTGCGAAAGAAAAAAGGGAAACATACAGGTTGGTTGGGCTATACCTATGCACGTACTTTGATTCAGCTCGAAAGCCCTTTTCGAGAAGAACGCGTGAACGATGGGACCTATTTTCCTACGAATTACGACAGGCCGCATGATTTGAGTATTATTTGGAATTATGCCTTTCACCCGAAGTTCAATCTTTCATCCAATCTTATCTACCAAACGGGACGCCCCATTACCATTCCCAATGGGAATTATGTTTTTAACAATGCAGAATATGTTCTTTTTAGCGACCGCAACCAATATCGAATCCCAGATTTTTACCGTCTTGACTTGGGGTTGAATTATTCAGGAAGCAAGCCTCGCAGGAAGGCCGTTCAAGTTTCATGGAGCCTTTCTGTTTACAATGTATTGGGACGCAACAATCCATTCTCTGTCTTTTTTATAACGGATCAAGGACAAATTAAAGGGCGTCAGAGTGCTATTTTTACCCAACCCATTCCTTCTTTCACCTGTAATTTCACTTTTTGATGGGATTTAACAAGCGTACTTTATTACAATTACTACTTGTGTTGCTTTTGGATGGTCTGGCCGTAGGTTGCATTGAGCCGTATGCTTTTGAAGAAAAGGATTTTGATTCGGTTCTTATTGTCGATGGAATGTTGAGCGATCAGTATCGAAAGCATAAGATTTATCTGTCACGTTCCTATGCTTTCGGTGGATCACCCTCGATAGAAGAAGAAGCGAAGGTACAAGTGGTTACCAATGATGGGGACCTGTATCTTTTCAAGGAGAACAAGGCCGGTTATTACGAAGCCGTACAAGCGTTTGCCGCTACAAGAGGAAAACAGTATACCTTGGAAGTGATCACCGTGGAGGGTAAGGAATATCATTCAACACCAATGACCCTTCCTCCCGCAGCTACTATGGATGCTGTATATGGAGAGGCTTCAATAAATGATCGTGACGAAGCTGGGATTCGTATTTTTCTAGATGCATCCAGTAAATCCAATGCATCTTACTTGTATCGATTTGAGTATGAAGAAACGTATAAAATAGTTGCTCCTTACTGGACCCCCTATGATGCAGTGGTAATTTATGAAGGCATATCAACCTTTGCAACCGATGTTATCTTACGTGAGACAGAAGAACGGGTTTGTTATGGGAAGGATTTGTCCGAGAAAATATTACTTCGTTCAACCTTGGATCAAACAGAAGATCGATTGCGGCAAGAGACCATTCATTTTATTCCCATCAGCGACCCCAAACTGCAGCATCGATATAGTATTTTGGTGCGCTTACTGGTTGAATCGCCGGCTGCCTACAGTTATTTTGAAACGATACAGGACTTATCATTGAGTTCTTCGGCTTTTTTCACAGAAAAACAACCGGGTTATATTGCAGGAAACATGATGAATCGTTCCAACCCTTTAGAAAAGGTAGGTGGATTTTTTCGTGTTTCTGCCGTTGCCGAGAAACGAATCTTCTTTAATCTCGAGGATTTCTATCCAGATGCCCCCAAACCGGAGTATTTTAAGCCCTGCGTCTTAAATGCACCGAGTACAGAAGGGAGTCGGGGCAATCGAAATTTATTGAATTCGATCTACAATAACTATGGTAAATTTTATGACTACAATGATGGATCCGTCCCTGGAGGCCCTTTAATTCTAGTAAATACTCCCTGTGGTGATTGTACGGTATTGGGGAGTAACCGCGTACCACCTTTTTGGATACCCTAATCCATAGGCCAATTAATAATCCATTGCGGCGTTTGATCCAATGCCGTAGGGGTCACAGTCGTTGCACTATCCAAAAGTGAAAAAAAGGAGGGAAGATTTGATTTTTGTGGGCTGTTTCGGAAGTGTATGTTTTTCAATTGAATGGGGTACAACAAAGGGGTTTCGTCACTAAGATCTGTAAAGCCAATACCAACCGCTGCGCTTTCAAACAAAACATTCCTCAATTGAAGTGGTTCTGGGTCTCCGTTAAAAGAAATCCCAAAAACACCAGGATGATTGATGGTAATATTATTTAGGTACGTGGTCGATGGGGTATTGCTATATGTTTTGGAACTGTTATAAAATGAAATACCCGAATAAGTTGTGGCATCAAAAAACCAATTTTCACCTTTTCCGGACCATTTTTCTTGTATTCGAACGCCTACATTCCCTTCCCTAATGAAGAGGTCTTCCAAGGCCATCGCCCCTCCATTGATTTCAATTCCAGTATCCAAACTTTTATCGATCCAAATATGATCAACAACGGTATACATGCCTGTTCCATAAAAACTAATAGCATTAAAGTTTTGTAGAGAATCGTAGGCCGCACCTGCATATTCGATTTTTACATATTTGAGGTAGCCCGAACTGTCAAAAAATCGATCTCCACCGTAATAATAATAGCCTAAAGAAGAAAGTTGTTTTTCCTCACCAGGAATGGGTGCCTTCCCACAAATGATCAAACCGCCCCAGTCGCCAGGAAGCGGCTCGGATGCGTTGGACGTAATGGTTATTGGTTTATCAGCCCTTCCCCAAGCAAAAATACTTCCCCCTTGCATGACGGCAATGTAGGCACCTACATCTGCTTTGACTTTAAGCCGTGTTCCAGCAGGAATATCCAAGGAGGCTTTTTCTCTAATGATTAAAGGGCCTGTTACAACATATTCATAGTTTGGATTCAATGGTGTCCGTCGGAAAATCTCGCCTTCAAGATAACGGACATTATCACAGCTATTTGGACAATCTCCACCACAGTCAATTCCAATTTCACCTCGATCTTGTATGCCATTGCCACAACGTCCCTGTCCAATAATTTGTGGATATTCAAGCGGTTTACTACAAGAACCCAGAAAGAGTATTAAACTTATTACCCAGGGGGTTGGATTGTTCCCAAATTTCATAAGAACAAATCTAATGGAATTAGAAGGAGTGATCTAATTTGAATTTTTGGGGTCAGAGATGGATTGTATACGATCGATACAATTGGCTAAAAAAACCCTCCACTAGGGAGGGTTGTATATTTAGTTAAAGGCAAAATATTGAAGTTCCATTTCAAAATGAGGCCATATTTTTCTGGTTTTGATACCATTTTCACTCATCATTTTTTCAGTAAAACTGGGTTCTTTCACCTCAACCTTACCCCACATTGGTCCGGGTGCTTCAAAAATAATATGCGTCATTTCTTTTAAGGCATTGTCGCTGGAATCAATAATTTCATTGAGTTCCCACCAGCCCCTTTCTTTGGAGGCGACTTGACGGTCGTGATTTTTTTTGAAAAACTCCAACTCATAGTTGATGTAGTTTTCATCCAACTGTTTTACTGGAGCACCGTACAATTTTAATCCTGCTTTCATATCTCCCATACCCCAGTCGGTATTGGCAATCCTTTTGTAAGTGTAATATCGGGTTACGTCTCTTGGAGCCGACCAGTTGGTCAACATTTTTTTGATCGTATTTCTTTTGGTTTTTCCTTTATGGGCTTCATTGACCAGGCTGTTTATATCAACATCCGCATTCATTTGTTCTTCGGAACCGTATAGGTTGAAAACCATATAATCAGGATAGGTCAGGCCTTCAATTTTATTTTCTTCATTGGGAATGTTTTTAAATACTGCCCAGCCCGTTTGCAATCCTTTTTTTACTGCCAGTTGTTTGACAGCACTAAAAAATTCCTCTATTTCGAGGTAGTTTTTGTGTTGCCCTTCTTTGAGGGTTATGACTTCCATTTTAATGTACTTGTGTGTTTGTGCAGATGTGAAGAATGCACATAGTAGCACGCAAATGAGGAGTGTTTTTTTCATTGTAAATTGATTTATAGTTATTGGAACAAGGTATGAAAAAATGAACTAGTAAAGAACTTTTTAGTCAATGCGCACCTGACTTTGTTCTTGAAGGCAGTTGTATTATTCCTGGTAAGTTGAACTGATACCTCCTTGTAGCGCATTGAATATTTGAAAACAATTAAGTTCAAGAAAGAGAACGGTTCTTTGTGGGAAATGCATTTACGAAATCGCAAAGAATTAAGGTATATTGAAAAGTAAAACGGCATACTATTTTAAACAATGAATTCTTTACGACGCATCCTTTCAAACCCTGTGTTCTTTGCTCCTGCCTGGGTTTTTTCTTCACTCAATATTTTGATTGGGACATGGGTTTTATACCTGCCCGCGATCAAAGCGAAATTTTCGATAAATGATGCAGCGGTTGGATTTGCTTTGTTTTTTACTTCTTTCGGATTGTTGCTTTCCATTCCCTTTGTGCCCTTGGTTAATTCCCGTTTGGGAACGGGAAAGGCGACCCAAGTTGGGGTTCTACTATTGGCTCTGGTTTATAATATTCCCTTGCTGGCACCCACCTATTTTTTCCTTTGTACCAGCTTGTTTTTTGTTGGTTTGCTCTCCGGGTTTACAGATGTATCCATGAATGCATTGGTTGCCATGATTGAGCGTCGTGAAGGGAAAAACTTCATGTCAGCGGCCCATGGATTTTTCAGTTTGGGAGGGTTTTTTGGAGCGGGTGTAGGGAGTTTGTTTTTCCTCCCTTACACGACGCCCCAGCTTCACATGTTTATTGTGACGAGCTTGATTATTTTGTCCAATTTGTGGTTGTCCCCTTATTACAGCCAAATAAAGGAGGTCACAACGAATCATAAACCCCACACCAATCAAAATTTTTTCAGAAATCTGCGCCCTGTATTGGGATTGTCTGTTTTGGCGTTTGTCATGATGTTTAATGAGGGAGCTGTGGAACATTGGAGTAACTTATTTTTAAATGAAGTTGTTCAGGCTCCTGCGGAAAATGCTGGATATGGCTTTGTCTTTTTCTCTTTGACTATGACGCTTGGTCGATTTTTAGGAGATGGCATCAGTCAAGCTATTGGATCAATCAAAACCTTGTACTATGGAAGTTTGGTAGCCATGGTAGGCTACTTTCTGATTTTGACAGCAAATTATTATGGCAGTGTCTTGGGTTTTGCCTGTTTGGGTTTGGGCTTGTCAGTAATGGTTCCAGAAATCTTTCGACTGGCAGGCAAAAGTAAGGCCATTCCCGCTGCTGTAGCCATTACAACCGTGTCGGGTGTTGGTTTTGCGGGTTTCCTTGTCGGACCTGTTTTGTTAGGTATGATCGCAAACCTATCCTCATTAACCCACAGTTATTTGTTTCTGTTGGGTTCTCTTTTAATCAGTGTTGGGGTGATTTATTTGGTTCCTTTTAGGGAGTAAGAATTTCTGAATGGGTTTCTGAGGGGGCAATCACAAACTTATTACCATCGCTCAGATTCCCCAATTTTTTAGCTGATGGTTTTTTGGAGCTGTTCTTTTTAAACGGGTTTTGATTTTATCTAAATACATCGTGTTGTATCGAAGTCGAGACAGGTAATTGGGGTTTTCATGGTCGCCGTTCCAACAGTGTTCGGCATTATTACCATAGGCAACTTCACCATCATAATAGGGATCTGTAGTACTTTCCAGGAAATTTTCTGTCAAAACGACAGCATTGTTAAGATAGTAATTGTCCATGTCGCCACAATAGATATTGATTTTACCTTCAAGGTCTTTACCGATTGTTTTCCAGTCCCGCTCCATGATATAACGGAGGTCATAATTGTCACGCCAGTAAAAAGCAACCTCACGATCGATTTCTCCGGTTAATTTGTCCCAGATGGGCTTCGGGTATCCATTTGCTCCAACAGGTGAAAAGACTGCTTGCCAAATGTCCCATTGGTCACCAGACCGACTGTTGTCACCCAAAATGAGCTCCCTCCGATTCATATTGATGAGGTGGGTTTTGACGTGTCCCTTGCCGTCACGCTGACCGGATCTGAGAGTACGCTTGAAAGAACCTTGATTGTAATAAGCATTTTCATCTTTATAAATATCCACAACCGTATAGGCTCTAAAATCAATGGGATCTGGGCAAGCTGCAAAACAACCGTTGTATTCTTTGGGATAAAATACCTGTGCTGCAAGGGCTTCCCATCCTCCAGTAGAGCCTCCGTATAAGAAACGCCCCCAACCTGCACCAACACCATTGAACATTTTTTCAATATGTGGAATCAATTCATAGGTAATAGCATCTCCGTAGGGCCCCAAATTGGCCGAATTTACCGCATAGGAATCATCATAGTAGGGGTTTTGGTGTTGTATCTCAATAACTAGAAATCTAGGAAAGTCTTCGGAAACCCACTTTTGATAAAAATCATAGGCTTCTTTTTCTTGTATGTATTGGTATCCAGTGATATCAAAACGTTGGTTGTAGATATTGTCCTGCTTGGGTGCAGTAGGGGGATTGGTGCGAAATCCACTGATCGTTTTTGGGAAGTGACCGTGAAATACCATGAGTGGGTAACGGGTTTTACTCTGTTTTTTAAATCCTTTTGGAACCAGAACATTGGCTTGGAGGTACATATCTTTTCCCCAAAACTTGGATAAAAGCGTACTTTTTATTTTTATGTGTTTGATGTATTGGGAGTCGGGAACGGGGTCGATCGGAGGGATTTCTTGATCTATCAGTATGGATATGGGTTCCGGATTGTTTTTGTCATAGTCAATTCGGATGGGTTTGCTGTATATGTTTTTTGGGGATCTGTTCCAATGTTGGCCTTCCCCCTGGTCCATTGGGAGTTGGACAGTATGTCCATTGGATAGTTGAAAGGTATCGTATTTGTGGAGAAGGGCCTGAACAAAATAAGTACCCGATTCCAAGTCACCCATTTTGTTAATGGGATAGGCCAGATGGGTTTCATTGAAGCTTTCTTTTTCTTTGGACTTCCATTGGTGTACATTTTTACCAACAATGATACCTGTTTCGTTGCTATCATTGATCTGAAAACGTGGTTCCGGAAGAGAGTCTTTCGACAGCATCAGCAGGAGTCGTCCGTCCAAGCTTTCCGTTTCCAATACCGTTGTGTAGCGAACTTCAAAAAGAGGGGATGCATCGGATTGGCAGGAGCCAAAAAAAAGGGCGCAGAGCGCAGCAAAGAGAATAAAAAATGACGTTTTCATCAAAAACAGGTTGGTATTCTAAAGTACAAAATCCCTTTTAATTTCTCTATTCTTAGCTGCAAACACACCCGGCTAGATGACAGCATGGATTGATGAAAGTCCAGTAGGACAGTAGGGGGGTGGTCTTTTGATTGTCGCAGGCGGGGCCCCGTGTGATGGCAATACGTATTCTCATAAAATTTTGATTTTTTATCTTTAGTTGGTAATTATCACACATGAAAAATTTTTTATTAGCCGCCTTGGCACTTCTTTCTCTTAGTTGTCTACAATCAACGACTAAAAAATCGGTTCAATATGATATAGAACTGTTCTTTAAAAATACCTCCATACGCGGGGGGAATTTTTCAACTGATGAAAAGAAACTTCTCTATACCAGTGATGAAAGTGGAATTTTTAATGTTTACGAAGTAGATCTTGAGACGGGTGCGGCAGTAGCTCGAACCCAATCAAAAAAGGAATCTTATTACGCATTGAGTTATGTCCCAAATTCGCAATCAATTCTCTATGCAGCAGACCAAGGTGGGAATGAAATCACACATATTTACCTATTAAATGGAGACAATACGGTGGTAGATCTTACACCGGGAGAAATGGAAAAGGCACGTTTTTTTGGATGGACAAAAGATCAAAGCTACTTTTATTATCAATCCAACAAACGGGATGCCCGTTATTTTGACTTATATAAAATGAAGGTAGGGGAGTGGGAACCCATTATGGTTTACGAAAATCAGCAAAACTTATCTTTGGAATCGGTATCGGCTAATGAACGCTATTATTTGTTGTCAAAAAGTCTGACAACAAGTACTAATATATTTTATTTATTTGATAGTAAAACGCAAAGCCTTGATACAATATCTACAGAAATGGGAAGTTACAGCAGTGCTGGATTTTCAGACGACAACAGTCAGTTTTTCTTCATTACCGATGTGGGGAAAGAATTTTCATATTTAAAATCGTATACCATTGAAAGTGGTACTGAAACGACACTGTTTGAAAGTGATTGGGATGTTATGTACAGCTACTTAAGTGAAAATGAAACCTACCGAGTCATCGGGATCAATGAAGATGGAAAAACTCAACTCGTCATTCTTGACAATGAAAAAGGTATTCAAATGGACTTTCCTGAAATTCCTGACGGATCAATAAGTAGTGTTTCCATATCAAGAAGTGAGAAAAAAATGCGCTTGAGTATTGGGTCCTCTCAAACTCCGAATAATATGTATCTCTACGATTTGAATACAAAACGGACAAAAAAACTCACGAGTAGTCTGAATCCCCAGTTGGACAAGGAACAACTTGTAGGTGCTGAAGTTGTCCGATTTCGGTCATTTGACGACCAACTCATTCCGGCTATTTATTACAAACCTCACCAAGCGAAAAAAGACAAGAAAGTTCCTGCCCTGATTTGGGTTCATGGAGGACCTGGAGGGCAATCGCGAATTGGGTACAGTTCGTTAATTCAATATATGGTCAATCAGGGGTATGCCATCTTGGCTGTCAACAATCGTGGGAGTAGCGGTTATGGTAAAAGTTTTTATCAAATGGATGACAGAAATCATGGCGATAAGGATTTAAAGGATTGTATTTGGGGTAAAAAATGGTTGCAAAAACAAGACGCTATTGACCCGGACAAAATTGGCATCATTGGTGGAAGTTATGGGGGTTATATGACAATGGCTGCGATGGCATTTACACCCGAGGAATTCAAAGTGGGGGTTAATATTTTTGGTGTTACCAATTGGATTCGTACTTTGAAATCCGTTCCACCTTATTGGGAATCTTTCCGCACCGCTTTGTATCAAGAATTAGGAGATCCCTATTCGGAAGATTCCATTCGGTTAAAAGCCATTTCCCCTTTGTTTCATGCAGACAAGATAAAAAATCCTGTTATGGTGCTCCAGGGGGCTAATGACCCGAGGGTTTTGCAAATAGAATCCGATGAAATAGTGGCTGCGATGGAGCAAAACGATGTGCCCACAGAATATGTTGTTTTTCCCGATGAGGGTCACGGTTTTCGGAAAAAAGAAAACCAAATCGCGGGATATCGAAAAATTATTCAATTTTTGGACACCTATCTAAAGGAACAGCGATTGGAAGTATCCACGTACAAAAACTGATGCCAAAAAATGACACACCATTCGTTTAAATTATTGTTTTCGTTGTATTGTGACTTTTTCCAATCCATCCAAGAAATGGGCTTTGTACTAGCCGTTAGACACCTTTGACCACAGGAATATATGGGGCCGCATCCTGTTCTATTTTAAGAAGATCACTGTGTATTCCCTGTCAATAGAGAAGTCTTTATAGTTCTTACTCCTTGCGATAGATGTTACTTTCCCAAGGCTTTAATGTACCCTCCTTAATATTCTTATAATTTCCAAAACAGCGAACAAATGCTTGATCAGGCAATTTGAATTCAACAATCGTATCACTGAAATTGTGAACCACCAGGAAGGAAGTGTTTTCATCCCAACGCCGGTATAGGTAAAGCTGTGGGTGTTTGGGTTCCAGGTCTTCAAAATTCCCGTAAATGAGCGTTGGATTTGTTTTTCTGAATGCAATACATTTTCGATAGAAATGCAGAATGGAATCAGGGTCATTTTCGGCGGTGGCTACATTGACAGTAGGATAATTTGGGTTTACTGGAATCCAAGGCTTACCTGAGGAAAAACCAGCAGCTTGAGTCTTATTCCATTGCATGGGTGTACGTGCATTGTCACGGCTTTGCCAATGTACTGCTTTCATGAATTCTTTCATATCCTTACCCGCTTGTTCAGCAGCTTTCCAAGCATTTTGAGTTTCTATATCGTCATAAATTGCAATGTTGGGGTGAGCGATATTGGTCATTCCAATTTCGTCACCCTGGTAAATGTAGGGCGTCCCGCGTAGGGTCATTAACAAAGTAGCCAATAGTTTGGCGGATTCATTTCGGTATGTTCCATCATTCCCAAATCGGGACACGATACGTGAAAAGTCATGATTTCCTAGGAAAATACTATTCCAACCCTCTTTTGCTAGGGCCTTGTCCCAATCGCTAAAAATCTTTTTAAAACGAACAAAGTCATAAGGGACGGGATCGTATTTGCCTTCTGGTCCAAAATCAATGGTCAGGTGGTCAAAGTGAAAAATCATGTTCAGCTCTTTTTCCTGGGCTGCTACATAACGCGGACCCTGTTCCAGATTGATCCCCGGTCCTTCACCAACGGTCACAATATCATATTTGGATAATACTTCTTGGTTCATTTCCTTTAAATAGTCATGTATTTTTGGGCCATTGGCATACCATTTCCCTATAACATTATTAAACGGTATGTTATCTGGGATATTTGCAAAATCCCGTTGTTTTGAAATGAGTGAAATGACATCCATTCGCAAACCATCGACCCCTTTGGCAAGCCAAAAATCAATAATCTCATAGACTTCCTTACGGACTTTCGGATTTTCCCAATTCAAGTCAGGTTGTTTCTTCGTAAACAGATGCAAGAAGTATTCTTCAGTGGCTTCATTCCATTCCCAAGCCCCTTCACTAAAAATAGAATGCCAGTTGTTAGGGGGGTGTTTGGGATCTTTTCCCCGCCAAATATAATAGTTGTGATAGGGGTTGTCTTTACTTTTTTTAGCTTCTCTAAACCAGTGGTGTTCATCGGAGGAATGATTGACAACCAAGTCCATGATGAGTTTCAAACCACGTGTATGCATGGCTTTTAGCAAGCGATCAAAGGAGGCATTCCCTCCAAATTCATCACTTATTTTCCGGTAATCGGAAATATCATATCCATTATCATCATTGGGAGAATCATAAATAGGGCAGATCCAAATCATGTTTACTCCCAATGATTGTATATAATCCAATTGTTGGATGATCCCTTCCAAATCACCCCTTCCACTTCCCGTTGTATCCTTAAAAGATCTGGGGTATATTTGGTATACAATCCCTTCTTTCCACCAAGTTTTCTTCACTACTTAAGTTATTTTAAAACAAAAAATAAAGTCAGTATACACACCAACAACAAGATTGCCCAATACTGATAATTTTGATACCAAACCACATTTTCGTTTTCTTGATTGATCAAAGCTTTTGAAAAAGTAAATCGATGTAGGACTTCCTCGGAGGGCGGGGCTGCTGTATGGCTAAATACCACAAAAAAAAGACTGGAAATCAGTACTACGAGTCCTGCAGTAATGGTGAAATGAACCGTCCACCAGTCGAGTTGTTGAAAGATAAAAAATGCAATGCCAAGAACGGTTCCTAGAATCAGCGTCATAAAGGCACCCTGACCATTACCTCTTTTGTAAAAAGCACCGACCAGGAATAAGACTACTATGGGGGGTACGAAAATGGTATACATTTGTTGTAAATAGACCCAAATACCACCAAAATTTTCAATCATAGGTGCCCAAATGGCTGCGATGACCATCAGGATGAAGGTAGTAATGCGACCATAAAGGAGGATTTGTTTGGTCGTTAGATCGGGTTTTCTGGGCTGTACAAAGTCGACAACGACCAGGGTCGAAGAGGAATTTAAGGTAGAATCGACACTGGACATGATAGCAGAGATCAGGCCCGCCAAGACCAATCCCACCAGTCCCGTTGGCAGGGCTTCAACGACCATCGTGGGGTAAACCATATCGGGATTGTCAATCCCCTGATAGAGACCGATGGCCATGGCCCCAGGAATCACCATAATAAAAAGTGGGATTAATTTCAAAAAACCACCCAATAGGACTCCCCATCGAGCGTGTTGCAGGTTTTTTGCTCCCAGAACGCGCTGGACTATGTATTGGTTTGTTGACCAATACCAAAAACCTAACAAGGGGACTCCTAAAAAAAGACCCGGCCAAGGGAGCGTTGTGTCATCCAAGGGCCTGTAAATTGAAAAATGCCCTTCAGGAGCCGCTGCCAATAGGGTTTCAAATGAAAAATCTATTTGTTCAAAAAGGGTGTAAGTCAGTACGGAGCTTCCAAGGATCAGAATCACTGCCTGGAGGGTATCTGTATATACGACTGCTTTCAGACCCCCAAATGCAGTGTAGATACCAGCAAAAAAAGCCAGGGCTAGGGTGGTTTGCCAGATGACGATATCGGGAAAAAAAGTCTTTAAAACGATGGCTCCAGCATACAATCCTCCTGCCGTTTCCACTAATATACTGGTCAGTATGGTAACTATCGAAAAGAAAACCTGCGACCGCCGGTCAAAGCGTTGACCTAAAAACTCAGGAATAGTGGTAATATTCGCGTTTAAATACAATGGTACGAATATGAAGGCGGCAAGGATGAGCGGAATTCCTGAGATCCATTCATAAACTGACTGGACGATGCCACTGGAATAAGCAGCCCCTGTAAGACCAATAATGGTAGAGCTCGATATGTTGGAGGCAAAGAGGGAAAAACCAATCATCCCCCAGGTCAGACTTCTTCCCCCTAGGAACAGGTCTTCGCTTGAATGGGTCTGTCGTGCCACCCAAAATCCCAGGAGTAAAATGGTGATAAAATAGAGTCCAATTACACCAAGATCAATATGACTAATTACTTTGTTCATCATTTTGGTTTACGATTCTACAAAATTCCATAAATAAATCCCAACCTTTGATTCTTTTTTGAACAATTACCATCATGAGATCTTATGTCTGACATTTGATGGGACATCATAGACACCTGATTACGGTTAATTTCAGTCGGAACACACGTATTTTCTTTGGTATAGAATCAGCTATTTTTTGTGGGTTGGTGGGAGCGATAGGAAGTAAATCAAAATCACTATGATAGAATGAAAGGAATCACTACATTTTTGGTTCGCGCGTCAGCGGTTTTTTTGTCGCTAAGCAAAGCTGCGTTTAGTGTGGTTATCTCTCTGTTTTAAAGATTAAAAATCCCTCTTAAGGTAATAAAACGGGGCTGTATAAAGGTAAGTGAATTGAACACAGCTATGTTGTTAGCACTGTTTCGTACTTGGGTACCAATATTTAAAATATTGGTGGCTTTGAGTTGAAACTCCCATTTCGCGTCTTTGTCTTTTCTGTATGAAAGACTGCAATCCCAATTTTGAAAAGACTGGACATCCGTATCAAAATTTTGTTGGGTATATTGATATTCTGACACAAGAGTGATTTTTTCCCAAATGTAAGCATCAAATTCAATCGATGGGGATTGGACTATGAATTGTGTTTTCCTGCTTCCTTGATTGTTATTTACAATACTGTATCGGTACCGCAAGCGGACATTGGGTGCAACTTTGAAATTGGTTCTAATGCCTGGGGTATATGTTTGAGTAAAACCTTCATTTAAAGAAGGACGCCCTTGAACGAACTGATTGATTTTAGAATAATTAAATGCTGTATTAAGGCTGGCTCTTATCCTTCCAAAAGTTCGTTGTATTCTACCAAAGGCATTAACGTTTTCATCGGCAAAGCTTGAGTTAAAAAAGGTGCTGGTTCGGATGATGCTTTCAAAATTTGTTAAGCTTCGTATTTGATCTATATTATTGGTGTAGGAAACCCGCGCAAAGACATTCGTATAATTGAATAGATTTAAACTGCGATAGAGTAAACTGATATTGTGTGAAAGTGCATTTTGAAGTTCGGGAGCTCCAAACTGAATGCTGTTGTAGGTGTTAAGAACAAGCCCTTGTGCCAGTCGAGTTACGTCGGTAAACTGATTTTGCATGCGATAATTTAACGTCAAGGATTCACTTTTTTTAAGTTGCATTCGCACTTCAAAATCAGGTAGGAGTCGAATAAAGTTGTCTGTTATTATTCGATTGTTCTGCTCGTTTTCATTTCCATAAGCGTGTACAGAAAAGCCTGGAGTAAAGGTAAAAATCCCCGTTCTAAGACGATAATGGGCACCCAAATACAAATCACGAAAACCATAGGCAACATCGTTGACAGCCTTACCATTATTGATCATTGGTATTGGATTGATGCTAGTTCCGTCGGTGAGGAATTGAAAAATAGAAGAGTCGAAAGCCTGGTAACTCAAAATGGTCCCTAGCGTCAAGTTGAGGTTGCTTTTCTGGTTTAGAATATGATAATAATCCAATTTGGCATCCAGTTGGTTGGAATAGATTTTTCTGTTTTGGCCCAGATTGAAATCCGTCATGGATCGATCCAGGCCCAACGCTGAAGCAGTTGGGTCAAAAGGGTTGAAATTACTGGGATCGTTACTTAAGACAGCATTGTAGAAGGGATCTTCGTTCTTTATTAAATGTTGCCCCTCAAAGGCAAAAATATTGTCTTCGTTTAAGGTGTAGTAGTAATTTAAATTTTGATTGACAGAAAAAGGAGTCACTTTTTCTATTTGAGTGGTATTGCCAATAACGGAAGAAAAAAGGTTTTGATTTTGTGAATCATCGGCTCCTCTAATGAATGCATCATAGTCCAACTGGTTGTTTATATTGGGTTTATAGGAGGTATTTAGTTTTAATAAGGCTTGATTGGAACGCTCATTGCTTGTTTGTTCCGTGGTTTCGTCAGGAATTTGGATGCCTGCATTTGTGTATTGGATAAAGCTGTTTTCTTTTGCATCAATACTACTTGAATTGAAAATTAAAAAACCCGTGAAATCAATTTTTTCATTGGGGGAATAACTAAAATTGGCTGTAGCCAGTTTGTTTTCAATACGTTGCGCATTGCGTTGACTAGTCAAAAAATTGAGACTGTTGTCTCCTAAATTAATATTGGTACCGCTTTGGCTACTGGGTGGACGAAAGCCCCCTGTAAAACCACGAATATCTCTTCGTGTAAGAGCGACTTCACCCGTATTGTTGAAGTCACCGATAAAATTGATGCTGTACTGGGGACTGTAATAAAAAAGTTTGGGTTGCAATAGGTATAGCGTTTCGTCTGGGGCATTCCCTCCGCCAAGGGTTATGTTGCCAAACCAAAAACGTTCTTTCCCCGATTTCAATTTGATATTGATAGCGATGTTATCTTGATTGTTTCTGACTCCGCGTAATTGGCCCACATCGCCATAATTTCTAAGTACCTGAATTTTATCAACCGTACTTGATGGAATATTTTTCGTAGCAATTTTTGTATCACCTTCAAAAAAATCTTTCCCGTTAACCATTAGTTTATTCACTACTTTACCCTCTACCTCAATTTGGCCGTTGTCGTTTATTTCAACTCCAGGCAGTTTGTCTATAATATCCTCCAATTTTCTTTCGGAACCGTTTTTAAACGAATCCGCATCATAGATAAGGGTGTCCCCTCGAATAACTACGGGCATTTTTACGACCACTTCATCCAAAACAATATCGGCGCGTAAGGTGTAATCCTTTTCAATATCACTTTCCGCCGTGAAAAGAAGTTCATTTTGTGTTTGTAATCCTAAAGCGCTGACCTGTATTTTATATTTTTTTTGTTTTTGGAGATTTAATGAAAAGAAACCGTCATCCCCAGTTATGGTGTAGGCATCAAGGGCATTGGTCTCTTGGTTAATAGCCACCAAGCTGGCAGCGTTCAATGGGTTTTTTAAACTATCGCGAACGACTCCAGAGAAAGTAATTTGTTGGGACTGTACTACAAAGAGGTGAAAGAAAGCAATAAAGAGGATACTTCTTTTCATGACAAACAAGATTGGTGTAAAAGCGATTAACTTCTTCTTCGTCTTCCGTAGCTGTTTCGCATCTCTGTCATTTTTTCAATGATGGTAGCTCGGTAATCAGCTTTTGAAATCACTTGTCCTTTTTCCGGGGCCTCAATAGAGCGGCGTTGTTTGGGATTGATCACAATCTCATAACACAGCATGGTTGTGTCATCAGCACTAACTTCCAAAATCAGGCCAGGTAATCCCCAAAATTCGGCCGGTCCGTGTTTGACAGGGATTTGTAGGGTGTACCAGGCTTCTATTTGCGTCAGTCGGATGTCTGGGTCGGTTGTTGAAGAAGCATTTGAACTCAGATCACTCCATGAAAAATTAAACCAAGACAATTCTGTTGAAGGAACAACGGCCGTGGCTTTAAAGCAAGTATATCCCCCTATTTCTCGTATTTCATTTTCCATTTTCCACTCAATGGGTTGAAGTTGGTCTTGAACGAGAAAGCGCTTGCCATAGAACTCTTGGGATTGGACCAATTGATTTTGGGAAACGTTTTTGTATTGCTCACCTCTAGAAAAATTAGCTCCCCAACTGTCGGTAGCTCCTGAAATAGCATCAATTTTTTCTTCTTCTACAAAAATTGATGCTGTGTTATTGAAACTAAGAATATATGTTTTTTCCAAACGATTTTTCAGACGTTCTTTGATTTGTTTTTTTTGTGCCTCGCTCATGCGTGCGCCCCAACTCCCCAAATTCATTTTTGATTTTGAAAAATAAAAGGCTTTTCCTTGAAATTCTTGTGCATGAATGAATTGTATCCCTAAAGAAAATGTTATAACAACAGCAATAATTCGTTTCATAAACATATATTGTTTAACAAATATAGCATTATGTTAGTCAAAAACTCTATGCATAAACAAAAATTGTTCAATTTTTGTCTTAAGCAGCCTGTATAGCTGCTTGTAGCTACCTTTTTAATTCCTGATAAATTGTTAAATCATCCGATGTCTTCGTGTATATATTCTAGCTGTTTCTTTCCGAAGGGATCCGCCAAGATGATTCATCCTCCGCTGCTTGGGGTCTGTGTGTGCTACTCTTATTTCGAATCTCTAGTTTGTGAAAAGGAACGTGGAAAAAAGAACTTCTAAAAACGAATCAAAGCATTGATTTAATTTATTTGTTTAAAAATATGTTGTGTAAAGGGGTTGTTGTATTATTGCAAAATTAAAAGCGTTTAAAGCTGCTTCTTTATCAAACAAAATTTGTTCAATTTTTCCACCTATATTTTTGGCCTTTTAAACTTGGGGTTGTTCACCATATTTTCATCGGCCGGGATATTCACCCGCCCAACGTTATATGAGAGAATCCAATAAGAGAAAGTCTTACAATACTTCAAAACCCTTCAAAAAGCGATCCGCTCCAAAAACGAAAAAGGGGGGGGCAAAGCTCAATGATAATAAATCGTCCATAGGGAATTCAGGAAAAAAAACACGGAAACCATCGACTGGGCGATTGAAAAAAAGTGAGTTAAACCCGAAAAGTCTTATAAATAGAACTACAGCTCCTTCAAACACCTCCAAGGAGACCACACGCCCTTTTGAAGCATTTACTTTACAACCATCGTTGATATCGCGACTAAAAGCCAAAAAGTTCTTGCAGCCAACTGAGATTCAAGACAAAACGCTTGAGAACATTTTGGCAGGTGAAAACATTATGGGTATTGCCAATACGGGTACGGGCAAAACAGCTGCTTTTTTGATCCCTCTAATTGAGCGTTTGCTCGGTCAAAAAAAAGGACATTATACCCTTGTCTTAGTTCCTACACGAGAACTGGCCCAACAAGTTGTTGAAGAATTTAAAAGCCTAACAAAAGGGTTAAAATTATATGCCCATTGCTTGATTGGAGGAACAAATATCAACAAAGACATAGCGAAACTTCGTCGTGAAGCACATATGGTTATCGGTACGCCCGGAAGAATTAATGATATGCTCAATCGCAAAGCATTGCAATTGCATTCCTATACCAATCTGGTTCTTGATGAATTTGATACTATGCTCGATATGGGATTTCAAAAAGAAGTCATGCGTATCGTCAATCAAATGCCTAATCGCAAACAAACTATTTTATTTTCTGCCACCCAAACCAATAAGCAGAAACGAATTATTGATGAATTGATGCCATCTTTCACAAAGGTGGGTGTTTCCGATGGCAGGTCAAATACAGACAGTATTTATCAAGACATTATCCCATTTGAAACTTCTGAGGAAAAAAATCTAATCTTAGGTGAACTCCTGCGGCGAAAAGAATACCGTAAAGTACTAGTTTTTTTAGATACTAAAAGGCAAGTAACACGACTGTTTCGTCATCTTAAGAAGCAAAATTTCAGGGTAGACGAAATTCATGGTGATAAGTCCCAAAACTATCGGTCCAAAGCGATACAAAAATTTAAATTGGGTACGATTCAAATTATGGTAGCAACAGATGTAGCTGCCAGAGGGATCGATATAGATGATGTTTCATTAGTTGTAAATTATCACATTCCAAGTACACGTGAAAGTTATATCCACCGGATTGGGCGAACTGGTAGGGCAGGCAAACAAGGACAAGCCTTGACATTCATCCAAAAATAACACGACTCAATTCCATCAATTAGGAGGCGTATTACTAATAGAAAGGATAAAAAAGCCTGTGTGATCCCTGTTGCACATAATAAATAAATCTTTCATTTTCACCAAAGGGAACGTACTTTAGGTCGGGTGCACGGAGCAGTTGCTTTGGGGCGTTCAGGAAAATGATACGTAATGTTTTATCCGTGTTTTAGGGGGATCTTGTTTGGAGTAGTGATGGCCACAGGCAGTAATAAACAATTACTGCTGTGCACACATGTACACCAATTGATGTTGGGATATACTATGTCTGTACCCGTGTCTATGGAAAAAATCTTTTAGTGTCTTGGATTAGCCTTTCGGTTTGGTGTCCCTTCTTTTCAAATCCTTTTTCTTATTTTTCACGTGTTTTTCGAGCCATTGATCTTGTTCCCATATTAAATGGAGAATTGTTTCTTTTGCTCTATAGCCATGGCTTTCCTTTGGAAACATAACCAACCGAGTTGTTGCTCCCAGCCCCTTGAGTGCGTTGTAATACCTTTCACTTTGAAGCGGGTATGTACCTGAATTGTTGTCTGCTTCACCATGGACGAGAAGCAATGGAGTTTTCATTTTATCAGCATGCATAAACGGAGACATAGTATAGTATACCTCTGGTGCTTCCCAGTACGATCTGGATTCACTTTGAAATCCAAAAGGTGTTAATGTCCTGTTGTAGGCTCCACTACGGGCAATTCCTGCTGCGAATAAGTTTGAGTGACTCAACAAATTAGCGACCATAAAAGCACCGTAGCTATGTCCTCCAACTGCGACCCTGTCTCTGTCCGCATATCCTTTGTTTACTACGGCATCAATTGCTGCCTCTGCATTTGCAACCAACTGGGATCGAAAACTATCGTTCGGTTCTTGATCCCCTTCTCCTATTATCGGAAATGCAGCCCGATCCAACACAACATATCCCTGCGTAACCCAATAGATAGGTGAACCCCAGCTTGGATACAAAAAGCGATTGGGGTTGTTGGTCTTTTGTGACGCGCTTGTTTTGTCCTTGTATTCCCTAGGATAGGCCCATAATATCATGGGCAATGGAGAGTCTTCTTCGGGTTTGTATCCTTCGGGGGTATACAAAATGCCGCTCAATTCCAAACCGTCTTTCCTTTTATAACTAATGAGTTCTTTATTTACGTTTTCAAGAGTCTTAAAAGGGTTCTCAAAGAAAGTTAATTGCTCCAGGGCGTTGGTACGGCTCAAATCTCTTAAGTAATAGTTAGGATACTCACTTTTTGATTCAATACGCACTCGTAGCTTTTTTTGTTGGTAATCATAATCAATGATCTGTTCCAACTTGTCGGTAAATCCTGATTGGTAAATACGCTTTGTACGGGTTTCAATGAGATCAATTTCATCCAGGAAAGGGAATTGGCCTGCTTTCGTAAAACCAGCTCCCATCAGATAGGCTTTTTTGTTGTTTAGGGCTAGAATTTCCTCACCATACCTTCCTTTTGTTGTAACAAAGCGACCGGGATCACTGTATCTGTCTTGATAGTTTCTATCAAATAGGATGCGAGCACGATTTTGTGGATTGGAGGGGTCAAAAGCATATGTTTTTGTATTTCTGTTATTCCACCATCTATCAGATACGATCGCCATAGACTCAGTACCCCACATGACACCAGAAAATCTATTTTTTACCTGAGTCAATCGTTCGGGATCTGATTGAAAGGGTGCTTCCCATTGATACAGTGCATCTCTATGATCAACTTCAATTTCAGGATCTCCATTGTCTAATGCCCTGACGTAGAAGATTGTTGCTGGCTTGTCTTTACGCCATGAAATTCTTCTTTTCTCTGTACTAACTGCCATGAATCCTTTTGGTAACACCTCCTGTAGCGGACTGTCTGATAAGACTTTGACTCTATTGGCTTTCAAATCATAAACATGCGTTTCTGTGGGAAAACGATAGTATGGGACCAAGTATGAAAAAGGAGGTTTGACAAATGAAACCAAAACATATTCACCATCGGGCGAAACCTGAATATCACGGTACATTTTTGCCGCTAAGAAGGGTTTTTTATTGCCTTTTAAGTCTACGATCTGCATTTCTGAACGACACAGTTGTGTGAAGTTTTTGGCATCCGTTGGATTTTTAATAAGGTCTTGATATGTTCTGTTCTGAGCTTTTTCTCCATTATTTTCAGTAACCTTCGGTCCGGATGGGATAATTTCAGATTGGTCAACTATTGGTTTCCGGTCCTTGGGAAGAGATTTTATTAATAACCTCTTACTGTCTTTGAGCCAATTGATACTTTTTCCCATGCTTGCATTTAAAGGAGAAGAGATTAGTTTTCTTGCTACTTTGGTTTTAATATCCAATACCCAAAGTTCCACGCCTTCTTCAGCTGTGTGTGTCATGGCAATTTTTTCCTCATCCGGAGACCAAGTGAAATTAGTCAGTTTTGGATTTTTTGGAAGTCCCGTAACGGGAATTCTTTCCTTTCCTTTTTCTAGTGAAACAATTTCGACTTTATTATAATAGGTTGTCCGACTGCCGATATAGCGTTTGGGGTCAACTCTTAGGCCCGCAAGTCGGAGCTCTTTTCTTGACAAATCGGCTATATTTTTATAGGTTGATCGAGAAATAAGAACCAAAACCGTATTCTCTGTGTTGCTAAGAACAGCTGGTGCAAGATCCACATCGATCAAATCGAGCAACTCTTTTTTTGGTGTTTGGTATCCTAATTCTTCTTGTGCAAAAGCACTAAATGTGAGCATAAGGCTGACTGCTATTGCAATCTTTTTTGCGTACATGGGCAATTATTTTTTCAAATTTTAAAAACGGATTATTTCACAAACTGACAACCAACGTCCTAAAGTAAAACCTTTATCATAAAATCACCCAACTATGCGATAAATAAAATAGTACTGTAAAAGGTTGGCATGTACATTCAATCCCTGTTCAATGCTTCCAAAATGATTTAGAAAGTTGGGATTTCTCTTTAAGGTGGATCAGTAGATACAGTTGTAAACGGCCAATACAAAGGGAGGGACTACTATTGATGCACCTCCAGTATAACAATCAATGATTATTGGAAAATTTAAGTTTTTACTGAGGCATCCTATTTTGAAAAAACCCCTCCGCAGGGGAGGTTTTTTTTTACATTTAGATTTTTGGAATCCCATTTTCACCCTGATTAGGCGCCCAGGAGTTATGCATTATCTTCCACCCACCTTGGGTTCTTATCCATGTGGATGAACCGCGCGTGCTATAATTCGTTTTTTCACTGGCTCCATTCATTGTGTAGCTCCCTTTTCCATAAAATGTCAATACGGCAGCGTTCATATCAGGTGAAAAAGCAACATCAATATTTTGTAGTTCAAATGTGTTCCACGTCATCTTCCTTTCACGATCGAAAGCTTTTTTATCAAACAGATAAAAGGGTTGTAAATTAGAATCGCCTGTTGTGACGGGAGTTTTATTGTCCAAGAATTTTAAGTAGGCTTCGTAATCTTGATCAATAATAGCCTGTTGCATATCTTTTTGCGATTGCATTAGCTGTTCTTCAAGCTTTGATTGATTTTTCTTTGACCAATAGATTCTAGCATAGTTTTGGTAGGGAGATGCAAAAACTGCGTAGTCAAATGCTTTGAGCTGATTTTCTAATGCTTTGTCATAATCACCTAAAGAAGCATAATGCTCAGCCATTGAATCAAAGCCATTGGGGCCATCATGCATCTTTTGACTTTTTTCAACAAACTTCATTGCTGCCACTTTATCTTCTTTACCAAAATCTCCTCTTAGGTATCCATATGACATCATATTGTAAGCCGCAGAAGCGTAATCGGGAAATTGATCAGCAAAATTTTTATATGACTCCATATCTTTAGAACTGGTGGCTAAATAATTTACAAGGGGGCTATTGGGAAATTTTTCAGCTCCCTCTTTTTGAATTTCACGCGCTTTGTCATTATTTTCAGCACTGAGAACATCAAACCATACTTTTTCTTCACCGCTCAGGTTTACTCTGTTTATTTTATTTAACTTTTCTTGACGGCTCCCCCAATCTTTGTTATTAGAACTAATGAAAGCTTTGACTAACTGGGCACAACCACAGTCACTGTCTATTGCTAGTGCTGCGTTGGCCGCACCCAATGCAATAAGAAACTCAAGGTTTATTGCATTTTCGATGGCCATGTTAGAAATTTTACTGGCATTTTTATTGCATGACGATTTTTGAACATATTGACCGAAAGACATCACCGAAAATGAGGATGCCAAGAGGATCGTTGTAATTTTTTTCATTGAAATAATTTATGGTTAAAACGTGATTCTTATTTCCCCTTTGAAAATCCGTATAAACTAACAGCAGCAAGAAGAAGATTGGTTATTATTATTGGCGGTGGTGCGCTGTGGTTCCCTGTCAGGTGATTGTAAAGTGCTTGTAATAAGGCAAAGCCTATGAATACAGCATAAGAGAATAAAAGCTTTTTGGACGCATTTAAATCAACATCTCGACAGATAAGCAATATAAAACCTAAGCCAATAAACGATGTACCTAAAGGCATATGCATTTGTTCGCCTATCAATATTGCTTCTTCACTTGCCCCTGGGAATACTCCTTCTGTTAAACTACGCCCATTGAAAAACATAAACAGGCCTTGGAGAATATTTAGGGCACCAAAAATTGTTAGTAGTGATTTCGTTTTCATTTCAAATTAGTTTACGGTTCGTAAGCAATATACAAATTCAAAATCGATATCCCTCTTTCCCAAGAACGTTATTTCCTAATCAAATTGAATGGTCTAGTTGTTGAAATTCATTTACAGCTAGACAAGGGTTTTTCTTAATATTATAATAAGAGTCAAATAAAATGTCAAAATGTGATATCAATTATTCTAAACCGTTTCATCTTTACCAACTCTTTTATTGAATTTAATGCTGACTATTTTAAGACATTATGGAGTAGATATAAGAAAAAATCTAGCGTAATAGATAAAAAAGTAACGCTCTATTCATTTAGTCATACAGGAGCCATAGTTTATTCAAACGAACTGGATCTATTACTAAATTTCAGGCAGCAATGGGGCATTCATCAATCAAGGTAAGCCTTACCTATTTGAGAGGATTAGAAGTACCTGAACTTAATGAAGAGGATATGCCGAAGATTTAAATATCAGGAATGATTTCTAATTGCTGCTCGATTGGTAGTAGTAAAAACAGTTTAAACTCTTGATTGAATTCTTCAATAGTTAGACCTAGAATTCTTTCATAGCCTGAGAAGATTATTGATTAAACCATTATCCAATTTGTAGCTTCCTCTGACATATATATCACCTTTTGGATTAAGTGAAAATGGTACAGGAAATACTAAATCATTATTTCTAGTTCTACTTTTCCTATGAATGAAATTTTAAAAATCCGATTTTTTGTTCCCCATTTTCTGTTCTTTCCACATTTTCATAAAAGGATCTAAACTATACAACTCAAAATAAGGGATAAAAGCGGATACATATTTCTTCTTTTCCCACTCAAATGGAATTAGATGAGCTGCTTTTTTTTCTTCATAATTGACCAAAACAATTCCATATTTATTCGAATAATTAAATATTCTCGGCCAATTCCAACGCTTCTCAGAATCTTCATAAATCACAATATATCCATTGCTTTTTAGGTACTCAACAGTATGTTCTAAATATTTTGTAGTAGCATCTTCACCTATCTCACTGATAGGATATAGTGCTCCTTTTGCAATGAATTTCACACCAATCAAATTATCCTTTGGCTCAAAAATTCCATTTGTTTGAGCTAACATCCATATTACATCATTTCCAATATTGATATCTTTATATTCACTTTTATTGGATTTAACCTCGCTTTTAAAAGCCTTTTTATTCATTCCTTCCATGGCACCTTTGAATATTTTTGTTCCAGGTTGAGAAAATATATAAGGAGCGATTAATAATGAGAGTAGCGTAATAAATATGTTTTTCATAATAAATGATTTAAACTTAAAGTTAATAAAAAATGATAAATCGTATTATTCACTTATATTTTATCTTTTATAAGACTTGGATATACTAACTCCAAGGGAATTTGACTTGGGATAAGCATAAATAAAGTTCACATTGATTTATTTAGATAAATAGCTGAACTAAATCGAATATGCATAACAAAGATTTAAATATCCGGTATGATTTCAAGTTGTTGTTCTATTGGAAGTTCTAGAAACTCTAAAAACTCTTGATTAAATTGCTCCATCGTTACACCAAAAGTAAACTCAAATGCACCATCCCATCCCATTTCATTTATATTAGGCCATAATGTTTTCCAAAAAGCCTCCTGGTCATTTACTTTATCTAAAAGATAAGCAACTCCCCAGGCTCCTAATCTATAG
>JBMHCG010000035.1:0-3772 GCA_049890035.1 Flavobacteriaceae bacterium | reverse complement strand
ACCTACATCAAGGAGTGCAGTTTAGAGCTGGAAAAGATCCCGTTCTCTATTTGAAAAATCCAGAGGGTGTTTCCCGAAAAGAACGCCGACAAATGCTAGATTATCTTGCGGCGATGAACGAAGAGCAAAGCAAAATTTTTGGCGATCCCGAGATTGTCAATCGTATAGCACAATACGAAATGGCCTATCGAATGCAAACCTCAGTGACAGACATTATGAATATTGAAGAAGAGCCCGATCATGTCTTTCAACTGTATGGACCAGAATCGTTAACCCCTGGAACATTTGCAGCAAATTGTATTTTGGCTAGAAGGCTTGTAGAAAAAGACGTGCGTTTTGTCCAACTTTACCACATGGGATGGGATCAACACGATAATCTTCCAGGCCAAATAGCAAAGCAAGCTAAGGATGTTGATCAACCCACTGCCGCATTGATTATGGATCTCAAGCAACGGGGGTTACTAGAAGACACGCTAGTGGTTTGGGGAGGTGAGTTTGGACGAACAAATTACAGCCAAGGCACCTTAACTGATACCAACTATGGCAGGGATCACCACCCGCGTTCATTTACCATTTTCATGGCAGGTGGCGGAATAAAGCCCGGCATGACCTATGGAGAAACCGACGAATTTGGATACAACATTATCAAAGACCCAATGCATGTTCATGATTTACAAGCAACCTTGTTGCATCAGTTTGGGGTTGACCACACCAAACTTACCTATAAATACCAAGGAAGGCGATTTAGATTAACTGATGTTGCAGGAGATGTAATTCATTCAATTTTGAGCTAGAAAATGGGTTCAAGAAGAGACTTTCTACAATCGAGTATGGCTTGTGCAACAACCTTGTTGTCTCCATCTCTTTTTTGGGGATGCGACGAAAACGACCCATTGGTCGTTGGGCATGGCGCTTTTCAGTACAAAGTAGATGTAAATTGGGGAGCGTTGGATGCAAAAAAACACCCTGTAAATGATTGCCATGAAATGATCCAAGCCAACAATGGGGATATCTATCTATTGACCAACCATATAAAAAACAATGTTCTTATCTATTCTTTAGATGGTCGTTTAAAAGCTAGTTGGGGAACCCAGTTTCCGGGGGCACATGGATTAACTCATTTTGATGAAAATGGGACAGAGGTATTATGGATTACCGATTACACTCGAAATCAAGTGTTTAAAACAACTTTAGAAGGAACAATTTTACAAACCATCGACGCGCCACAAGATGTAAACGCCTATAAGGAAAAAACAACCTTTAAACCGACCGAAACAGCCATTGCCCCTGATGGAAGTATTTATGTAGCCGATGGCTATGGAGCACAATTAATCACGCATTTTGATCCCAACGGAAATCTTATCAATGTTTTTGGGGGCTATGGAAATGGAGCTGACCAGTTTTACAATGCTCATGGAATTTGCCTGGATATGCGATCAAATGGGAATCCCACGTTGTTAATTACAGCTCGAGAACAGCAAGCAGTAAAGCGGTTTAGTTTAGAGGGAGAACACATCACAACCCTATCATTGCCTGGAGCCTATATATGTCGACCAGTCATAAACGGACAAAATTGCTATTTCAGTGTATTGAGATCTTCGGGGGTTGGCAATGAAGACTCTGGTTTTGTTTTGATTATGGATGGTGAAGACCAGGTGGTTTCTTGCCCTGCTGCCACCAAATATGTCAATGAAAAAAACGTAGAAAGCTATCGGCAGCACTTGCGTATTTTTCAACACCCACACGATGTATGCGTCGATCGTGACGAAAATTTGTACGTAGCGCAATGGAATTCGGGAAATACCTATCCTATAAAACTAGCACGTATATGAGATGGATCTACTTTTATGGATTCATCGCAATTGCTTCTTGCGACCAAGAGAGGAGTTATCTAACCGCAGATGCCATACAGTTGTCCACGCCAGTCATTAAAAACAGGTCTATATTTATTGAGCACAACACCCGTTTGGTATCCTCTTTTAAAAACGCCTCGATTGAGCTAGAGCTTCAACATCGTGAAACAGGAGCAACAACAAAATACAAGACAAATGATCCCATTGGATTATCCCAAAAAGGAAGCTATGCTTTGCGCGCTATTGCTGCTCCCTTTTTACCGAGCGAGCCTGTGGTATTTGAAATTTTAGATCGTGGAAAATCTGTCGATTCTATCCAATGGAATACTAGTCCAAAACCAACCTATTTTAAAGGAGGTAGTGCGGTCTTGATCGATGGCAAATCTGCTGAAAATTCATTTCATGCTGCTGGATGGGTTGGGTCTAAAGACCCATTTGATCTATCGCTGGTATTCCATCAGTCAATCCAAGTCGATTCAATTAAAATGAGTGTTTTACGTCAACCATCTAATTGGATATTGACCAATGCACAGCTTAAAATATCTTGGAAAAATAAAGCGAAAAAAGAGATTAAAAAAGAATTTATGCTAGACCCTAAGGCCAAAAACACAAACAATAGCCGTTTTTTCATAACAGTCCCTATCGACGACAAAACAGATGCAATTGCCTTAGAATTTATTCCTCAAAAATTACCCCAAGAACACCCTGGTGCTGGAACACCCGCTTGGGTATTTATGGATGAAATAATAGTTTATTAAGATGGGTACAATGGAGATTTGGCTTGAATATATCGGACGATTTCACCCCATAGTTTTGCATCTACCCATAGGGGCATTGTTGTTTTCCTACTTAATTGCGCTGTTGGGATTAAAAGAGTATGAGAGTTTTCGCAAAACACTTCTTTTGGGAATAATCTTTAGTTTCGTCTCAGCATTGATAGCTAGTTTGTTGGGTTTATTGTTGTACAATTACGGAGACTACGATAAAGTCAGTATCCAAAACCATATGATTTTAGGGTGGATTACCACCTTTAGCATTGCAATATTGTGGGCTGCTTTTGAAAAAGTACATTACAAATCTGTATTTATTCCACTGTTTACTTTTAGCATTATTACGCTTTCACTTACAGGTCACTTTGGAGGACAAATCACCCATGGAGAAACCTATTTAGTGCTACCATCACCCCAAGAGGAAGTGATGACTGTTAGAAGAGACTCTATTCAGATATATCAACAGGCCGTGGCAAAAATATTCAACAAGAAGTGCGTGAGTTGCCACAACTTTTCCAAGCGCAAAGGAGGATTAGCCTTACACACCCCCGAAGCGATTGCAGCGGGTGGTGAAAACGGTGCTCCCTACCTAATAGGAAATTCAGAAAAGAGCAAAATAATACAATATTCATCCCTACCTCTTGAGGATAAAATGCACATGCCCCCAAAGGGAAGGCCGCAACTCACTCCCAGCGAAATAAAAGTCTTCGCGTATTGGATCAACCAAGGCGCTACTTTTGATCAGCATTTGAATTTGACCAGCCTCCCAGTTGAGGTAAAAAAATCATTTGAACAATTTTTACCTGAAGAACTTCCCAAGGTAAATCCTCTGAATTTTAAAGTACTGATTGATTTAAAAAACAATGGGTTTCGCGTAACACGATACATTGCCGATAAACCCTTTGTGCAGGTGAAATTTGAAGGAGAAAAACTGACTGAAAAGGAAGTTAGTTCACTGGTTAATGCAGCAGAACATATTGTAGAACTTGAGATATCAGGCTATGAACTTCCTTCCCTTTTTTGGGAAGAAATAGATCAATTCAAAAATCTCTACAAGATTCGATTGGACAGAACAAATACGCAAGACAAACAACTTGAAAAGCTGGTGGAACTTCCGCTAAGGTCATTAAACATTTCACAAACCCAAAT
>JBMHCG010000034.1:0-2950 GCA_049890035.1 Flavobacteriaceae bacterium | reverse complement strand
AAATATTGAAATTCAGCCACTCACCGAACAAAATGAAGTTATATTGCCCCAAGGCATTCGTGTGACGCCCATCCTTGTCCCACATCGTGATGAGTATTCGGAAACGGTTGCCTATTGGATACAAGGACCCAACAAATCCGCACTTTATTTACCGGATATTGATAAATGGGAACGGTGGAATATTCCTATTGAAAGTTGGATTGAAAAGGTTGATTATACGTTTTTGGACGCTACTTTTTATGATGGCAACGAGTTGCCCGACAGAGTGATGAGCGAGATTCCTCATCCATTTGTGGTAGAAAGTGTGGCACGCTTTAAAAAATTATCAAAAATCGCAAAAGCAAAAATTTATTTTATCCACCTAAACCACACCAATCCGTTATTACAGCAAAACAGTCCAGCGTATCAAAATGTATTGAAGGCAGGATTTTCTATTGCACAAAAGGGACAGGAGTTTGCTTTGTAACCCATCGAATCTATTTTATTGGTCGAGATGTGGAAATGGTATTGAGATTTTAACACCACTTCAAGAATAGTGAACACTGAATAAGGAGTAACGAACACCGATTTGAGAAGTTTTATGGATAGGAAAAGGATCGTTGGATGCATATGAAATCGTCAATCTGTGTTCCTTGTTCTTCAATCAAAACGAGCCGTTAAACTGCCACTATATCTTGGTTGTTTTTTAAACGGGTCAAAACTTGGTCATACCACTCAATTGTTTGCTCATTCTCGGCATGACGTTTAAGAATGCGGTAGATTTCTATTTTAGATTTGGTGTCAAGTTCCAAAATACTGGCAAAGGTTTTATCTTTTAATTCTTTCATAGCGCTTGAAATTTTGTTTAAAGATATACAAAATTAATAAAACAATATTTTGTTGTTGATTGATTACAGCCACATCTTCTTCATTAGCAACTGAGTCTAAATGGGCATTAAGTACATCAATTTGTTCTTGGATAGAAGTTAATCCATCACTAACGCTAGCATAAATATCAGAAGAGGTGGAAAATTCTGCGATTGTCGTTTGGAGGGTACCAACAGTCCCTTGGAGGGAAGTGATCTGACTCTGAACATAAATCGAATCATTTTAGTAGTTTTAAGCATGATGAAATTTCCTTTTCTGACGCTCATTTTTGTCCTCGTTTGGTTCCAGCTGCCAGCCCAAAAAACCAGCCGTTCTAAACTGCAAAAAACCATTGCCCAGATTGAAGCTTTTCAGCAGGCTCAAGTTGGGGTACAATTAATGCGACTAACCGATGACAAGCTGCTAGCTGCTTGGCAAGCTGAGCAGTACTTCACACCCGCTTCCAACATCAAGTTACTAACGACCTTAGCTGCCGTTCAAACCTTTGATTCTCTACCCGCTTTACGCTACACAATTGATAGCCTTGGCATCACGCATTTTCAGGCTACTGGGTATCCTCTTTTGGCGCATCCTTTTTACCCTGATATGTCGTTAATTGATTTTTTGCAAAGACAAGATTCTTTGGTGTATCATACTAGCAATGAAAATGCTTTGAATCAACTTGGGCCTGGCTGGTCTTGGGATGACAGGAACTACTATTTTTCGGCAATACCTTCTGCTTTTCCCATTCATGGCAATGTCATTCAGACCACTAAATCAACTACTAACCCAAAGTTGATCCACCGTCCTACCTTAGGTGTTTTTACCGAAAACACATCCCTTAAAAGGGGAGTAGAACGTATGTTCGATAATAATAATTTCAGCGTAAATCCAAGTAAAATAGCCGCTTCAGACACTCTGTACACGCCTTTTGTGCCGAGCGAACTCCTTACTTTGTCTCAAATTGAAACTTTTTTGAATAAAAAAATTCTACATACCAATTCTCCATTAGATCAAGGAAAACTCTTGAATATGGGTAACGATACTGAATTGTATCAAGCCGTACTACAAAACAGTGACAACCTAATTGCCGAAAATTTATTATTGATGGTTGGCAAACAAAAACAAGGTAATTTTTCTGCGGCAGAAACCATTGCTCAACTCAAAAAAGAATGGCAAGCCGCACCTGATCCTTGGGTTTGGGTCGATGGTTCTGGACTGTCTCGTTACAATTTGATTACTCCACGTAATTTGATTTGGGTCTTGCAACAACTCTACCAGGAGCTAGATCCACTAAGGATTCAAACCTACTTCCCACAAGCTGGGGTTTCAGGAACCATCAAGCATTCTTATGGCAGCTCAAAACTACCGTTAGTATTTGCCAAAACAGGAACGCTCCGCAACAATCATAATCTCTCTGGGTTTTTGGTGGATTCTGAAAATAACTGGTATGCCTTTTCCATCATGGTCAACCAACACACCGCTGCTAATTCTGAGGTCAGAAAAGGTATTCGAGAATTGTTGGAAGCGCTAACTCGAAGGTTTAAGTAGTTGTAAATTTAATTGATTTCAGATTCACACGCTGATTCTTTTGCTGTCAAAAAACTTTTTTAATCGGTGTTCGTTACTCCTTATTCGATGTTCATCACACCTTGTTCGGTGTTTAATTCATCATGCCTTTTTCTTCCCTTGTAGTTTTTCAGCAACAAGTCGAACTTCTTCAAGAACCCGTAACAGATTGCCACTCCACAATTTTCCGATTTCTTCTTCTGTATATCCTCTTTTGACCAGTTCTAGCGTCACATTAAAGGTTTCACTAGCGTCTTGCCAGCCTTCAATCCCGCCACCGCCGTCAAAATCTGAACTAATCCCAACATGGTCAATTCCCATTTTTTTGACCAAATAATCAATATGATCCACAAAATCGCTAACTGAGACTGGTGACACTGATTTTTTCAAGGTTTCTAAGGCAGGTTTTGCGGCTTTTTGAAGCTGTTTATAACCTTTGATATAGGCCTGAAGACTGTCAAAGGGGAGAGCCCTAGCCTGACGCCGGCTCAACACTTTAAACCCTTTTTCTGTCCCCAATGCTTTCAGTAATGAG
>JBMHCG010000033.1:0-81952 GCA_049890035.1 Flavobacteriaceae bacterium | reverse complement strand
TTAAAATGCCAAATCTGACTGGTGTTGGAAACATGGGTGCCTCCACATAGTTCGATAGATTGTCCAAAGCGGATTGCACGAACCGTATCGCCATATTTTTCACCAAAAAGCGCCAATGCACCTTGTTTTACTGCTTCTGATTTGGGAATATTACGGCTTTCTTCTAACGGGAGTTGTTCTTGGATACGGGCATTGACAAATTGTTCAACTGCTGCCAATTCCTCTGGTGTGACTTTGGCAAAATGGGAAAAATCAAAACGGAACATGCCCGAATGCACCATGGACCCCTTTTGCTCAACATGGTCCCCTAAAATACTGCGCAAAGCTTGGTGCATTAAATGTGTGGCCGTGTGGTTGCATGCGGTACGCGTACGTTGCTGGGCATCAACCACCGCTTTAAAAAATCCACTCGTCTGTTGTGGTAAGGTTTTACAGTAATGTAAAATCAGATCGTTTTCTTTTTTGGTATTGGTGATATAGTGGATGTCACCATTGGCCGCTTCCAAATAGCCTTTGTCTCCTACTTGCCCCCCACCTTCTGGATAAAAGGGCGTGAGATTGAATACCAATTGATACATGGTCCCTTCTTTCTTGGAGGTCACCTTCCGGTAGCGGGTGATTTTGACATCAGTTTCCAGGAGATCATATCCTACAAATTCTTCGACTTGATCGTCAAAAAGGACCTGCCAATCGTCGGAAGTAGAAGCTGCTGCTGCTCGGGAACGGGCTTTTTGCTTTTCCATTTCCACAGCAAAACCAGCTTCATCAACTGTATATCCACGTTCGCGCCCAATCAGGGCCGTTAGATCCAGTGGAAACCCAAAAGTATCGTATAATTCAAAAGCCTTGGGGCCACTGATTTGTTTGTCTTGGGCATTGGCCAGGAGGGTATCCAAAAGGACCAAACCTTGATCTAGGGTTTTCAGGAAAGAATTTTCTTCTTCACGAATCACATTGACCGCTAAATTTTGCTGTTTTTTCAATTCGGGAAATACTCCGCCCATTTGTTGGCTGAGGATACTGACCAATTGGTGAATAAAAGCCTCTTTTTGATTCAGGAAAGTAAATCCATACCGTATGGCCCGACGGAGAATTCTTCGGATCACATAACCCGCACCCGAATTACTGGGGAGTTGCCCATCGGCAATGGCAAAATAGACGGTCCGCAGGTGATCGGCAATCACTCGAATGGCAATATCTGTTTCCTGATCTTTTCCGTACTGTGTAGCCGTTCGGGTTTCTATTTCCCGAATCAAAGGAGTAAAAACGTCGGTATCATAATTGGACCGCACGCCCTGCAACACCATGCAAAGGCGTTCGAAGCCCATCCCCGTATCTACATGTTGGGCGGGAAGTTTTTCCAGGGTACCGTCTGCTTTGCGGTTGTATTCCATAAATACCAGGTTCCAGACTTCAATTACTTCGGGGTGGTCTTGATTGACCAAATCCGCGCCCGGCGTTTGTGCTTTGTCGGCTTGACTGCGAATATCAACATGTATTTCGGAGCAGGGACCGCAGGGTCCCTGATCGCCCATCTCCCAAAAATTATCTTTTTTATTTCCGTTCAATATGCGTTCCTCCGGTAAAATAGCCCGCCAATAATCAAATGCCTCCTGATCACGATCCAACCCTTCTTTTTCGTCCCCCTCAAAAATGGTTACATAAAGGGTGTCAGGGTCTATTTTATAGACTTCTGTTAGCAGTTCCCACGCCCAGGCAATAGCTTCTTTTTTGAAATAATCACCAAAACTCCAATTCCCTAACATTTCAAAAAATGTGTGGTGATAGGTATCGATGCCCACTTCTTCCAGATCATTGTGCTTTCCAGAAACACGCAAGCACTTTTGGGTGTCGGCAACCCGCACAGATGTAGGGGTTGACTGACCCAAAAAATAGGATTTGAACTGATTCATGCCCGCGTTGGTAAACATCAAAGTAGGATCGTCCTTGATGACCATGGGCGCTGAGGGCACTATACTGTGTTGTTTGGACTGAAAGAAATCAAGAAATTTTTGCCGAACGTCAACAGACTTCATCTATGGTGATTTTTATTTACGTGCTGCAAAGGTAACGGTTATCCACTGAAAAGCCTACCCACTTGATTTTCAAATTAAAGGTGATTTTTTTTATATCTTTGTGGCCATCTAGTGTGGGAAAATAAAACGTATGCCGAAAGTTAAATATCATTACGATCCGAAGACACTTTCGTATCAACCGATTAAAAACTCAACCCCGTTACGAATATCTAATTTCTTGTTATTCTTGATGTCTGCTGCCATTTTTGGTGCTGTTTTATTGTTTGTACTGCTCAATACATCCTGGCTCAACACCCCAACAGAGATTATCCAAGCACGGGAACTGAAAAATTATAAATTGCAATATGACATTTTGAGTCGCCGTCTGGGTCAAATTGAGTCAGTATTAGAAAACGTAGAAGATCGAGACAACAACCTGTACCGGGTTTATTTTGAAGCCAGCCCCATCCCGGAAGAACAACGCCGCGTTGGTTTTGGGGGGGTCAATCGATACAGTAACCTAGAAGGATTTGACAATTCCGAACTCATTATTAATACAACCAAACGAATTGATGTATTGACCAAGCAAATTGTTGTGCAATCACAGTCTTTGGCCGAGATTGAAGAACTGGCCAAAGACAAAGAAGCATTACTTGAAGCCATTCCCTCTATCCAGCCTGTGCGAAACGAAGACCTGATCCGAATGGCTTCTGGCTATGGCTATCGTACCGATCCATTTACCAAAAAACGAAAGTTTCACTATGGCATGGATTTTACCGCTTCACGAGGTACGCCGGTCTATGCTTCGGGTAATGGCATTGTTAAAAGAGCTGACAACCGTTCATCGGGCTATGGAAGACATATACGGATCGATCATGGTTTTGGCTATGTCAGCCTGTATGCGCATTTGAGCAAATATAATGTCAAACGTGGTCAATTTGTCAAGCGTGGTGATTTGATCGGATATGTTGGGAGTACGGGTCGCTCCGTAGGGCCCCATTTGCATTATGAGATTTTTAAAGAGGGAAAAAAAATAAACCCCTTGAATTTTTATTACGGGCAGCTTTCTGCTGCGGAATTCGATAAACTAGTCAACCAAGCTTCGCAAGAGAACCAATCCCTTGACTAATGCATTTGGATCTCCCTGAAAAAAGCTATTATTCTATCGGTGAAGTAGCCAAAGCCTTCGGCGTCAACACTTCCTTACTGCGTTTTTGGGAAAAAGAATTTGATTCGATCCAACCCAAAAAAAAGGATAGTGGTGTCCGCAAATACACCCCCGAAGATGTCAAAAACATTCAATTGGTTTTTCATTTGGTCAAAGAAAAAGGACTTACCATTGATGGTGCAAAAAAACAATTGAAGTCCCATTCACAAGACGACCCTAAAATAGTCTTGATAGAAAAACTGCAAAAAATAAAGGGTGAATTGGAACGCTTTAGAGACCAACTATAACCTTATTTTTTCCTGAAAAATATCTTCATTGGCACCCCACTAAAATCGAAGTTTTCACGCAATTGATTTTCTAAAAAACGGCGATACGGGTCTTTTACATACTGGGGTAAATTGCAAAAGAATGCGAAAGAAGGAAAGGGTGTTGGTAGTTGGGTGCAGAATTTTATTTTCACGTACTTCCCTTTAAGAGAGGGGGGTGGTGTCCGTTCTATGATAGGCAACATCAGGTCGTTAAACTTCCGCGTGGGAATTTTACGACTTCTGTTTTTGAACACGGCCACTGCTGTTTCAAGTGCTTTGTAAATCCGTTGTTTGGTAAGGGCCGAGACAAAAACGATGGGCACATCTGTAAAAGGTGCGATTTGCTTTCGGATTTCAGCTTCAAAAACTTTGGTTGCCATAGTGTCTTTTTCAACCAAGTCCCATTTGTTGACCAAAATCACAACCCCTTTTTGATTGCGGTGGGCCAACCAAAAAATATTTTGGACTTGCCCATCAAATCCCCTGTTGGCATCAACAACCAAAAGACAGACATCACTATTTTCTATGGCTCGTATGGAACGCATTACGGAGTAAAACTCAATATCTTCTTTGACTTTTGCTTTTCTTCGGATGCCTGCGGTATCGACTAAATTAAAATCAAACCCAAAGCGATTGTAGCGGGTATCGATACTGTCGCGAGTAGTACCGGCAATATCAGTTACGATATACCGTTCTTCTCCTACCAAAGCATTGATAATAGAAGATTTTCCTGCATTGGGTCGCCCTACTACAGCAAAACGTGGCAAGCCGTCATCTTCGGATTCTTCTACAGATGGCAGTTGCGCTACCAAGGCATCGAGTAGTTCTCCACTGCCACTGCCATTGATACTTGAGACGGGATAGATACGCTCAAACCCCAAAGCATAAAATTCAACGGCATCATCCGTTCGTTTCCCATTATCGGCTTTATTGGCAATAATAAATACTGGTTTGGAAGTTTTGCGCAACAGCTGTGCCACGGCTTCGTCCATGGCTGTGATCCCTGTTTCAACATCAACCATAAACAGGATGGCATCGGCTTCTTCAATGGCAAGGTTTACTTGCCGATCTATTTCTTGCTGGAAGATATCGTCGCTGCCTTCGACATAGCCACCTGTGTCGATCAAAGTAAATTCTGAACCGTTCCAATCAGACTTGCCATAGTGTCGGTCTCTTGTCACCCCACTAACGGCATCTACTATGGCTTCACGTTTTTGAATCATCCGATTAAAAAAAGTGGACTTCCCAACATTCGGACGACCGACTATGGCTACTATATTACTCATGTAAGTTCTTGATTGGTGCAAAAGTAAGCTTTCCCAGTGACTCTACTCAGTACTGATTTAGTTATGATAACCGAACCGCTTTAATTGCTGTTGATTGGACCGCCAATTTTTGGCTACTTTGACAAAAAGCTCAACATAGATTTTTTTTCCAAAAAAACGTTCCAAAGACTGACGGGCACTGGAACCTACCTCTTTTAATTTTTTGCCTTTGTGACCGATAAGGATTCCCTTTTGGGTTTGGCGTTCTACTAAAATTACGGAACGGATACGAATGATACTGTCTTCTTCCACAAAGCTCTCAGTGATCACCTCTACCGCATAGGGGATTTCTTTCGAATAGGTATTTAGAATGGCTTCGCGAATGGCTTCATTCACAAAAAAACGTTCCGGTTTGTCTGTCATTTGGTCTTTGGGGAAGTAGGCTGGGCTTTCAGGAACAAGGTCAATCAGTTTTTCTAGTAATTCGGGGACGTAAAACTTTGTCAGAGCAGAGATGGGATAGACTTTGGCTTGGGGCAGCATGTCTTGCCAATGGGCCACGGCCGTTTCCAATTCTTCCTGGTGACTCAAATCCATTTTATTGAGTAAAACCAAAAGAGGTATTGGGGTTTTGGTAATACGTTCAAACAATTTCGGGTCTTTGATTTTGGTTTCCCCTATGGCTGCGACATACAATAATACATCAGCATCTTCGAGAGATTCTTTGACAAAATCCATCATGGCTGTTTGCATTTCATACGCCGGTTTGATAATCCCTGGTGTATCAGATAAGACCAACTGATAGTGATCTCCATTGACGAGGCCCAAAATACGATGGCGTGTGGTTTGGGCTTTGTGGGTAATGATTGACAAATCCAAACCCATCAACGCATTGATAAGGGTCGATTTACCCACGTTGGGATTGCCAATGATAGAAATAAAACCTGCTTTGTGTTTGGGTTGATCCACGGGGTAAAGATAAGGGACTTCTTTCGGAATCATTTGTTTGGCGTGATTTTTGTAGTTATATTTGCTATTCAAATCGCGAGGTAGAGCAGTAGGTAGCTCGTTGGGCTCATAACCCAAAGGTCGCAGGTTCGAGTCCTGCCCTCGCTACAAAGCATATAGATAAAGCACCCAATCGGGTGCTTTTCTTTTTTAAAGCCATTTGTGATGCTTGCATCAAAATAATGGAAGAAAAGAAAAGGCGCTGCGTAGCAGTTTATGTATTTGATTTGTTCTGACCCCTAAGGCCCATTTTAGAGCAAAGCGAGAAAATGAATCCTGCCCTCGCTACTACACAAGACGGACTAGTATTTTTACTAGTCCGTTTTCTATTGGAATCATCTTTACCTCCTGTAAATGAATGGATTAACCTAAATATAGGGTTCAAATTTGAGGTTCGATAAAATCAGTCATTTGGGTCTAAACCATAAACATTGAAAGACTATTTGGTGTATTATCATCATTGAATGTCTCTAAGGAATGCAAGAACTAACGTCAATTTCGCTGTATAAACTTGGGTCGTGGTTTGGGTCTTCAACCGCGTTAGACATCATTGAAATTTTAACAATTTCATCACTTGTAGAAAAACATAGTTGGTGAAAGTTATCATTGTCATTTATATCTGCTATTGAAATAGGCTCATGTTGTATTAAAACTCCAGAACAGTAAGAATAGCCAACATAGTACTGAAATAAGTCAGATTCGGTATCACTACTATTATACGGTGTAACGCCACCATTCCAAGCAACTTGAATCGTTTGTATACCTGAATTACATTCATTCAGATTACCATTAATTCTTTGTGCAAAGAATAAACTTGGTCCATCAGCAAGCGGAATAACATTCGTAGTAGTGATTCCGTTTAGGTTTATGATTTCCGAACAAACTGACTCTCCAGAAAATGTATCAATTGTAAATAAATCCCCTACAACTCTAACTTCAACAGGTGGGTTAGTAACAGCGGTACCAAATTCACCTAACAGAAGCACAGTTCGATTTTCTCCGTTTTCATTTGCTGGAGCCATAGAAACACATATTGGGGTATGTATATTTCCTAGACTATCTAAAACTTCAAAATCAGTTTCTGATAAACTGGATGCATCTAGTGGGAATTTAAAATTAACTGGCATACCATCTATCAGTCCTGCTTGTTGATTACACAATAATAGACTTGGTAGTGCATTATCAAGTCCAAAAAAAGCCGATACAATAGTCTCTTGTATTTCTTCTGAAGTATATTCTCCAATACAATCATTTTTAACCTGCTCTTGTGAGGCTTCATTTTTGTTACATGAAAACAAGAGAATAATGATGGATAACTTTAAAATAGTTTTCATTTTAGTTATTTAATTATTTAGACCTTAATTATCTAAAAAAGTTTAGATTATGATCATTGAATTTGCAACTTTGAATTATAGGGGAAATCAAAATCATATTAACTCAACTCTTCATAATTAGAATCATCAAACTATGAGTATCAATTAAATCTCTTGGAGTTAGACTTATGTTCGATATTTCTAATGAGTTATCTACAAAGCATATAGATAAAGCACCCAATCGGGTGCTTTTCTTTTTTAAAGCCATTTGTGATGCTTGCATCAAAATAATGGAAGAAAAGAAAAGGCCCTGCGTAGCAGTTTATCTATTTGATTTGTTCTGACCCCTAAGGCCCATTTTAGAGCAAAGCGAGAAAATGAATCCTGCCCTCGCTACAAAGATCCCACCCAATTGGTGGGATTTTTTTGCCCCATGTCTGAGTTTGTTGTCTACATACTTCGCAGCCAAACATTTAATAAAATCTATATTGGCTATACTTCCAACTTGATACAACGTTTTTATTCGCACAATTATAAAGCAACAAAAGGCTATACCCGGCATTATCGTCCATGGACTGTCATTTATGTGGAATTTTTGAGAAAAAGAACGAAGCTTTCGCCCAACAAATAAATTGTGGATCAAATAAACCGACGTATCCAACCTTCCGTGTCTTCAATAAATTGTTCTCGTGCAGCAACATCTCCCAGTTTAATCTTTCGAATCCTATTCATCTTGATTCCTATGGGAATTCGGACACGTTTACCCATTGCTCGATTTCTAATTTGAAACACAAATATTTCTTTAGGGTTGTTTTGAGTCAGTGTAGCCTCGTCTGCTATAATAATTGCCAGGATTTGCTGGGACCATTTTTTTACCATCATTTCCTCAGCTGCATCCTTGAACTCATTATTCAAGGGAGCATGAAAAGGGAAATCCGAAACGGTGGTGTGTACCAAAGAAGGCTCAGAGGTAGCTTGCCCCAAGACCGTGAACGAAACCAGAATGAATAATACACTGTATACTCTCATTTTGATTGATTTATGGTTACATATAAGATACAAAAAAGGCTGAGTTTCCCTAGCCTTAATGTTAGTTACTCAAAGCTATTGAGATTGGATTGTAACCACTGCCTACATTTTTGAAAGCTTGCAAAGCAATGTTTTTCAGGAATTAATTTTCCGATAATTCCAATTGATCGCATCAAATATTCGGGCTGTTTTTTGACACCTACTAACAAGGGAGTAATCCCTTGTTGAACCAGATCAATAAGAACATCTTCCAAGGCATACAAACCGGATTGATCAATTAGGAGAACACGACTCAATCGGATCAATACGATACGTGCTTGTTCTGGCAACTGTCGTGACAAACTTTGAAAATCACTTGTAAATCCGAAAAATAAAGGGCCATTGATATGCTTGATGTACACTTTAGAAAGAAAGTCTGAAGTAAGCGATTTTTCGTCTGCCCATGCTTTTTCTTTTTTAATAGGTGCTATTTTCGATTGTTGATAGGTGATGTCACCCATTTTTTTCATGAAGAACAAAGAAGCTAACACCAAGCCAATCCCAACGGCATAGACCAAATTCCAAACAACAGACAATATCAAAACAACAACCATTACGAGTACCTCAGAGCGGGGAATTTTTTTCAATGACTTCAACCCTCTGTAATCCATCACCCCGATCCCCACAGTGATGAGAATACCTGCTAATACCGCTGTAGGGATTTGAGAAGCCACCTGTCCAAAAAGGAGTAATATGGCAAGTAAGACCAAAGCGGCTGCCATTCCCGACAGCTTGGTTTTGCCACCAGATTGTATATTTACAACGGTTCGTATGGTGGCTCCAGCCCCTGGAATACCACCAAACAAAGCACTGATACTATTTCCAATTCCCTGTCCAATCAATTCTTGATTGGGACGGTGTCGAGTTTTGGTCAAATTATCTGCCACGATAGAAGTTAATAATGAATCAATGGCCCCAAGCAATGAAAGTGTTAAAGCAGCAGCCAAATAAGGAACCAATTCCCAGAAATCGAAATCATTGAATATGGCTACTTGAAATGTAGGAAAACCTTCAGGTATTTGCTGAATGGGACGGTAAGGGATGCCAGTTACGACAGCACCTAAAGTTACAACCAATAAGGCTATTAAGGTACCCGGAAAACTTTTGTTAAAGCGTTTCACTCCATAGATAATACCAACCGTTAAAAGCGTTAATAACAACTCCATCCATAGCAGCTGATCCAAAATACGAGGTAAAATACGGAGGGTCCCAACCACACCAGAACTTTGTTTGGAGGCAAGAAAAACGGCCTCTTCATGAATGGCAGTTGCCTCTATTTTCTCAGCTCGGCGGAGGGTTTCTTGGAAATCTTCCAATACCAAAATGCCTTCTTTCGATTCTTCTTCCAGAATTTTTTCCATCAATTGCGCTTCCGCGACGGGTATAAATCGGTTAATATATTCCACATCTTGAGAGACAGAATACCCCATCATGGGTTGAATTTGAGTGATTAAAATTATAACACCTATTGCTGTCATAAATCCGGAGACAACAGGATAGGGAATATATTTGATATACCGCCCCAGACCGACTATTCCAAAAATATCTGAAAAAGCCCACTTAAAAGAAAAACGATTAAAATCAAAGGAATGGCTTTGCTCATGTCGCCATCTTGCATACCAATGATTGTGGCAATCACCACCATACTGACTGCGGTCATTGGAGCAGTAGGTACGGATATTTGCGTAGGGGTTCCACCAAAAACAGCAGCAAAAAAACTGAGAAAAATGGCACCGTACAAACCTGCGCTAGGTCCCAGTCCGGAACTGACTCCGAAAGCTAACGCGAGTGGAAGGGCTACTATACCAGCTGTCAATCCTCCGATTGCATCGCCTTTGAGATGATTAAAATTGAATTTCATAAATCTAAGTAGGTTAAAGGGTTAAATAAGATAAAGGGTCGTTGTTCATCGTCTTGGAGGGAATGTAGGAATTTTAACTACTTGCCTATTTCCAAACAACTATCGTTGAATGGCAGTATGGAAAACAAGTTTTAGGGGGGGTGGCCAATACGACTGAATCCGATCTTCTGGCACCAATGACAGGCTGATACGGATATATTCTGGGAAAAAAGTAAAAAGGGTAGACATTTGGGGCGTCATCTTTGAAAGCTTCTTATCTTTAAAGATATAAAAATACAGACAACTAATTGCATCAAACCGATGACAACCAACGAATTACTTCCAGCGCTTTCCGCTCTATTGAAACCGCACCAAATTCTTTTTGGTGATGCCCTCCAACAACGAACCTACCACATATGGAAAATGGAAGAACCACTGGAAGCACTAGCAGTGGTTTTACCCGAAACAACAGAAGATGTAGTTGCCATCCTAAAGTATTGCTGGAAAAACCAGCAGGAGATCGTTGTTCACGGGGGTTTGACCAATTTAGTGGGTAGCACAGAAGTAGCTCCGCATCAATTGGTAATGGCTATGGAACGGATGAATGCAATAGAAGAAGTTGACCCTGAAAGCCGAACAATTACCGCACAAAGCGGTGCCATTGTTGAGGCCCTGATTGATGCTGCCGCTGAACACGACTTGTTGCTACCCTTAAATTTTGGTGCGAAAGGATCCGCTCAAATTGGGGGTGCCATTGCCACTAACGCCGGTGGGTTACGTGTGTTTCGGTATGGGATGACCCGACAAATGGTCTTGGGACTCGAGGCGGTTTTACCCGATGGTCGAATTGTACATGCTATGAAAAAGATCCTAAAAGACAATTCTGGCTATGATTTAAAACAACTGTTTATTGGTGCCGAAGGAACTTTGGGCGTTGTTACCAAAGTAATTCTTCGATTGGTAGAAGCGCCCAAAGCGAGGGTCTCTGCCTTTATTGGATTGGAAAAATATTCTGATGTCATTGCGCTATTGAAATACTTAGAAAAAAATTTGAGTGGTAGTTTAACAGGCTTCGAATTGATGTGGCAAAACACCTATCAAACAATGATTGCTACATTGAACCAACAGCAGCCCCCGCTCCCGGCTGATTACCCTTATTATGTTTTTGTAGAGAGTTTGGGGATGGACACGCAAAAAGAATACGATCGGCTAGAAGACCTTATTGGGCATGCATTGGAAAACCAACGGATTGCCGATGCGACCCTCGTTAATTCAGATCGTGACCTCAATCATCTGTGGCAGATTCGGGAGGATGTTTCTATTTTAGCATCACAAGGTGCCTTTGATCAACATTTTGATATCAGTCTCCCCATTCCAAAAATAGGCAGTCTGATTGATGGCATTCAAAGCCAGTTAGAAGCGCATCCAGCTGTCAGTCATGCCTTTGCCTTTGGTCATGTTGCCGATGGAAATATTCATTTTATTGTTGGAAAAAATGATGACAGTGAGGCAACTCGGCAGGCAATTGATAGGATTGTTTATGCCCCTTTGAAAGCAAATAAGGGTTCTGTTTCTGCTGAACACGGGATTGGACTACATAAAAAAGACTATCTACAAACCAGTCGATCAGAGGTTGAAATTGAAGTGATGAATTCGCTGAAGCAGCTTTTTGATCCAAACGGCATTCTTAACCCTGGAAGAATTATTTAATGAAAAAAAATCAATCCCCATTCTTTTTATACACTATCTGTTTTATCCAGAGCGTGCTTGCACAAAATATTCCTAAAGGATTTGCTTCTATTGAAAATATGCTTCCTTCAATGGTCCTTGAATTGCGCTACGGCACTACTGAAAATTTTATGGGTCGTGTGGTCGATGGATATCAACAACCCAAAGCTGTATTGACACAACCTACTCTGGCTGCCCTCCAAAAAGCACAGTCCCAATTCAAAAAACATGGTTTGGGTATCAAACTGTTTGACGGATACCGCCCGCAGCGGGCCGTCAATGACTTTATTGCCTGGTCCAAACAATCCAATGACACACTTAAAAAGGCATATTATTACCCAGCCCTACCCAAAGACACCCTATTTGATGCAGGATATATAGCGAAACGTTCGGGGCACAGTCGTGGTAGTACCGTTGATATCACACTCATTCATTTAGAAGGTTCTGTTAAAGGCACTGAAGTGGATATGGGGAGTCCCTGGGATTTTTTTGGACCGATTTCATGGACTGATAGCCCAGAAATCAATGACGAACAAAGAACCCATCGCAAACTCTTACAATCCGTTATGATAGAAAGTGGTTTTAGACCCTATGCCAAGGAATGGTGGCACTTTACCTTGAATAACGAACCCTTTCCAAATACGTATTTTAATTTTTAATTTGCTTCAGCGGAGGTGTGGTCACTCACTATTTTCCAACCTTTCCTGGTACGTTTCCAGAGCAGGGTAAAATATCCGGAAGCAGGAACAGGTTTACGTTCCAATTCAAATTGTCCAATCAATTGCATAACATCCTTTTGAACGGCCAGTACATCTAAAATTGTGAAGGTTAATACCCCCATTTTCTCTGGGGTATTGTATACTCTTTTGTAGCGGTCACGGGTGGCTTCCCAACCATATACGGGACCTGACGAGCCACAAAAAACTAAACTGGGACTTTTCCAATAGCCTTCCATAAACGCATCAATATCGTTTGTATTCCAGGCTTTTTCTTGTTGGTCCAACACATGAACAAGAGCCAGTGAGTCGGCAATAAATCCTTGTGCTCTGCAGAGGAATCCAGAGAACAGGCATAGTAGTAAAATAACGATTCTATTCATCTTTGTATTTTTATGAAATATAGAAAAACTACTTTGGACATATGAAAAATGTATGGCTATCGTTCCTTTTGTGCTTGAGCATCCAATGCCATCAAGAACCTACCCTAGCTACTATTGAAGAGGCTGTGCTACTGGCACACGGCGGTGATCTTCATAAAAACATAAAAAGCATCAGCTACCAAAAAAAAATCTGGAAGCTTTCACCTACTTCAGACACAATTTCACAAGTGATTGAAAATCATTCGGTTTCTTTTGAAAATGGATTTGCAACACTCTCATGGAATCATGAAGGTAACCTTTGGGAAGCAAAAAAAGAAGGCCACTTCACAGAGTTGAAAAAAAATGGCAGCCAACAAAAAGATTCGCTCCTGCTTGAAAAAACAGCCAAACGACTGCAAGCTGCTCAGTTTGTTTTTTGGCAACCCTTCAAGTTTGTTGCAGACGCTGGTCAAAAATCCTACAAAGGCAAACGAACCCTGTTCAATGGTTGGAAAGTAGATGAAATAGAGGTTGTGTATCCAAATTCTGACGATCGTTGGTTCTTTTTTTTTGATCAAGAAAGCAACCGTTTAAAGGCTACAGGAGTTTTTCATAACAATCGTTACAGTCTCATTACGAATGACAACCAAGAGGCAAAATCAGGATTGTGGCTGCACAAGAAGCGTACCAGCTATTTCACAGATTCACTCTTCCAACCGCAACGAAAAAGTACTTTATATGAATACACCCTTCAAAACATCAACTATTGAAGTGATTTAATGCGTAGGTTTGTGTTTTCAATTTGAGATATTTCCAAAAGTGCAGCTCGATTGAATAATCCAGGAAGGCTATCTAAATTTTGAGTGGAATTTTTGGGTTTGTAGTTGCGGTAATCTTGAAAGACAAAGCCCGATTTGGATCTTCTGTTTTTTACTGCACGAAAGCGAACTCCACCCCCGTCAGTAAGATATTTGTAGGCCAGATAATCGACCGCATAAGTTTCTGGATCCAACCAATATCGAAATTCATCTTCGTAGTCCGCCCCCCCGCCTTCCTGTTGAAAGGTTATTTGTACTTGATGGTATTTTTTGTTTTTGATCCATGTGTCTGGCAATCTTTTTTTGATTACCGCTGGATCATTCAACACACGTGGGATTTGAAAAAAATAAAGTACTGAATTGACAGAAGCCGCATATACCTGTTGTAAACTATCACTAAGTTGCTGTGGTATGTCTTGCTTGTATCGGACAAATTTCCCATTTCCATAAAGCGAATCCAACAGGAAAGGTGAATGTAAGGTTTCGCGTGTATAGACCGTTTGCTTGTCAGCACGATGCAAAGAATAACGGTGTTTTCTGAATTGAAAATGGATATCAATTTGATCCCAACGGTTTTGGCCATAATAAGTAATACTGGCATCTATCAATTCCTGAGCGGTTTTGTCAGCTGTGTATTGACACGAAAAAAAGAAAACCCCATAAAGTACAAGTGCAAATTTTTTCATCGCTAATCTTTGCATACAAATAACAAAAAGAATCCCCTATTGACAAATTAGATTTTGTTATTAAAAAAATGCCAGTGCTTTTTTGAAACCCGTTACATTTGTTGGAAATAAAATTTGATATGGAACGAATTAAAACCGCCATCATAGGGAGTGGTCCTGCGGGATACACCGCTGCTATTTATGCCGCTCGAGCCGACCTGAAACCTGTTGTTTTTACGGGTATGGAACCTGGTGGCCAGTTGACTACGACGACAGAGGTGGACAATTTTCCAGGCTACCCAGAAGGGGTTGATGGCCCAAGCATGATGGTTCAATTGCAACAACAAGCCGAACGTTTTGGAACTGAAGTTCGGATTGCCCATATTGATAAAGTTGATTTTGCCACTAAAAAAGGTGGTATCCACACGCTCCATATCCAAGGAGGTGAAAAAGTAGAAGCTGAAACCGTAATTATTAGCACGGGTGCAACCGCTAAATACTTAGGGCTTCCGAGTGAACAACGGCTGCGTGGCGGTGGTGTATCCGCTTGTGCTGTTTGTGATGGTTTTTTCTACAAAGGGCAGAATGTCGCCATAGTTGGTGGTGGAGATACCGCTGCTGAAGAAGCAACCTATTTGGCCAATATTTGTAGTAACGTTACCATGCTTGTCCGCAAAAGTGAAATGCGGGCTTCTAAAGCTATGCAGCATCGCGTAACCAGCACACCCAATATTGATTTGCGGTATTTTTCGGAAGTTGACGAAGTGTTAGGTGACACTGTTGTTGAAGGACTGCGTATTCGTAACAATCAAACACAGGCAGTCGAAGAAATTCCTATTACAGGACTCTTTATCGCCATAGGTCACAAACCCAATACAGACATTTTCAAAGGGCAATTGGATATGGATGATGCCGGATACTTGATCACTCAAGGAAAAAGCACCCATACCAATCTCCCGGGTGTTTTTGCATCGGGTGATGTTCAGGACAAAGAGTATCGCCAAGCTGTGACAGCTGCAGGCACAGGGTGTATGGCAGCTTTAGACGCTGAACGTTACTTGCAATCCCTGGTCTAACTCCCCAGCTGATACTGTAATTTCAAATACAATTGTGCGTCTTCCAAACGGTAGGCATCGAACGCATCGTTGAATTGATAATTATTATTACCGCCAATGTAAAAAATGGTAAAAGGTGTAGGATTCCATTGCAGTAGCGGTTGAACAAGATATTTGCCGTCATTCGTGTTTACCTCGCCAACCAATCGAAAAGAAAAATTTTGGTTGAACTGATAATTGACATTCAAGCGTGCAATATAGCTGGCAAAAAATTTTGTGTCGCGATCCAGGCGCTTCATTTCCGAATAGCGCAAACTTGGGCTGACACGAAGATTGTCAGTGATTTGAAAGTTATTAAAGGTTCCAAAAAAGAAACTATTCCCCAACCGCATCTCATCAAAATTGATTTGTCGTGCTATCCGAGAAAAAACATTTAATCGTATTGCTTCGGAAGGGTTGTACCCAATCCACCATCTTGCACTATTTAAATTTTTGGGGTTGTACCCTTTGTATTCGCTGTTGAATAAATGCCCAACGCTAAAATTGGTACGCCAGTTGCCTTTTGTTTCCATATAAATTCCAAGAAAAACACCTGCTTCTTTGCGTAAACCCGAAAAATTTTGGGTTGTATATCCTTCAACTTCTGCCACCAACTGTTTGACAAACTTATCTTTAAAAAAATGGGTATAGCTGTGCTCGAATCCCCATTCCCTGACGGCTGTTTGCACGGTAAACCCAAGAGGTGTTCTATATGCGGGGGATTTGTGTTCATAATAGAGTGAGCTATTCCAGTGTTGTGTGTTTCTTTCAAACCAAATACTTACGGCATCTCCTTGAAAACGTTCGCCATCCAGTTCCACACTGCTGTCTTCGATTTGGTCGGAACTATCAATCCAATCAGCCAGGGGTTCTTCCGTAAAACTTTTATACACTTCCAATGAGGCTGCGTATTTTTCTTTGGCACGGTACTGGGCTGTAAGACCAAGGACATGATCGAAACCGCCCGCACGTAGCAACCGATTGGTACTAATCAACCCAAAATTCGAACCGCCACTATAGGTCCGTTGGTATCGTATTATGTTTGCGATGTTCTCAGTTCCTTCCCCAAAATAGGATTCGTTTTCGTTGCCTATCAAATAGGCTGTTTTTTGATCAAAAGCAGCCAACCAGTAAATTCTTTGTTTGTCCTCTTGGTGAATGAGCTTTGTGGATAACAACGGCTGGTTGATCGAACGGGTATATACTGTCTGCATTTCGGTACTAACAATGTCTCTTCCCTCGTTAAAATAGGGGCGTCGCTCGGGATAAAAAAGGGCAAAAGTGGTATTGGCATTGATTTGTGAAACATCGGCCTCGACCTGCGAAAAATCGGGATTGATACTGTATTCTAGCGAACTGTTGTTGGTCAAATCGATCAATCCACCCAATCCTGCACTGAGTTTTGGTTTGCCGTATTCAAAAGATTTAGCTTCCTCTAGACCCGACAAACCAGAGAATACGTAGGGTAGAAAAAACAACCGTTTTTTGGGTTGTATATTTTTTAGCACTAATTGGTCTGGGGTTTGACACAGAAAACAAGCATTGTTTCGATCGATTGGATAATTAAAGTTTTGACTGCGCACTCCATTAGCATAGGTAGATCGATAAAGTATCAATTTCCATTGCATTTCGGCTGCCATTTTGAATTGATAGGCACTAAAAGGAATTTTTAATTCTACCTGATAACCATCTGCCCCTTTAGATGCTTTGGATTCAAAATTGACATCATAGGATTCGTCATCGTCATTGGATGAGAATTTTAAATCCAACTGACTGCCTTCTGCATTGGACCCTACCGAAACGCCATAGCGACCGTCACCAAAAGTATCCACTCCAAAAAGAACAAAATCATCTTGAAAGGCTTCGTCTCTGTTCCGTATGGCTGAACGAAGTGTTTTCATATCTGCTTTGGCATCAAAAGCAACATACAAATGGGTGGGTGAATACAATACATAAACAGTTGTCGCAAAAGGTGCAGGGGTATTGTTCCCGGGTTGAAATTCATAAGGAATTGCATAGGTTTGGGCGTTTTCCCATTCCCCACTAGAAATTTGACCATCAAATACAATAGGATCTTGAGCAAAGAAAATATCGCAAAAAAGAAATAGTGTACTACTCAAAAAATAGCGCATCGAAAATTGGGGTTTATATGTAAGAGTCTGTAGAAAAGTAATTGTTACAAGAATAAAAGTTTTTTTTTTAAATCCGCTTGCTTTGGTTAACTTTAGCCGAACTAACGATACTATATTTTATGGAAGCTATTCGTTCTTTTTCAAAGCACTTTTATATACGGTTAGCCACTGCCCTGTCATTGATTTTGGTAGCCTGTTCACCTGCAGAAAAAGCAACTTTAATCATACAAGGCAACATCACACAGGACACTACTTGGACTTCGGAAGCCGTCTACATTTTGGACGGTCTTGTTCAAGTTGCCAATGGTGCTACCTTGACCATTCAACCAGGAACCTTAGTGAAAGCGAAACCTGGAGAATCCCCTAACGCATCTATGTTGATCATTGCCAAAGGAGCTAAGATCAATGCAGTGGGTACGGCACAAAACCCCATCGTATTCACATCAGCAGATGACAATATCATGAACGTACAAGAGTCTAGCCAATCCGTATTAAATGAAAACAACAAGGGGCTATGGGGGGGAATCATCATCCTGGGGGCTGCTCCAGTTTCCATTGAAAATGAAACAAAAAGTACATTTTACGTAGGTTTGGATCCAAATGATCCCAATAGCTTCTATGGGGGCGACCAACCCGATGACAATTCAGGGAAACTCAAATATGTTTCCATCCGATTTGGTGGTACTTACATGGGTACGGGAAGTGAATCAAATGGCCTGACTCTCTGTGGTGTAGGTAGTCAAACTGAAATCGATCAAATCGAAGTCTATGCCAATCAAGACGATGGAATCGAATTTTTTGGTGGTACCGTCAATGCGTCCAATCTTTTGGTTTTCAGCAGTGGTGATGATGGGATTGACATTGACGAAGGGTATACAGGTTCCCTTAGAAATATTATGGTTGTATTGGGTGAACAATCTGACAGCGGAATGGAAATTAGCGGTGGCAAAGGAGCTTCCGCAGGAGAATTTAACATAAGTGACGTAAAGCTGACCGTTCACACACCAACTGAAGACCAACAAATTATTCGTGTTGACGCTCAGTCCAAAGGAAAAATAAAGGGCCTACTGGCTTCTAATTTTTTAGATGTATCCAAAATTGAGTTGGCCTCCAAAAATGTAGTTATCGACCAGCTTCAAATTACCAAAAACGACAAAACGACCAATTCAATGGAAGAGATTGTTGGCGATACAGCTGATGACTCTCAGGTTATTTTCTCTGATTCCATTGAAATGGAGAACCAAAAAATGTTTGATTGGACATTGGCACAACAAAAAATAAGTCACTAGGAAGCTTTTCGGTTACTGTTCGATTGAGTTTGCCCTGAATACAATAACCTCCTGTTGTTCTGTTACAAACTCTATTTGAATGGGATTGCAACACACCTCACAATCTTCTATGTAGTCGTCCCTTTCTAGAGATACATCCACAAGCATGGAGATGTTTTCCCAACAATAAGGACATTGAAAATGCTGTTCTACCATTATTTTAATTTGTCGTGTAGCTTTTCCCAATCTGCATAGAGCATTTCGAGTTCATTTTTTTTGGCATGATAGCGATCGAAAAAATTTTCTTGTTGAATCGTTTCTTCATAATTTATTTCCAATTCAAAATCGGTATCCTTTATCCAAGATTCAAGAGTTTGAATTTGTTTTTCGATGGATCCCAGTTTGTTTTGTAATTTCTTTTGTTCTTTCAAATTCTGATAGGAAGAAGAATTTTCAGCTTTAGGTTTCTTCTTCTTAGAAGATACTTCCAAATCTCGGAGGGAACCCATTTTTTTTAATTCCAAATAATCTGCGATGCCCCCAAGGAAAGCTTTTACGCTTTTGTTTTTAAATTCAAAAACAGTCGTACACAAGTCTTGTAAGAAATCTCTGTCATGTGAAACGAGTATTAAGGTCCCCTCAAATCTTTTAAGTGCTTCTTTGAGAACCTTTTTCGATTGTAAATCAAGGTGATTTGTAGGTTCATCCATTATAAGAACATTAAAAGGCTGTAACAAAAGCTTGCATAAAGCCAAACGATTGCGTTCCCCTCCGGATAATACCGATACTTTTTTTTCGACATCTTCCCCACGAAACAAAAAAGCACCTAAAACGTCTCTGACAGACTTTCGATTGTCTTCTGTGGCTGCCTGTAAGGCAGTATCCAAAACAGTCAGCTCTCTTGTCAATTGTTGGGATTGATCTTGAGCAAAATAACCCAATTCGACATTGTGCCCAAGTTTTACATGTCCCTCACTTCCCAATTCACCTACAAGAATCTTTGCTAGGGTTGTTTTTCCCTGACCATTTTGGCCAACAAAAGCTATTTTACTGCCTCTTTCTATTGCCAGGTCTACCTCTTGTAAGACTTCTTTGTCTGCAAAAGACTTTGATACTTTTTCTATTTCTAGGACTACTTTTCCTGGTTGCTGAGACACAGGAAAATGGAGCTTCATCGATTCTGTTTCTTCTGGATCAACTTCAATCCTGTCTATTTTATCCAGTTTTTTCATCAACGACTGGGCCATGCTGGCCTTTGAGGCCTTGGCGCGAAATCGTTCGATTAACTGTTCGGTTTGCTGGATTTTCTTCTCTTGATTTTTTTTTGCAGCCAATTGCTTCTCCCGCAGTTCACTCCTTACCAATAGATAGGCTGAATAGGGTTTTTTAAAATCATAAAGCTGTTTTTGAATAATTTCCATGGTTCGATTGGTAACCTGATCCAAAAACATTTTGTCGTGAGAAACCAGTACAATAGCCCCCTTGTACTTAGTCAAAAAATCTTCCAACCAAACTATGGAATCAATATCCAAGTGATTGGTAGGCTCGTCTAATAATAATATATGGTGGCTTTTTAGAAGTAATTTGGCCAGTTCAATACGCATTCTCCAACCCCCTGAAAAGGTTTCCGTCGCACGATCAAAATCCTTTACTGTGAATCCCAATCCTTTTAATACACGTTCCACAGAAGCTTTATAGGTATAGCCCCCTATTAATTCATACCGCTCACCTAATTCGGCTTGTAAAGTCAACAGTTCCGTATAGGCAGGACTTTCATAATCGGTCCTTGACAGCAGTTGTTGGTTGACTACTTCCTGCTTATCTTCCAAAGCGATAATTTCAGTGAATGCCTGATAGCTTTCTTCTAGAACGGTTCTTCCTTTTTCAAAATCGATATCTTGTGGTAGGTAACCAATACTACAATTTTTTTCAATGGCAAAAGAACCTGTACTTGGGCGCTGTTGTTGAGCAATTAGTTTGAGAAGCGTGGATTTCCCCGCACCATTTTTCCCAACCAGACCGATCCGATCACCAGCCCCTATTCGAAAAGAAAGGTTTTCGAATAAAATGGCCCCTCCAAAAGAAACTGTTATATCCTGAGCGCTTAACATAGATGCCTAAATCTTTCTATTCCTATGGCTTTGGGTAAGGGTTTTTGTTCATATAGTAAATGACACAAATGTACACCCATTTGCGGAGCTGTCATGACACCACGCGACCCCAATCCATTTAAAATATGCAATCGTGGTTCAATGGGATGTGTTCCTACCAGCGGGCGGCGATCCATCACCGTGGGACGAACACAGCCTTCTTGGGATTCGATAGTATAGGGGACCTGTATCAAGTGTTCAAGATGATCTATTAACCATGCCCTCCCTTGGGTTGTCGGTTCTGCTTCTTTATAGCGGTTATTGTACGATGCGCCAATCCAAAATCTACTTTCCCCTTGTGGTACGACAAACAAACGACTTTTCCATATACGAGTAACATCCATTTGAGGTGCTTTAATACGCAACATGTCACCATGAGAGCCGCGTATGGGTAAATATTTAAAAAAGGGATTCAAATGAACTTGATATCCTTCACAGAAAATCATATGCTTGGCAGTGACATCTTTGTATTGAACAGCCTCTTTGCGGCAAATGATTTCCTGATAATTACAATTTTCACGATACCATAGACTTTTTTGAAGGTGTACTTTGCGATATTTCTGAAGAAGAGAAGGAATATCCAAACGTCCAACGTTTTCTACCAAGCCATAGCCAAAAGGAGCATACACTGCTTGTGGAACCTGTCGCTGAATAGTTGGATTTAGAAACTTTTTAAATTCATATTTGTCTGCAGCCGATATCCATCGATTGTGTTCTGCAGGGGAGTGAAAGATCCGCGCTATTGGTAAGGGATGCAGGAATTTCTCTTCTAAACTAGCTTCCAAATCCCGATAAAAATTAAGTGCTTGTTGAAGCAATTCAGGACCATCCCAAGACAGGGTATACCGTTTCAGTACAGTCGGATTGTACACCCCAGCAGCACGTTGGGAAGCACCTTTATTAAGATTATCAACAAGCACAAAAGTTTTACCTCTTCGGCGTAACTGTTCTGCTATTGCGAGTCCCGCCAAACCAAATCCAACTATGATGCTGTCTACTTTCATCGTATGAAAATAAAAAAGCGCTGCGGTAAGGCAGCGCTTTAATGAACGAATAAAACTGAATTAATTATTCCACATGTCTTGCTCAAAATCACGTATCACAGATTTGATGCGTTCGGATTCGAGTAATTGACGGAGGGCGTCTTCGAAGATATAATCCTTGACTTCTCTATCCTCATAAACATTTTCTTCTTTGTAAATTATGGAATTAAATCGTCTGGAATTCAACATGACATCGAAGGTAATGGGTTGAGAAGAATTTCGTGAATTGAAAATACTGTTTTGGTTCAGGGTTTCTCGAGCGTCGGGATACCAAACCCAAAACAATTCTACTAAGTCTTCTTCTTCCTCACTGGCTGCCTCAATAGCGATATCAGCAGCCACGGGACATACTCCCAAAAGACGGTATCGGAGTTCTCCAAGACGCTTGTTGAAATACCAAGTTCCTTTGATTCGGTACTGTTTGATTTCAGCCGCAGTAATGCGTCTTTTGTTGATATATTCTGGATCTACAAACCCTTCCGCGTTAAATTGGTCGTAACCGGCCTCGATGGTATCAATTGCCATCAAGCTTTCCTGTATTTCCTCATACGTAAGTTTTTCCTGGAAATAAGAAGAATTATACACCTCTTTGATACGTCCTCGACTTAAATCTAATTTTAACAAATCAAACAATGACCTTCTGTCTGGACCCAAGTTAAGTGTATCGGTTGGATAATAATAAGGGAAGTTAACGCGCTCGTTAAGATCGATTATTTCCCAGATTGTTTTTGACCATAAAACATCTCTATCATCTACATATCCATAAGCGAGTGGTGTAACATCGTTAGATTCCACCTGATATTCGGTCAATTTACCAATATCTTGTGGGACACGCGCATTCAGCAGATTGGCCTGTGCAAGAACGGTATTGTTCTGCAAAAACATGGCAATCGAAAGGATGAGTAGATGCTTTAGAGGTTTCATTGTAGTATGATTTAGTTTACAATTTCACAAATCACAGGAGAAACCTTTTTGAATCGGTAGTTCGGGTTTTTGGGGTTTTTAACCTTGATGTCAAAAATCTGTACCGATTGACCTGCCCGCGCTCGACGAAGTGCACTTTTTGCTTTCGCATCCAGTTTGTTTCCTCGTACGGTAATGGTCGGTTGTCCTGGAACTTTAAATTTAAAGCTTACTGTTTGTAAGGTAATATCAAAATCAAAGTCTTCCAGTTCAGCTCCCACAGAAGCAACATTTAAACTTGATTTTGGGATGGTAATATTCCCGGCTTGTTTACGAACTGTTCCGCGCGGAGCTGGAATATCTTTGATCCGAAATTTAGATTTCGTGTTTACGACTTTTCCGTCGGGTAGAGAACCACTTGCATTGATTGTGATTTCTCGACCTTTTCCTGGTATCATGATGTACTTGCTCCCTTTGGATCGTTTCAGACCGGGTGCCGTTGCCTTTACTTTACTGTCAGGAATTCCGGGTATAGAAATAGTCATCGGATTTTCCACACCTCGATAAACTACATTCATTTTATCAGCAGAAATGACCGCCGCATTGGGCTTTGAAATAACTGGAAATGATTGATCAACAGGGATTTTGGATTCTACCCCGTCGTTCAAAAACACCAGATCTCCTTTGATTTCATGATCGCCGGGTCGTCCGGTACTAACCTTCAGCTTGACTCCACCTGCGATTAAGTCATAATCATTGGGACCGAGTTTACGACCGTCAAGAGTTAGGTTAACCGAATTGGGTTTTTGAGCACCCCCTTTTCTACCGAGAATAACGCTACCGTCAAAAGTCTCTCCTTGATAATAAGCCCCTTTCTCTGATTTTAGAAGGGTGATGTAATTGCTTTCTGTCACTCCGGATTCCAATTCCAACTCTTTCCCAAGCAGTGTTGTTAAGACATCGCTTTCTGTTAATCGGATGTCATTTTGCATCATGGTGAGTTTAGCCAATGAAGAAATTAATGGAAAACCTTCAAAATTAGCCGATAACCAAGGTTGGTCTTGTCCGTCTTTGTTTTGAACGTTTGAATTTTGATCACCCGTAAAAAAGCGCCCTTCAACCTGTTCTATATATTGAGGAAACTGACTACCAAATACTTGGATCACCTTCATTTTGAAGTTGTTGATCATGTCAACAAACTCAGTCCCACCAGAGGACACTCCGTTGGCATCAAAAAACAATAAGTCCAAAGCCTCTCCTTTGTCCATTTGGGAATATTCTTTTAAGTCTGGATCGGCTTCTCTTTGTTTTTCTGTTATCGTTTGCTTGATTTCTTCTATGCGTTGGTAAAAGTCTTCAGAAGTTTTCTTGATCTCATTGGCGGTGCGCTCATGGCCAATCCACTTCCCTTCTTTTTCTTTGGCATTGATAGAAATTTTTTGATAGTACGTTTCATTCGTCTCTGCTACCCGTGTATTTGCACTTTTGAGTTTAACGAACATCTGTCCAAAACCATCTAATACTTCCTTACTAACATTCAGGGCTAGCATGGTAATGAACACCAGATACATCAAGCTGATCAGCTTCTGCCTGGGGGTTTCTTTTGCTCCTGCCATTACTTATACTTATTTGGTGTTCATAGCAGAAAGCATTCCACCATATACTTGATTCAAATTGGCAAGATTGGCAGAAAGCGATTCCATTTGTACACGAAGCTGTTCTGCGTTTTGCGCTACTTGGGAGTTAAATGCAGTATTACTTCCAGCTGCCTCTACCTGCTTGGCATAATGACCATTGAGTTCATTCAATGTTTTTGCAGCTTTCTGTAGTTGATCACTGTACTCTTGATTCGAGTTAACAGTTGAAGTGACGGGCTGAATCGCTTGTGCCGTAGCTTCTAGATTTTTGATGCTGTTCGTCAAGTTATTCATTAAAGCCACATCCAATTTAGCTTCTTTCATCAACTCATCAATTTTTGAAGAAAGACTGCCATCACTCTTGGGAGCAGCTTTGGCCGACTGACCACTTACTTTTTTGACATAATCTGCGTGTTCTTCTTTAATTTCTCCTGTATTCAAAGCTGCAACTGTAAAGATCAATGCCTCTGTTCCCAATCCCAAACCAAGAACCAGACCTCCTGTGATAGGGCCTATCTCTAAGTGAAGAATTTTGAAGAGTGCACCAATAATTACAACCGCACCTCCTAATCCAAAGAGCATGTGCATGGCAATTTTACTTCTTAACCGTTTGTTGAGAGTTTTTTCATTCATTTTTTTATAGTTTACGATGGTATAAAAATAATGATATTATTTGATTTTAACGTTGGACGTACCTAGGTAATCTTGAACCGTTCGGAAGCCAATAAAACTTCTTGCCGTATCCTGATATTCATAGTCACGTGAACTGACTCGTAAGAAATAAGCAACGTCTTTCCAAGACCCGCCACGTACAACTTTTCTTTTTTCAAATTCTATTGACATGTCTGGATTTAATGATGCGACATTGTCATAGGCTCCTGGATCATAGGAAGAACGTGTCCATTCAGCAACATTTCCAGCCATATTATACAAATTGTAATCGTTTGGCAAATAGGATTTGGCCTCCACAGTATAGACCGCTTGATCTACAGCGTAATCTCCACGTAGGGGTTTGAAGTTGGCCAAAAAACACCCACGGTCATTGAGTAAGTAAGGACCTCCCCATGGATAGGTTCCAGAAGGAATACCGCCTCGGGCAGCATACTCCCATTCTGCTTCACTTGGCAAACGGAAATTGTTCACCAAGGGTTTGTTTCTTGATTTTTGGTAACTGTTTTTAAAATGTGTTCTCCAATTACAAAAGGCAACAGCTTGTTTCCATGATACCCCGACAACCGGATAATCCTGATAAGCAGGATGTGAAAAATATTCATTGTGCATGGGCTCGTTATAGGAGTAGATGAAATCTTTAATCCAAACAGTAGTATCCGGATAAATCTCTACCTCTTCTTTCTTGATAAAAGGTTTTCTATCAATGAACTGCTGACGGGTTCTTTTGGATTCTTTAGAAGCCGATTCTGCGTCAAACCAAGTATATTTATAAACAAGTTTGGTGACGTCAATTTTCATTTCGCCGTTGTACCATAAATCTGGAGGTAAGTACATGGAATCCATCATTTCGGAATAGTCCTGGTCAAGGTAGTCTCTTGTGTCCCACATAATTTGCGCATCCCAATTTAGGGATCGACCATCACCGTAGCGTTCTGGATCTGCTTCATAGTAGTTGGCGAGCATGTACTTTTGATATTCACTCAACTTAGAGGTATCGGCATCAGCAAAGGCATATTCACCAATACTGTTTTTTTCATCCTGTGTTTTTTCAACTTCAGCGGCTCGTTTGGCTAGTAACGATAGCGTTACACTATCTTTTACCCAATAAACAAATTGACGGTATTCGCTGTTTGTGATTTCTGTTTCGTCCATGTAGAAAGAAGGAACGGTAACAGTTCGTGCAGGGGCATTTTGCAATTGTGCTATATCTTCATCGGATTTTCCCATAATGTATGATCCACCCTCGATTAATGTCATTCCGTATGGTTTTTCTGGAAACCATTTTTTCTGCCTGACCCCAATAAGTTCCCCTCGATTTTTTCGTCCACAGCTAGCTATGGATAAAATGACAAGAGTTAAAAGCACTAATTTTTTCATACTGGTTGGTTACTTCACCAAATTATTTAGAACCAAGTTTAGTTTCTAGTTCGAGTTGGGTTTGATGTTTTACCCTCTTTTGGTAGCCTTCCACCATCTTTCCGGTAAAATATCGTTGCAAGCATCTTGATATTCCTGACGGTTGCAAGGTAATAACGCAGTAGTTTTTGTTTTATTATCTAAATAGTTCTCATTTGTGATTTCAATCCACCATCTTTCGCTTATTTCACTTTGGTAAAAGACCAAGTCACGATCTGACAATGTCACGGTATACCGCTTAAAACCTTGGCTTGTCAGAACGGGATACTCTCCAAAACGCAAACTAACACCTTCAATAAAATACCAAACAATTTGTGCCAATAATTTATGAAAAATTGTGGTTGAAGGAAGCTCAAACAAGCCAAAAGTGCCTAAACGATCGCTAATTCCTGCATACCGAGCCAATGCACATATCGTTTCGCTATCAATCCCATTCGGTAGACCATTGGGATCTCCCGTACTTTGCCATGACAAGGATTTCATATCAATACTCACAATATCGGCATCTCGAACAAGTGGTTCTGCTAAGCTCACATCATGAGAAAAAGTACCCAAACGATACGACTCAAAAAAAAGCTTTTCCATTAAGTCCAACTCTTCCTGCGCAATATAATAACTCTGATACCCCAAATTGGTATAGTTATAGAGCATATTGGGTTGCTCCATAATGATTTTACTCATATAAGAACGTCCTGAAATCAACTCTTCTTGCTGCGAAAAATCGAACTGACTGTCAATGGACACCAAATTGACAAGTTGGTTTCCAGACGAATAAGAGCGATACATGGGATATATTAAGTCGTGTGATCCGCCAATGAGTACTGGAATGATATTCATTTGCCGTAAATGAGCACAAATCTCTTGCAACGCAAAATACGTATCTTCAACTGTTTCCCCATTGGGTAAATCCCCTAAATCAATGATTCTTAGGTTCCAATTTCCCGGATACAGTTGATAAAATGCCACTCTAAAGTCTTGCGTTTGATAGTGTGCTGTTGGAAAAAAAGCATTACGAATTTCACTGACTCCTATAAGGGCAACATGCGTATTTTTAAGTTCGGGTAATCCTGATTTTTGTGTATGAATAGGAATGGTTTTTCCAATCACTTGTTTGGGAAGTAAACCGATACTAGAGACGGTTTCGTCGGGAACTGGAACCAATAAATCTACACTCATTATTTAGTTTTCTTCTTTTTTTTTGTTTTAGGTGCTGCTGCTTCTAAGTAGGCAAGTGCCTCTTTAAGACTAATTTTCGATGGGTCAATATCCTTGCTAAGCTCTACTTTTTGTTTTCCTTTAATAATGTTGGAGCGTCCCCAACGCGCTTTCTCAATTCGAATCCCTTCCGATTCCCAAACGTGAATAATTTTATCTTTTTCTTTTTGAATTTTTTCTTCAATTAACGTATTTACATCTGCTTGGGAAAGTGCATCAAAATTGTATTTCTTGTTCACATTGATAAACATTCCATTCCATTTCAGAAAGGGACCAAACCGCCCTACCCCTTTTGAAACGGGTAACTCTTCATAAAACGCGATGGGAGCGTCGGCCTTTTTCTTTTCTTCAATCAATGCAATGGCTTGCTCTCGGTCAACACTCGTTGGGGCGGTGTCTTTAGGAAGGGAAACAAACAACGATCCCAACTTGACATAGGGCCCATAACGACCGTTGTTTACCGTTATTATCTCGCCCTCGTATTCCCCTAAATCTTTGGGTAGCTTAAATAATTCTAGGGCTTGTTCCAAGGTAATGGAACTTAACTGCTGACCTGGTGCCAGACTTGCAAAAATAGGTTTATCATTGTCCTCAGGGTTGCCAATCTGAGCGATGGGGCCATATTTACCCAAGCGAACTTTGACTGGGCGCCGGTATTCGGGATGGATACCCAGCTCTCGCTCCCCAGATTCACGCTGAGCATTTTCCTTTACATGATTGACTGTCTCATGGAAATTTTCATAAAATCCTTCAATCATCTGAGACCAATCTTGACTGCCTTCAGCGATGGCATCAAATCGCTGTTCAACCTGTGCCGTGAAACCAAAATCCAATATGGATTCAAAATTGGAGACAAGAAAATCATTCACTATTGCACCAATATCCGTCGGGATTAACTTGCCTTTATTGGCCCCTACATGTTCTGTAAGTTCTTTCTTGCTAACGCTATCTTTATTGAGTGTCATCAATAAATAGCTTCGCTTTTGCCCTTCTTCAGTCCCTTTTTCAACGTATTTTCTACTTTGCACAGTGGATATTGTGGGGGCGTAGGTAGAGGGGCGTCCAATACCCAACTCTTCCAGTTTTTTTACCAGGCTCGCTTCCGTATAACGAGCGGGGGGTCTTGAAAAACGTTGGATCGCTTGCATGCTACTAAGTTGTAATATATCGCCAACAGAAACAGCAGGAAGAATACCTTGCGCCTCTTCATCTTCATCGTCTGTGCCTTCTAGGTATACCTTGAGAAAGCCATCAAATAAGAGCACCTCACCTTTGGCTTGAAAGACTTCCTGATGGGCTGTTGATTGGATCTTTAACTGGGTTCGTTCTAATTTAGCAGAACTCATCTGGGACGCAATGGTTCGCTTCCAAATTAAGTCGTACAAGCGGGCTTGATCCGCGTCAGCAGTTATTTGCGTTCGAGATAAGTCAGTCGGTCGGATGGCTTCGTGCGCTTCCTGAGCGCCTTTATTTTTAGTTGAAAATACACGGGTTTTTACATACTCGGGACCAAATTGCTTCTCAATTTGCTGCTGCGCTTGTTGCAACGCTTCCTGAGATAAATTGACACTATCAGTTCGCATGTAGGTTATCAGCCCCGCTTCATACAAACGTTGGGCTAAGGTCATTGTTTTACTTACAGAAAAATACAATTTTCTTGAAGCCTCTTGCTGTAAAGTTGAAGTAGTAAAAGGTGCTGTTGGATGTTTTTGAGCCGGTTTGGTTTCCACTGAAGCGACCTCAAAAGTAGCCTGACTATTTGTTTTCAGGAAAGCTTCGGTTTCTTCTGCATTGGAAAAAACACGGGCGAGTTGGGCTCGAATGGATTTGTCTGAGGGGGTTAGGAACCGTGCTTCTGTTTTGAAAGATTGTTCGGGTTGAAAATCTTGAATCTGCCGTTCGCGTTCTACGATCAAACGAACTGCCACGGATTGGACACGACCTGCCGATAGGCCACCTTTGACTTTGCGCCACAATACCGGTGATAATTCGTACCCCACCAATCGATCCAATACCCGACGAGCCTGTTGTGCATTTACAAGATTGTAATCAATCGTTCGTGGATTATCAATCGCTTTAAGGATGGCATTTTTGGTGATTTCGTGAAAAACAATCCGTTTGGTTTGGGAAGGATTTAATTTTAAATTTTCAGCCAAATGCCAGGCTATTGCTTCCCCCTCTCGGTCTTCATCACTAGCCAACCAGACGGTTTCAGCTTTTTTTGCGTGGGATTTGAGTTCATTTACTACTTTTTTCTTATCCGAAGATACAATGTACTTGGGGGCAAATCCTTTCTCTACATCAACACCCAATTCATTGGAGGGTAAATCAGAAATGTGTCCGTAACTGGAGACAACTTTATAATTTTTACCCAAATATTTTTCAATTGTCTTTGCTTTGGCAGGAGACTCAACGATGACAAGATTCTTGGCCATACACTCTTTTTTTCGTTGTAAAAGTAGCTAGTTTTTTTTAGTACGTGTTTTCCAAAATAAAAACGCTGAACCAATAGATCAATTTATTTGTCCTATAAATGCATTTACGATTCCAATTTTAATGCAATGGCAGTTTAAAAAATTAGTGGTTGTAACTGCCATAACACCTGACAAATTTTCAGTGTTTGGATACTTTATGTAATTTTGTTAGTTGAAAATGCTATTGCGAAAGATCAATCGTAAAAAATGACAACAAAAAGCAAAGCCCATTTATTTGTATCAGAAGACTATTTGGATCCAAGCCAATCGAATACCCTTCCAAAAGACCCGAATGCATTCAATGGCGAAGTCTTGCCAGACAATCCCTCCAATCAAGGGGTCAAAAATTTGTACATCGAATCGTATGGGTGTCAAATGAATTTTTCTGATAGCGAGGTTGTTGCTTCCATACTTAAAAAAGAAGGGTATCAAACCACAGAAAGCCTTGACAAGGCCGATTTGATTTTGGTCAATACTTGCTCAATACGTGAAAAGGCAGAACAAACAGTACGAAATCGATTGTCTCATTTTCAGCACATAAAAAAAAATAATAAAGGTGTCAAAGTTGGTGTTTTGGGTTGTATGGCAGAACGCCTTAAACACAAATTCCTCGAAGAAGAAAAAATTGTTGATCTGGTTGTGGGGCCAGACGCCTACAAAGACTTACCCCATCTTTTAAAAGAAGCAGAGGCCAACAGAGAAGCAGTTAATGTGTTACTTTCCAAAGAAGAAACCTATGGAGATATTGCACCGATTCGCTTGTCTTCGAATGGAGTGAGTGCTTTTGTAACCATCACAAGAGGTTGTGACAATATGTGCACCTTTTGTGTTGTCCCATTTACACGAGGCCGCGAACGGAGCCGAGATCCCAAAAGTATATTGCAAGAAATTGCGACTTTAGCAGAACAGGGCTTCAAAGAAATTACACTGTTAGGCCAGAACGTTGATAGCTATTTATGGTACGGCGGAGGGCTGAAAAAAGACTTTAAAAAGGCAAGTCCACTCCAACAAAAAACAGCAGTTGATTTTTCAAAATTATTGCAACTGGTAGCGGAGGCGCAACCGCATATGCGCATTCGTTTTTCTACTTCCAATCCCCAGGACATGTCACTTGAGGTGTTGCATACCATGGCGAAGTATGATAACATTTGCAACTACATCCACCTGCCCGTTCAATCGGGTAGCAACCGCATCCTTCAAAAAATGAATCGATTGCACACACGAGAAGACTATTTTGAACTCATCCGAAACATTCGTTCCATTCTGCCCGAATGTGGTTTGTCGCATGATATGATAGCTGGTTTTCCCACCGAAACAGAGGAAGACCATCAAGATACATTAGACCTAATGCGGTTTGTCCAATACGACTTTGGATTTATGTTTGCTTATTCCGAGAGACCGGGGACCTTAGCGGCCCGGAAGATTGTAGACGACATACCAGAAGACGTAAAAAAAAGACGCCTCAACGAAATCATTGCTTTGCAACAGCAACACAGTAAGATTTGCACCCAACGTTATATAGGTAAGACGGTTTGTGTTCTGATTGAAAAATCCTCAAAAAAATCAGATACACACTGGAGTGGACGAACCACTCAAAATACTGTTGTTGTTTTTCCAAAAGAAAATTATCAGGTAGGTGACTTTGTCGAAGTAACTGTCGATTCGGCTACAGCTACCACTCTGATTGGAACGGCTCAAGGGCATTCGGATAGAATATAGACTCCTCAAATCATGGATAACATTCAACAAGTAAAACAACGTTTTGGAATCATCGGGAATCATCCAGGTCTCAATCGTGCTCTGGAAAAAGCACTCCGTGTAGCAGCCACAGAAATATCTGTTTTAGTAACAGGAGAGAGTGGTGTTGGAAAAGAAAACATCCCGAAGATTATTCATCAATATTCGGCGCGCAAACATGCTAAATATATTGCTGTGAATTGTGGTGCCATTCCTGAAGGAACCATTGACAGTGAACTTTTTGGACATGAAAAAGGGGCATTTACGGGAGCTACCAGTACCCGAAGTGGCTATTTTGAAGAAGCTGACGGCGGTACCATTTTTCTAGATGAAGTTGGGGAACTCCCCCTCCCTACCCAAGTACGGTTACTACGCGTCCTGGAAAACGGGGAATTTTTTAAAGTAGGTTCATCGAAAGTGCAGAAAACCAATGTCCGAATCGTTGCTGCCACCAACGTTAAAATGCACGAAGCCATACAAAAAAATAAATTCCGTGAAGACTTATACTATCGATTAAGTACAGTAGAAATTCATATCCCCCCACTCAGAGATCGCAAAGAAGACATACATCTACTATTTCGAAAGTTTGCGGCGGATTTTGCTGAAAAATATCGAATGCCAGCACTTCGATTGGATGAAAGCGCACAGCAATTACTCAGTCAGCACCGATGGAGTGGTAATATTCGTCAATTGCGCAACGTTGCTGAACAGATGTCCGTCTTGGAAAAAGAGCGAATGATAGACCCTGAAAAGCTGCGAAATTATCTTCCAAGTGACAAAGCTCAGCTACCCGCATTGATAGAAACAGAAAAAGCAAAAAGTGATTTTTCTTCTGAACGTGAGATTTTGTATAAAGTACTCTTTGATATGAAATCGGACATCAATGACTTGAAACAACTCACACAGGATTTGTTGGAAGCCGAAGACCAACCTCAATTCAAAGAAAAAAACGAAACTTTGATCAATAAAATCTTTGGTACTACAAATCAAAAAGAATCTTCCGAGAGTTTTGAAGCCCTGCCTGTTGCCACACCAGAAATCGAGGCAACGCATGCAAAACAAGCTGATGACAAATACCAATTCGTTGAAACCATTGAAGAAGAAGAGCCGCTATCTTTACAGGAAAAGGAAGTAGAAATGATTCGTAGAGCCCTACAGCGTAGTAATGGTCGAAGAAAAAAAGCAGCGGAAGAACTTGGCATTTCTGAACGAACTTTATATCGAAAAATCAAACAATTCGATTTGAATGAAGATGAAGAATAAATATGGTAGCCGTCATAGAGTACTGGTTGTGCTTTTCTTGAGTTTTTTGCCGTGTAGTTGTGGTATCTACTCTTTCACTGGGGCTTCGATTCCGCCCGGGACGGAAACATTCCAGGTCAACTATTTTGAAAACCAGGCAGGAAATCGACCGGGCTCAACGGTTGAACCGGGATTGGACCGCGACTTTACCATTGCCTTACAAGACTTGCTATTGAATCAAACCAATTTATCACTAGTGAATTCTGGGGGCGACCTTATTTATGAAGGTGAAATTACAGAGTATAGTGTAACTCCTATGGCCGCTACGGCTGACATAAAAGCGGCACAAAACCGTCTGAAAATGTCTGTGAAACTTCGCTATTTCAATACCAAAAACGAGGAGGATGATATGGAAAAAAGTTATTCTTTTTTTTATGACTTTCCAGCTGATTTGCAAGTCTACGATGTCCGTGATGCCGCTTTAAAAGATATTTTTGATCGGATTACTCAGGATATATTTAACGATACATTGGCCAAATGGTAGCGGACCGTTTTGAGAAATTAATTGAAACATTTGATCCCCTAAGCAAGGAACAACTCACTCTATTGGAAGAATGGACCCAGAATTATCCTTTTTTCCCAACCCCATGGGCTTATTTGGCAAAAGCTGCGCAAGCCCAAAAGAAAATAGATGCGGAACGAATCACCGAACAAGCCGCTATACATGCTTTCAATCGGGCTGCTTTTAAAGATTGGCTCGAAATTGAAAACAAAGGAGAAAAAGAGTCCATCAAAACCCCAGCCAAAGAGAAAACCACCGCATCCCGTTCAAAAAAATCATTCCGAAAAAAAGCGTTACAGACAAAAAGTTCCAATACGAGAAAAAAGAGAAAACCCACTACAAAAACAGCAACTGACAATCCCAGCATGCGATCGTTTTTAGATTGGCTTGATCACAGCAACGGAGCCCCAAATATGCCCCAAAAAGACCTAAAAATCAGCAAAAATCAGGAACAAAAAAAGGATGCAGCAGAAAATAAATGGGAATTGATAGATGCTTTTATTGAAAACAATCCAAAAATAAATAACCCCAGCACCATTGCTCCCCTAACGGATCTTGCAAGCCAACAACAACTTCCAAAAGAGGAATTGATGACAGAAACACTGGCAAAAATTTTGATGCAACAGCACAAGTACAGCAAAGCCCTCCAAGCCTACAAAATACTCAGCTTGAAATATCCAGAAAAAAACACTTTCTTTGCAAGCCAGATTAAAGAAATCAAACGCTTACAGCAAGCCAAACAATAATTTATTATGAGTACGTTTTCCATTTTTATCGCTCTGATCATAGTCGTATGTTTTTTATTGATTCTCGTGGTAATGGTTCAAAACCCCAAAGGGGGGGGGCTTTCCTCTTCTTTCGGTGGCGGGGGACAACAAATGGGAGGTGTCCAAAAAACAACTGACTTTTTAGACCGTAGCACATGGGTACTGGCTACCTTATTAATGATCCTCATACTATTGTCAAGCATGGCACTGCCCGGTGGACAGCGTGCGTCAGATTCACGGCTTATCCAAGACGGAGCTGTCGAGCAAAGCATTCCACAAGCACTCCCAGAGGCTATTCCTGAAGAACCCGAAACAAACAATTAGATAGTGATGCATGCCAGACAACTGACACTCTGGCATTTTTTTCAACCCTTGACACCCCCACAAGGGTGTGGCATAGTTTGTGCCTATTGAACTCAAAATTTAAAAAACACTTTTATGAATATCAAACCCCTAGCTGACCGAGTACTGGTAGAGCCAGCGGCAGCAGAAACAACAACTTCCTCTGGAATCATTATTCCCGATACAGCAAAAGAAAAACCCCAAAAAGGTTCGATCGTAGCTGTAGGGCCTGGTACCCAAGAAAACCCTATTACTGTCAGCGTTGGCGATAACGTATTGTATGGTAAATATGCAGGTACCGAGCTACAACACGAGGGAAAAAATTATTTAATCATGAAAGAAAGCGACTTGCTCGCAATTGTATAATTCAAAAAATAGATAATTATGGCAAAGAAGATAGAATTTGACATCGAAGCACGGGACGGCATCAAACGCGGAGTAGATGCCCTAGCCAATGCTGTCAAAGTAACCTTAGGTCCGAAAGGGAGAAATGTAATCATTGGAAAATCTTTTGGCGCACCCCAGGTCACCAAAGATGGAGTCAGTGTTGCAAAAGAAATTGAATTGGAAGATACCCTAGAAAATATGGGGGCTCAAATGGTCAAAGAAGTTGCTTCTAAAACCAATGACCTTGCCGGAGATGGAACTACAACTGCGACTATTCTAGCGCAAGCCATTGTTCGAGATGGACTCAAAAACGTAGCAGCCGGTGCCAATCCTTTGGATCTTAAAAGAGGGATCGATAAAGCAGTAGAAAGTATTGTGAGTAACCTTGGTGATCAATCAGAAGAAATAGGTAATTCATCTGAAAAAATACATCAAGTAGCCAGTATTTCTGCCAACAATGACAATACCATTGGTGGTTTGATAACAGAAGCTTTTGAAAAAGTGGGTAAAGAAGGAGTCATTACTGTAGAAGAAGCCAAAGGAACCGACACTTATGTAGATGTTGTTGAAGGAATGCAATTTGACAGAGGCTATTTATCACCCTACTTTGTGACCAATTCTGAAAAAATGGAAGCCGATTTAGAAGCTCCTTACATTTTGTTGTACGACAAAAAAATATCGGTCATGAAGGATTTGCTTCCTGTATTGGAACCCGTTGCTCAGTCTGGCAAGCCGTTGCTCATTATTGCAGAAGACGTAGATGGAGAAGCACTGGCTACATTAGTAGTTAACAAACTTCGGGGCTCACTTAAAATAGCTGCTGTAAAAGCACCTGGATTTGGTGACCGAAGAAAAGCCATGTTGGAGGATATCGCCATCTTGACGGGTGGAACTGTAATTTCCGAAGAGCGTGGATTTACATTGGAAAATGTAACCATAGACATGTTGGGTACGGCTGAAAAAGTAACTATTGATAAGGACAATACAACCGTCGTCAATGGAACTGGAGAAGCTTCAGCTATCGAAGCACGGGTAGGACAAATCAAATCTCAGATTGAAGCGTCGACTTCTGATTATGACAAAGAAAAGCTTCAGGAAAGATTAGCCAAATTAGCTGGTGGAGTGGCAGTACTTTATGTAGGGGCCCCTTCGGAAGTTGAAATGAAAGAGAAAAAAGATCGCGTTGACGACGCCCTCCATGCAACACGTGCAGCCATCGAAGAGGGAATCGTTGCTGGGGGTGGTGTTGCTTTACTCAATGCCAAGAAAGCTCTAGAATCACTCAAAGCAGACACACCAGACGAACAAACTGGCGTTCAAATTATTGACAAAGCCATTGAATCACCCTTGCGTACCATCGTTGAAAACTCTGGTGGGGAAGGTTCTGTCGTCGTTTCCAAAGTCTTGGAAGGAAAAACCAATCACGGGTACAATGCAAAAGACGGAACTTACGTCGACATGCTGAAAGCAGGTATCATTGATCCCAAAAAGGTAACCCGAGTGGCTCTTGAAAACGCTGCTTCTGTAGCGGGAATGATTCTTACCACAGAATGTGCTTTGGTAGATATCAAGGAAGAAACCCCTCCTATGCCTCCTATGGGTGGCGGTGGTGGAATGCCGGGTATGATGTAATTTAGCTCCTTAATGGTGTTTTAAAAACCTGCTCAATGAGCAGGTTTTTTTATTTTTACTTAAAAATTGCCATGGGATTACACTGCCGTTTGTTTTTGCTATGGATTAGCATAAGCACTGCACATACCTTTGCACAACACAGACTGGAAATAGAAGTGGAAAATATTGAACAGCTTGCAGGGACTTTTTTTCTAAGTATTTTTGATAATCAAAATGATTTTGATAACAATTCCATACAAAGCCACTTCTTTCAAAAAACACCTGTACGGGCTAACAAGCTAAAAGTCATTTTTGACAGTCTGCCCGAAGGCAAGTACGCTATAAAGGCTTACCACGATGCAAACAACAACCAACGATTGGACAAAACATGGGTGGGTCTTCCCAAAGAAAAATATGGTTTTTCAAATAACGTCATCGGTGTTATGGGCCCCCCTTCCTTTTCTCAAAGTGCTTTTGAAGTAAAGGGTGTGACCAAGCATACTTTATTTCTCCGATAGTTAGAAACCGTACAGCAACATACTGATCGACATGATCAACATAATGCTGTTTTCGATCAGAGTAGCCTCAGTCATTGGCAATTTTAAAACAGTTCCCAAACAGGCGCATGCTATATGACGCTGATTGACCAAACTACGAACCACACCAATGGTCGTAATGGAAAGAAGAATCAAGGTACCCCACAGGGCCGCTCTCAATTGATATTGAAACAAAAAAGCGATCCCCAACAAGGTCTCTAAAAAAGGATAGAGATAAGCATACAATTGGCTTCTCTTGGCTAAAGGATCATATTGCGCAAAAGAATGGGGGAACCCTTGATAATCAAGAAATTTGAAGAAGCTAAAGACAACAAAAAACAAACCCATATAGTGGTACATGAAATTTTGGGGGGAAGGGTTTTCTCTAATCAAAAACAGGGACCCCAAAACAACATAGGATAAGATCAAAAACAAAGGGTACAATTGTTTTAGCTTATTTTGGGAACTTGAAAATACTAATGTATCCACAGTATACTTTGGACCCAAAATCTTTTCCAATTGGATTTTGTCCAGGGGTTCGGAACCCATTAATTCCACTTTTCCTGATTCTAAGTCCACGGCTACACTACGAACCAAAGGTGAAGAACCCAGCTTTTGCTGGACGCTTTTCTGACAATTCGCACAGGTCATTCCGTAGACATAAAATTCTTGTTTCACGAAAACTGATTTCTTCAAAAATATTACGCTTTAGTCCATTTGGCAGAAGGGTTTTTAATATTTTTGAAAAATTTAACGCGTGAGTGAACAGCAACAGATTTTAACAGCCATAGATACCATCATATCAGAACCCAATCTGGGGTGGAAAGAACGCTTGGAGCGCATCTGTGCTTTCCTGAAAGATGCGATTGATTATTTTAATTGGGTGGGGTATTATTTTGCTAATCACCAAACCAAAGCACTTTACTTGAAAGCGTTTGCGGGCATCCCGACGGAACACACTGAAATTCCTTTTGGAAAAGGCATCTGTGGACAAGTAGCATTAAGTAATCAGAATTTTGTTGTGCCAGACGTTCAAGAACAAGATAACTATATCGCATGTGACATTGCGGTTCGATCTGAACTAGTAGTTCCTCTATTTGTTGATGGGGTTAATGTAGGACAAATAGACATTGACTCGAATGCATTAAATCCCTTTAAAAAAAGTGATGAAATACTTCTAGAAGCGGTCAACAAAAAAGTGGCAACTTTTATTCCCAATACTATTTATACCCTCTTATGAAGGAACTATCCATTCAAGCGGCTCTCATCTCTGTCTTTGATAAATCAGGACTTGAGCCCATCATTCAAACTTTGCATCAATTCGGGGTTACTCTTTATTCGACCGGAGGAACCCAAAAATTTATTGAGAGGCTTGGAATCCCGGTTGTAGCAGTTGAAGATCTGACAGGCTACCCATCCATACTTGGAGGACGTGTAAAAACATTACACCCCAAAGTGTTTGGTGGTATCTTAAACCGTCAGGAAAACACCTCCGATGCCCAAGAAATTAAAAGTTATGAAATTCCACAAATCGACTTGGTTATTGTGGATCTATACCCATTTGAAGAAACTGTCAGATCAAGTGCTTCTGAAACAGAGATTATTGAAAAAATTGATATTGGAGGGATTGCTTTGATACGGGCCGCAGCCAAAAATTTTCAGGATGTTGTTTGCGTCTCGAACAAAAAACACTACCCAAGACTATTGGAGTTGTTGACCACACAAAAAAACCGATTCCATTTAGAAGATCGAAAAGCTTTTGCAGCAAAAGCTTTTGCTGATTCTTCACATTATGACAGTGCTATTTTTTCATATTTCCAGGAAGACAAAGACACCCTAAAAATCAGTAGCCACCAATCTAAAAAACTCCGTTATGGAGAAAATCCTCATCAAGAGGGGCGTTTTTTTGGTCCTTTAGACGAGCTTTTGGAACAAATCCATGGAAAAGAAATATCCTATAATAATCTATTGGACATAGACGCTGCAGTTCAACTGATGGAGGAATTTTATGAGGAAGCACCCACATTTGCCATTTTGAAACATAACAATGCCTGTGGTTTGGCAACTCGAGAAAACCTAACAGCAGCTTACGAAGCGGCTTTGGCAGGTGACCCCGTATCGGCTTTTGGGGGCGTGTTAATTGCCAATCGTCCCATCGATGAATCAACTGCCCAAGCGATCCATACGTTATTCTGTGAAGTATTGATTGCGCCTGCATATAACAAAGAGGCCTTGGATATCCTTACGCAAAAGAAAAATAGGGTCCTGCTGATCCAAAAAAGCCGTCTGTTGCCTACAGAATCTGTCCGTACTTGTTTAAATGGCTATTTGGTTCAAGACAAAGACACACAAACAGACACAGAGTCAAATCTTCAGCAAGCGACACAATTGGCACCGAGCCCAACGGAGGTGACGGATTTGCTATTTGCCGCTAAAATCAGTAAACACACCAAATCCAACACCATTGTCTTGGCAAAAAACCAACAACTCCTAGCTTCAGGAACGGGTCAAACGTCACGGGTAGATGCACTGGAGCAGGCTATAGAAAAGGCGCGTAAATTTGATTTTGAACTGCAAGGGGCGGTCATGGCAAGTGATGCCTTCTTTCCTTTTCCCGACTGCGTACAGATTGCCCATCACGCAGGTATCCAAGCTGTCATTCAACCGGGGGGATCCATAAAAGATCAAGATTCCATCGATTATTGCAACCAAAATGATGTAAAAATGGTTCTTACGGGCATACGACATTTTAAACATTAATTTCTAACTTTACCGAATAATGCTAAGCCTTTATGGGGATTTTTACGGAAGAAATTGCGATTGACTTAGGCACCGCAAACACACTCATCATACACAATGACAAGGTTGTTGTCAACAGCCCTTCTATAGTAGCCATCGACCGCACCACCAATAAAATTATTGCTATTGGTGACGAAGCCAGCATGATGCAAGGAAAAACGCACGAAAACATCAAAACGGTTCGCCCATTGAAGGATGGTGTTATTGCTGATTTTAATGCATCTGAGCAAATGATCAACAAATTGATCAAAAGCATACCTTCTTTGAAAAAAAAATTTTTCACGCCTTCCTTGCGAATGGTTATTTGCATCCCCTCTGGAATAACGGAAGTTGAAATGCGAGCCGTAAAAGAATCTGCTGAACGCGTCAACGGAAAAGAAGTGTATTTGGTGCATGAGCCCATGGCTGCAGCTATTGGAATAGGAATTGACATCATGCAACCCAAGGGGAACATGATCGTTGATATCGGTGGCGGAACAACCGAAATAGCCGTTATTGCTTTATCGGGAATTGTCTGTGATAAATCTGTTAAAATTGCTGGTGATGTTTTCAGTAACGATATAGTCAATTACATGCGTAGCAAGCACAATTTATACGTTGGAGAACGAACGGCTGAGAAAATAAAAATTCTCATTGGGGCTGTTATTGAAGACCTTGAAAACCCACCTGAGGAAATGTCAGTTCAAGGGAGAGATCTGCTAACAGGTAAACCCAAACAAGCTATGATCTCCTATACAGAAGTAGCCAAAGCACTTGACAAGTCCATCATACGAATTGAAGAAGCCATTATGGAGGCTCTTGCACAAACTCCGCCCGAGCTGGCAGCAGACATTTACAATACCGGGATTTATTTGGCTGGTGGTGGCGCACTTCTGCGCGGTTTGGACAAACGTTTGTCTCGCAAAACAGACCTGCCGGTATACATCGCAGAAGACCCCCTACAAGCTGTGGTTAGAGGAACGGGAATTGCATTAAAAAATATTGAGCGTTACAAAACGATATTAATAAAATAATAATGAATGCAACAGATAATTAATGCGATTCTTAGAAATCGGAATTTCTTTATTTACTTGCTGTTGTTATTCTTTTCTATTTTCTTCCTTCAAAACAAAAGCCCCTATCATCAAAGCGAATTACGCCAATTGAGTCTTTCGCTATCGGGCACGCTATTGGATTTTCGCAATTCCTATCAACGCTATTTTCGGTTGGATGAAGAAAATAAAATGCTAGTGGAAGAAAATCTCAAGCTAAAATCCCTCCTTGCCTTACAAAAAACAAATGAAGACAGTCTGGATACAGATTTGTCTTCCCCTTTCCGATTGATTCCTGCCCGAATTGTAAAAAATAGTATTGCGAGTGTTCGAAATTTTATGGTAATTAACAAAGGGATTCGAGACAGCGTCCATGAAGAAATGGGAGTCATTGGCCCCAATGGGATCGTCGGTATAGTGAATCAAGCCAACAGTCGGTTTGCCAGTGTTGTTTCCTTACTTCACAGAGACTTGAAGATCAATGCTAAACTAAAAAAAAGCAATGCTTTTGGTTCCTTGTTTTGGCCCGGCGTAGTGCCCAATAAAATGACTTTGACAGATATCCCAACCATCAACAAAGTCACAATCGGAGATACCGTAGTCACGGGTGGTATGTCAGCATACTTCCCCAAAAATATTCCTATCGGAAAAGTGAGTAATCTGATTGTACTCCCTTCCAAACGATATTATGAAATTGAAGTTATTTTGTTTAATAACTTCACCAATCTCGATCATGTTTATGTCATTGAGAACAGAGACAAAGTAGCAATCGATTCTTTACTAAAATAAAACCCTCATGTTGCAAGAAAATATTCAAACTGGTCTCTCCTTTCTGACTCTTGTTATTTTGCAATTTTTATTGTTCAGTAATATGAATCTATTAGGGTTTGTCAATCCCTTTGTCTATTTACTTTTTGTGATCCGATACCGATTGGATGGTAACCAAACCCTTTTTATCTTTTTGTGTTTTATTTTAGGGTTTTTTATTGATCTGATTTTAGGAACTGCCGGCGCGCACACAATCGCTACCCTAACTATAGGGTTTTTACGTCCATTGATCGTAGGTTTTAGTTTTGGCATCAACGCAGATATTCCTTATGCGATGATCAAAGGGACTCGGGTAAGTAACCAATTAACCTATTTGGCTCTGATTGTATTCGCTCACAGCGTGATTTATTACACTATCGAGTATTTTAGTTGGTTGGCCTTTTTTCAAATTTTGAAAAATGCATTCTTAACTACTATTTTTACCTTTATGTTGCTCTGGCTCATTCTCGGATTTTATAAAGCAAAGTGATGAACCGTTCTTTTTTTCTTCCCGTTCTTACGTTATTCATAGCCTTTGTCTTTGTTGTGAAACTATTGCAACTACAGTTGGTCAACACGGTTTACTCATCACTCTCACAAAACAATGCGGTCATGGAACGCGATGTCTATCCGGAACGTGGTTTTATCTACGATCGAAATGGCTCCCTATTAGTTGCCAACAAACCTTCCTATGACCTGATGGTCATTCCGGAAAACATCATTGCTTTTGATACTTTGGAACTGTTAAATTTGATCGGTCTTCGGACTTATGATTTTGAAGACCGGCTTCGTAAAGCCAAGAAATATTCTAGAAAAATACCTGCTACCATAGTAGCAGCACTTTCACAAGAAACCCACGCTGTATTACAAGAAAAGATTTGGAAATACCAAGGGTTTTATTTGCAGAAAAAAACTGTTAGAGATTACCGAAAACCCATCGCAGCTAACGTTCTTGGGTATGTCAGTGAGGTCAATAACAATGACCTGAAAAAAGACCCTTATTACAGAAAAGGAGAATTGATTGGGCGGCAGGGTATTGAAAAGTATTATGAAAAATATCTTCGAGGAATTAAAGGAAAACAATTTCTTCAGAAAGATAAATTCAACCGTATCATAGGGGCTTATGAAGGAGGACAATTCGATTCACCACCCATTCAAGCACATGACATCACACTGACACTCGATGAAAGACTTCAGGAATACGGTGAGAAATTATTGCAAAACAAACGTGGAGGAATTGTTGCTATTGAACCCGCCTCAGGAGAAATTCTAGCTTTGGTCAGTGCACCCAATTACGATCCTACTTTGTTAGTAGGTAGGCAACGCTCTAGTAATTTTAGGGCGTTGTCTCTCGATACACTTTCCAAGCCTCTTTTTGACAGAGGATTGCAAGCACAGTATGCTCCGGGTTCGCCATTTAAGGTCCTTAATGCACTAATTGCTTTGCAGGAAAATGTTGTCCAACCAGATACAAAATTTCGTTGTAACAAGGGACACTTCTATGCGCGTGGTGCTTTTATGGAATGTCATTGTCCACTTCGATCTAAAAACGATCTGACAAAAGCCATTTACAAATCCTGTAACACCTATTTTTCAAAAACTTATAAAGGTATTATTGAAGCCTACGAATCCCCTCAGGAAGGAATCAATCGTTGGAAAAAGCACCTTCAAAGTTTTGGATTGGGCAATTACTTGGGGTATGACCTGCCAGTTGGTAAACCGGGATACATCCCTGGAGCTGAATATTACGACAGAGCCTATGGTGAAAAGGGCTGGAAAGCACCAACCATCATTTCCAATGCCATTGGACAAGGTGAAATACTGACTACCCCCATTCAGATGGCTAATTTCACCGCAGCTATTGCCAACAGAGGGTTTTACATAAAACCTCATTTTATGAAGTCTATTATTGGGGAACCGGAAGTAAATCGCTATGAAAAAAAACAAACTACTATTGACTCAGTGCATTTTGAGACCATAATAGATGGGATGCACAAGGTTGTAGAATATGGAACAGCACGAATAGCTCGCATCAAAGGCATTGAAGTATGTGGAAAAACTGGGACAGTTGAAAATTTCATCCTCTTGAACGGAAAAAAACAACAACTAACGGACCATTCCATGTTTATTGCATTTGCACCCAAAGAGAATCCTCAGATTGCACTGGCTGTATTTGTAGAAAATGGCTATTGGGGTGCGCGCTGGGCAGCACCTATTGCTAGTTTGATGATTGAAAAATATCTGAATAAGGACGTCAAAAGACGCTGGCTTGAAAATCGCATTGTCAATGGCAGTCTGTTGGAAGAATATGACAAGCCTTATTCAGGAAAACCCTTTAAGATTAACCAATGAGCGAATCGGTTCTCAGTCGGATTGACTGGGTAAGTTTGTTATGCTATTTCTTACTCGTCTGTTTTGGTTTGGTCAATGTCTATTCAGCTACCTATGCAGAGGAATCTAGTAGTCTTCTTAATCTGAGTTCACCTGCGGGAAAACAGTTCTTTTTTGCCATTCTAAGTTTTACTGCAGGGGGATTTTTTTTAGCCCTCCGAGTAAAGTTCTTTGAACAATTTGCACAGCCCATTTATATCGTTTCGCTAATCTTATTGGTGGGATTGTTCGCTTTTGGTAAAACAATTTCTGGTGCGCGTTCGTGGTATGCCATTGGTGGCCTAGGACTGCAACCCGCAGAGTTTAGTAAGCTCGCTACAGGACTTATGTTGGCTAAAATCGTTTCCCAATTTCAAACCAATCTTAAACGCTTCCGCTCTTTATTAAAGATTGCTTTCATAATTTTATTACCCGCTCTACTTATTGTTTTGCAACCCGACCCGGGGAGTGCTTTGGTTTTTGTTGCTTTCTTTTTTGTGTTGTTTAGAGAAGGGCTCAGCTATATTTTTTTGGTCATCATCGGAAGTGCTCTAACCGTTTTTATTCTTACACTGCTATTTGAAATACCGATCGTTATCAGCTTAATTATCGTAATGCTATCATTGGCATTCTATTTACTCAAACGATTAAAGTACAAACCGGCCCTCTTACCATTTATTTTATTTGGCCTGCTGGCTTCTGGATTTACTTTTACCGTAGATTTTATTTTTAACGACCTATTTGAACAACGGCATAGAGACCGATTCAATATTATTCTAGGGAAGGAGGTTGACTCGCAAGGAATTGGCTATAATATCAATCAATCAAAAATTGCTATTGGTTCGGGTGGTTTTCAAGGGAAAGGATTTTTGAAAGGAACCCAAACAAAGGGAGACTTTGTACCCGAGCAACATACAGACTATATCTTTAGTACGATTGGGGAAGAGTGGGGGTTTATTGGAAGTTTTTTGGTTGTGGCTTGTTTTACGATATTGATCATTCGCATTCTTTTTCAAGCTGAAAAACAAACAAGTCAATTTCGACGTGCTTTTTGTTACAGTGTGGCAAGCATTTTATTTATTCACTTTTTAGTCAATATTGGAATGTCTCTTGGGATGATTCCTACGATTGGTATTCCCCTTTTATTCCTAAGCTATGGAGGATCTAATTTACTGGCGACAAGTTTGATGTTCTTTATTTACCTAAATATGGATGCCAATCGACTCCGCGATTGGTAGTCTTTACGTTTTTACATCCAAATAGTCTCTTAGGACATTACCCAGAGTCATAAAAGCCAAAACCAAGCTCATAATGGCAAATCCGGGTAAGAGTGCCAAATAAGGCTTGCCTAACAACAAGTAGCGGAAGTGTTCTTTGACCATCCCTCCCCAACTGGGAACTGGCGGCTGTGCGCCTATTCCTAAAAAGCTCAACCCACTTTCGATAAGAATGGCACTGGCAAAATTAGCAGAAGCAATAACGATAATGGGGCCTGTTATCACCGGAAGGATGTGAGAAAATATAATACGGTAATTGGAGAATCCAAGTGCGTGGGCTGCTTCAATATAGGTTCTTTCTTTTACAGCCAAAACCTGACCGCGAACCAAACGCGCAACTTCAACCCACATGGACAAGCCCACAGCAATAAAAACTTGCCAGAACCCCCTCCCTAAAACCAGTGTTATTCCTATCACTAAAAGTAAGGTTGGAATAGACCAAACGACATTTATAAAAGCCATGATGGCACGGTCTAAAATTCCTCCAAAATAACCTGCTAAAGCACCCAGTGTTATCCCAATCAGCAAGGAAAGAAAAACCGCTACAAACCCAATAGCTAGAGAAATTCGCGAACCGATTAACAACCGGCTTAAAAGATCTCTTCCAAATTTATCAGTCCCTAAAGGAAAGGTTTTGTTTATAATCCAATTCGAAGCGAGAGCTTCTTGGGTGTGTGGTGTAGGGACTCGAGACATAGATACAGGTTTGTAGTAACCAGTGGGAGATCCATAGGGTTGAATTTCTAATTGCCCTTTTTCAAAACGCCAACTTTGGATGGGTATTTCTTCCACGGAGGAAGGGGTGCCCCAAAAAAAAGAACCTGTAGTTGAAAAGGTATCCGTTAAGGGTAAAAGCAAGACTTGGGTTTCAAAACCAGGGGGTTGGGAGTGGATGGAGAGATGCATCTGGTTGGCATTTGGTGTTGTATCCAAAGCCAATTGGTAGGCAAAAATAGAAAAGAAAGTTAGCAGTATGATATACAATAAACTAACAATTCCTTCGATTCGGTTTTTCAATGGACTTACTGCAAATTAGATAACAAAAACTAATTTCTTCTTTGTGTCAACGGCTGATTTTTTAGCGTTAGGCTCATATCATCTAAAATATTAATCGCTTCGTTGACATATACATCGCTGTTTAATGCCTCTATCCATCGATCTCTTTTCTCTGCGTAGTCTGCATTGACCTCGGTTGTCATACCTGCTTCGGGAAGCCATCGAAATTGAAGTTTCGAATTGAATTCCTCGAGAACCTCGAACTTTTTCGAAGTTGCCATGCTTTCTTCCTGTTCCTTTGAAAATGAAATATAATCCAAATGATACTCATAATCTTCCTGTTGGGAAGCGACCCAACGGGCTTGTTCTTCTAACACTGGAGTAAAAGTATTTTCTTGAATTCGGTACTGGCTTTGCTTAACGATAAAATCATAGTTAATCGAAGATTTCCAAAGTTGGTAATTGGCAGGGGTTATTTTATCCCAAGCAAGTGGATTTTCTTGATCTTTTTCTCCCATATCAACATACTGATAGCGATCGGGATACACCACATCACTTTTGACTCCTTCCAATTGTGTAGACTCTCCCGTTATGCGATAAAACTTGTCCGTTGTGACTTTTAATGCACCCAAATCACCCAGCGTATTGCCTGTAATAATTCGATTGAGATCCACCACATTTTGAACGGTACCCTTCCCAAAAGTTTGTTTGCTCCCTACAATAATAGCCCGTTTGTAATCTTGCAGTGCAGCAGCCAAAATTTCAGAAGCAGAGGCTGAAAATTCGTTAACCAAAACAACCAAAGGGCCGTCCCAAACGATAGAACTATCCGTGTCGCTTAGTACTTCTTTTCTGCCTCCCGTACTTTTTACTTGCACCACGGGCCCTTCTTCAATAAAATAGCCGGTCATATCAACAACTGTTTTTAATGAGCCACCGCCATTGTTGCGCAGATCCAAAACAATTCCAGACACCCCCTTCTCCTTAAGTTGTTCTAATTCTTTTTTTACGTCAATGGCTGCGTTCCTTTCGCCGTAGTCTTTAAAGTCAATGTAGAATTTAGGTAGGTTTATCAATCCGAATTTCTTTTCCCCTTTTTGGATAATCGTTGAACGTGCATAGACTTCTTCCAACTCAACTACATCGCGCACAATAGGAACCACCTCGATGGTGCCATCGACTCTTTTAACTGTCAAATGAACCTCTGTGCCTTTGGGTCCTTTGATCAGTTTGATAGCATCTTCCAAACGCATCCCAACAATTTCTACTGGATCTTCGTCTTTTTGAGCAACCTTGAGTATCACATCCCCTACGTCCAATAACTTTCCGCGCCACACAGGTCCTCCAGAAATAATTTCAACAATTTTAACCTCTTGATTTCTTTTTTGCAAACGTGCACCAATACCTTCAAACTTTCCTGACATACTGGTGTCAAAACGATCTTTATCTTCGGGAGCAAAATAAAATGTGTGTGGGTCAAATTGCATCACAATAGCATTGATATAAATGGAGAACCAATCTTTACGTTCCAGATCGTTAATCAGTTCAAAGTAGTCTCGGGTATTTTCCAGTGTCAATTGCCGGGCTTCCATTTCCAACTCCAAGTCTGATTTCATCACATAACTACTGTCGGCTTCTTTTTTCTTTTTTTCTTCTTTTTTCTTATCGGCAAATCGATCCAGGGTAGACAACTTCATTCGCTTGCGCCAACGAGCTTTCAATTCGGTTACTGTATTGGCGTATTGCAAGTTTTCGTAATCCAAGCTGATAGTTCCTGGTTTTGAAAAATCAAATGGTGTTTCCAAAAGTTCTGAATAAAATTTTTCTACTTGTTGCATCCGGGATATCAACCGCTCGTAACTAACATTGAAAAAATTTAATGCATGGGCTTTAAACTCATCATCAATTTGATACCGATACCGCTTAAAGGTATTCACATCTGACTGAAGGAAGAAGCGGTGTTGACCATCCAAACCCTCTAGATAATTGTGAAAAGCATTTTCTGAAAAACTGTCATCGATAACCTTTGGATCATAATGCCCCCGTTCCAGAACGTAATTCAAAATTTCCAACAGCAATTTATCTTTTTCAGTGGGCCCGGGTGCAGATGAGACATTCCAAAACAACACCCCACCGAGAAGACCACTAAAAAGAATTCCAACGATTCGCATAGCAAAATTTATTTAAGGATTCTAAAATACGCAAAATGCCCGTATATACTGGGTCAACTAATAAAAGTTTTGTTAAACTGGGTGGCGAGCATCCGATAGAGAATTCCTACTTTTGAAAAACAAGAGCAATGTATTATGGCAAAAAAACCTTTGATTTTAGTAACCAATGACGACGGTATCACTGCCCCAGGACTGCGTGCATTAATTGAAATAATGAATGAATTGGGCGAGGTTGTTGTTGTGGCTCCTGACAGTCCTCAATCTGGTATGGGTCATGCCATTACTATCAATTCCACCTTGCATTGCAGTAAAATTTCTTTAGATGAGGGACCCCAGTTGGAATACAGTTGTTCTGGGACTCCAGCAGATTGCGTCAAACTTGCTGTTAATGAGCTTCTTGACAGAAAACCTGACCTGTGTGTTTCCGGCATCAATCATGGATCAAATTCTTCCATTAATGTAATATATTCTGGTACCATGAGTGCCGCTTTGGAAGCCGGTATAGAAGGTATTCCTGCCATCGGATTCTCACTGTTGGATTTCCGTTGGGGGGCCAATTTTGATATCATCAAACCCTTTGTTAAGGAGATCACACAAAAGGCTTTGAAAAATGGTATTCCTGATAATGTAGTGCTCAATGTAAACTTCCCTAAAGGAGTTGAAACCCCTATTAAAGGGATTAAAATTTGCCGTCAAGCCAAAGCCTACTGGGTAGAAGAATTTGACAAACGCACCAATCCAATGGGACGAGAGTATTATTGGTTAACAGGAAAGTTCATCAACCAAGATGGTGGTGAAGATACTGACGAATGGGCCCTTGAAAATAATTTTATTTCAGTGGTACCTGTTCAATATGATTTAACGGCGCATTACGCTATTCAGAATTTAAATACCTGGAAATTTGAATAATACTATTGTAAAAGGAATGCTCGCAGCTTTGATGGCAACGGCTTCCTGTGTATTTTTACTAGCGGCAATGGCTTCGAAGGGCGATCCTTTTGACAGTATCCAGTTTCTTTATCATCAGAAGAAGCTGGGGGGGTTAATCAGTCTCGGCGCATTAATTAATTTACTGTTATTTTTTGTTGCTATTCGAAAAAACAATTCAGGCTTCGCAACTGGTGTACTTATTTTTTCATTGACTCTTGTAATTGCTGTCGCTTTATTAAAGATTGCCCATTGAGAACGGTTCTGAATTTAAAGGTGAGGAGGTCGGTCAAAAGGATTGGATCAAGTGCACTACAGCAACTAATTACTTCATGAAATACTATATCATCGCAGGTGAAGCTTCTGGAGATTTGCATGGTGCCCGTCTGATCGAGGCCTTGTGTAAAATAGATTCTTCGGCTACTATCCGCTGTTGGGGTGGTGCATTGATGGAGAATGCCGGCGGGGTTCTTGTCAAAAATTATAGAGATCTTGCTTTTATGGGATTTTGGGAAGTCATCTCAAATCTACCTACCATACTTCGTAACCTACGCTTTTGTAAAAAGGATATCCTTGCGTTTCAACCCGATGCAATCATTTATATTGACTATCCTGGTTTTAATTTACGAATCGCTGCCTGGGCCAAAAAATACAACTTCCCAAACCACTTCTACATCAGTCCTCAAGTTTGGGCATGGAAGGCCAATCGCGTTCGTAAAATGAAGCAGCATTTGACGGCCTTGTATACCATTCTCCCCTTTGAAAAAGATTATTTCTTAAAAAACCACCAGTACGCGGTATACTATGTAGGGCATCCCCTTTTGGACAGCATTCAAAAAGAGTCTGTAGAAGCAGCCGTTCCCCTACTCTATCCGGCAGATGAAAAGCCCGTTATTGCACTACTCCCAGGAAGTCGCAAACAAGAAATCCAGAAAATGCTCCCGTTGTTTTTAAATCTGGTACCCCACTTCCCAAACCATCAATTTGTCCTTGCTGGTATCCCTAGTTTGGGCAATGACTACTACAACCATTTAATCGGAAATACACCCTGCCAGCTTCTTATTGGACAAACCTATCCCCTTCTTAAAATCGCAACAGCTGCCTTGGTTACCAGTGGTACCGCTACATTAGAAACAGCTCTATTTGGTGTCCCACAAGTGGTGTGTTATCGAACCAGTGCTTTCAGCTACTGGCTCGCTAAGCAATGGGTAACGCTCGAATCCATCTCTCTGGTAAATTTAATTTTAGAAAAAAAAGTAGTCCGTGAATTGATTCAGAAAGAGTGTAATCCGATAAGCATTCAAGAGGCTATGGAGGAAATTCTTACCCCTAGAGGAAGAAAGTTACTGTTGGGTCACTATAAAAATTTGCGCCAGAAACTTGATCAGGGGGGGGCCAGCAAACAAACTGCTCAGTTGATTATCAACAGTTTGTCTTAATTCATAGGATTTTATATTTTGGAAGATGCCCCAAATTCAATCGCATCTTTTTTATGCCTTATTAGCACTGATCGCTGGGCAACTTATAGAACGGTACTACCTCGACACTTACTTTGATACTGTGACAATCTATTTTGGACTTTCACTGCTTTCTGTACCGTTTCTATTGATTGCAAAAAGACAGATTGCAAAAACAATCTTCTACTATAATATAATTGTACTGGGTGCTATATCATCGGCCATTCATTTCAAACTTCCACCCAATCATTACAGCCGACTCCCACAACAAAAGATGGTACGTTTTAAAATCACGCAAAGCCTACGTCCCAATGATTTTGACTTTCGTTATTATGGAAAGGTGTTGGGGCTAGGGACGGCACCAAGTTGTGGGAAGATTCTTGTCACACTCGCCAAAAAAGATCATTCAAAACCGTTGGAAATAGGACAGCACTATATTACTTCATCGCCTTTGATTCCTGTTGCGCAACCTAAAAACCCTGGGGCGTTTGATTACGCTCGCTTTTTGAAAAATAAATCTATTCTGTCCCAGCTCCAACTGACCCCTAGCAACTATGGTAACATCAATAAAAACACATGGAGTGGGTGGGACCAAATTCGTGTTTGGAAAACCAGAGCAATCAAGAAAATTCATAACACTTCCCTATCACAGTCAGCTTCCGCACATTGGGTAGCACTTGTTTTTGGAGAACGTCAGTATATTGAAAATGAGTTACAAACCGCCTATAAAAATGCGGGTATTGTTCATTTGTTGGCTATTTCTGGATTGCATATTGGAATCATTTCTTTCCTTCTTAACTGGCTCCTAACACCTCTCCTTTATTGGAAATGGGGGCGTTGGCTTCAAATGATCCTCCTTGTATTCATTCTTTGGGGGTTTGCAATACTTACGGGTATGCAGCCTGCTGTTGTTCGTGCCGTGACACTATTTACCATGCTTTTTGCAGGACAATGGGGCAAACGGTTCCAACCCCCCTTGCAACGTGTTTTTGCTTCGGCCGGGTTACTACTATTTTGGTATCCCCCTTTTTTATATCAAGTCGGTTTTCAGTTGAGTTATTTGGCTGTTATTGGCATTCTGTTAGGAAACGAGCTTGCTAAAAAAAGTTATGTTCCTAAAAAGAAATGGAAAAAATGGGTCTGGGAATTTGTTCTCGTATCCAATTCAGCGCAGTTGGCCGTTACCCCACTAACACTGTATTATTTCAACCAATTTCCATCTCTTTTTCTTTTGAGCAATCTTGCTGTTTTTCACCTCTTCAGTATATCTCTTGTCGCAGCAGTAGGGTTAACTCCCTGGTTACTATTCGATTGGATCCCGGCAGAAGTATTGGCCAATTACAACCTTCTGGTGGCTAGCATTCATCACATAGTACAAACCATAGCAAGCTATGAGTCTTTTCTGTGGGATGACATTTACATCGCAAAGGAAATGGTCATTACGCTATATATTTTGATGCTTCTGCTGTTCTTACCCTGGCAGAAAAAAAGTAAAATTCACTCCCGCTATTCTTGGGGAACTATCATTTGCTGTGTACTACTGCTCGGTTGGCACAATTATAAGAATGTAAAGATTAAAAATCAGCTTTGGATTTTGCATCAATCAAAAAAGACTGTGATCCTTTGGTATGAAAAGGAAATCGTACAACTTTTTACGGATGCATCTGAAGCACATACGCAAAAATTAATGCAACAGTTCCAAAAAATCTACCCAGTCCGAAAAATACAAAAAGACACCCTCTGGCGTTATCTGGTTTTCGATCAAACAAAAGTATTGATTGCTGATTTTGACAGCGTATTGACGGATACGGTTCCCCCTGTTGATATCGTTTTGTTGAGAAACAATCCCAAGATTCATTTGAACCGTGTTATCAATCAGTGGCGACCCCACACCATAGTTGCCGATGGCAGCAATGGCCCATGGAATACAGAACGATGGAGAAAAAGCTGTTCTGCAAAAAGTATTTCCTTTTACACTACAGCAGAAAAGGCATTTTCATTTATCCCTTGAAACGCGGGGTGAAGTTTTTACGGTAGTTTTCAAAATCTTCTGGCTTTGAAAAGATTTGATAATCTCCTTGTTTGATCATTTTAAGATACATTTCCAATTGCTGGGGGGTGTGATACCCGACCACGGGCATGATGGGATCTCCATTTTCACTTAAAAAAACCATTGTTGGATAGCCTGAAACACCTAAAAATTGAGTGAACTGGTGGGTTGCATTCCGGCCCTTCCGGTTGGGGTCAAAATTAGGATTGGTGAATGTGTTGCCAAAAAAATTAATGGTCTCTTGTCCTTCTGCATCAAACTTTACAGCATAGTAATGTTCACTGACATAGGCCGCAACATAGGGATTGGCAAATGTTTTTCGATCCAACAGTTTACAGGGACCACACCATTTTGTGTAGACATCCATAAAGATTTTTTTAGGTTCATTCTTCTGGGCTGCCAAGGCCTCTTCCAGTGTCATCCATTGTATTTGTTGTGCAAAAGAGAGGGCATGTATCCAAAGAAAACTAAGAACTAAAAATTTTTTCATAGCATTATTTTAATGAACGTCCGCCATCAGTTTATTAATCCAGCGGGAGAAAATCAGAATGATCAGAGCAGCACCCAAGGCGTATTTGGCAATCAAATTAAAACCATCGAGATAAATATCCAACGATTGATAGCCACTCACATTACTATCGCTGCTTTCAATAGCAAGTTGCTTGCCAATGAAGCCAACCAACTGAAAAGCATAAGCAGAAGATAAAAACCAAACACCCATCATAAATGCTACAATTCGCTTTGGTGACAAATCCGTGATTTTCGATAAGCCTACTGGGGACATGAACAATTCGCCAACCGACAGAAGGAAATACATAATTAACAAATAACTAAACGGCACGCGTCCACCATCATCTGCAGACAGGCCACTGATGGAAAGTAAATAAAAGCTCAATCCCGCGAACAAAAGACCCAACCCAAATTTCATAGGTGTTCTCGGATCCCTACCCATAGAACGCAATCGAGTAAACAACCACGACAAAGGGATAGAAAGAAGGATAATGAACATGGAATTCAGTGAATTGGTTTGTGCGGCATCCATTAGGCTTAAATTGACATTGCGAGCAGCAAAAAGAGTAATAACAGATCCTGACAATTCGTGAAAACCCCAGAAAAGAGTTATAAATAAGGTAAACAATAGCGCAGCAAATAACTTTTTACGTTCTTCTGCCGAAGCCTGCTGAAGGATATAGGCCATGTAGATGAGGATGAACAGACCGATAATCTTGAAAAAGACATTGACTAAATTTTGATCGCCCAACCAAGTCGTTCCATTCCCTATCGATTGATAAGAGGCCAATAAATAGGCTATCAAAGGTGCGGTCAAGAAGGCGAGAATGGGAATAAGAATGGACCGTTTTATCCCTGCAACAGGTGCGTGTAAAAGCGCTTCGTTAACGGGTAGGCCGCGATCGCCAAAAACCCCTTTCCGCACACCTTGCCAAAAAAATAGAAGTCCTGTCAACATTCCAAACCCTGCCAGTCCAAATCCATAATGCCAGCCGTATTCGCGTCCCAGATAGCCACATAGTAAAGGGGCAATCCAACCACCGATATTGATACCCATGTAGAAAATGACAAAACCCGAATCTTTGCGCTGGTCGCCATCTGGATAGAGCGAACCGACAAATGTAGAAATATTGGGTTTGAAAAACCCATTCCCAACCACAATGAATGCCAAAGCCAAAAAGAAAGCGGTAGTATTATCTATGGCTAAAACGAAATGACCCAGTGCCATTAAAATACCACCCAAGTAAATCGAGCGTCGATACCCTAAATACACATCCGAAATACGCCCTCCTACTACGGTTGAGGCATACACCAAAGAACCATAGGACGCATAGACAGCGGCGGCTGCCATATCCCGATTCATCAAGGCTTCGAAAATCTCATTGACCATGTAAAGGGTCAACAAAGCACGCATCCCATAAAAACTAAACCGTTCCCATAATTCAGCGAAAAATAAGTAAAACAGTCCCCTAGGATGACCGAATAGGTCTGATTGAGGTTCGTTGGGTACAGCAGTCATATTGCGTTTCTTACAATTTGGTTTGGATAAAAGTAGTCATTTTTTGGTAGAGGTGGATACGTGCATTTCCCGCACCAATTCCGTGATTCTGATCGGGATAAATAGCCCAATCAAAGGCCTTGTCTGCCTCAATCAAAGCGTCTATCATACGCATTGAATTTTGCACATGCACATTATCATCTCCACTACCATGAATCAAAAGCAGCTTTCCTTTCAATTGATCAGCATAATTGATGGGGGAATTCAAATCATAACCTTCTGGATTTTCCTGTGGGGTACGCAAAAAACGTTCCGTGTAGATCGTATCATAAAAACGCCATGTGGTCACAGGAGCAACAGAAATTGCAGCTGCAAAGACTGCATTGCCTGTCAATATACTTTGCAAGGCCATATGTCCACCAAAACTCCAGCCCCAGATACCCATGCGTCGGGCATCTATATAGGATCGCTTGCCCAACAAACGCGCCGCTTCAATTTGATCTTCTGTTTCGTATTTTACCAAATTCAAATAGGTTTGTTTTTTAAAATCAGCACCTCGAAAGCCCGTACCACGCCCGTCAACACAAGCTATGAGATACCCTTTTTTAGTCAATAAAGCATGCCATAAATCACGTTGGGACCCCCATCGTTTAGAAACTTGCTGGGACCCCGGACCCGAGTACTGAAACATCAACAACGGGTACTGTTTGTCTGGACTAAAATCGGTGGGTTTGAGCAACCACATATTTAGATCTTTTCCATTGACCGAAAGGGTAGAAAATTCTTTTTGAGGCAAGGAAAGTGCTTCCAGTCGTGTTTTTAATTCTGCGTTGTCCAATACTGTTCGTATTACTTTGGTGGTAGCTGTTTTTCGAAGCTGATACACTGGTGGCGTCTGCTCATCAGAAAAAGAATGGATATAATACCGAGCGTTTTTACTAAATAAGGCACCATTGTAGCCGTGATCATAGGACAACAATCGCTTGCGTTTACCATTCAATGAAACTCCATAAACGGCACGTTGGGTACTTCCTATTTCCGTTGAAGCGTAGTAAACTTCCTTATTCTGAGGACTGTAAAGATAAAAGGCCGTTACCTCCCAGGAACCACGGGTCAATTGGGTTTTCAATATCCCTTGTGGGCTGAAGTGGTAGAGGTGGTTGTAACCATCACGATCGCTGGTCCATAAAAAGCTATTGTCTTCCAGAAATGTGAGATTGCTGTGCACATCTACATAGCGTTTGTCCTTTTCTTCTATCAATAGGGTTGCCTCCCCCGAAGTTACATCCAACGCCCATAATTGCAAGTGATTTTGGTGACGGTTGAGTGTCTGGACACTCAATTGTTTGGGATCGTTAGAAAACTGGAAGCGTGGAATGTATTCTGGCATTGGAACGCCCAAATCAAGAGACTGATGCACATTGGTGGTTAAAGAAAATACATGGATGCTTACCGTTGCATTGATTTCACCCGCTTTGGGATAACGAAATTGATACGGGTATGGATAGACTTCGTTGCCATAGATATCCATAGAGAATACAGGTACTTTGGATTCGTCAAAACGCAAATACGCTAAATGGGTACCTGTTGCATTCCAATCAAAAGCACGGACATATCCAAATTCTTCTTCATACACCCAATCTGTCAATCCATTACTAATATCAACACCCCCATCCGTTGTTATTTGTTGCAGTTCCCCCGACACCAAGTTCTTGATATATATGTTGCGCAGGTGAACAAAAGCAACCTGGTTCCCATCAGGAGAAAATTTGGGCTCTTGTATCCAAGGGTACGAATCTTCTGGATCGAATAAAGGGGTTAATTGTTGGGTTATCCGATCGTATACGTAATAGATGGCCTGTTTCGAACGGCGATAAATAGGATATTCTGAAGTTGCTATCAATAATTTCTTTTCGTCCGATGAAAAGCTATACGACGTAAAATAAGGTACTGAATCGCCACTAGCCAAAACAACTGTTTGAGCTTGCCCATCCAAATACGCATAGGTAACTATTTTAGCGATCTTCTTTTCCGCATCAGATTCTAATACGGTGTAATGACGTCCATCGTTCATTGACCGGTATCGTTCCAAACGTTGGGGATCAAATTCGCCACCAAAAATGGATTTGATTGATAGTTCTTGTGCTGAAACAATAAGAGTGGTAGACATTAAAAGTAGGAAGTATCGGAAAGATTGCATCATTTTGGTGTTACTGTTCATGGAGGGAAAATAAAAAATTTTTACCTTGTAGGGGCACCCAAACTTGATAACCATGGAAAAGATTTACTTTGACCGCCTGCGTTGGAAAAACCCCTGGAATGTATTGCCCGTACTCGCATTCTTTTTTATCTTCTTGTCAATTGGAGGGTACTATTATTGGGCTTTTGAGTCCAAAATCCTAAATATATTTTTACTGGCAATACACAGTCTTCTGGTACTTTATTTCTCTCGCTTGTATTGGTACAAAAACACCATACAATGGAACCGCAAAGGTTGTGTTATCCGCATCAAGCCCTATCGTTTCATTGGAAAAACATTGCCCTTTGCACGTATAAAAGCCGTGGAAAAAAAAGGAGCGATCCTTTATCTAACCCTGACCAAAAGTAAGATGATCGCCTTTTACCTGAATCATATCAGAGAAGAAGACCAAGAGCGCTTGTTTCGTTTGTTAACCGCCCTAAGCTCCAATCAATAAACATTAGAACCCCAAAAATTTATAAAACAAAAAAATGCAAAAAGAAAGTATTAAACCATTCAAGATTTGCGGATTAAAAGTAAGAACAACCAGTGAAAATGGGCAATCCACAAAAGACATAGGAGAATTATGGAATATATTTTTAGGTGACAACATTACTGATAATATTCCTAATAAAACTGATAACCCAATTTTTTCAATTTACACAAACTATCAAGGAGACTTCACCCAACCATACGATACTATTTTAGGTTGTGAAGTAGATTCATTACACAAAATACTAAAGGGAATAATTGGACAAGAATTTAAAGGTGGTATATATGTTAAATTTACATCAAAGGGAAGTCTTCATAAAGGAGTTGTTCATCGAATCTGGGATGAAATTTTGAAATCAGATATAAACAGAACTTATTCGGCAGATTTTGAGGTTTTTGGAGTGAAATCAAAAAACCCAGAAAATGCAGAAGTAGATTAATATGTCGCAGTTAAAGAATAAATAATGGTATTAAAAACCAACTCAAAAGTAAATGAAAAATTCAAGAATTATCCTGATTTTGTTCGGGATAAAATGCAATATTTACGGGAATTGGTGATTGAAACTGCAGAAGAAATGAAGGATATAGCCATTTTGGAAGAGACATTAAAATGGGGAGAACCCAGTTTTCTTTCTAAAAACGGTAGCACCTTACGAATGGATTGGAAAGAAAAACAACCCAACCAATATCAAATGTACTTTAAGTGTACAAGCAGATTGGTGGATACTTTTAAAATTGTGTTTGGCAGTTTTTTTAAATACGAAAAGAATAGAGCAATAATATTCCAACTTGATGAAGAAATTCCAGTTATAGAATTGAAAGAGTGTATTAAAGCTGCTTTGGCTTATCATAAAGTAAAGTATCTTGACACACTCGGAATGTTAAAACAATAATTCCTGTAGCTATTCATTGTTTAAGTTAAATGCGAGTGATGGCAATACTCCCAAACGCACTTAACATAAAAAACTAGGTAACAACAAAAAAACAAGTCAAGAAATTCTGTAATTAGTTTAAATAAGACTGCTTATTGCTTAATTAACTTTTCTAAAGTTGATCCAATACAGAGATTTGCTTTTGAAGACCTATCTTTGAAAAAAAAGTCAATGTCATCGAGCGTCAGCGGATTTTCGAAACGCAGTAAAGCAGAAAAAATAGCCTGGATTACTCAAAATCATTTTGATCAACCACAAACGGCAGAAGCCCTTTTGACTACGTATTGGCATCCTGATGCAGGGCGGCAGGAAAAGCATGATGAATTTATAGAAAATACGCTTTCCAATTTCTATTTGCCCTTGGGCGTCGCACCCAACTTTTTGATCAATGGTAAGTACTATACGTTACCTATGGTCATCGAAGAAAGTTCGGTAGTAGCTGCAGCGGGTAAGTCGGCCAAATATTGGGCAAACAAAGGCGGGTTCCACACCCAAATACTGGGAACTGAAAAAGTGGGCCAGGTTCACTTTCTCTGCCCTGAAAAGCCAGCAATAGTAAAGGAATTTTTTGACAGCATAAAATCTCAACTTCTTCAAGACTGTGCGCCAATAGTAGCAAGAATGGAAAAACGTGGTGGTGGGTTGTTATCCCTGAAACTGATCGACAAAACGCTAGCGATGGCTGACTATTACCAATTGCATGCTACTTTCGACACGCGCGATGCCATGGGAGCCAATTTTATCAACTCCGTTTTGGAACAATTGGCCGATACTTTGCTCCAAACGAGCAAATCCTATACTGGCTTTTCACAGCTTGAGAAGCCGATTGAGATTGTTATGAGTATTCTTTCGAATTACGTCCCCAATTGTGTGGCTAGAGCAGAAGTCCGTTGTTCCATCGAACAATTGGAACCCGAGGAAGGTCTGGATACTTATGCCTTTGCACAAAAAATGATTCAGGCAGTTGCTATAGCTGAAGCCGAACCCTATCGGGCTGTTACCCACAACAAAGGGATTATGAATGGAGTTGATGCTGTCGTTTTGGCAACAGGGAACGATTTTCGGGCTATTGAAGCGGGTATTCACGCTTATGCAGCGCGCGATGGACAGTACCGAAGCCTATCGAAAGCCTTTATCGAAAACAACGATTTTGTTTTCCGTTTGGATCTTCCACTCGCCATCGGTACAGTTGGCGGATTAACCCAATTGCATCCGATGGTGCAATGGAACCTCGAACTATTGGGCCACCCCTCCGCCAAAGAATTAATGCAAATTATAGCTGTTGCTGGTTTGGCTCAAAACTTTGCTGCAGTTCGGTCCTTGGTTACTTCGGGTATACAAAAAGGACACATGAAAATGCACCTATTGAACATTCTCAATCAATTAGGAGCAAACCCGTATCAAAAAGAAAAAGCCATTGTCCATTTCAAGACACATAAAGTAAGTCATGCTGCGGTACAAGATTTTTTAAATTCTCTGTGATGCGGTTTTACAGCCATGGAAAAATTTTGCTTTCAGGTGAATATACAGTCCTACACGGAGCCCAAGCACTTGCCTTGCCTACTCAAAAAGGACAAGATTTAATTGTTCATGCATCGGAAAAGAAAACATTGGAATGGATCAGTCGAAATGCTGATGGCACCCCTTGGTTTGAAGCATCTTTTGAGCTGGAAACACTAACTATTCGTTCTGCCAATCACCTCCCTACTGCTGTCCGATTGGAACAAATGCTGCAACAAATTCGCAAGCTCCAACCCCTCTTTTGTCAAACGGGAACCCTTGTAACCACAAACTTGGAATTCAATCGTGAATGGGGCCTGGGGTCATCTGCTACCTTGGTCGCCAATTTGGGAAAATGGAGCGGCGTTGATCCCTTTTTATTGTTAGATAAAACCCTTGGAGGCAGTGGTTATGATATTGCTTGTGCCCAGGCTAGTGGACCCATTTTTTTCCAACGCATAGCGGGTACACCCAAATATCAAAATGTATCCTTTGATCCTCCTTTTCGTGAAAAACTCTTTTTTGTTTACCTCAATAAAAAGCAAGACAGTCAAAGAGAAGTTGCTGATTATATGAAAATTACCCCACAACATGAGCTGCTAGAAAAAATAAGTACCCTTAGCCAACAATTGAGTCTGTGCGTTCAATTGGATACCTTTATGTCACTCTTAAAAGAACACGAGGCACTCATGGCAACACATCTTAAAAAACCTCCCGCTCAAGAAGAACAATTTCAAGACTTCCCAGGTGTAATCAAGAGTTTCGGGGCGTGGGGGGGGGACTTTGTCCTGGCCTGTGGTGACGACCCACGCTATTTTAAAGACAAAGGTTTCCCTATTGTGATCGCCTACGACGAATTCATTCTATAATATCACATGCAAAAGCAACGCATCATTCTTGCTTTTTTATTCAAAATAAACGAGAATAAAAAAAGCCCAAGATAATTTCTTGGGCTTTTATTCTTTGGTATTGAGTATTTACACTACTAGTAATATACAGTTCGATTATCAATGATTACAGCAACCGATTCAAGTGCTTCTAAAATGGCACTTTCTAAATTGGCTTTTTCTGCTTCTTGAAGGGAGTTGGCATAAGCGACGTAACTCGGTAGATCAGGGGCTACCTCTTTGCTGGTAACTCGGATCAAATAAACACCTTCATTTCCTGCTATCAAAGAAGAAGTAGCTCCTTGTTCTAATGAAAAAGCAACACCAATTACATAGGGTTCTTTACCTACTCCAGGCAGGGTACTATTTTTTTGCGTCATAGCCGATGCTGTTTTTATTTCACCCTGTGTCGCTGCTGCTAAGGCTTCCAGCGAATCGGTGTTCGCGTATAGCTTATTTAGAGCAGCGATGCGCTTTTGATCGCGTATTTTAGAATACACAGTAGCTCGTGCTTGGTTGACCGTTTGCAAGCCGGCGGCTACTTTTTCGGACACTTGTACCACTGCATACCCCCCTTGCGATAAACTAAAGCGGCGAACATCCCCTACTTTTGTTTCCCCCTCATAGGCCCATTGCACCACGTTGCGTTGCAAACCCATTTCTGGAATAAATTCACTTAATGGATCCAACTCGGTGGATTTACGTATGTTGTACTCACCCGCTTCGGCGGCAGCTTCAAGATTTCCATTTTCTTTGGCTGCTTTTTCAAGTTCAGTAGCATTGCGGAAAACAATATTTGAAGTTTCATCAGAGGGTACGATCTCTTTGACAACTTCAGCCAATAGAACAACGTCCTCCTTGTCTGTAATTTTAATCACATGGAAGCCAAAATCGGTCTCGACCAAACCGATACGCCCAATTCGGTTTTTATTGGTATAATCAAAAAAAGGCTGTGCCATGGTTCCTTCTTGGTAAAAGCCCAGATCACCGCCGAGGGTTTTTGAGGGGCCATCGGAATTTTGACGGGCTAAATCTGCAAAGCCATCAGGATTTCTTCGGGCTTGGCGAAGCAATCGATTGGCCAAACGTTCGGCATCTTCTTTTGTTCGTGTTACCCCTGGTGTTGGATTAGTAACGCCTTCGTAGGCAATTAAAATGTGACTGGCGCGAATGGATCCGTTGCGTTTTCTATCCAACATACGAGCCAATTTCAAGTAATCACCATCTTTGAAAGGACCAAAAACTTCCCCTTTTTCTAGATTAAATAAGGATTCTGCATAGTCACTTGCCAACCTCCCTTTTGGAAGATAGACTGAATCAAAAGAAGTCTCGGAATGTTTTTCAACAAACTCAAATATATTTTTTGTCGTCCGAAAACCATCAAGCGTATCTGTTAATTTGGAAACCTCGTTGTATTCGATTTGAACGTCTAATAACTTTTCAAGATCTGTATAGATGAAAGCTTCATCCTCTTCAGAAGCATCATCAGAAAATACTACATATTGAATGCTTGTACGGGCATCTGTTTTAAAATCTTCCTGATGGGATTGGATGTATTTTTTGATATCTGCATCGGTGACTTTCACCAGGCTATCAGGAGCTGACTTCAGGGGGACTTGTACAAATTCCATATTGATTTTATCATTCTCCATATGGTAGGCCCACTTGCCTTCTTCTTCTGTAAACCCTGTACTCGAACGAATTAAATCAAGGTAAATATTTTGCTTGGCAAGGTCAATCAAACCCGCTTCCTGAATTTTCCACTGCTCGTATGCAGCAGGATTTTGTTCTTTCATTAAGTTGATGAAATTGGTAAACATTCCAAAATCGAAAACACCGAATTCGTTAAGAAAACGTTCGTCTTGAAGAAAAGCAGGATTCCGAGAAATAAGTTGTTCGATTTGCTCTTTACCAGCATCGATACCTAGCACCTCAAATTGTTGATTGAGGATGGTATTCTGTATACTCTGGTTCCAAACAGCACGCACAGCTCTGAGGGTAGAATACCCGTAGTTTCGCTCGGTTTGCTCAACCATCGATCGGAAGGTTGCCAAATCCATTTCCTCGTCATTCACAATTGCAATGGGATCTGTCGGGGCTCCCCCGGCATTATTTCCATCAAATACGCCGGATATAACAAAAGCAAAAAGTGCCATCCCAATGATGAAAATTAAGAAGAAAGAACGTTGTCTTATTTGTCCTAAAATTGCCATACTAAACCATTTTTTCAGCTCGGATGCGAATTTACGATTATTACAGGGATATCAAAATATTTTAGCATATACAATGGGATACTATACCTAGTTTTCCACCGTATTTTTTTGAAGGATCAGACGTTCAATTTTGGTAGAGGATACTTTTTTAACGGTTATGGAAAAATTACCCATCTCGACCACCGCACCTTTTTGGGGTATTTCTTCGGTGTGAAATACAATCATGCCACCCAATGTTTCATAAAATTCATTTTCTGGTAAACCCAAATCATAGGTTTGATTGAGGTAATCGACCTCCAAACGTGCTGAAAATTCGTATGTGTCTGCTGCTAACTGTTTCTCATAATGGGCAACGCTATCATGCTCATCTTCGATTTCGCCAAACAGTTCTTCCACTATATCTTCAATTGTTACAATCCCAGACGTCCCTCCATATTCATCAATCACGACAGCAATACTTTTTCTTTGACGTGTCAATAACTTTAATGCTTGATTGACAGGTACCGGTTCATGAACTTGTGCTACGGGTAAGAGAATGCTCTTTAAATTTTTAGGACTCTTAAACATTTCAAATGCATGAACATAGCCAACGATATCGTCAAGGGTATGGCGATATACTAAGATTTTAGAGAGTCCCGTGGAAACAAAAAGAGCCTGTAATTCTTTGATGGAAGTATCTTGGGCCACAGCAGTAATCTCAGCTCTTGGAACCATTGCTTCACGTACTTTAACATTGGTAAATTCAAGCGCGTTTTGAAAGATTTGGATTTCCGAATCCAACTTTTCTTTGTCCTTGCTTAGCTCTATTTGTTCGCCAATATAATCACCCAGCTCCACTTTTGAAAAACTCAATTGCACTTGGTCAGTTTCAACCTGCATAAATCGCTTCAACACCCGGTCTGTTAGTGCAATAACTGTGATTGAAATAGGAGCCAACAGATAATAGAAAAAAGCAGTAGGCAGCAAAAAAAATGTCAACAAACGATTGGCGTATAACTGAAAAAATACCTTTGGCAAAAACTCAGCTGTCAAAAGAATAATCACTGTTGAAATAAGGGTTTGGTAGAGTAACAGGCTTATACTACCTGCAAGTATGGCACTATCTTGAAAAAAAATAGCGGTAATGCGGTCCCCCATAAAAATACCATATGCAACCAAGGCAATATTGTTTCCAACCAGCATGGTTGCAATGTAACGAGAAGGATTGGCAGTAATTTTTTTTAATATATCTGCCTGTAGCCCCTTTTTTTGTTTGTCCATTGCCAACTCAATACGATTGGCTGAAACAAAAGCGATTTCCATTCCCGAAAAGAATGCGGACAGAATGAGGCAAATAAGAATGATGGCATCCTCAAGTATCATGACTCTGGTGGCCTGCGTTTTTCAAATTTTTTCCTGAAATACCGGCGGAAGAGTGCCATTCCAACAGACAGTATGGCAAAACCTAAAAAAATATATGCTTTTTGTGGCTGAACGGACCATTGAACAATCGCTTGATACAAGGATAAAACACTGATAATCCAATAGATTATTTCTGATATTCGGTAGCTTCTCATAAAGAATTTAGGCTGTCGCTTTTTTCGGAAACAGCAATTGTTCCCGTTAGTTTACCTGTTTGAAATTTACTAAATTCTTTGTTGGTGTCCAATCGTACAGCGTTTAAATCATAGTCCGTATTTTGGAATTCAAAAGGACGTTCTGTAAATAGCCACTCATTTTCAGCATCCCAGAACAACTGGTCGGTTTTCAATAGTGAACCATCGTGGGATTCCAAAACAACATTCTTCCGTAAATCAATCAGATTGGTAGCTGTATACAAGAGTCCGTAATCTGCAGTGACTGTATTCTCATTGCGTTGGGTATCAAAAAAGACCACCTTTAGTCCCTTCGGAAATTCTGCGTACTGAAAACTCAAATTGGTGTAGTCAACATGTAAAGGAGCCGTTAGTATGGCTTGTATTTCAAGTGAATCCGTATAGATCATGCGGATATTTTGTGCCGTTCCTATAGGTTGGGTGTTAATGGACTGCATTTCTTTTAACGCAGCGGTTGAATCCGAGCAAGAAAAAAATAAGGGCTGAATGCAAAGCACAGCCCCTAGAATACCATTTAATATGATCTGCCGCATTAGAGCTTGGGAACTTTAACACTACCGCGTACCCAACAGTCAAAGGTAATGGTGCTACCTTCATTTCCTTCCGTGAAAATATCAGTTTTACTGGGAGCACGGCCCATATAACTTTCTGCCGTTTTCAAAGCCAATTTTTTGATAGATTCATCGACTCGGGCTGCTTTTCGTGCTACATCAGCGGCCAACCAATAGATGGCTCTTTTATTAAATTGAGTATCCCCACAGTCATTGGCACTGGCAGCGTATAAATTAGCGATCAACAGCTGTGCCCGACCCATAGAAGGCTGATAGTTTAATGCTTTCTGGGCGTAGCTGCGGGCGGAAGACTTCCTTCCTGACTTCTTGAACTTCAAAGCTATCTTATAAAGGATTTTAGCTTTTTTATAGTTGTCTGTTTCCAATGTAATGGACTCTTCGTAGTATTTGAGTGCCTCTTGACTTTTTCCTGCTTTATCATTCAACAAGCCTAAATAGTAGGCTGAATCGGCCGAAGGATCTAGATTGTGCAAAGCCTCAACGAGCGTTACAAACAAAGGATCGTCCGAACATTCTTTGGCATCCATCCGAGAAGCCGCACGTTTCAGCCAAATAGGATCTGTTTTGTTGGCTTCAAAGTTTCGCTGGTACAAAGGGATTAAGTTCTCGCATGTAGCTTCTTTTGAAATGATGGCGTCCAAGTTGGATACATAGGTAGCTATGGCTTTGGAATTCACACCAAAAGCTCTTTTATTTCGTGTTTCTCTTGAAGTCAACGGACTGCCAGAATCTTCTTTTTTAAGAAGTTTATCCAAGTTTTTTGCCAATTTGGTCGCTTCCAATTCAAATTTTTCTGAAACCTCCTCGTATTTGGTAAAAACTTGCTCCATCGTAACGCCTTGGCCCCCTGCCTTGTACAGGTCAAACAAGGTTTTGAAGTAGTTATACAGTCGTTTGGGATTGGTAAAACTGTTGGCATCTTCTGTAAAGGCTTGATCAAAAGTCTTGTAGGCTTCCATTTTCGAACCTATTTTATAGTCGAGTAACGATTGTGCTTTGGAGCTTAAAATGTTACCCAACCGTTTTTTCCCTTTACGGGTGGGAAAGTGCGTCGCCCAACCACCATACAGTGCTACGAGCGCATTTTTGAAATCATCTTGATCAGCACCGGTACTGTTTTTAATTTTATACTGAAGAATTTTCTCTCCATAAGAATAGGTAGCGGCATTCAGTGTGGGACAAGCATCCAATACTTTTTTCCAAGGTTCATAGGCTGAATCGTAATTTTTGACCTTTGCAAATTCAGCAAAAATGGATAAATTTTGCAAACACTCTTCGTTTGATTGAGCATTTCCTAGGATAGAGAACAAGCCTATGGTAAGGCCCCATGTTAATTGTAACAATCTCATTTTATTTATTTTTATCAATTGTATTTTCTTTTTACAAACCACAAATCGTTTAATGAGAATCCGAGCTTTAATTGCCAGTAATTCTCTTTTAATTGCGAAGAATTATCTGTACTTCGCGTGCCCAGTGTCAGTCCCAGGTTGGCGTTTGAAAAACTTCCCAGACGCAAGGCTGGTAACCCCACTCCAAAAGCTATGCCACGATCCGTTAATCGGCTGCCTTGGATGCGAATTCCAGTGGCCTGATTAAAATAACCAACACGGTATACGATACGCTTCCAATAGCTTGTAAGCGAACCATAATTGGGTATAAAAAAACCGCCAATGGAAACTTTGTTTCCGTCTTCATAGCTTAGGCCGTCTAAAGTAATAAAATCATTTCTGAAATCCGAAGTCGTTTGGATTTCATATTGTGCTCCTAAAAACCATTTTTTTTGTTTTCCTAAACCAAAACCATACGTCACTGTTTCGGGTAATATAAGTAAGGTTTCATCCAAACCAGCGGAGGCCAAGTCAATGATCATTTGTTCGCCAACACTTGAGGTACTCGTAGAAAGGGTGGTGAAGATTTGATCATTCTGGGCATAGATTGTTGCCTCAGGGGCATAGGCACTATAAAAATGCAAATTATTTTCGCCTATAGAAAAACGGAAGTTGGTCGCATATTTAAAATGAACCCCAGACAAACTCGAATTGCTTTCTAGAAAGGTAGTGCGATCAATCGTATTTACAAGTTGTGAACTCCGATGGGTAATATTACCAAAACTGTAGCGTGCAGTTGCCCCAACAGACCACCATGGAAACACATTCAAGCCTACAGAAGCAAAAGCCATATTCAACCCTCCGTTGCCTTCGTATCGCTGAATTTCCGTGGATTCATCTGTTTCATTTCGAAATTCTACTCGATAGCCTACAGAAGAATATGGAAGCACGCCAAAGTTGAAACCAAAAAGTTTGGTTGGTATGCTGACACCCAAATAATTAAGTGCTGCTGTTGTGATTGTTTGTCTGTTTACTGCCTCTTTTAGTTGGGTCGTCTTATGATCTACACCCAAAGCATAATTGGTCATCTTGAGTGTTCCCAAGCTAGCCGGATTGTTGAAGTCTACATGGATGGAGTCTGTGTAAAACTCGATCCCCCCCATGGCACGTGACCAATGGTTCCCACGGTAATTGATTTCTCCCAAACCACCAAAAGAATAAGGAGAACCGGTACCTGCTTGACTCCACAACACAGAGGTTGAAAATAGACTAATGCATAGGATATAAATCCGTGTCATGAATTTTTATTGAACTGCCACAGGGCATGCATCCCATCGAACAGAAAATTTGGTTCGGCAAAGATGGGTTTTTTTATGCTTTTAGACAACCACTCGCCATCGCCTCCGGTCAGAACCACCTGAAGATTGGGATGTTTCTCTAAATAACTTGTGATTTGATGTGTTATTTCACCCAATACCCCTTCATGAATACCCGTATGGATGGAAGCAGCCGTTGAGTGACCGATTAATCCTTTTGGAGGGTGTGGTTTCAAAGCCGGTAGTCTCCCTGTCTGCTGATGCAAAGCAATATACCGCATGGCTATACCAGGACTGATTGCACCGCCATGGTATACGCCTTTTGCATCAATAAAATCATAGGTGATACAACTTCCTGCATCTATTATCAAACAGGCAGTATTGGGAAACGAATAAAAGGCTGCAGCAGCCAAAGCTTTGCGATCGGCGCCAAGTGTTTCAGGGGTTTCATAAGCTACCGCATAGGGAAGTGATAATTGACTGGTTTCCATTGAAATTAACTCAATTGAAGGAAATATCTTACGAACCTCCTCAGCCGCTCCACCACGCACATCAGAATAAAATATACGTGACACGTTGTAGAATTTTTTTTGCTCCTCGGACCCCCAGTTTGATAGCGCCTTAATGGTCCCTTGCCCTTTTTGTATCGCGTCCTGATACAATCGGTAACGTATTGTTGTGTTTCCTATGTCTAACAGTAACAGCAAATCAATCAAATCAATGCATCTGGTGCAAATTTAGAAGATTTGATTTGTAGAGTACTAAAAAGCAATTTATATTTGCCATCACCAAAAAGGGTACCTTAGCTCAGTTGGTAGAGCAAAGGACTGAAAATCCTTGTGTCCCTGGTTCGATTCCTGGAGGTACCACCAAAACCCCTGATTACTTACCTATTCAGGGGTTTGTTGTTTCAAATAGGCTGTATCAACCAAATTCTTTCAAATTAGTGAATTGAAAAATCTGACTTCGGTACGCCTAGGAGAATCCTCTTTCAATGCTGCCTCTAACCCAACAGCAATCCATATATTAACATTAGGATGCTTATTTTCTTTTCCCTATCAGACATACTTATCCTCCTAAGGTACTAACCCAAATCATCAGAACGTTATTTAGGAATCCTAAATAACCTTTTATTTTTGGGTACCATGCAATCAATTTGTACTTTTAGAAACCAAAATCTTATCATTTATGGAAACTCTAAATAAAAACTGGTTCGCTTTTACCTTAATTGCTGTCATTTTTGCTGCCCTGGGTTATTTCTTTGGAAAACAAAACAAAACGTATCATTGCTGTGCAATGCAAAAACACGCTAAATGCAGTGCGGTTTCACAAAAACACCATATGATCAAACCCCACAAGAATGACGAATCCATCAAAAATGTTGAAATCGAAGAAATGGAAAATGAAAATGGTGACAAGACCATCAAGGTCAAAGTAAAAAAAGAGGAGGAAAAACCGTAGCATCTATTATAAAAAGTTGCTACTGCCACGCAGAGTACCTTAATACTGGATGACTAAGAGTACAGCATTGCAATAAAACCAATCACTAGGACTGTAAAAGCGTTTTCATTTTAGTGTAAATGTTAGTTACCACAGTAACAGAAAATTAACAACATACTGTTTCAACTTCTTTTATAGGGACGCAGTAATGTTACACAATACATTTGATAACTACTTTCCCTTTTATTTTGCGCTGCATCATAGCTTCCATGGCTTGGGGCGTCTCTTCAAGGGGATAGACGGTGTCAATGTAGGGGTTGATTTGTCCTTCTTGATGCCACTGGATCAACTGCAGTGTATTGGCCATATTCTCGGCAGGGAATTGCATGGCCCAAGAACCCCAAAACACGCCTACAAGCTGACACGATTTAAGCAGGGGTAGATTCAGGGGAATTTTAGGAATATCACCAGCAGCAAAGCCAACCACCAAAAATCGCCCTGCCCAAGCCATGGCTCGCAGTGCGGGTTCACTGTAATGACCACCTACGGCATCATAGATTACATCGGCACCTTTGTCATCAGTCAATTCTTTGATCCGTGATTTCAAATCTTCCTTACTATAATTTATCACAGCATCGGCACCTTGTGAAAGGCAAAAATCAATCTTCTTCTGTGTTGCGGCACATGCAATTACTCTTGCACCCATGAGCTTTCCCAGCACGATGGCTGCTGATCCGACACCTCCGGATGCTCCTAAAACGACGAGGGTTTCACCTTTTTTCAATTGTGCTCGGTCTTTCAATGCATGCAATGAGGTCCCATAAGCCATCATAAAAGAAGCGGCTACTTCATGTGACATTGTGGGAGGTTTAGGAAAAATACTTGTTGCGGGTGCTGCAACATACTCTGCCAAACCTCCATAAGGCAACAAACCAAAAACAGCATCTCCTACAGAAAGGTGCTTCACTGCTGATCCTACTGCAACAACTTCTCCTGAAATGTCACTCCCAGGAGTGAATGGAAGTGACGGTTGTATCTGATATTTTCCTTGGATGATAAGAGTATCCGGAAAGTTTAAACTGCATACATGAACTTTAACAACGACTTCCTTTTCTTTGGGAGACGGGCTAGGACATTCTTTGTATTGCAATTGTGAGGGAGGTCCCAAGGTTTCGCACAATATGGCTTTCATGAAGATGATTTCTTGTTTTACGGTATCAAGATAAAACCCTTTTTTTGATAATTAGCAACCACAGTCAATGCCGAAAGTGCCAAACGAACACTCGGATACAATTGATCCAAAGGATATGAACGTCCTACCATGGCCTGTGCACATACAAAGAGTGAAACTCCATTTTCAGCCAGTTGACTGAGCAGCACTGCGTTGGGATTGGCTTTTTCAAATATTTCTTGATAGGCCGTATCAGAAAGAGCCACTTTAGTTGCTCCACCGTGAAGGGCCACTACTACCTCAATATTTTCTTTGGGCACACCACAGGCAGCCATAAGATTCAAGGTTCGAGCCACACGCCAAAGACCTCTATTCACACCATCTTTCTTTCCTGATGATGTAACATCAAAAAGTAATTTATAGTTTTCATCAGGTGAAAATGCTTCTTCGTATGCAGGGTCGTATTGGACACCTCCATAACCCTCAATAATGGGTGTTTCCCATTTTTGTGCAGACAATAAACTGGCTGTGAAAAATAATAAGAGTAGGTAACTTATATTCCTTTTTCTGTTGCTCAATGTTATTATCTTAGTGTATTTTGTTTGCTGTTGCATCGTTTACTGCATATGGATTTATTTAACAAAAATGAATTAAATATTTTAATAAAAAGTCTCCTTCGGCTGACTATTATTTTTGTCCTGTTTCTGAGTATGCTATTCTTTTGGATGCAATCGCCTACCAAGGTATCAACACAAATGATCGTCTTTGATGAAAATCCATGGGAAGTTGAAACCCTTTTAGCGATCCACGCCCCTAGAAAAGAAGTTCAAAAAGGATTTGAATTGGTTATGCAAACGGCCAAAATAATCGGACCCCACTCCAAAACCCCTGTCACTGGCAACCGTTTATCCTGTACTCATTGTCACAGAAAGGGAGGGACGCAAAATGGTGCCGCTTCGTGGTTGGGTATCACCAAACGGTATCCAAAATTTAGTGCCAGAGACGGTCGTACTGCTGATTTGGCTGATCGTATAAATGGCTGTTTGGAAAGAAGTATGAATGGTACAACACTATCCAAAAAAGACGACATAATGAAAGCCATACTGGCATACATGAAGTGGTTAGACCAAAATTATATCTCTTTGACAGAACATCAAAAAGGATTTCCTCCCATTCAAATCCCCAACCGAGCAGCCAATCTTATTACGGGTAAAGTTATTTATCATAAAGAATGTGTCGAATGTCACGGCACTGATGGAAAAGGAACTTCAAACGCATACCCACCGCTCTGGGGCAATGATTCCTACAACCAGGGAGCGGGCATGCATCGGGTACTAACAGCAGCCGCATTTATCAAAGCCAATATGCCCTATGAACAGAGTCGATGGGATCAACCCAAACTATCTGATGAGGAAGCCTTTGACGTAGCAGCCTATATTAATAGCAAATCTCGACCCACTTTTAAAGGTTTAACAAACGACTTTCCAGACAAAAAACTAAAACCCATGTCCACCCCATATGGACCTTGGCAGGATACATTTACTGCCAAACAGCACAAGTTTGGTCCTTTCCCACCTATCAAAGCCTATTATAAAAAAAAATATGGCCTGGATAAAAAGAAATAGTGCATCAGTTACAACTGCCAAAAGAGAATGGTAAACCATATGTTTCTGGCCAAAACCGAACCTATTTTGTTTAGCGTCGCGCGTTGAAATCCACTTTGCAAGCGAAGGTTGTTTCGGAGTTTCTTACTAAATCCAAAATAAGACCAATTTTGATTGAACTGAGCAGGAAAACTGTTTTCAAAATTCAAAAAGGCTTCATTATAAATCAGAAAACTTAAATCCCCTTTAACCAAAGGAATATCGAGGCCATTTCGAAAACGTATTCGTGTAACAAAGTTGGTATTTTGATTACCAATCCAGCGGTGTTCTGCCCGAATCCACCCAAAAAAATTCACGCGATTATGAATAGGAAATTTTACAAACAATTGTTCCCATAAATTGTTTTCTTGGATTCGCTGTCCTCCTAGCCCTGTATCCAAGTAGGTATACCCTACAGACACAGATGCGTGCTTCGATAATTTCTTGCGAAACGAAGGGCGAATTAAAATCTGTTGTTGCGTCGCATAAAAATCTTTTGTTCGATAATGCGTTTCCAAAAGCAAACTATTGGAAGCCGTTAATGCATAGCTAGTAAATAAAGCATTCCATGCATGATACTCTTGATTTTCTTGTGAAAAAAGTTGCTGTCCCAAGAATCCAAAAAAGAACATACTTGAAAAAAACAATGATGGAAAATATTTCATATGATTACATTTTTGCATTGGGTGGAAAACGCAGGGGTTCATCTTGAGCTTCCTCAGCCTGGTCCAATGTTTCCACTTTACGCAGCTTGGATAACATCATCTTGGTTCGGGTCGTTACCAATTTATTTATTTCTTGGTCAGCTTCATTGATTTTCTTCTGTGCTTTTTCCAATACGCCACCAAACATTTGGAACTCTTTTTTTACAGCTGCTAGAATTTGCCAAACCTCGCTGCTACGCTTTTGTATTGCCAGTGTTCGGAATCCCATTTGAAGACTATTAAGCATGGCTGCTAGTGTAGTGGGGCCCGTAATAACAATTTTAGACTCGCGTTGCAATTGTGCAATTAAATCAGGATGACGAACAACTTCTGCATACAATCCCTCTATGGGTAAAAACAAAATGCCAAAATCAGTCGTATGCGGAGGGTCTATATATTTTTGTGAAATATCGCGGGCAAACTTTTTAATGTTTTGTAACAAAGCCCGCAAACTGGCTTCGATAACTGCTGGATCTCCGTTTTCATAAGCAGATTGTAAGCGCAAGTAATCTTCTTGTGGAAACTTGGCATCAATGGGTAAATAAACAGAACCTTCTTCTGCACTTTTCCCTGGTAACTTCAAAGCAAATTCAACCAGAGCATCGGAACCTTTTTTGGTTTTTACATTTGCTTCATATTGTTCTGGGGCTAGTATTTGTTCTAAAATATTACCTAACTGGATTTCACCCAATACACCTCGGGTTTTGACATTACTAAGAACTTTTTTTAAGTCACCCACACCTGCCGCTAAAGTTTGCATTTCACCCAAACCCTTTTGCACCCGTAATAACTGTTGGGTGACAATCTCAAAGGATTTACCCAATCTTTCTTCCAGTGTTTTATGGAGCTTTTCATCTACTGTTTCACGCATTTTTTCTAAACGCAGCTCCGTTGTTTTGACCAACTCGTCTTGTTTTTGCTGCATGGTTTCGAATTTTTGCTTTTGCAAGTCATTGAATGCCTGGACATTTTTGGTGAAAACGTCTTGGAAATCTTTTAGTGTGTGGCGCTGTTCTTGGCGATCTTCTTTGGCTTTTTTTCCCAAGCTCTCTACCAAACGATCCAGGCTTTGGGTCAATTCCAATCGATTTTCCCGTAAGCTGCGCTGCATTTCCTCTCGATGGCGATCCAGAGCCGTTCGCAACTGTTCTTGAACCAAGGTCTGATCGACTCCTTTAGAAAATTGTCGATAAAGAATGGCTGCCAACAGTACAACAATAACAAGCAAAAATGCCAAGAATAAAAAATCCATAAAGTATCCTGTTACTTGCCTGAAAGGTAACAGGAAAAAGTGGGATGTGGAAATAAAAAAAACAAGGATAAAGTTGTCGAGTGACACTTTCCTTGTTCCGTCAGCATCCAAAAAAATATTTTCCCTGGATGTATTTCATGTGATGCATTCGTAGCCCTTAGGCTCCGATACAATAGCTAATTAATTCTCTCCACCAGTTCATAATAAATGTATTTGTAACTATAACGCAGTTGAAAAGGCTTTATTGTGTAGCATTTATTTTTTTTTCACTTTCTTTAGAAAAAGAAATCAAAATGAAGAAAACATTACTCTGGTCCATTACGGCGGCTATCGCAGGATTTTTGTTTGGTTTTGACACGGTGGTCATCTCAGGTGCCAATCAACCGGTAAAAGAATTGTGGCAACTCAGTCCTTTATTTCACGGTACTTTCATCATGTCTATGGCGTTGTGGGGTACGGTTATTGGATCACTTTTAGGGGGGATTCCATCCCAATATTTTGGGAGGAAAAAAACCCTGTTTTGGATTGGTATTTTATATTTAGTATCGGCCCTGGGTTCCGCTTTGGCTCCAGACCCCTATACTTTTTCGTTCATGCGATTTATCGGTGGCTTGGGTGTCGGTGCTTCTTCAGTCGCAGTTCCTGTCTACATATCAGAAATTTCATCAGCACAAAGTCGTGGACGATATGTCGCACTCTATCAGTTTAATATCGTTTTCGGAATCTTTATTGCTTTTTTATCCAATTATCTGCTTGACGGGATGGGTGGAAACAATGATTGGCGATATATGTTAGGGATAGAGGCATTGCCAGCACTCATTTACTGTGTCTTAGTCATACGCGTTCCTGAAAGCCCGCGCTGGTTGCTTCTTTCTAAAAAAAACGATACGGAAGGACTCCGCATTCTTTCTTACATTTACGATGAAAAGGAGGCCCTACATCAAATGAATGAAATCAAAGCATCCGAAGACAAAAAAATAGAAACGGAGACCTTGTTTCAAAAAAAATACAAGCGTGTCTTGATTTTGGCTTTTTTATTGGCCTTTTTCAATCAGTGGTCAGGAATTAATTTTGTGCTCTACTATGCGCCTGAAATCTTAGAGCGTTCGGGTCTAGCTTCTCAAGAATCTTTGTTTAGTTCCATTTCCATCGGTACGGTTAATCTAATTTTTACCATCGTCGGAGTCCGATTGATTGATTCCTTGGGGCGTAGACAACTAATGACATTGGGTTCGATAGGCTATATATTTAGTTTGGCCATGGTTGCCTGGTGCTTTTATACCCAAGCCAATCCTGTATTGCTTATCAGTTTTATTTTACTTTTCATCGCATCCCACGCCATCGGTCAGGGAGCTGTAATCTGGGTTTTTATTTCAGAAATTTTTCCCAATACCGTGCGTGCCTACGGGCAAGCATGGGGCACTGGAGTGCATTGGGTTTATGCTGCCATTATTACACTGATCACGCCGCTTTTTTTGGATGAAAAAGAAGGGATCTTCGGAGACAATCCCTGGCCCATCTTTGCCTTTTTTTCTTTTATGATGGTAGGCCAATTGATTTGGGCGCGAGTAAGTATGCCAGAAACCAAAGGGGTTTCCCTCGAAGAATTAAGCAAAAAATTAATCAAATACTAGTTATTTATGACAACGGCAAGGAGTTGTACAGGCTTATTAGTATTTTTTCTGATAGCCACCCCTCTCGCCATTTTTTCTCAAGGAGACACTCCATACACTTATGAAGAAGAACAGTACCGACCGCATTTTCATTTTAGTGCAAAAAATAACTGGATTAATGATCCCAATGGGATGTTCTTCTTAAACGGTACATACCATTTGTATTTTCAATATCATCCTTTTAGTAATGTGTGGGGGCCCATGCACTGGGGCCATGCCACCAGTTCAGATTTGATCCATTGGGAAGAACAAAAAATAGCCTTATACCCAGACGAATTGGGGACAATTTTTTCAGGTAGTGCAGTTGTAGACCATCACAATCGATCGGGTTTTGGAGTACAAGGAAAAACTCCAGTAGTAGCAGTTTATACCAATCACGATCACCAAGGGGAAGGTTCTGGAAGAAATGATTATCAAACCCAGAGTATTGCCTATTCATTAGATGAAGGGTATCATTGGGTTAAATATGCCCAGAATCCTGTTCTCTCAAATCCAGATATTCCAGATTTTCGTGATCCAAAAGCATTTTGGGATTCAGAAAATGACCAATGGACAATGGCTTTGGCTGTGAAAAATGTCATTCAATTTTACAGTTCCGATGATTTAAAAAAATGGGAGTTACGTTCCGAATTTGGCAAAGACATAGGCAATCATAAGGGCGTATGGGAATGTCCCGAACTTTTTCAATTGCCCATAGCTGGAACCTTTGACAAAAAATGGGTGTTGTTGGTCAGTGTCAATCCGGGAGCTCCTAATGGTGGTAGTGGTACCCAGTATTTTGTCGGAGACTGGGATGGTACCCATTTCAATCCCGATCCAGACTTTACACAAAGCATGAGCCAAACCCACAACTTTTGGATGGATTATGGTAAAGACAACTATGCCAGCGTCAGTTTTGATAATTTACCCCATCCACAAGGTAAACGCGTCGTTATAGGATGGATGTCCAATTGGGAATATGCACGATTGCTGCCTACAAAACAATGGAAAAATCAGATGACCATAGCACGTGAGCTGGATCTGATTCCTGATGGTCATACCTTCAGACTGCGGTCACAACCAACTAAAAATTTGTATGACAATACAACGCTCAAAAAAACATGGGAAAAACCCCATTTTAAAGAAAAAGCTATTTTGACCAACAGTCAGGAAGTATCCCTAGACCGTTTACTGCTTAAAGCCACCCTTGTACCTGAGGCCAATCAACTATACACTTGGCATTTAAGCAGTCCAGCAGGTGACCAACTCACCTTTGGCTATGATCAAGAAAAAAATGAATTTTTCATCAACCGAAGTGGGCTTATGATAGATTCTTTTTCACAAGATTTTGCAGCACAAAAACAAATAGTAACACGAACAGCCCAACATGAAAATATCCAAATCGAAGTAATTTTAGACAAAACATCTATTGAATTATTTTTTGATGGCGGACAGACTGTGCTATCGGCGCTGTTTTTTGGGAAAGCCCCTTTTGACCAGCTTTCACTTAGCAGTACTGTCCAGGAGGTCGTTCTTGAGCGACTTGAGCTCTGGGAGATTACAAGTACATCACCCAAAATATAGTGTTTTCTGCCTTCTTCAGCTGAATTTGCACTTGTGAAATACGCTAAGTTTACTTTTTTTAACTAACTTATAACTAAATCTTTTTGACCAACTATAAAAGAAAATGAAAAAAGCCGTATGCTTTGGAGAGATACTTTGGGATCTTTTCCCAGAAGGGAAAAAATTGGGAGGCGCGCCTCTCAATGTGGCCAACCGTATGGCACAAAATGGGGTGTCAACGGCAATAATTAGTGCAATTGGTCAAGATGATTTGGGGCAAGAAATTGAAAGAGAACTGACCAAATTGCCCGTACGTAGTTTGTTACAAGTACACCCACAGCTTCCTACTGGCACAGTTCAGGTCTCCTTAGATAAAAAAGGTGCTGCTTCCTATACAATTACACAACCTGTGGCATGGGATGCTATTCGTCTGCAAACCGAAATAGAAACCCAAGTACAAAACAGTGATTGTCTAGTTTTCGGAAGTTTGGTGACGCGAAATGAAGTTTCTAGAAAAACACTGGATGCCCTATTGCCTTTATCCTCTTTTAACGTTTTTGACATCAATCTACGACCGCCGCATTACAAGCTCGAAGGGCTGTTTTATCTAATGAAAAAAGCCGATTTGATTAAATTGAATGATGAAGAGTTAGTCGAAATTACTGCATCACAGGGCCTATCCTTTTTAGACGTAGAATCCCAGATACAATGGCTGGCAACACATACACAAACCGATCAGATTTGTGTTACCCTTGGAGAGAAGGGTGCCGTTTGGTATACTGAGAAGCGGTTTATATATCAATCAGGATTTCCAGTGATTGTTGCAGATACGGTTGGGGCAGGTGACTCTTTTTTAGGTACCCTACTCAGCGGAATACTTACCAGTGAAAGTACTGAAAATACCCTAGCCAAAGCCTGTGCGATGGGGAGCTTGGTCGCTTCTAAGACTGGTGCCAATCCCCTCGTAACAGGTAAAGAATTGAAACTTATACTAAACTCCATATCCCCATGAAAAAACATTTTTTAGCAACAACCCAATCCTTCATTGCTTACTGTACTAGTTTACCTGACGAAACCTATTTTAAAAAAGGAAAAAAATGGAATGCAGCGGCTGTCGTCAACCATTTGCAACGCAGTATTGCACCAGTAAACATGGCAATGGGTTTGCCAAGCTTTGTATTGGATATTCTTTTTGGACGCAGTAACCGTCCCTCAAGAGACTATGAAACTGTCGTCTCGAAATATAAAAAAGCCTTAGAAAAAGGAGGAAAAGCCAGTGGACCCTATATACCAAAGGGGAATCTTTCAAAAAGGAGAAAAAATATCCAGAAATTGGAAAAAACTTGTCAACAACTTGCCAAAAGAATCGACCGTAGGCAAGAAAGCGACTGGGATAACAGAGTTTTACCACATCCACTTTTAGGAAAAATGACGCTCCGTGAAATGATGTATTTTACAACCTATCATGTGGAACACCATCTGGAAACTCTCAGAGATTTCAATCAAAACCCTTAACCCTATGGCATGCATGTTGTCATAGCACCCGATTCGTTCAAAGGGAGTCTCGATGCCAAATCAGTGGCCGTTCGTATACAAGCGGTTCTGAAAAAAAAACTCCCTCACGCAGAACTAACCATACTTCCCTTTTCTGATGGTGGAGAAGGGGGGCTTGATTTTTTGGAACAAACATTTACTGGAGATACGGTTTGGGTTGACACACAAAACGCATCGGGAGAAAAAATTCGAGCTCCTTACTATCGAATGGGGTCTAAAGCCTGGATTGAACTTTCGCAAGCAGCCGGTCTGACACAATTAAGCCCGGAAAAACAAGACCCACTCACAACGTCAACCTTTGGTGTTGGTATACTACTCAAACACGCCCTAGACAGTCATATTTCTTCTCTTTTTCTGGGTATTGGCGGCAGTGCCACCCATGATTTGGGTATGGGTATATATTGTGCTTTGGGAGGAAAGGTATTGGATCGAAACAATCAAGCTTTTATACCTACTGGGGGTACACTGAATCAGATAGCAGTTGTAGATAGCAGTCAATTATCTCCATCCTTAGATAGGGTACAGCTACAGGTTGTCTGTGATGTTCCCAATCCATTGACAGGACCCCTTGGTGCAGCACATGTCTTCGCTCCACAGAAAGGCGCTAACTCAAAAACAGTCGCTCTTTTAGAAGCCAATAGCATCCAGTTAGGTCGCCTTTTGGAGTCAATTAGCGGGCAGCCTGTATTGGAATTTCCAGGTTGTGGTGCCGCAGGGGGAACAGCTGCTGGAATGAAAGCCTTGCTGAATGGCCATCTAACCTCTGGATTTGAAACCTTTTACCGATGGGCCAACATGGATGAAATATTAAAAAAAGCAGACCTGTTGATAACAGGCGAAGGATGTTTGGATAGGCAAAGCACTCGGGGAAAAGTTCCTTTGTCCTTGGCTCAAAAAGCACAATCGTTCGGTACCCCAACCTTAATTGTTTGTGGGCAATTAAAATTGGATCCAAAAGAACTTAAAAAATATGGAGTTTTACATTGCCGATCTTTAATTGAAGAGGCACAAACACTTCAAAAAGCACAAGAAGCAGCGTCTTACTGGATTGATAAAGCCACTGAAAGCCTACTGAAAGCATATACAAACGAACAGCAATGAATACGGATCTACTTTTTCTTTTTGGACTTTTATTATGGATCATCTTGGGAACGAGCTGGTTGAAAGTGAATCCCTTTTTTGTTCTTTTGACTGCCAGTTTAATAGGAATTTGGGGATTTTCTGTCCCCTTGGCCGATTTACCCGAAATACTTGAAAAGGGGTTTTGGGGTACCATCAAAAAAATTGGAATATTAATTCTTTTAGGAAGTTGGATTGGAATGACACTGGAAGCCTCAGGTGCAACGATGACTTTGGCGCATACCCTTCTTAAATACTTGATTCGTTTACCCATCCACTTTGTTGTTGGTTTTATTGGCTATTGGGTTGCTATCCCTGTTTTTTGCGATGCTGCTTTTGTCGTTTTGAACACATTAAATGAGCGACTTTCCCAAGCTAGTCAAACCCCTAAAATTGGTCTTACCGTAGCACTCTCAACAGGACTTTATGCTACACATGTACTGGTACCCCCTACACCTGGACCCCTTGCTGCAGCAGCCAATTTTCATTTAGATACTCTTTTTTTACTCTTCCTTTGGGGAGGGGTGTTGGCGTTCCTGTTGATGCTTGCCGGTGCCGCGTATGCCTATTGGATAGGAGGTTCTTCCTCCATTCCAAAGCTAGTATCACAAGTAACAGCTTTTGAAATCAATTCAACCCTACCTGGATTAAGTTGGGCTATAGCCCCCATACTGCTACCGATCCTACTGATGTCACTTGGAAACATACCGCTTCCAATAGGGGTCTTTAAATCCATTCTTGTCATCTTGTCTAAGCCCCATTGGGCTATGTGTGCCGGAGGACTCATTGCGTGGAATTTAGTAGTCAAAGAAACTTGGAATCAGCAACTGACATACGTACAAAAAAGCATTCAACAAGCCTTACCCATTGTTGCTATAACAGCCATGGGTGGGACACTTGGTAACATTCTCCAGTATGTCCCCTTAACAACTTATTTGGAACGACTAGCGATGATCGATAGTCTGGGGATTGCCATCCCTTTTTTACTGGCCGCCTTTTTAAAAACAGCTCAAGGATCTTCAACAGTAGCCATTCTTACGGCATCCGCTATAGTGTATCCACTCTTACCGCTTTTGGAACTGGATAGTGAGATGGGTAAAATCTGGGGAATCCTGGCTATTGGAACCGGTGCCATGACCGTTTCACACGCCAATGATTCTTACTTCTGGATTGTTTCACAAGTTGGTGGATTGGAGCCCCGAAAAGCATTACGAACACACACCCTAGCAACCCTTATTCAAGGAATGCTAGGGTTTTTACTTATATGGAGCTGTGTTCAATGGATGGGAAAATAAAAAAGCCCTCCGTTTTACTGGAAAGCTTCTCATTAGTTGCGCAACTCAAAAGTTTCACAACACACAACTTTGTGAAAGCGGTCTGGACGGGACTCGAACCCGCGACCCCATGCGTGACAGGCATGTATTC
>JBMHCG010000032.1:0-184233 GCA_049890035.1 Flavobacteriaceae bacterium | reverse complement strand
GACAACTTGGACAGCCATAACTACGCCTCAAGGTGTTCAGCGCGACCTATCATTCAGTGGCTGGAGGTTGACAGAAGACACAGAATTTAGAAGACAGACTTTCTCAGTTGTATCGGGTACTTCCTGTGGTGGTATGTATACGCCGAATGTAACCTTACGTGTGGAAAGGAGAACAATAGTATTTAAAGATCCTTCAGGTACGGCAGTTACTACAGATACAACGTATAACATGTGTTCTGGACCCCAAGAGTTTAGAGCGAGTGGTGGACGTTCGTATGAGTTTAGAATAGACGGTACGGTAGTGTATACTACTAGTTCAACAGCAGATGCGATAGAAGTAACCTTCGATCCGTTAACAGACTTTACTACTTCGACCTATGTATTGACCAACAATGATGTAGTAGATGTAATTGTCTACGACTTACCGTTAACAGCTAGTGGTACGATCGATTCGGCTGCTTGTGGATTCTCATCTGCAGATATTACAGTGAATGTATCAGCGACACCAAGTGTAACGCTTACTGGAAGCTTTGGAAATTATTATTGTCCGAGTGAAACGGTAACCTTTACCATATTACCTAATTTTGGCGTTAGTTCCTCAACCACATATGAATATCATGTGACAGGGATGTTGAGTTTTGCGGGTCTAACAACTACTACCGTATTCGCACACACGATGCCCAATGTTCCCGGTTCTGTTGCCACTGTTACCATCCGTGCAACCGATCCGTTCTGTTCCGGTAGCCCAGTTGAGTCTGTATTTACATTTACTGAAAATGAGATTACTTTTGCCGGTACTATTAGTGCAACTGATGGAACACTTTGTAGCGGTTCTATTCCTTTGGATATAGTTGAAACTGTTGCACCAACCACACAAATCAGTGGAACAACTATTGGATATCAATGGTACCAAAGAGCTGTTTCTACCACCCTATGGGTGCCGATAAACAGTGCTAGAGGTCGATCCAGAGATTTGGTATTTACTAGTACTTTAACTGAAAGCACACAGTTCAGAAGAGAAATTACATCAACAGTCAGCAGTTTTATTTGTCGATCAGTTTTTTCCAATATTGAAACAATTAGAATAAACTCATCAATCACACCGATATTTAGAACTCCAGACAATACTACTGTTGTTACTGCTACAACATATACCATGTGTGCAGGTAACCAAGATTTCTTTGCAACTGGAGGACTATCATACGAGTTCAGAATTAATGGTGTTGTCGTATACACAACATCTGGAACAAATAATGCGGATATCGTCACATTTGACCCATTAACAGACTTTGTGTCATCATCCTACAGTTTAGTTTCACTAGATGAAGTAGATGTATTAGTTTATGATCTTCCACTTACTGCTAGTGCTACTATTGATTCCGAAGCATGTTCTTATCCTTCGGCTACAGTCACGGTAGTAGTCTTTGCTACACCGAGTGTGACTATTAATCCATTATCATTAAATAATTCCTATTGCCCAGGTGAAACAGTAACCTTTACAATTACCTTACTGGATCCTCTCAATACCGATCCAAATACAACTTTTGAATGGAATGTTACGGGGGGTGGTCCGTTCACTTCCATTGGTACAAGTACTGTATTTACTGCATTGATGCCAGATTTAATAGCACCTGTAAACACTGCTACAGTAACGGTACGTGCAACGAGTCCAGCTTGTTCTAGTACCCCTATCGTTTCTATACTTACCATGGAAGAAAATCAGGTGATTTCTGCGGGTGTTATTTCATCTACAGATCTGACTTTCTGTAGTGGAGGCGATCTCGAAGATATTGTAGAAATTACAGCTCCGAGCTTCTCAGTTTCTACAACGTCGGTCACCTATCAATGGTATCAACGTCGAATACAAACCCCTGTATTGCCATGGAGTGCGATAGCTACTACTCGTGGTAGTCAACGTGATTTGATAAATACATCCTTCCCGCTTACTGAGGATACTCAATTTATTCGAGAAACCATATCTACTTATTTAGGAACAGTATGTAGTGACTTTACGAATATTGTAAGTTTCCGAGTTGATCCTTCATTGGTACCTATTTTCAATACCCCCGATGGAGTTAATGTGACATCGCCAACAACATTCAATACCTGTGCTGGTCCAAATGCCTTCGAAGCAAGAGGGGGACTCTCTTACGAGTTTAGAATCAATGGGGATGTTGTGTATACGACATCGGCTACTTCCGACGCGAACTTAGTTTACTTTGATCCATTGATCAATCACGTCTCTGGAACATATACACTTGTAAGCGGTGATGAAATAGATGTGTTGGTTTACAACTTACCCTTAACAGCAAGCAGCACAATCGATCCTGATTCATGTTCCTTCCCATCTGCAACAGTCACAGTTAGCATTTCTGATACGCCAAGTGTTGTGATCAATCCATTGCTTTCCAATAGTGCTTTCTGCCCTGGCGATACCGTAACATTTACCATTAGTTTAGTTCCCGGTACCGACTCCAATACAACATTTGAATGGAACATGACCGGTTTCGGTACATGGACCTACATAGCCACTGACACGACCTTTGCTGTGACTATGCCCAATTTAACTTCTCCAACTTTAACTGTAACAATTTCTGTTCAAGCGACAAGTCCTAGTTGTCCTCTTACACCCGCTATTTCAACTTTTGTGATGGAGGAAAATGAAGTAATGAGTGCAGGTATAATCAGTACAACACAAGAATTATATTGTAGCGGAGATGAACCACTAGATATTTTTGAAACTTCTTCGCCAACCTTTTCAGCGGCAGGAACAGTTACCTATCAATGGTATCAAAGAAGAATAAGTACACCTGTATTACCATGGTCAGTAGTGGCAGGCCCCCGAGGTGAGTTGCCAGCATTGAATTTCCTTTCAGAACCCATTACGGAGGACACTCAGTTTAGAAGAGAGACAATATCAGAATATGAAGGTTCTATTTGTAGCAATTTCACAAACGCAATTAATCTAAGATTACGCCCTGATGTTGTGCCAATATTTAGAACTCCTGATTCCAGTTTGGTCACCACACCGACAACGTACTCAATGTGTGAAGGTCCAGCTGAATTTAGAGCCAGAAATGGATTGTCTTATCAATTCCGAATTAACAATATCGTAGTATACACGGTTGGGGCAAGTACGGTCCTGGATCCCGTTACATTTGATCCACTAATCAATCACGTTTCAGGTACTTACACGCTGGTGGATGGAGATGAAGTAGATGTGGTGGTGTATAGTACACCATTAACAACCAGCGGTACGATTGATCCAGACGCTTGTTCTTTCCCTTCAGAAACGGTAACTGTTAGTGTTTCTGACACCCCCAGTGTAACAATCACTACAGTTGGATCACTCAATTCGTACTGTCCAGGTGAAACGGTCACATTTACCATCATTCGACAGCCGGGTACAAGCTCCAGTACACAGTTCGATTACATAGTAACAGGAATCACCACATGGACCTCTATAGCAACCAATACAATATTCGCTGTAGTGATGCCGAATGTTGTTGCGCCCGCTAGTGTCGCTACAATAACGGTGCGTGCAACGGATCCACTTTGCCCTGGCACACCAATCACAACAGATTACATTCTTGATGAAAACGAGGTGTTGACAGCAGGTGTAATTAGTTCTACTGATATCAATCATTGTAGTGGTGATGAGCCCGCAACCATAACAGAAATTGTCTCTCCAACAGTCTCAACAGTCACAGGTACTACCTTCCGATACCAGTGGTATGAAAGACCTATTGGCGGATCTACTTCTTGGACTACTATTGGTGGAACAAGAGGTATTTCCAGAGACCTTGACTTTGCGGGATATCCAATTACTGTCAGTACGCAATACAGACGAGAAACCATTTCTGTTCTTAATGGTCAAGCATGTGACGGTAAGTTTACGGGCAATGTAAACTTGATTATCAATACTGCAATAGTTCCGGATTTTAGAACACCTGATGGTTCCACTGTTATAGGACCCACTACATACCCAATTTGTTCCGGTACCAACCAAACATTTAGAGCTTCACAGGGAAGATCGTATGAATTCCGAATCAATGGAATCGTAGTTTATACTACAAGCTCAACCGCCCCGGCCAATTTTGTATCCTTTGATCCGCTGATTGATCACGTTTCCTCAACCTATACTCTAGTCGATGGCGATGAAGTGGATGTACTTATTTATGATCTTGCTTTAACGGCTAGTAGTACTATTGATCCAGATGCGTGTTCCTATCCTTCCGCAGTGGTAACTATAACGACAATACCCTTACCAACACCAACGGTGATAGCAACTAACATTACAAACAATACGTTCTGCCCCGGACAGACGGTTAATTTCGAAATCAATTTAGCTATTCCAGACCCCAACGCTACCTATCAGTTTGATTATACAGGAAATACTCTTGGATTACAGAATACCCCATTTTCGGGTACGAGTTCATCATTCTCTATTGATCTTAGCGTTACCAATAATCTTGATATATCCAACCATACTACCGTAACTGTATATGTAACAACCCCCTCTTGTACAACACAAGGTATTGGTACCCTATACATAGAAGAAAATGAAATAACAACCAGTGTGGTTACCTTAACTTCAACGGATTCCTCCGTATGTAATGGAGATAGTCCTGGAGTAATAACAGGTACTGCACCAGTTGCAACCCTACCTAGTACGACTTTTACCTATCAATGGCAACAGAGAATACCCCCTTCAGCTGTGTGGGTCAATATTACAGGTTCAAGAGGCGAATCGGATACGTTGGACTTCTCTTCCCATGCGCTTAACCAAACCACTCAATTTAGAAGAATTGTTAGAGCTAGTGTCAACAGCCAGACTTGTGAAGAGCCGTCTCCATTTGTAACTATTAATGCTGACGCCACACCACTTGTTGGATTTAAATCTCCTGACGGTACTCTAGTCACGACACCAACAACTTACAGTTATTGTGGAGGAACCAATGTAAACTTTGAAGCCAATGGAGGTTTATCTTATGAATTCAGAGTAAACAATGTCGTACGTTACACAACCAGCTCCACAGCCATAGCCAATTATGTAACATTTGACCCATTAGCCGATGCCTCCTACGCATTGCAAGCATTTGATGTTGTTGATGTCATTGTCTACACACTACCATTAACAACTAGTAGTACAATAGATCCAGATTCGTGTTCTACGCAGTCAGAACCTATTTCTATTACAATCACACCAACGCCAACGATCAGTATCATACCCAGTACATCGGGTAATATATTCTGTCCGGGTGAAACAGTTTCTTTCACCATATTAATGATCCCAGCTGATCCAACGGCTACTTACCGTTATCAAATAGGAACGGGCCCAATGATATCGATAGCCTCAAATACAACCTTTACTGCGGTAATGTTGGATGTGGCATCAAATACGGCAGATAACGTATCAATTACTGTTGAGGTAAATACGGGGGCCTGTGGAGCTACTTCACAAACGATATTCCTACGGGAAAACGAGATTATTGACCCTGGTACTGTTAGTGGGTCACACAGAATTTGTTATGGTGAAACACCGGCACCGTTCTTCGAAATTGTTTCACCTACCGTGGCCATCACTTCATCAACGATATCATTTGAGTGGTATCAATCAACTGATGCGGGGGTAACATGGGATTTGATACCATTCCAAAATGGATCTGGTTTAACAATTACGAATCCAGTCACAGTTACCACGCGATACAAAAGAAGAACTCTTGTAAATGCCTCAGGTCAAAGCTGCGGGCAAGATGGAGCTTATGTTGAAGTAGACGTTATCGATCCACTAGTTGGTGGTACTACGCAAAATGTCCTTGGAAATACAAGTCAAACAGTTTGTTTGGACGATCCTGTAGCAACTCTTGAAGTAACCGGTACACCAACACTGACCTCTGGAATAAACTATCAGTGGCAAATTTCCAACGATAATTTTGTTACTTTCTCTGATATTGTTTCAGCGATTAATCCAACCTATACACCCCCTATAGGATCAACAACAACGACCTATTATTACCGAAGAGCGAGTATTGCTCAAGGTGTTTCCATAACAGCGACTTGTGAAGCCTTCAGTACGGTATTCCCCGTGTATGTAAATGATTTAGATGAAGGTTCAATTGATGATTCCATTTCGGGTGTGTACTGTTATGGTTCTCGTCCCCCTCTAATTACTAGTTTGGTTAATGCAACGAGCTCAGGAGGCGTGGTGAGCTATTCATGGCAAGTTTCAACAGACAGTGGCGCAACGTGGACCGACATTGTATCATCAAATCTAAATCAGTACCAACCCGATCCACTGGAAACTTCGTCTACTTTCAGAAGAATGGCCCACGCTGTACGAAATGGTGTTTATTGTCGCGAACCTTCAAATCAAGTATCATTTACTATCCTTGGAGAAGTAGTACCCGGTGCATTAACGTTTGATCAAACTATATGTGAGGGGGATATTCCGCAAAACCTATCCATTGGTGGCGGCACCCCCCTAGGAGGAAACGTAAGCTATACTTGGCAAGATTCAACAGATGGTATCAACTGGTCCGATCTCGTTACCAACGTTACTACATATAATTTCAATGCGACCAATGTTCCAACGGTTACAACTTACTATCGTGTAAAAATTACCAGTAACGTTGGCTCCCCAAGTATAACATCCTCAGAAAATAATGTCGTTTTTGCGACTACATCCTTTACACCCAACATTGGTGAATCCTACGGTGTTTATGTAGATGGAACTCTCTACAGTACAACACTCAGTGCCGCCTCCAGCAGTGTGACGGATATAGGAAATGCCATTGCAGCTGCCATTACATTGGATCCTGTTTACAATGCAACGTATTTCCCTTCACAATCATCCTCTTTAACGGCTGGTATACTTACCATTCAGCCCTTTACACCCAACATTTCAATCTTCGAATCGGTAGGCGCATCAAATACATTGTCAAGAAGAATCCGCGTTGCTTCCTCTATTGCAGCTGATAATGTATGTGAATCCTATACACCTCGTATCGAAATAACAGTCAATGCAGAACCAACGATAGCCAAAGTTAGTGGCCCAGATTCTCCGCAAGATATTTGCCCTGGCGATAATATGGCACCCATTGAGTTTGAAGTTACAGGCACCTATTCAACCGTTGTTATACAAGGACTTGCCAATCCATTTATGGTAGAATCTTTACCACTAGGTACAGGAACAGCAACCGTAATTCCAGGGGGTACAGCTACAACAAGAAACTGGCGTCTAACAGGAGCGAATCGTTTCAGAGTATACGGTCCAGCAGGTGCAACAATTGCTAACAGGAATTCATTCACTATCGAAGTGGATGCTGTAGGAACCGAATGTGCGATCACGCCTCCAGGTATTACAAGTACCCGTACTCCCGTTCGATTTGATTATGATTTGTTGGTACAGCCAAGACCGGAACGTCCTGATGTAATCATGAAAGATTTCTTTAATACCGATTACGCAGTAGTCAGTGATACATTAAATCTATGGTACAACAATACAGTTTGTCAAGACCACCCAAGCTTTAATGGATTTGGTGGCGGTCAAACCACTACATTCTATGCTTGCTATACAGACGACGCATTAAATCTTAATTACAATGAATTTGATTGGAGAATAATTGCTGGTGGAAGTAGTATCAGTGTAAACAATAATCAAGTTGCTGAAATCTCTATAGTTTCAAATACTTCCTTGCCATTAACCGCCCAGACCTATCAGATTGAAATAGACGGTATAACTTACACAGTAACCACCACTGCAGGAGATAGTATCGATGACTTAGGACAAGATTTTCAAACTGCCATCAATGGAACAGCAACGACTGTAACAGCCAATTATGATACGGCTAGTAATACATTGGATATTCAGACCGTAGCTGTCAATACCACCTTCTCAATTAGTGTAACAAACCCTCCCGGCTCCGATGCCACTCTCAGAAATCCTGTCATCTCTTATCCCACACAAAGTGCGACAGTAAACTGGGATAACTTATTTGGAACCGTTACCAATACGGCAACGCTTCGAGTAAGAGCTCGGGGTTGTGGAGGTTCTTATTCAGACTGGTATGATGTACAGATATGGGTCGTACGTGATCAAGTACCAACGACACCAGCACCTGATATGCGTACACCTGTTGAATTACCCGATCTAATTCTTTGTAATGGCGATAGCCCAGGAACCCTACCAACATGTCAAATAACGGGTTCTGAAGGTCCAGTGCAATTATTTAGTACAGCCATAACTACCAATACAAACAACTTTGAATCTTTGGAGTGGCGAATCACAAATGTGATAAACACGAATCCAGCAATGACACCGTCAGATGCTCCGGGTACTATCAATGCTTCTACAGGGGTTATTTCGTCTTGGAATGCCGGATTCTATGGATTCTTTGATATTCAAGTTCGTGCCATAGCTTGTGACGGCTCTGTTAGTCCTAATTGGGCCACACTAACTCATGAAGTTGTTGTTAATGATGGAACACTCCCAATAATAGTAGGAACAGGATTACCAAATTGTCCGATACCAACAACGGGTATAACAACCACAACCCTTGCGTCAACAAGACCTGTACGATGGTTCATTAACCGTTTGGATGCCATTTCAGGCTTAACTACAGTCACCAATAACATCACACGAGAATTGGAAGCCAATTCTGATGGTACGTTGACAATTTACTGGAGAAATGGATTTGATGGCACTGTTATAGTAACAGCTGAGCCTACGCCTTGTGGGGGTAATTCAAGACGATATGCAATCAATGTTCCCCAAAGAGCCTCGTTCAGACCGATATCATTTACTACAACTGACGATGCTTGTATTGGAGAAAACATAATCCCTATAGAATGGGAAATCTTAGGTGCTTCAAACGGTGTTAGTGTAACTAATTTACCTGCGGGTGTTTCAGCAAATTATACGCAGAATAGTCAAATTGTTACTTATACATTGACTACTTCAGCTTCCTTACAAGCAGGTGAAATCTATACTATTTCTGCAAACTTTACGGATTATGCATATACTACTTCAGTTTCTGATACACAAGATACTGTAGGATTTGCACTGCGTGACAGATTGCGCGGAAGTCCCGACTTAATTACGGCTGAGTATGCAGCAGGCGAACTTGTATTGACAGGGAGAGCAGGTGTAAGAATTTTAACAGCGGGTAGTGTATCAGCGGGTGCTTCAGGTACGATAAGTAATCCTGACATATCACCTGTTTCTGCCCGAGTCAGAATATCAGGTGCACCATCTACAGGGGTCACTCCTGGCGATTATTGGGTTAACATCGAAACAACATCTACAGATGGATGTGATACTGTTACAGCACCCCCACTGACAACAAGAATCACAGTCAATCCAGATTCAGAAATTACGACGGGTGCCGGTTTTGTTCTCTATAATAGAGTTTGTTTCAACTCGCTAATGACACCCATGAATTTCAACTACTTCAATTCTAACACAGCTACTGTTACAGGAGCTCTACCTCCAGGGATTATTGCTAGTGCATCCGGTGGTGTGGTAACAATTCAAGGGGCACCAACAATCAATCCTTCCACAGATATGACCTTTACTTATACTGTGGAGACTACGGGTAACAACAATTTATGTAATGAAGATACTTTCACTGGATACATCATTGTTCAACCAGCCCCAGTAATCAATATTGAAAGTGCTCCAGCCACAACTTCTTCAACTGTCTGTGTAGGAGAACCTTTAACAGAAATTGTTTATAGCGTATCCAATCCTGCCTACTTAATGAGTCCTACTTCTACCTCTGTATTCCCACCAGGTATAACAGGATTCAACGATTCGCGTCAACAAATTACAGAAGTAGACATTACTACAGGAGGCGGTGCAGTAAGTAAGACCTATACAATCCAATTGGATGGAACATCCTATTCATTTGTAGCTACACCAGTACATACGATTACAGACGTTGTAAGCAGTCTAGCTGCTCAGATTAATGTGGATACATCGAATGGTGTGACTGCAAGCCCAACTGGAACATCTTTTACAATTACTTCAAATAGCAGCGGTGTAGCATTTGATTTAATTGATTTGTCAGGAGCAGGAGGATTTGACATAGACATTAATGTCACTCAAACTCCGGCAAGATTTGTTATTTCTGGATCACCAACAATTGGGGCTGTAACCATCACCACCACCTATATTTATACCCTAACGACAACGGGTGGCGGTGGAACGTGTACCGGTTCAGCGACCCCTGTCACAGGATCTATCACAGTCAAACCCACAACAACCTATTCGCTCACAACAACGGGTTCAGTCGCCGACACTACGTATCAAACCCTGTGTGATGGGAATGCAATGAACACCCTTGTATATCAAGTCGTAGGAGCAACTTCAATCAATTCAAACCCATCGAACCCTACTTGGATCAATCACGTATTTGACCCTGCAGCGGATACACTTACAATATCAGGAACACCAACAACTGGGGATATCTATCAGAACGTTTACGAATACAGCTACACACTAATAGGAAGTACATTTGGATGTAGTTCAACTTCACCCACCATTGAAGGTACTGTTGTTGTGAATCCAGATCAAATTTTAAGATTGGATTCAGCAGCTGGAACAGATGCGCAAACAGTTTGTGAAGGAGATACTTTATTAGATCCTATTGAATATGAATTTTTAGGATCAGCACTTAATTTTAATATCAGTCCGTTACCTGCAGGATTTACTCAAACAATTACCCCAAGAACTGTTAGAAAAGAGGTGCCTGTTGAACCAAGATTATTTGGATTAACCGCTTTAGCCACAGAAACCTATAGTTTGAGAGTTAATGTAAATGGTATAACCAATACCTATCAGGCTACAAATGTATTGGCCGGTGATTCCTTTGCGGTCGTTGGTCAAAAAATGGCAGCTAGAATTAATATGGATCCAGATGTAAGTGCTACTTATCTGACTTCTGGTACGATAGAGGTGATAGCCAATACCCCTGGAGCTACTTTACAACTTAACACGACGCCCGGTAATGCAACAAATAATATCCAATTTGGTACTATACGCGATACATCCTTGGCAGGTAGATTAGTAATAGCCGGCGGTCCTGCAGCGTCCGTTGTATCAGGAGTCTACAACTACACCATCACCACAACGGGTGCAAATTGCTCACCCATGACACTTACAGGCTTTATTGAAGTAGGCTCTGACTCAACCATTCAACTAAAATCTGCTCCCAGCACAACCAATCAAACAATATGTGATGGTGAAGATATTATTGACATTGTTTATGAAATTGGAGGTGGAGCAGCTAATTATTCTGTGGTTGGACTACCTGATGGATTGGCTACTAACTTGAATAGCTCAACTCTTGAAGTTACAATTACAGGAACTGTAACTACGGATAACTGGGCAAATAAAATATTTAACTACACCGTAAGTACGTTAGGTAATGTTAATTCATGTGATGAAACTTCAATAGGAGGCACCATTAATGTGAATGCGAAAGATTACATCAGTCTTGTATCAACAGAAACAAGCATTGTTATTTGTGATGGAGACCCAATCACCAATCCAATTATAGTTGATTTCTGGGGAAGTGTCGGTATTGCTGCCAATATCCAAGGATTGCCTTCTGGCATGTACCGTGTAAATACGCAACAACAGCAAGTTGCAAGCGTTAGTTTTGGAAATCCAGGATCTACATCCAATGTTAGTGATACATATACATTAGAAATCAATAACACCGCTTATACATACACAACTACGACGAATGCAAGTCCGAACACTGTTGCATCCAATATAGAAGCACTTATCACATCCGATACTTTAAGTATTGTAACGGCTACTACGTCAGGAAATATTTTAATTGTTACAGGGAAAACTTCCGGAACGACATACAGTATGGATGTTTCAAAAGGAAACACTTCAAGTTTAGCATTAGGAACACCCACGATGATTGCTGGTCCCAACAGAATTGAAATTCTTGGAACACCTAATATTGCAGGAAGCTACACAGTTACCGTAACTACGCTGAATACAAGTTGTACTCCGGCAAGTGTTGAAGTTCCAATTATAGTCTCTTCTTCAACTGTATTCTCTGCCTCTCAATCTACTGGTCCCGTTTGTGATGGTACATCCATAGCTACTGTTACCTACACCATGGATGGCTCTACTGGGTATAATATTTCAGGTTTACCAAATGGTGTGAACGATACACTCGTTGGTACCAATACTATTGTTATTACGGGCACACCTAACTTAACGAACTGGAACAACCGTATCTATACCTACAATATTGAGAGTATTGGAAACATCTATGGATGTGATGAATCATCTGTTAATGGTACTATATCAGTAAACGCAAATGATTATATCACATTAGTGAGTACGAATACGAACGTGAGTCAATGTATTGGATCTCCTATGGAGGATATTGAATTTGAATATTGGGGGCCACCAGGTGTCATTGCCGTACCGGTTACAACACTACCGCCTGGGGTAAGCTTCCGCTCTGTCTTGCAAAACCAGGTTGCATCTATCGAATTGACTGGTACAAACCTAAGCGCTGGTGATATCATTACCATCTTTGTAAATGATACCTCTTACACCTATTCCTCAACTACAATTACATCCGCAAGTAATGTAGTCAGTGCCATAGCAAACGATATTACTATTGACCCACTGTCAACGGTTACAGCAAGCTTCACTGGCCAAGTGTTAACCCTAACAGGAAATACGGCAGGAGTTACCTTTGGGTTGGAAGGAACTTCTAGTTTTGGAGCTTCATTGACCCCAACAGCACCTCAAATGATTACAGGACCCAGACGATTGATTCTTGAAGGAACACCAACTGTTGCAGGAGCTGTAACCTACACGGTTGAAACAACTGGTGGCGGCTGTTCAACGGCATCTATTACAGGTTTGATATCTACAATAGATGATGCTTCATTATTGCTTTTATCTGCATCTACTACTGTTGATCAAATTGTATGTGAAACAGATCTAATTGATCCAATTGTATACGATGTGCAGGGAGGTGGTACACTCAATGTTGCGGGACTTCCAGCAGGGGTTACTATGAATTTAGCTGCAGGTTCCACAACAACTTACGAGATCACCGGTGCACCAACTGCAGATGTAGATGTGCCAACCGCATTCAGATATTCAGTAACTACAACAGGTACTGTGGGTATTTGCGGTGAGGGAGTCAGTTATGGATTTATCGTACTATGGCCAAATGAAGAAGTACGTTTAGCCGGAGGAAGCACTGGATCTGCCGCTGTTTGTCAAATGGATCCAATTGCGGGAATCAATCTTGAATATACCGCAAGTAATTTACCATTGATCGCTTCACCAACATTCCTACCCAACGGATTGTCTTTAACTTCAGTTACATCCACTCCTCAATCAGTAGATGTAAATATTACAGGTGTTCCATCGACAACTTACAGTGAATATGAGATTTTGATAAATGGAAATTCGTTTATCTCTTCTAGTACAGTAACGACTACATTGACTGAAATAATAGACGAATTAGAGACCAAAATAGCGTTATATAGTGTGGTTAATGTCGCTCGATTAACGCCAACAAGCATACGTATTTCAGCTAATAATGCCGGTATTCTTTTTGACTTACGAGTGATTTCGGACAACCCAGGGGCTAAACTAAATGTCATCAATTCAAACCCAACAGAAGGAACCTTCTCTATTACGGGAACACCGACAACTTTGACCCCTCCAGGTGTATACAGTGTTAATATTACAACACCAGGAGCTCCTAATGGGGCAGGAACGTATTGTAGTTCGGATACGGTTACAATCAATATAACATTGAACAGTTCCTCTAAAATCAATTTGACGACAGGTTCGAATACGCTTGTAATTTGCGATGGTCTGAATCTCCCCAATATTGAGTATGAAATATTTGGCGGTGCAACGGGCGCTAATGTGACCTGGTCACCAGCAACACCGCCATGGATCAATGCAAGTACCCCAGCATTAACAGCTACACCAACGGTATACTCATTAAATATTGGTACGGGTAATCCAGTGATCAATACCGGTTCAACGAATACTGTTTCTTATTCGTATCGAATTGATACCACAGGTAATTCTTGTCCGGAAACCACCGTTACTGGAACCATTATTATCCTGCCAAAAGATTATATCAATCACATTAGTAGTACGGGTAGTATGACGCAACTGGTTTGTGAAAACAATCCAACATTTACACCCATAGGATTTGAAATCGATGGGGGGGCTACCAATGCCTTAATTAACTGGCCAAGTGGACAGCCTACTGGATTATCTTTTGTGCAAAGTGGAACTACCTTCACAATCACAGGTACCTTGTCTGCAGCCTCGGTTGCCTCGGATGTTATTTATGATTATGAAATTGTAACTACAGGAACTTGCTCTCCAGCAACCATATCAGGGACTATTGAAATTCTTGCACTACCCGAAATAGCATTATTTAGTAGTACATCATCAACATTGCAAACGGGGATAGATGCACTTTGTGAAAATACAGATATTGCCCCCATCCAATATGAAATATTTGGTGGAGCAGACCGTGCCGAACTGACATGGCTTACAAGTACTGTTATCCAAGGAATTTCTATCAATGTGGTAAGTTCTACAGCTGGAACGCCTAGCGGTACTGTAACACTTTATGAAATCAGCGGTACAGCGAGTATGTCGGAAGTCGTAGCAACGCGTTTCCCATACATGGTTACAGCATATGATGATGACGCTGGATGTACTCCTGTCGCCCAACTTATGGGTGTTATTGAGGTATTGCCTTCACCAACAGTGATTGCACAATTTATTCAAGATAATGATGTTACTAACGTAACTTGTTTCGGAGATGCTGATGGCTCTGTAATCATTCCATTGGATCCACCCTCCTATAATGATTATGAAAGAAGAATATTTGGTGGACAGAATGCCGTTCGAGAAGTACAAGAAGTCACTTGGAATTTTGCACCTGGAGTACCACAAATTCTGGATCAAATTGGCGTGACCATTAATGGTGAAACCTTCACAAGAACATTCTTGCCAGTAGTAGCAAGTAGTACGATTGCACAATCTTTAACGGATGTGATTAGCTTGCTTGCTGATGATATTAGGGCATCGAGTACAGTGAATGTTATCGCGTATCCATTTGGAGTTAATACCTTACGATTGGAAGCGGGAACAGCCGGTATTCCTATGACCGTTGTGGATCCACCCTATTTCTTCGATCGCGGTGGTGTGAATCCAGGAACTTCTGCTACAGTATCCGTTGTTACTGCCAATGTGAATTTGAACTATCAATATTATTGGTATCCAGATTCCACAACTGTGACACCCATTGCTTCAACGCTCGAATTAAGAAACAGACCTGTCGGTACCTATTACTTCGAAGTGGTTCTTAATTCTTGCTCCAGTGGAAGAGTACCCATCACTATTGGTGGACCCGATGCACCATTAAATGTTGACCTAGCCATCTGTAATTCAACGCCAACAGAGGGTATTATCAACTACACCATTGAAGGGGGAACACAACCCTATACCGTAAGATTGTATAGAGAAGTCACGGGTACTTCATCCTTACTTCTTGTAAATACTCTTACGCGAGGAAGTGCCAATACGACCAATACCGTAATTGATGTGTTCAATGGCTTGGATCCTCTTTCTCGATACAAAGTGGAGGTCATTGATGCAACCGGTGTTTGTGATGATTCTGAGAACGCCTTCTTATCCGGTGGTCTGACAGTGGATTGGGATGCAATTAGGGACACAATCGTGAATGATAGCTGTTTGGAAAGTCCGGTTGACATAGGTGACGGTTCTATCTCTGTGACCAGTGCTCAAACATCAAATCTTGTCCAAGGTGGATCTGGAAGTTATTCATTCTCTTGGAGTGGACAAACTGCAACGGGCTCAAGAACCTATAGTTCACCAGATATCAATGGTCTTGTACCCGGTGCTTATACACTAACTGTCTTTGACCAGATATACCTATGTGATATTTCACAAACCTTCTATGTACAAGGACCGCCTCGACTGGAAGTAACAGTTGATCCGACACTAACCTCACCTAGAGAGCTTGCTTGGTATCCGAAACCTGTAACAGGATCGACAAGTACAACTACGGCAACTTCTGGGACAGGTTCGTCCACTTCAAGTAATACGGTGACTATCGATGAATTGATCTATCTGAATTGTGTAGGTGATACAGCAGATCTGGCTATTCAAGTAACGGGTGCCTCCTCAACATCCACTTCTTCATCTACATCGACAACAACCAATCCTTCCTATACCGTTCAATGGTATTCCAATGGTGGATCGGTGAGTGGAACTGCAAATACTGAAGTTCTTGCTGGTCAAGGTCCAGGAATTTATTTTGCAGAAGTGACCACTTCGCCTGGTTGTACCGACAGATACTATTTTGAAATTCGTGAACCCGAACCTTTCAGTGTGGTCTTTGACGAAGGTAGAACCATCAATGCAGGATGTCCAGGAGATACAGCAACCCTATACTTCAATATAATCGGTGGCAAACAGTCTGCTTATCAAGTTGTGAATTACACCTTGAGTCTAAGAGGCGGCTTGTATACGGGAAGTGCTACTTCAGGCGATAGAACTGTCGTTATTCCTAATGTTGATCCAGCCGTATTGTTGGCTACTGGAAACAATATCGCCGTAGAATTGACCGATGATCAAGGCTGTGATCCTTTCACGACCACCATTAGTATGACCATTGAGAATCCAAAACCAGTGGTTGTACAAAACGTTGAAGTTACAGATATCGATTGCGCCGCAGGCCAATTGGGTAGTGCCATAATTACGCTTGATTTATCGAATGGAAACTATAATACGGATCTCGATCAACTAGAAGTTAAATGGGTTGGAACCAGCTTGACTCTTCCAGCAGGTGCCCCACCGACTTATCGCTATGAAAGATTTGTTCCATTTGTCCCAGCAGCCAATACGCGTGCTGAAAATGGTAGAACGGTTGTTCAAGGGGAGGTATACGACCTAATTTATCCAGGCGAATATTCATACGAAATAAGAAAAGTATCTGGTGCTGCTAGTGGAACGGCTCAAATATGTACAGAACTTGCTGTTGGAACCATTGTCATTAACTCAGTGGGTGATACTCAGTTGACCATGCAGAAACCATTAGTACAACAAGGAGGTTGTAGCGGACAAACCGGAGGGGCCATCACATTGAATATTGATATGGCTACCGTTGTACCACCCTTAGAAGTGGAGTGGTATCGTTCTGAAAATGTTCGCAGAGCCGTTGCCAGCACAGCCAGTTCGACCAACGCTTCTGGAACTGCTTCTGGAACGACTGCCGAACCAGAATACGAGCTTGTGCAACAATGGGTAGAAGTTTCTCAATTCAGAGGACAACTTACAGCTTTCAACCTTGAAAATGGACTCTACAAAGCCACTGTTAACGATCAAAGGGGACCAGGTTCTGGACAATGTCCTTCCGGTGCCATTGAAACAAGTGTTATTACCATATTCGACGAGGGTATCGAACTCTTGAACCCAACTGTTACTGAAAACTACAATCCTGAAAATTGTGGTGACTTAATCAACGCAGTCGAAGGAACCTTTAGATTCTCTGTTCGAGACAATATCTTAAATTCATCCAGTAATGACTTTGATGTAGAATTAATCGGTAGAGCGGGAGGTGTGATATATTCGAACACAGGTGCCGGTTCTCCATCGACTCAAATCGTATCACAGTTTGGTAATGGAAATCCACGTATTGCCAACAGCTGGCAGTTTGTTCAACTACCTCCTGATGAATACGATTTATTGATTTCTAAAGCAGGTTCGACATCCAATGTCATTTGTCAAGAAACCTATTCGTTTACGATCTATCAGTACCAGCCAATGGAGTACCTTGGTGATCAAACCTTCTTAGTGGATGAATGTTTAGGTTATGCTGAAGTATCAGCTTTGGTCGAAGGCGGATTACCCTATGTTATCGATGGAAATGCAGTATACCAATATAACTGGACCCTTAATGTCAAAGAAGGCGGCGTGTTCACTGGAGAACAAATTACATATGTAGGGGAGGAAATTAAAGTTTATAACGAAGGGGATCTATCACTCATCGTCTATGATTCCAACGGATGTACTTTGGAATTAGATGGTACAACCCTACCTACATTAACAGTTGAATTTGAAACGGAGCCTTTCCGTCTCCTGCCTACACTCGAAGATGAAAATGGCGATATGGTATTTGCCTTACCACCCGATTGTGGTAATGATGCAGAGAACGGAAGTATTGGCTTTACCGTAGAAGGCGGTAAACCTCCATACAATATCGAATGGTATATCGAAGATCCGTTAGCTGGTCGTACGAATGATCCACACAGAGGATACCGTAAAATGGACATTGAAAACACGACGTTCTCTTCTGGCTTGACACCAGGTAATTATAAAATAGTGATCCAATCATTGGTGAATACCTGTCCAAATGTAGATGATACCATCTTTGAGCAAAATATTGTAGTGCCGCTCAATAAAGACCTCTATATCATCGATGGGCCTTATGTAGATGAAGACCTTTGTAAGCAGTTACCGGGAAGAATCGTTATCGACATCTTCGACAACTTGCAGGGTGATCTTACATTCTACTACAACAATATCTTGGTAGACACAGAAGTGAACCGAATCAGTGATCGTACCTTTACCTTATTGATACCACAACCGGTACCCGACGCTCAGTTACGCATCGTGAATGAGGAGGGATGTACCATAACAACCGATATCGTTCTTGGTGTGGGTGATCCAAACTTTGAATTTACTTCCGTGAACTTCGAAGCCTCAGGTAGTGTATTGGCAAGAGAACAAGTTACTTTTGAAAATACATCCACAGATCCGTTTAGTGTATCCGAATGGATATGGGGCGACAACACCCCCTCTGAATTTGTCTATGTCCGTTCCGAGTCAGTTTCTCCAACACGACACGAATACGGTATTTCAGGAACGTATTTTGCGACATTACGTATTTATAATGACATCGGCTGTTCGGAAGAAATTACCAAGCCAATCGTAGTAGGCAAAGGATACAACATCCTGGTACCGAATGTATTCTCACCCAACGGTGATTTGGTGAATGACACCTTCAAGCCGCTATTCAGTGGATTCAGCTTGGTTGAGTTTACGATATATGACAACCGAGGAAACAAAGTGTTCTACGAGATTACACCTGGCGATGGTGTGCCTATCGAGCCTGAAAACTACACAGTACCCCTAGAGCTAAACGGCTGGGATGGATCAAATTCAGGAAATTCTCCTTACTATATTTATACAGTACGCGGAATAACCTTGTTTGGAGAAAAAGAAATTGAAAGAAGTGGAACCTTTATCATCCTGAGATAATGAAACAGCTAGGTATCTTCTTACTAATTTTCCTTGCAACGCTGAAATCAGTATTTGCACAGGACGAATATGTAGTAAACCAGACCAAATACACGCAAAAAATCAATGCGAGCTATTTTGGTATGAATGAGCTCAATAGGGTAGGAGTACTCTACAATTCACTCAAGGTAAATAATGCAACAACCATGGACAACAAATATTTATTTGGGTCCATGGCCTTCCCAGATTTGAATTTTACCATAGGTCTTGATTTGAATTCATTCAAGATGCCAACAACCAATTTGACCCTTAATTTGGCCAAGCTCGCCTATGTTTATACCATTCAACTGGGGAACGAAACTTTTTTACTTCCCGCTTTATATGTCGGTTTTGGTGGAACAAGTTTAAATGTTGAAAATCTTGTGTTCGAAGATCAGTTGGATACGGCAACTGGATTCATCAACACAGAATCCATTGATCCATTGGCACAAATTATTGCCAATACATCCTATTTTGATATGGGGGCTTCATTTATACTTCATTCTGAAGATTACCTGGTTGGGTTGAGTTTAAAACATTTAAATCGTCCCAATACTTCATTTAATAGGGAAATTCCTTACGAAAAACCCATACAGATTTCACTCCAAGGAGGCTATGAGTTCAACATTAACCCCTATGAATTCCGTTACTTACCTCGCTTTTCCTATCTGTATACATATGCCTCTGTAACCAAGTTTGGAGATGCCTATTTCATGAGTTTTTCACAAGATTTTCAGTTGGGAGAATTCTCTCTTGGGTTTGTAGAGCAAGCCTCTTTTATTAGTTTTTCAGACAATTCCCAGACCCAACAAGTTGCCCAACAAGCAGCTCTCAACAATGTTGGTCTCACAATCGGGTTGGCTTTGGAAAACTTTGATTTTGGAGTGCATTACAATTTCCCTTTCCGAAATACGGGTACGGTTTTTTCTCCAAGTATGTTTGAATTGTCTGTGATATTTGATTTCAGTATCTATCGAAGAAATAACAGAGGCTTGTACAAACGACTCCAAATTGACAACTATTACTAGTCTCGGAACACCGAGTTTGGAAACACGATTTCACTTTCATAGCCGTTTTTACCTACCGTGCTTAGTCCGAACAAGTAGTTGTCAATAACCACTTCTTCCAACGTATAGGCATCAAGGTCACCCACAAATCGACTGTATTGCCAATAGGGATGATGGGTCTCACGCCAGTAAATTTTATACCCTGCGATAGCACTCCCCTGGACCTTTTCCCATTGAAATTTTACCGACGGTTGGACGATCCCACCGATACTTAATTTGTCTACGGCAGGAGGGGCCCAAGCCAATTGAGCCAATACGATAGCATTTACCGCGGTTAATTTTTTAGCGTAGTCAAAATTAACTCCCGAAAGGACATCACCATAAGTAATACCATTTTCAGTACGTATGTCTTGGTGTTGGCGATTGTAATTTTCATGTGCTTCCATAATCCGAATACCTGCAAATCCTTGATCATTGAACGGGCGGTGATGCCCCCCACGTCCAAAGCGATCCAAACGATAAATAAGTAAAGGATTCATTTCGGGCATATATGTCTTCGTGGATTGGTATACATAGCGTGCCAGCTGTCTTGAAATACCATCCACCTCGCCACCATAAAAACGACGTGCTTTTCTTTCTTTCTCCGTTTCAGTAGCTGGAACAGGTTCCGAAAAAATCCGAAAACTCCGATTGTCAATGACACCATCCACTCCTTCAATATTACTGATCATGTCATTATTTAAAACACCAATGATTTCCCAGCCTTCTTTCTTTGCTTTGGCAGCGAGACCCTTCCCCCCAAAGAGGCCCTGTTCTTCGCCTGCTAAGCCTGCATACACGATACTGCTTTTGAATCTATATTGAGTCAAAACCCGGGCTGCTTCAAGCGTTCCTGCCATCCCCGAAGCGTTGTCATTGGCGCCCGGAGAGAGGTCTGTAAAGTTGTTTGGGTTGGATATGCGAGAATCAATATCACCACTCATAATAATGTAACGATTTGGAAATTCTGTGCCTCTTTGGATTGCCACTACATTGTTGATCCATACTGGTTTGACAATACGATCTCCATCGCCAGGAACGTGGTAATTCTTTTGATAACCAACTTCCAAACAACCATTGCAGGAAGCAGATATGGTTTCAAATTCTTTTTTTATCCACCGTCTGGCCGCACCAATTCCGCTTTCTTCCGAAAGAGTGTCGCTCAGGGTATGCCGCGTACCAAAAGATACCAACGTACGAATATCTGTTGCAATGCGTTCCGCCGAAACAGCATCAATGATGGCGTAGATGTCTTGTTTTTTTTGACTCCAAGAGAGTACACTTATTAAAATGATAGGGATTAAAAATCGACTTTTCATAGTGAATCTATTATTCATACTGCAAGTTAGTAGAATATGTTTTTTTCCAAACACGTTTGATTCGTGTTTATTTTATTTCAACTTACCTTCCTGTGAAGGAAATTGAAAAGCAAAAAAAAACCCGACTATCAGTCGGGTTTTTGACAAAATAAAAACCAATTAAAAGCCATATTCATTTTGATCGATAAGTTCTTTAGCAATGGTTCTTTTTAATGCAACTACATTGGGTAGCGGTTGTTCTTTTGTCAGATGTGACACGGTGTTAAGGAGTTGTTCACGCGTGCTTCCGGAAGCTATGGATACGATGGCTTCTCGTGCCTTACCCACACAAATCTCAACGGCCTTATACAGGTACAACTGGCTCATTGCGATTTGATGTGTTTGTGTATCTGCGTTACTTCGTTCCATGTTTTTTAGCGTTCGAAGAAGGGCCGATTCCGCCATGTAAGTTTCAATAAGTATATCTGATAAAGCCAGCAAAAGCTCTTGGTTTTTTTCCAATTCCGTAGCGTATTTTTGTACTGCTGAACCTGCCACCAACAAGAAAATATTTTTCAGGTTTTGAATCATGTTTAATTCCAAAGCCAAAGGTCCGCTGTGCGACGGTGCAGGAATATTTTCAGGGCTGGCCAGTTGGGAACCAATAGCCATTACAGGTGCCATGAGGTCCAATTGCCCTTTCATTGCTTTTTTGAGCAACATACCCACAGAAAGCATTCGATTGATTTCATTCGTCCCCTCATAGATACGCCCAATTCGGGCGTCTCTCCAGGCCGCTTCCATTGGGGCGTCAGCAGAAAAGCCCATCCCACCAAAAATTTGAAGCCCTTGGTCGGCACAGTGTTGGACATCTTCCGACAGTGCCACTTTTAAAAGCGAACATTCAATAGCGAATTCCTCGACCCCTTGCAATTCAGCTTCTTGGTGCCCTTTTCCTTCGTCTTGTAGTGATTCGATACGGGCCTTGATGTCATAAGCTGCCCGATAACTTGCCGACTCACCAACGTAGGTATTGGTTGCCATTTCAGCAAGCTTTTCTTGTATGGCCCCAAATTGTGCAATAGGGGTTTTGAATTGTACTCGTTCGTTGGCATATTGGACAGCGATACTTGTAGCTCTTCGTTGCGCATCCAAACAGGCGGCAGCCAATTTGATGCGACCAACATTCAAAGCATTCATGGCAATTTTGAAACCTTCACCACGACCCGCCAGCATATTTTCTACAGGGACTTTGGTTTCATTAAAAAACACTTGTCGGGTAGAGGAAGAGTGGATCCCTAGTTTGTGTTCTTCATCACCCAATGTAATTCCGTTTTCCAGATCTTTGGGGACGATGAATCCTGTTATATTCTTATCATCTTCGATACGGGCAAAAACAATAAACAAATCAGCAAAACCCGCGTTGGAAATCCACATTTTTTGTCCTGTAATTTTGTAGTGGGAACCATCCGCTGAAAGAACAGCTTTGGTCCGACCGGAGTTGGCATCCGATCCAGCACCTGGCTCTGTCAGGCAGTAGGCACCAAACCACTCCCCAGTTGCCAATTTAGGAACATAGGTTTGCTTTTGTTCTTCAGTACCATACAAGGTAATGGGCATGGTACCGATACCGGTATGTGCTCCAAAAGCAGTGGAAAATGATCCTGTAGCTCCGGATATGTAGTCACAAACCAGCATGGTGGATACAAAATCCATCCCCATACCTCCATAGGCTTCGGGTATAGCTACACTCAAAAAGCCCAGCTCCCCAGCTTGTTGCATCAGTCGTTGGGTCAAAGCATAGTCTTTCTTTTCAAATTGTGCTTTGTTCGGGATGACCTCACGATCGATAAATTCCTGAACGGCTTCTTTCATCATTTGTTGCTCCTCAGAAAAATCTTCGGGAGTAAAAATCTCTTGGGCGTCAAAGGATTTGATGACAAATTCACCTCCTTTTGTTAGTGTGGTTTGGGTCGTTTCCATAGGCATTAATTTATATTCACGTTGTGATTTTGTTCTTGGTAATTATTACAATAGTGGGTTATGCGTTCAATGACTTCAAAAAAGTGATCTACTTTTTCTTGCGGTAATTCGTTACTGATAGCTTCGTTAAATTGCAGAACGGTTTGTTTTGAAAATTCTCTTTTTTCACGGCCAAATTCCGTTAAATAGATTAACACGCCTCGCCCGTCAGAGGGATCGGGTTTTCGTTCTATTAGGCCACGGTCTTCCATCGATTTTAGCAGCCGTGATATACTTGTGCCTTCCATTCCCATTTTAGGGCCCAAGGCTGTGGAAGGGGTGCCTTGTGCATCGATATTCAAAAGGGCAAACCCAGTGGCCATTGTAGAATCAAACTTGGCTGCAGTTCGGTTATACATCTTGCTAACTGCACCCCACGTTGCCCGGAGCGCGTAATCAAATGTTTTTGTCTTCATGTTGCAATCAAAGATAAGAAAAATAACTATGCGTGCATAATAATGCACGCATTATTATGTACGCATAGTATGTAAAATAAAAAAAGCCCTTCGAAAGGGCTTTTTTATTACGCATATATCTTATTGACCAAGTCTTTATAGTGGTCTTTAATGACTTTGCGCTTTAGTTTCATTGTTGGAGTAAGGAGACCCGAATCAATAGACCAAACCTCTGGTGTAAGTTCAAATTTTTTGATCTGTTCCCATTTTCCAAATTTCTCATTGTGGGTGTTCACATCAGTTTGAATCGATTCTAAGAGTCGTGGGTTGGAACAAACAGCACCGAGGTCACTGGGGTCACAATCTATTTGATTCTCTTTAACCCACTCGGTTATGTATTCAAAGTTTGGCTGAATCAATGCCCCAGGCATTTTTTGCCCTTCCCCAATGACCATGATCTGTTCAATAAATAGGGATTGTTTCATTTGCCCTTCGATCAGAGCAGGAGCGATGTATTTTCCACCCGATGTTTTGAACATTTCCTTTTTACGGTCCGTTATCTTCAAAAAGCCTTCCGCATCCAATTCACCGATATCACCCGTATGGAAGTAGTCACCTGTCATTACTTCTGCGGTTTTGGCCTCGTCTTTATAATATCCCATCATAACGTTGGGTCCCTTACAAAGAATTTCTCCATCTTCGGCAATTTTGACTTCGACTCCATCCATTACTTTGCCCACAGTACCGATACGAAAACCACCATTGGCCATTTCGTTTACAGATATCACGGGTGAGGTTTCTGTCAATCCATAACCTTCACAGATAGTAATGCCGGCTGCTGTAAAAACTTGCGCCAATCGGGGTTGCAGCGGGGCACTTCCAGAGGCAATAAGGCTTAGATTGCCTCCGAGTGCTTCTTTCCATTTGGAAAAAATTAATTTACGGGCAATTTTCAGTTTGAATTCATACCAGGCCCCGTTACGGCCATAAGGCTGATATTCCAAACCGAGGTCTACAGCCCAATAAAAGAGCTTTTGTTTCAAGCCCGATAACTCTGCACCACGCGCATATATTTTGTCGTATACTTTTTCCAACAGTCGGGGTACGGCTGTCATCATTTCCGGATGCGTCTCCTTCAGGTTGTCACTAATTGTCTCCAATGATTCAGCAAAATAAATGCGTACGCCATTGTAATAGTATAGATACAAAATGGCACGTTCAAAAATATGACAAACAGGAAGGAAACTCAAAGCGGTGGATTCGCCTGGAGTGATAGGAAGTCGCTTTGAGGACTGCAGACTATTGAAGACAATATTATTGTGGCTAAGCATCACTCCCTTGGGTACACCAGTAGTTCCTGATGTATAAATGATGGTGGCCAAGTCTTCTGTTTTAACAGCTGCTTTTCGCTTTTCAACTTCGGCTTGATTGTCAGCTTTTTTGCCATCTTCAAGGAGTGTACTCCAATGGGTGCAACCCTCAATTTCATCAAAGCAAAAAATCCCCTTGAGTCCTTTGACTTTTTTCTGAACGGACACTAATTTTTGATAGACTTCTACATCAGAAACAAAACAGTATTGCGACTCAGAATGGTTTAAAATATATTCGTAATCAGTGGCCGCAATGGTTGGGTAAATTGGTACATTGATGGCTCCCAACTGTAGGACACCCATATCAACAATACACCATTCGGTTCGATTGTTTGTTGATATCATTCCAATTTTATCTCCTGCTTGCACTCCCAATGCCAAGAGGGCACGGCTGATTTGTTGGGCTTGCTCATAAAAGGCTTCTGATGAAGTGGCAACCCATTCTCCATTCTGCTTCGTATTGAGTGCATCAGGACGCGGCATCTTGTCCTTTTGATAACTCAAAAAATCAAATAATCTAGTAATTTCCATGCCCTTAAATTACTGAAATTACCCTTTTCTCAAAAAACTTTACTGATTTTTATCAAATAACCAATGATAGGCATTTTCAAAGGCCATGATCCAAGGGCTTGTTTCGTCTGTTCGGTCTTTCGGATAATGCGCCCAATTCCAGGGAAAAGTAGATCGTTCCAAATGCGGCATCATGACCAAATGCCTACCGTCAGCACTGCTCAACATAGCTGCATTGTAGTCCGACCCATTGGGATTGCCAGGGTACGCATCGTATTGGTAGGTTGCGGCGATTTCATAATTTTCTTGACCTAGTGGAAAGGAAAATTTTCCTTCTCCGTGGGCTGACCAGATACCCAATGTAGCCCCTTCCATGCCTTTGAGTAGTATTGCTGGGGAAGGTTGTATGGTTACCGCAGAAAAAATACATTCAAATTTACCAGAATCGTTGTGCAACATACTGGGTTTTTCTCTGTGATCCGGTGTGAGCAGACCGAGTTCGATAAATAATTGACATCCATTGCAAACACCCAACGAAAGGGTGTCAGGACGTTGAAAAAAATGTTGAATCGCTTTGCGTGCTTTTGGATTGTAGCGAATGCTTCCGGCCCAACCCTTAGCCGATCCCAATACATCCGAATTTGAAAACCCCCCAACGGCTACCAAAAATTGAATATCGTCCAAGGATTCTCTCCCGGCAATCAAATCCGACATGTGTACATCACGGACATCAAAGCCACAAAGATCCATTACATAGGCCATCTCTCGTTCGGAGTTACTTCCTTTTTCACGGAGAACAGCCGCCTTTATTCGATCTTTTTTGGGTGCCGGTTTCGTTCCTCTAAAGCCATTGGGAAATGAAAAACGAAGGGGTTGTTGGATACTGTTTCCGACTCGAATTGTCGCTTGTGGGTTCTTGGTTTGATGTTGTTCTAACAGGGAACTAGTTTGCATCCAAATGGAACGCATTTCTGAAACAGATAAGATAGTATCGTTCAGCTTTAATTCGGGTTGATCAATAACTTTTCCGATTCGAACGGCTGTAATGCCTTCGCTAGCAAAAGTTTTGGACAGGTCTTCTTTGGATTGAACAACCACACCAACTTTTTCTGAGAAATAACAACGAATGGGGTCCGTATCTTCCAAAACTGAAAGGTTTAATGACATTCCAATTGAACAAGAGGGGAAACACATTTCCAGAAGGGTGGTAATCATTCCTCCCGATCCAATATCATGACCGGCAGTGATGACACCTTGTCCAATCTTTGCTTGTAGGGCGTTGAAGGCTTTTTTAAAATAGGCAGCATCCTTTACCCCGGGGGTTTGGGTTCCAATCGTAGCTTGTGTTTGTGCAAAAGAGGACCCCCCCAGATGAAAGTCATCCAAAGAAAAGTCTATGTAATACAAATCCCCACCGTTGAATTGAGCTACGGGTGTAACAATTTTCTGAATATCTGAACAGGCACCTACAGTGGAAATAATCACAGTGCCAGGTGCCAATATATCGCCGTCTGGGTACTTTTGTTTCATGGATAGGGAATCTTTGCCTGTTGGGATATTGATACCCAAAGCCATGGCAAATTCAGAACACGCTTCTACAGCTGCATACAGGCGTGCATCCTCACCAGGATTGTTGCAGGGCCACATCCAGTTTGCGGAGAGGGATACACTGTCCAAGCCATTTTCCAAGGGTGCCCAAACCAAATTTGTCAATGCTTCTGCAATGGAATTAATACTTCCCTTTCGCGGATCAATCAAACCGCTAATTGGAGCATGACCAATGGAAGTGGCAATCCCTTTTTGACCCGTGTAATCCAGTGCCATCACACCACAGTTACTCAAGGGGAGTTGCAGTTCTCCAACACACTGTTGTTGGGCTACTCGACCAGTAACACAACGATCGACCTTATTGGTGAGCCAATCCTTACAAGCAACGGCTTCTAACTGGAGAACTTTTGTAAGATAGTGAACCCATTCGGTGGGTTGATACATCAGTTCTGAAAAATGCGTTTCCATCCATAGGTCATTCATTACAGTTTTAGGAGAACTCCCAAAAAGGGCAGATAAGTCCAGGTCTATGGGGGTTTCCTTCTTTTTCTCCGACTGGAATGTAAAGCGCATATCAGCCGTAACCTCCCCTACAACATAAAAGGGTGCGCGTTCTCGAGCTGCAATTCTTTCTAACAAGGCAGTGTCTTTGGGTGATACAATGAGTCCCATGCGCTCCTGTGACTCGTTGCCAATAATTTCCTTTGCTGATAAAGTAGGGTCTCCTAGGGGGAGCGCATCGATATTGATGGTTCCCCCCGTGTCTTCTACGAGTTCAGAGAGGCAGTTTAAGTGCCCTCCAGCTCCATGGTCATGGATAGAAACAATAGGGTTTTCTTTTTGTTCTACCAAGGCACGTATGGTATTGGCGACTCTTTTTTGCATTTCTGGATTCGAACGCTGAATGGCATTCAGTTCAATGGTACTCCCAAAGGCCCCTGTATCTGCTGACGATACAGCGGCACCGCCCATACCAATTCGATAATTATCGCCACCCAGTAGAATGATTTTATCTCCTTTTTTTGGGGTTTGTTTCTGTGCTTGTTCTTTTTTACCCATGCCGACCCCACCGGCCAACATGATTACTTTATCGTAGCCAAGCCGATGATTGGCTTCTTGGTGTTCAAAAGTCAAAACCGACCCAGCAATGAGGGGTTGTCCAAATTTGTTTCCAAAATCAGAGGCTCCGTTAGATGCTTTTATTAGTATATCCAATGGTTTTTGATACAGCCATTTACGCTCTGGAAAACGATGAAAAGAGAGATCTTTTTGGACACGAGAGTAAGGGGTCATATAAACAGCTGTTCCCGCCAATGGTAAGGATCCTTGTCCCCCAGCCAAGCGATCTCGTATTTCTCCTCCCGAACCCGTGGCCGCTCCATTGAAAGGCTCTACTGTGGTCGGAAAATTATGCGTCTCGGCCTTCAGTGAAAGCACGCTAGCGAAGGTAGTTTTTTGGTAGGTACTCGGTTGGTCTCCCCGGGCAGGTGCGAATTGTTCTATCTCAGGGCCTTTGATGAATGCAACATTGTCTTTGTAGGCTGAAACAAGATTGTCTGGATGGGCTTTAGAAGTATTTTTGATGAGTCCAAACAAACTGTTGGATTGTTGTTTCCCATCAATGATAAATGTCCCATTAAAGATTTTGTGCCGGCAGTGTTCGGAGTTGACTTGCGAAAAACCAAACACCTCCGAATCTGTCAATGAACGGCCCAATTCTTTGGCGAGTATTTCCAGATAGCTGACTTCTTCTGCACTCAATGCCAAACCTTCTTTACGGTTGTAGGCTGCAATGTCTTCAATTACTCGAACTGCTTCGGGGACTAGCGAAACATCAAATAATGACTGATCCAATTTTTCATAGCGAACCACCAGCATGGGATCGATATCTTCAATGATGGATTGTGATACATATGCTTCCATCCGGTCAATTCCTATAATTCCCATGTTTTGAGTAATTTCAACAGCGTTGGTACTCCACGGGGTCAGCATGGATGCGCGTGGGCCATAGAAAATTCCTTCGATATAATCTTGCTCAATAGGCTGTGCTTCTCCAAGTAGCCAGTGTAATTTTTCAATGGACTCGGCAGAAAGTTTTTGGGAGGTGGCGACCGCAATAATTTTAGTCTCTGGCGCACCAAAAAATTGAATCATATCAAAAGCAAATTAAAGCACAAAAATAAAGTTTTTGAATGGCAATTGAACGACCCAGCTAGGGAGTTTATGGCGATGCATGAAGGAGTTATTCACAGTTGTGTTTTTTTTGTAGACGGGCCATATAGAACCCATCAAAATCACTTTGGTGACAGAAGTAGGTTTGGTCAATTTCTAATTGAAATTCGGGATGTCTTTGTAAAAATTGAGCAATTTGCTGTTTGTTTTCAGAAGGTAAAACAGAGCAGGTGGCATAAACGAGCCGTCCATTGGGTTTTACCCATCCAGCCGCTTGATCAAGAAGCATTGCTTGGGTGTGGAGTAATTTTTGAAGATGTGCCGGAGTCAAACGCCACTTTATTTCTGGATTCCGTTTTAGGGTACCCAAACCGGAGCAGGGCGCGTCAATTAAAACAACATCTGCCCACGCATCATTGGCCGTTAAGTCGGTATTGGAATGAATACAATGGGTTTTAATCAGGGTAGCACCCGCGCGTTTGGCGCGTTTGACCAGTTCTTTGAGCTTGTTCGGATCTACATCGTAGGCTCGAATGACTCCTTGATTGCGCATGCGTGCAGCTAAATGCAAACTTTTACCACCAGCACCGGCACATAAATCGATAACGCAATCGTTGGGTTGTGCCTGGGTAAAGGGTGCAATTTTCTGAGAATGAATATCCTGTATTTCAAAAAATCCTTTCAAAAACAAAGGGTTTTTTTCCAATTTGCGGCCTTGTGTCAATAGCAAGGCATCGGGGTATTCATTTTGGTATTCGCTGGGTATATGGTATTGATCTTTTAACAGTGCTTGGACTTTAATGGGGTGGCCCCGAATTCGATTGATTCGCAATGCAATGCCAGCTTGAGAATTCATGGCTGGAAATTCTTTTTCCCATTCTGAGGGGATTTCGCTGTTACCCAACTTAAAAAGCCAGTCAGGGAACGAAGCTTTAACCGCAATGGGAAGGGAAGTGCTTTGATGGAGGGACAGTTTTTTTTTACCATCCGTAGTATTGGCTTGGTCCCAAACGAAATCCTTCAACACACACCAACAACCCAATAATTTCTCAATCGTTGGATTTTCATCCTTCGGATCGAGCAGGTAAGCGTAATACCGCTTCCATCGTAAAATATCATATACAATGGTATACAACACCTTCCGATCTCGTGATCCCCATTTTGGATGTAATTGGACTGTTTTTGCAAGTGTCCTGGAAGCTCGCTGCTGTCGCAGCAAAACAGATTCTAAAACACTCGTGGCGGCCCGGGCAAGGTTTTCATGCAACTTACGCATTACAGTTGTTGTAGCTTGACGAGTTGATAATAGGCTCCCTTTTGTTTCAATAGAGATTGATGTGTCCCTGTTTCAATGATTTCTCCTTCTTTTAAGACAACAATTTTGTCTGCTTTTTGAATGGTAGACAAACGATGGGCAATAACCAATGAAGTGCGATTATGCATCAATTGTTCCAGAGCTTGTTGTACCAGTTTTTCAGATTCTGTATCCAGTGCTGAGGTAGCCTCATCCAAAATCAAAATGTCAGGATTTTTCAGTATGGCCCGGGCAATGGAAAGACGTTGCTTTTGACCCCCAGAAAGTTTGTTGCCACCTTCCCCAATCGAGCTGTTGTAACCCTGTTCCATTTTACATATAAATTCGTGTGCATTAGCCACTTTGGCCGCTTCGATCAATTCGGCATCGGTAGCATCTTGTTTTCCCATGCGAATATTGTTGGCAACAGTATCATTGAACAAAATGGCTTCTTGAGTGACCATCCCCATCATTTCATATAGCGATTCAAATCGATATTGAGTAATGGGAAATCCGTCGATGAGCAGTTGACCAGTGCCCACATCGTAGAACCGATTCAACAGATTGGCAATGGTGGTTTTACCACTTCCAGATTGCCCTACCAATGCCACCATTTCACCTCTTTTCAACCGTAGATTAAAATCTTTTAGTACCGGTTGCTCTCCATAGGAAAATGAAATATTATCAAAAATGATTTCTCTTTCAAGGGTGTTGTGTGCAATAGGTTTTTTTGCTTCTTTAACCGTGCTAGGAGTTTCCAAAAGCGCTATCAAGCGTTCTGCAGCAGCATCGCCTTTACGAATACTAAATAAGGACTTACTAATCCCCTTGGCAGGGGTGAGAATGTTGTAGGCCAATCCCATGTATGCAAAAAAGGTGGTTCCTTTTAGACTGCCTGCTACTAAAACCATATTGCCCCCGTACCACAATAAGACACCAATAATTGCAATGCCCATGAATTCACTAAGTGGGGAGGCAAGGTTGTTTCGGTGCAGCAAACTGTTTGAATAAAGATAAAATCTTCGCGTCGCTTCTTGAAATCGGGAATTAAAAAAACCTTTGGCATTAAATATTTTAATGATTTTTTGTCCGTTTAGTGTTTCATCTATTAGGGACATAAAATACCCTTGTTCTTTTTGGACGATTTCAGACTTCTTTCGAAGTTGTTTGCCGATGCTTGAGATGACAAAACCCGACACGGGAATAAACAATAAGACAAACAACGTTAGCTGACTGCTCAATTGGAACATGATCCACAAGCTGAGCAGAATGGTTAGCGGTTCACGAATTAACAATTCTAAAACAGAAAGGAATGATACTTGAACTTCAATGACATCGGATGCCATCCGCGCCATCAAGTCACCTTTTCTCTTTTCAGTGAAATAGCCGAGGGGGAGGTGCAGTATTTTGTTATATAGAGCGTTGCGTAGATCCCTTAGCACTCCGTTTCGAAGAAAACTAATGGCGAATAATGCGAGATAATTAAACATATTCTTCAGTAGAAAAAGAGTCAATATGAGTCCAATCACCCAAATCAGTGCGCTCCCTGGATCGCTTTCCACACGTTGTGATAATTCTTGATTAATCGTTCCTTGAATGTATTCTTTTAAATTGGCCAGGCCTTCATAATTGGGTGGCTGTTCTTGTTTGATTGGTTGATTGAATAAAACATCCAGCATAGGAATGAAAGATACCAAAGCCAAGGCACTGAAAAGCGCATAAAATAAGTTACAGATAACGTTCACGACCGCATATCCCCAAAAGGGTCTGGCAAAGTGGATAATTTTAATAAAATACTGCATTAGAATTTTAATTCATCCGCCAAGCGGTCTAGTTTTTGTTCCAGTAGGTGTTTATTTTCTTGCCAAGATAATGAAGAGTCATAGATGCCATTGACGCTTAGATAGCATTTAATTTTAGGTTCGGTGCCACTGGGTCGTATTGATATCAGGCTCCCATCCGCACTTTCAAACTGGAGCACATTGGAAGTAGGAAGCTCAATCGGTTGTTCGTTACCATTACGTAGGTTTTTCACGATTCCTATTTGATAATCAGTGATATGAATAACATCACTTCCAGACAGTTGTTGGGGTGGATTGTTTCGAAATTCTTGCATCCAGTTCGCTATTTGTTTCACACCCTGTTCCCCTTCTTTTTTTACAGACAACATACGTTGCAAAGAAAATCCATAGGTTTGGTAACAGGATTGCAGTTGATCCAGTAAATTTTTCCCCTCTAACTGCAGGGCAGCAGCCATTTCAGCACACAACAAGGCAGCAGAAACGGCATCTTTGTCTCTGACGGAATCTCCAATCAGAAAGCCGTTGCTCTCTTCTCCACCACACACAAAGGTTTTATTTTTTTTCTGTTCAATGGCTTGACCAATCCATTTAAAGCCAGTCAGCGTGGTGACACATTCGATTTTGAAACGAGCGGCAATTTTTTGGAGCAAAGGGGTAGAAACTATGGTCGTAGCGATGAAGTTCTTGTGGGAGAGTTTCTCTTGCTTCCGGAGCTGCTCCAATACAAATTCAGTAAGTAAGATCATCAGTTGGTTTCCGTCCAATAGCTCATAATTGCCATTAGGCAATCGAAAACCTACTCCCAGCCGGTCACAATCGGGATCCGTGCCGATGACCAGATCCGCATTTTCCTTCTTGGCTTGGTTCAAAGCAAGTTTAAGGGCGTCGGGTTCCTCTGGATTGGGAGAAGACACCGTAGGAAAATCTCCATTGGGATGCATTTGTTTTTTGACCATGCTCAGGTTGTAGAACCCTGCCATCGCCAACACTTTTGGAATGGCTGTAATAGCGGTTCCGTGCAAAGAAGTAAACACAATTTTCAACCTCTTAGTTTCTGTCCTAGTTACAGGCATTGCTTCCAAGACAGCATTCCAATAAGCGGCGTCAGCTTCTACGTCAAGCCATATAATTTGCGCTTTTGGAGGATCAAAAACGATGTCAGAATAATCGACATCTTCTATACAGGCTAAAACGGATGCATCCATTGGAGGAACCATTTGTCCACCGTCGGCTCCGTAGACTTTATAGCCATTGTATTCGGGTGGATTATGAGACGCTGTGAGTACGACTCCGGCCTGAGCTTTGAGGTGTCGTACCGTAAAAGAGAGTTGTGGGGTTGCTCGTAGCTCGGAGTACAGGTAAACGGTAATGCCATTGGCCGTGAGTATTTCAGCTACCCGCTGAGCAAAGTCTTTACTGTTATGTCTTGAGTCATAGGCTATTACCACGGAAGCCTCGTTACTATTTTTGTTGAGGTAGTTCGCCAGCCCCTGGGTACAGCGGCCCAAAGTGTATTTGTTGATTCGATTGGTGCCTACCCCCATTTTGCCGCGCATACCACCTGTCCCGAAATGAAGGTCTGTGTAGAATGCATCATAAAGTGCCTTTTTGTTTCTTTGAAGTCGTTTGACTTTTTTTTGGGTATTGGAATCAAAAACGGAACTCGTCCAGAGCTTTATTTTTTCGTCAATTGTCATGCCTGTAGGTAGTGCTTTTAATTGCGTAACGTTCCGTATGGGGACGTCCTTTTAAGATTAATTCGGCTAAAAAACCAGCAATAAAAAATTGGGAGCCCAGTATCATGGTTGTTAAAGCAACATAAAATTCGGGTCGTTGACTGATCAATCGGCTGCTTTTATGAATGAAAAGTTTATCAATGCCTAAGTAAAGCGTAAAACCAAAACCAAGTAAAAGCATTAGGGTTCCCAACAATCCAAAAAAATGCATTGGAAATTTACCAAAGCGGTGTAGAAACCAAAGTGTGATTAGATCTAAAAATCCCCGGATGAAACGTTCTGTGCCAAATTTCGAGTGGCCATGCCTTCGCGCCTGGTGCTGCACCACTTTTTCTCCAATACGTTGGTATCCATTTTGTGCAGCCAAAACAGGGATGTAGCGATGCATCTCTCCGTAAACTTCAATGGATTTAATGACTTCATTTCTGTAAACCTTAATACCACAGTTAAAGTCATGCAACGAGATGCCTGAGACACGTCGTGCGGCCCAGTTAAATAGCCGTGAGGGAAGGTTTTTGAATAATACCGAATCATAACGTTTTTTTTTCCATCCGGAAATCAAATCCCATTGGTTGGCTTCCAACTGTTCGATCATGGGTAAAATTTCTTCGGGGGAATCTTGTAAATCGGCATCTAAAGTAACAACATACCGTCCTTTGGCTATTCGGAATCCTGCATGGAGTGCTTGGGACTTTCCAAAATTTCTACTGAATTGTATCCCTTTTACGGAAGCGGTTTGAGTAGCCAGTTTCTGAATGAGTTCCCAAGATTTGTCCGAACTCCCATCATCAACAAAAATCAACTCATAGGAACGGCCTTTGAGGGCTTTTTCAATCCATTGGTGCAATTCTGGAAGGGATGCTGCTTCGTTTAGTAAGGGGACAACCAAGGATAGCTCCATGCCGTGTGTTAGTTTTTGTCAAAGGTACAAAAACGACTGGCTACTCGGGGCGAGCTCGTTTAAGAATTAATCCTGCGATTAACGAAGTGATAAAGCCAAAAAAGAGACTAAAAATAAGTATTATGATGGTAATGGTTCCTATACCTGAAAATTTTTGCATCATATCGATACTGGCATTGATCTGGTCTTGTGTCAATTCAGGGTTTTCATCTATCATTTTCATTTTGGCTATCTCCATTGTTTTCTCCATGTAGCCCGGTTCCAGGACATACATTAACAAAGCGGTGTAAACAATGGAAATAAGAGCTGAAAGTAAGGCGATTCCCAATCCGAGTTTTAAGGCCTCACGCAAACTCATAAAACCATCATTGTCTTTACGAAAAGTATATAGCCCTAAGACGATGATCGAAATGGTAATGGCATAATTAACATAGTTGACAGCGGGTTCTTGACCGTAATGCATGTCTAAAAAGAATAACATGAGAGCAAATATCACTGATACAGCCCCGAGCAGCCCACCGAATTTTAGCATGTAGGAAGGCAATGATAAAGATTTGTTTTCCATAAGATGTAAATTTAATTCTTGGTTGAAGATACATTTTTTTAAACATAAATTGATGATTGACTAGGTTGTTGCACGAAATTCTTTTACATTTGCGCTCCAATTGAAAGAATATGAAAACAGGCATTCATCCAGAAGATTACAGATTGGTCGCCTTCAAAGACATGTCCAACGAAGATGTATTTATCACCAAATCTACTGCCAGTAGTAAAGAAACCATCGAAGTGGATGGTATTTCCTACCCCCTAATTAAATTAGAAATTTCAAGAACTTCACACCCATATTACACAGGGAAGTCAAAATTGGTAGACACGGCAGGTCGTATTGACAAGTTCAAAAACAAATACGCAAAGTTTAAGAAATAGCAATTGCATATGCTATTGAACGACCGTCCTAATGGGCGGTTTTTTTTTACTCTTTTTTCACTGTTTTAAGACTCAAAGTATTAATGGGATTCATGGGCAATCCAGTTATGCCTTTTTGGACAAATCGTATTGCTTTATCATAATAAAGCGGAATCACGGGATAATCGGCCAAAATCAAACTATCCATTTTCCGGTAAAGCACCTCTCTTTTGTGAGATTCTTTTAATGTATAAGCTTTTTCAAACCAGGAATCATATTGGGGGTTGCTATAATGGGTGTAATTGGGTCCTTGCGGAGAAAAGTTTTGCGAATAATACAGCCCTAAATAATTTTCAGCATCTGGATAATCAGCAATCCAACTGGCCCGGAACAATTCTAGTTTTCCTGAGGATTTTGCCTGTCTCAAACTGGCGGTAGGCATCAGATCAATATGCATTTGAATACCTAATTTATCTACTTCACGTTGGATGTATTGGCAGACATCTAAATAGTTGGCGTCTGTAGCTAAACGGAGTTCGGGCGGCCGGCCGTTTTTTTTGGTAAACGCATGGATCAACTGCCGCGCTCGTTGCGGATCGTATGGGGATCGGATTGTCGGACTGTATCCCGGTAAGCCAAAAGGAATGAAACCTTTATCAGCTGCAAAACCAATGTTGTTACGTAAGAAATAAACCATCTTCTTTCTGTCAAAACCGATGGCCAGGGCTTCACGTACCGCCCTGGATCGTATCGCTGGATTTTCAGAGTCCATATATATTCCGATATATTCTGTATTCAAATAGGGACCCAGCTGCATTTGAATACGTTTTTGGTACTTGGATTGAAGTTCCCCTTCAGGGGTCAACAGTTCGTCTTTATAAGAGCTGTCCAGGGAGTTAAGAAAATCTAATTTTCCTTGTAAAAACAACATAAACTCACTTTGTATATCAGGAATAAATTGAATTGCCACAGACTCCAAATAGGGTAGCGAATGACCTGTGGCATCCGTTTCAAAATACCGCGTATTTTTCCGCAGGATCAATTTGACATCTTCCTCCCAAAACTGAAATTGAAAAGGCCCTGTGCCAATGGGCTGACTCCGAAAACGGCTACCGAGTTTTTTCACCACTTCTTTTGGGACGACCGAACAATAACGCATGCTCAACAATCCTAAAAAAGCAGGAAAGGGCTTTTTGAGCTGTATCCTTAAGCGGTGGGAATCTAGAGCCTTGATATGCGCAACATGTTGCATCACCCAACCCCCAGGGGAAGCCAGCTTCGGATCGGTAAGCCGTTGCAGGCTGTAGACAAAATCATCGGCAATTACTTTTCGGGTTCTTTTTTCACCAAAAATTGGAGATGGATGAAAGAAAACATCCGAGCGCAGTTGGAAGGTGTAAGTCAAACCATCCTCACTAATGTTCCAATGCGATGCAATTTCAGGTTGTGTTTGTAAGGTGCTGTCCAATTGAACCAAGCCGTTAAAAAGCTGATTGACGGGCCAAATATTTTGAGGGTTTCTAGCAAAAGCAGGGTCCAGACTGGTAACATTTCGGTATTCGTTATAGCGAAAAACATCCGCATCTGTAAAAGCGTGTGAGGGATCTTTACATTGGAAAAGAAAACCCAAACCCAACACTAGGGAAAGGTACCTAAAAATCAATTTAATCGAAGGCAAACACGCCATAGTTGCTATATTTGTGCCGAAATATAAGGATAAACTATTTTGGCAGAATCAATTTCTTTACCGATAGCTGCTCCGGCTCAAAAAAAAGTCGCGTTTTATACTCTCGGTTGCAAGCTGAATTTTTCAGAGACGGCCACTATTGCACGCGATTTTTCTTCAGAGAATTTCCATCGTGTCTCCTTTGATCAGCCAGCAGATATTTATGTGATCAATACCTGTTCAGTAACCGACAATGCTGATAAAAAATTCAAAGGCTTGGTCAACAAGGCCTTGCAAATGAACCCAGAGGCTTTTGTTGCTGCGATCGGTTGTTATGCTCAATTACGTCCCGACGAATTGGCGGCAATCGATGGTGTTGATTTGGTTTTGGGTGCAACAGAAAAATTTAAGCTAACAGCCTACCTAAACGACCTTACAAAGAAAAAACAAGCGACCATTCACGCTTGCGAAATTGAAGCGGCAGATTTTTATGAGGGAGGCTTTTCTCTGGGCGACCGAACCCGTTCTTTCCTAAAAGTACAGGATGGGTGTGATTATAAATGTACCTACTGTACCATTCCCCAAGCTCGGGGTATTTCACGCAGTGATGCATTGGTAAATATTATCGATAAGGCAAAACAAATTGCATCCAAAGGAATACAAGAAATTGTTCTTACTGGAGTTAATATAGGAGACTACGGTAAAGGAGAGTTGGGTAATAAAAAACATTCACATACATTTTTAGATCTGGTCCAAGCCTTGGATGCAGTAGTAGGGACCGCACGCATTCGAATCTCATCAATTGAACCCAATTTACTGAAAGACGAGACCATTGACTATGTAGCGAAAAGCCAGCGTTTTGTTCCGCATTTCCACATCCCATTGCAAAGTGGGAGTGATGCGATACTTAAAAAAATGAAACGCCGTTACCTATCAGCATTGTATGCCGATCGAGTTGCTCAAATAAAGCGAGTAATGCCTGATTGTTGTATTGGTGTTGATGTTATCGTTGGTTTTCCCGGTGAAACGGAAGAAGCCTTTTTAGAGACATTTTCTTTCTTAGAGCGATTGGCTGTTTCCTATCTGCATGTATTTGCCTATTCAGAGCGACCCAATACAGAAGCTATTGGTTTAGACAATCCCGTACCCAAAGCGGTACGAACCAAACGCAGTAAAATATTGCGTGCTTTATCGGCCAAAAAAAGACAACAGTTTTACGCATCCCAAGTGGGTAAGAAAGCTAGTGTTTTGTTTGAGGGAGAAAACAAAAAAGGGTACATCCATGGTTTTACATCCAATTACGTAAAGGTGCGTGCCCCCTGGAATCCTTCCCTCGTCAATACACTCCAAGAAGGTGTGCTGTATGAAATAGATGAAGCGGGCTTTGGCCGTCTGGAAGTTACAGCTTAATTCCAACGGGCAACAAGGACTTGTAGGATTTGTTTCGACGCACAAACCCAGCAATTTTTGGTGAAGTAGGTACTACTTTAAGGTTTTTGTCCGCAAGCATTTCTAAAACGGTCTTGATAAAATCTTCTTCGAATTCTGGATTGTCCATGGATTTGGGTATGGAAAGCTTTGTTAAAAATATTTTTCGTTCTTGTTCTGCGTACTCTATTCGAGCCATTTCATTATCTGAAGTAAATTCAAATTGTCGTAAAAATTCATTGTTAACAATGGCTTTTGATTCCATAAAAATTTGATTTGATTTATGTTGTTTTGTTTGGCTTTTGCGAAACAGCTTACAAATTTACAAAAATTTTGTTTTTATATTTTTGTATCAATGATCAGGAAGCATGTTTATATGATGCCAGGTATGGCAGCGAGTCCAAAAATTTTTGAATTTTTAGAATTCCCTCACACCATTGAAGTGCATTGGTTGAGCTGGGTTCCCCCTTTTGAGAATGAAAGTTTACAAGCCTATGCCAACAGAATGTGTCAGCGTGTAAAACATCCCAATCCCATTCTATTAGGCGTTTCGTTTGGTGGGATTTTGGTGCAAGAAATGGCCCAGTTGATAACCGTTGAGAAAGTTATAATCATCTCGAGTGTAAAAGCACGTGAAGAATTACCCTTGCACATGCGAATGGCCAAAAGCACCCAACTTCACAAATTGTTACCCCTTCAGTGGGTGGAAAACATTGAAACACTGGCCTTATTCGCCTTTGGAAATGCTATTAAAAGAAGGCTGTCCATGTATCGGCGGTATCTTTCGGAAAGAGATGTCGGTTACCTGCGTTGGTCCATCAACCAAATTGTCAATTGGAATCCAACGGGACAAATTGCAGAATTGATTCATATTCACGGGAAAGAGGACAGTGTTTTCCCGATTAAAGGCATTCAAGCACCCGTTCGAGTAATTGCTGGCGAACATGCTATGATTATTACGAAAAAGAATTGGTTCAACACCCATTTGCCGGCAATTATTTTGGGTGAGGAAAAACAAGAAAAACAAGAAAAAGTCGTTACAACTAAAATCCCCTAAAATGAAAAAAACTTATTTATTCTTCACACTACCGCTTCTTTTCATTTTTGTTGCGGCCTCAATCATGGAGAACCGTTCCGCTTTCAAAACCAAGGAACCGGAACCAACGTATAAAGTTTATGCTTTGGAATTGCCACAAGTTGTTTCTTTTGCAGGGGAAAAAATGCAACTCCAACGTCCGGATCTCAGAGAGCGACTGGATCGTGAATTGTTAGTGAATACCTATTGGCAATCCAATATGATGCTTTTATTGAAGCGCGCTAATAAATATTTTCCGGTTATTGAAACCCTTTTGAAAGAAGAAGGAGTACCGGAAGATTTCAAATATTTGGCTGTCATAGAAAGTGGTCTGGCAAATGTGCGCTCTCCTAAGGGAGCTTCTGGTTTTTGGCAAATTATGCGAAATACGGGAAGAGAAATGGGATTGGAAGTAAACAGTAATGTAGATGAGCGGTATCATCTGGAAATGGCTACTAGGGTGGCTTGCCAATATTTGAAAAAGGCCAAAGAAAAACTTGGATCGTGGACCTTAGCTGCGGCAGCTTACAATCGAGGTATGAGTGGAATTCAAAAGAAACTCGCGATGCAAGAAGTAGACAATTATTATGATTTGTATTTGGGCAGTGAAACATCACGTTACCTTTTTCGAATTTTAGCTATAAAAGAAATAATGCAAAACCCAAACCGTTACGGTTTCATCTATGAAACAGAAGATCTATATCAAGCCCTCCCGATCCGAAAAGTAGGTCTGGATACGGCCATATCCAACCTGGCACAGTTTGCTAAGCAAATGCAAACGGATTACAATCAGTTGAAAATCAACAATCCCTGGTTGCTAGAAAATCATTTGAATAATAAATCTCGAAAATTTTACGAAATCGCACTACCAGTAAGGGATTGAGACCTAAATTTTTTTTAATTGTTGCTGCATCAATTTAACCTGTGCTGTCAACATTCCATGTGTATCTAGTTTTTTGGCTTCAGCCAACAGTGCGGTAGCTTCGCGTTTTCTTCTTTTTTGCATCAGTATTCCTGCTAGACTCATTTTAGCCATGGCCAAATCATGTTTCATATTCAAGCCCAACTCCAATGCCTTTTTGAAGTGTTTTTCAGCTTGTGTCAAGTTGGTTTGTGATTGAATAATACCTTGCAAATAATAATAATATCCCTGCTGTTTGGTTACCAAATTGGCTTTGGGATTGGGGATTCGATTCAACCATTTTTGAGTTCCTGCAAAATCTTGTTTTCGCAAACGCAAAAAAGCAAGAAAAATAAGTTCGTTTTTAAAGTACAGTAAAACAAACATACTCGAAAGTATCGTGGCAAAAATACCGTTGCCAATTTCATTGTCAAGAAACTGAAAGAGTGCCCACCCAGCGATACCGATGGCTAATATTAATTTGATGAATTTTGGGAACATAAATACGATTTGCATCAAAAGTAGTAAAAATACTTTTTGAGGGATTTAATTGTTTTGGTTCCAAGAAAAGTTGTGTTATATTTGCACCGCTTTAGGAGATCGCTTCCCGACAAGCACAAAAGCTACAGAACGTATGAAAAGAACATTTCAACCCTCCAAGAGGAAAAGAAGAAACAAACACGGATTTCGTGAGCGTATGGCTTCCGCCAATGGTCGACGCGTATTAGCCAGCCGACGCGCCAAGGGAAGAAAAAAATTATCCGTCTCCTCCGAACCCAGACACAAAAAATAAATGTTGTACCAACATTCGACTCAACAAGGTGTTACTCTTTTCCAGTAACACCTTTTTTTTTAAATTAATCTGACTATAGAATACTGAATAGCATGCCGAAACAAGAACACCTCAATACGATTTTAATTATTGGTTCAGGCCCCATAATTATTGGTCAAGCCTGTGAATTTGACTACTCGGGTTCACAAGCGCTTCGTTCGTTACGAGAAGATGGAATTGAAACTGTTCTTATCAATTCAAACCCTGCTACCATCATGACAGACCCTTCCATGGCCGATCATGTTTACCTCAAACCGTTGACAACTAAATCTATTGTAGAGATCTTAGAACAACATCAAGTGGATGCAGTACTTCCAACGATGGGTGGTCAAACGGCTTTAAACCTTTGTATAGAAGCTGATGACAAAGGAATCTGGGAGGATTACAATGTCGAAATTATCGGTGTTGATATTGATGCAATCAACATTACAGAAGATCGGGATCAGTTCAAAAAATTGTTGAAAAAAATTGATATCCCTGTTGCCCCGGCCAAAACTGCTACTTCATTTCTCAAGGGCAAAGAAATTGCACAAGAATTTGGTTTTCCCCTGGTAATCAGACCCTCTTTTACATTGGGTGGGACAGGTGCTTCTTTTGTTCATGATGCAGATTCCTTTGAAGAATTACTGACACGCGGGTTGGAAGCCTCTCCCATCCATGAAGTCCTTATCGATAAAGCATTGTTGGGCTGGAAAGAATATGAGTTGGAACTACTTCGGGACAAAAATGACAATGTTGTAATCATTTGTACCATCGAAAATATGGATCCTATGGGTATTCATACTGGAGATTCGATTACAGTTGCGCCAGCAATGACCCTTTCGGATCGGACCTTCCAGCGTATGCGCGATATGGCCATTAAAATGATGCGAAGCATAGGTGACTTTGCAGGGGGGTGTAATGTTCAATTCGCTGTGAGTCCTGACGAAAAAGAAGATATCATTGCTATTGAAATCAACCCACGGGTTTCTCGTTCTTCAGCCTTAGCATCCAAAGCATCGGGTTACCCCATTGCAAAGGTAGCTGCAAAGCTGGCGATTGGGTATTCATTAGATGAACTGAACAATCAAATTACACAATCCACATCTGCCTTGTTTGAACCTACTCTGGATTATGTGATAGTCAAAATTCCACGCTGGAACTTTGACAAATTTGATGGTTCCGACCGCACATTAGGTTTGCAAATGAAAGCGGTAGGTGAAGTAATGGGAATCGGTCGCTCTTTTCAAGAGGCTTTGCACAAAGCCACCCAGTCGCTAGAGATAAAACGAAACGGACTTGGAGCCGATGGAAAAGGATACAACAACTATGACCAAATCATTGAAAAGCTCACTTATGCTAGCTGGGATCGGGTTTTTGTTATCTACGATGCCATTCAACTTGGCATACCGCTTCGAACGATCCACGATATCACAAAAATCGATATGTGGTTCCTAAAGCAGTACGAAGAATTGTATATGCTCGAAAAAGAAATCAGTACCTATACAATTGAATCCGTATCCAAAGAACTGCTGCTTGAAGCCAAACAAAAAGGGTTTGCAGATCGTCAAATTGCCCATATGCTAGAATGTCTGGAAAGTGCGGTTTACAATAAACGTGTAGAATTAGGTATTCAAAGGGTTTATAAACTGGTCGATACCTGTGCGGCCGAGTTTGAAGCAAAAACACCCTATTACTATTCTACTTTTGAAGCGCAAATGCAACTCCCAGGGCAAGCTCCTTTTAGTGCTAACGAGAGCCTTGCGTCCGATCGAAAGAAAATTGTTGTTTTGGGATCGGGTCCCAACCGTATTGGCCAAGGAATAGAATTCGATTACTGTTGTGTCCACGGGGTCTTGGCAGCCAAAGAGGCGGGTTACGAAACGATTATGATCAATTGCAATCCCGAGACGGTATCGACAGATTTTGATACCGCCGATAAACTCTATTTTGAACCTGTATTTTGGGAGCATATTTACGATATCATACAGCACGAAAAACCAGAGGGGGTTATCGTCCAATTAGGGGGACAGACAGCACTTAAATTAGCTGAAAAACTAAATCGGTATGGGATTCATATAATCGGAACCAGTTTTGAATCGCTTGATTTGGCTGAAGATCGAGGAAGTTTTTCTACACTTCTCAAGGAAAATAACATTCCCTATCCGGAGTTTGGCGTAGCAGAAACTGCTGATCAGGCATTGGAACTAGCAGAAAAGCTAGATTTCCCCATACTGGTTCGACCCTCTTATGTTTTAGGGGGTCAGGGTATGAAAATTGTCATCAACAAAGAGGAATTAGAGGCGCATGTAGTTGATCTATTGCGTAAAATTCCCAATAACAAGCTGCTTTTAGACCACTATCTTGACGGGGCCATAGAAGCCGAAGCCGATGCAATTTGTGATGGAAAGGATGTCTATATCATTGGAATTATGGAACATATCGAGCCCTGTGGTATTCACTCAGGAGATTCCAACGCAACACTGCCTGTTTTCAATTTGGGAGAGTATGTCGTGCAACAAATTAAAGATCATACTGTTAAAATTGCCAAAGCATTGAATACCAAAGGATTGATTAATATACAGTTTGCCATTCAAGACGATAAAGTGTATATCATTGAAGCCAATCCGAGAGCGTCTAGGACAGTACCCTTCATCGCAAAGGCATACAAAGAGCCCTACGTGAATTATGCAACCAAAGTGATGTTGGGGGACAAAAAATTAAAGGATTTTACATTCAATCCCCAACTCGATGGGTACGCTATCAAGCAACCTGTTTTTTCATTTAACAAGTTCCCGAATGTAAACAAACAGTTGGGACCCGAGATGAAAAGTACAGGAGAAAGTATTCTATTTATTGACAGTTTGAAGGATGACGAATTTTACAATTTATATTCCCGCCGAAAAATGTATCTGACCAAATAGGAAAAATACGTACTTTAGAAGCATGGAATTTACCCATTCAAAGAAGGAAATGGTATTGGCTCTCAGTCTCATTGTTTTGGCTGTTGCCAGCCGCTTGCTTCCCCACCCACCCAATTTTGCTCCCATAACGGGTATTGCTCTTTTTGCTTCCACTCGTTTCCAAAGTAAAATCCTAGCACTGATGGTACCCTTTATTGCTATGGTAGTTACCGATTGGGTGCTTGGATTCAGTGCCATAACACTATTTGTCTACCTTGCCTTTGCAGTCATATTTTTTCAGGCTGCTGCAACAAAGAAGATTCATCTGGGTACCCTTATTATTTCCTCTTTACTGTTTTTCGTTATCACCAATTTAGGGGTCTGGTATCTCTATTATCCGCATAGTTGGGAAGGCTTATCGAGTTGTTTTCTATTGGCTCTTCCTTTTTACACAAATACTTTACTTGGGGACCTATTCTACACAGGGGTTTTATTCGGAAGTTTTTCTACGCTTAGAAAGTGGTATTCCAAGCCGATTTAAAATACATTAGCTATCTTTAACTCCTAGGTTCTTTATAGAAAAGATGAAAAGGGAAAATGGTGTGATTCCATTGCTGTACCCGCAACTGTAAGCTCGTTTGATTCTTTATCACTAAAAGCCACTGTGCATGACGCATGGGAAGGCATAAAGAAATGCAAGCCAGGAGACCTGCCTATATTTTTTTGGAAACTACCGGGAGTAGTAGTTTCTTAACGCGATTACAACCCATTATGAATTTCAGAATCGTACTTCTCTTTATGGTTGTGGCATCAGGCCTAACACAGGCACAAGTTGCTATGCCTTTGTTAGACAGTCTCAACACGCAAACTTTGGATGAGGTGATACTCATTGACAGTCGTTTTCCACTAAAACGATCGCAATCAGGGCGAATGATCGAAAAAATTGATGCCGAAACCCTAAAAAAATTCCAAGGTTTGGGTTTGGGGGAAGTGTTACGAAGTAAGGCGGGAATTGATATTTTAGGGAGCCGTTCACAACTAGGTCAAAATTTGACCACTTCCATTCGAGGCGGAAGAAACGATCAAGTGTTGATCTTGGTAGACGGGATTCGTGTCAATGATCCATCACGTATAGGAACCGATTTCAATATCAATTTTCTTCCTCTTGATGCCATAGCATCCATTGAAATACTAAAAGGAGCCGCCGGCACCCTCTATGGTAGTGCAGCAGCTACAGGTGTTATCAATATCATCACCAAAAAAAGTACCAGTCAACCGCTTTTGTCATGGAATAGTAGTGTAGGTACCTTGGTTTCTCAAGCTCCTCAAAAAGGAGGAATTTCAGCTGTTGAAAATAGTATTCGTTTGTCTGAAAAATTGGGGATGATAGATTTTTCTGCCTTCTATTCACAACGTTATTCAGACGGTATGAGTGCTGTGGTTGGTGGTGAACCCGATTTGTTTGCACGCAATAACTTTGGGATTGCCCTCGGTCTAAGCTCACTTGAAAATTATACACTAAGACTCACCGCTCATCAAGACGATATCCGTAATCAATACGACGGTTTTGACGCGAACTTTGCCCCCGCAGATGCAAATAACACATTACTCACCAATCTTTTCCGTTTTGCCCTGCAACAAAATTATCAATATGATATAGGTGAAATACAGTTGGATCTAGGGTATCAAAAAACAAAACGTGATTTTCAATCCGATTTTCCAATTAATTATGTCAGTAGCAATGTAACATTGGATCTTTCCAATAGAATTGTATTTAATGACAAGCTATACGGTATTATGGGATATTTTCTACAACAGAACAAGGCTACTATAGTCGAAGAAGAGGAGATTCTTCAAAATGATCTTTATCTCAATATAATTTATTCCAATGCAGGGTTTAATTTTAGTTTGGGGGGGCGATGGAACCATCACGATGCGTATGGTTCTGCATGGACTTACAATCTCAATCCTTCGTACAATTTCTCCTTCGATGAAGTACGAAGTTTGAAAGTTTTTGCTAGTTTGGGTTCTGGGTTTAATACACCCAGTCTGTACCAATTGTATGATCCTTATTCTGGTAATGACACACTGGAACCAGAAGAAAGTCAAACCCAAGAAATTGGTTTGTCCTACACGTATCCATCCGGTTCATTGACGGCGGCTTATTTCAAAAGAACTGAAAATCCAACTTTGGTTTATGATTTTGAGACCTTTCGTTACGCAAACTCCAGCACGGCAGTCTTTTATTCTGGCATGGAACTTCGCTACGAATACCAGTTAAGTAACAAATGGGAAATGGGTGCCAATTACACCTATACTGAAACGGAGGGGGGAGATTTGCGTCGGATTCCAAAACATGCTTATCGAATGGAAATTGATTTTACTCCTGACAATACCTGGAACATCGCAACAAGCCTTTCACGAACTGGAGAACGTTTGGCAGCAGACTTTACTACAACATTAGAGGCCTATTTTCTTTGGGATCTTAGGATCCAGTATCAAGTGCCAAAAACAGCTACTTCAATTTTTGTTCATGCTACCAATCTATTAAATACCGATTATGTGGAATTTTTGAATTACAGTAGCCGCGGAAGAAACTTTATGGCTGGTTTTCGGTTCGCCCTCTGATGCACATAGAAGTTTGCTTGGTGTCGATAAGGAGACGCTGCTCAATTTGCATTTGAGAATCGATATAGAGTTCACCAAAAAAATCGTACAGAGGTGTCGCTCTTCTTTTACTGGTTTCATCCGTTTCTTCACCAACAATTTGTCGTAGGGCTTCTGCTAACAAGGGCTCTGAAGGGTCTCCAAGGGTTCCTGCATTCTTGCGATCCTCTTTCAGAACGGTGTCAGGTTCCAATCCCTCTGTGTAATCAGCAAATCCCTCACTATTGGCAATGGCCAATACGATGGGCTGCATGGCGTAGGTGTGATTGGGATTTTTGGTTCGGTTGTTATCAATATAATCGTAGAGTGTAATAGAACCTACATTTTTACCTACGGTTGCATCCCCAATTTGAATGACTTCTATATAGGGTCGTAGTCCGTTGATCAACAATTCGCTGGCCGATGCAGTCTCTTTTGTCGTTAATATGAAGACTCGGTTAAGACGTAGCGAATTAAGTGTACTTCCGTCTTTGATTTGATTGGTAAAACGATTGTACAGACTTTCCTCATTATTTTCCTCCCAATAGGTCATCAATTTGGAATTCCAAACCTCTTGTGCAAAGATGTTGTTTGCGAATTGACCGGTTACAAGAGATGCCAAATAGGTGCATGTAGAAATAGATCCCCCGCGGTTGTATCGTAAATCCAAGATTAGTTCATCGATAGATTCGGTCAGGAACTCGGCAAAGGCTTCGTTCAATGCTTCGTTGTAACTGCTGGCAAATTGATTGTACATCAAATACCCAATACGCTGGTCCTCGATGGTGTAGACCTCTTGATGATATAGTGGATCTTTTTGAAAGTTTTCCTCTTTAGTGAGTTCTATATTGGTTCCATTCAAACTGTAGGTTCCGTTCTCAAAAGAAGCCATACCCAGAGAATAGGTTAAGTTATCCCCATATAATAGTTTCTGGTAGCTATCAACAGTAAGTTTCTGCCCGTTTACATGGGTGAATAAATCACCTCTTTGAATACTTTTTTCAGCGGCATCTGAATCGGGTAGGATGTATTTGACCCAGCCCACCAACTCACTGGATCCTTCACTTTGGCGAAAAAGTGAAAACTCCATGCCGTTGGAGGCTACAATCCCTTGAAAGGAATTTTCCAGTGCTACATAGTCATCAACGATCCAACTAAAACGATCGTCTTCATGCAATAGGGATTCAAAAAAGATCTCGGGATCGGCATTGCGTTCTATGAATTGAGCATATTCATTACGATCCTCCGTCGTATCATCCGACAACTGGGGAACCGACTCTTGCCAATAGTAATATTCATTCAATCCTTTCCAAACAAAATCGCTGAGTTCAAGATTGCCTTGTAAATCAATAAAGGTATCGTCTTGGTCTTTTTTAGAACAGCCAAGAATGACAAAAACGAGGATTATAAATTTGAGGTTTTTCATAGCGTTTCTTTTTGCTAAGCCACAAAAATACTATTATTTATCTATTATTAAAGAACGCTGACTGTTGGTAAAAAAATTGTATTCTTGTTCGATGAAAAGAAAAACCATGCTTCGATTTTACTGCTGTCTTGTTTTTATATCCTTTTTTTCAGCCAGCACACAGGCCCAACCTTTTTTTGACGCATATAAGAACCAAGAAGGGGTTCAATATCTCTCGATCAATCCAATGATGTTCCGTTTGCTCGGACAAATGAACCTTCAGACAGATGACCCCGAATCTGCTGCCTATCTTTCTATGATTCAAAGCATTCGATCTTTTAAAGTGCTGGTAACTACTAAAACGATGATTACGAACTCCTTAGAAGAGGTTATAGCAAAGTGGGTTCACCAGGAGTCCCTTCAATTGTTGCTACAATTAGAAGAAAAGGAACAACTCCTACGTTTTTTTGCCGAAACAGGCGAAGCAGAACAAAAAGTGAAAAGGCTCTTGATGTTTTCCAAAGGCAAACAGCTCGAGGAGGCGATTTCGATTGAAGGAAAAAAGCTACAATCCGTCGTATTGTTACTCGAAGGTGATATTGATTTGGAAGTTGTAGGAAAGCTAACCGATACCATGGATATTCCAGGCGGTGAGCAACTCAAAAAAATCAAAAAATAAAAATCCCCCAGAGCTAATCAAATCCCTGTATAATTAAATGGGGTTATCTGTTTTAACTTTTCTTTAATGGTTGGGGCAACATCAAGTGTTTCAATAAATCGATGGATACTCTTTTGATCGATTGTCGCATTGGTTCGAGTGAGTTCTTTTAAGGCTTCATAGGGGTTGGGATAACCTTCTTTTCGTAAAAGGGTCTGAATACCTTCCGCCACCACGGCCCAATTGTGTTCCAAATCCGAATGAATTTTTTCGGTATGAACCAAAAGTTTCCCCAAACCTTTTTGAATGGACAATACTCCGATGAGTGAGTGCCCAAATGGGACGCCAACATTTCGTAAAACCGTACTGTCTGTCAAATCGCGTTGCAATCGAGAGATGGGCAATTTTTCTGAAAAGAAGCCAAAAACGGCGTTGGCAATTCCCAAATTACCCTCTGCATTTTCAAAATCAATAGGATTCACTTTATGCGGCATAGCAGAAGAACCAACCTCACCTTCTTTAATCTTTTGTTTGAAATAGTCCATAGAGATATAGGTCCAAATGTCACGGCTCAGGTCGATCAATATTGTATTGATCCTTCGCATTGCGTCACAAAGAGCTGCGAAAGAGTCATAATGTTCTATTTGGGTGGTTGGAAAAGAGTAGTGCAAGCCCAATTGATTTTCTACAAATTGATGGCCGAAAGCTTTCCAGTCAATTGCTGGATAGGCGAGGTGATGGGCATTGAAATTACCCGTGGCACCACCAAATTTAGCGGCATGAGGAACTTGTAGCAAATGCAGTTTTTGTTCTTCCAGTCGGTTAACAAAGACTTCTATTTCCTTTCCCAGTCGTGTTGGAGAGGCGGGTTGACCGTGGGTACGAGCAAGTAACGGAATGTCTTTGTAATCTTCTGACAAACCGACCAATACTTCTTGCAAGGCTTCCAATTCTGGAAAATATACCTTATTGATAGCTTCTTTGATTGACAGTGGGATGGCTGTGTTGTTTATGTCTTGAGAAGTCAAACCAAAATGGATGAACTCTTTAAAGTCTTGTAATTCGAGATTGTCAAATTCTTTTTTGATAAAGTATTCAACAGCCTTCACATCATGATTGGTTGTTTTTTCAATTTCCTTAATTGCATTCGCATCGTCTTGATTAAAATGTTGGTATAGACTCCTTAGGTCTTCAAAAAGAGAGGTATTGAAGTTTGACAGTTGTGGAATTCCCCGTTCGCATAAAGCAATGAAATATTCTACTTCAACCTGTACACGGTATTTGAAAAGGGCTTCTTCTGAAAAATAAGGAGCGAACGCCTTTGTCTTGGATCGATACCTACCATCTATGGGTGAAATGGCATTGAGTGCATTGAGCATCATATAAACTTCATTTGGCAGGACAAAGATAGGGTTCGCCTTGGACTTCTACTGCTTATTTAAGAATTTCTCTTGCTGCGGCTCTGTATCCCGGACTCGCTGTTGGCAATTGTTGTTGGACAAGGGCTCTAAGTTCTTCTTTGACCCATGGTCTTTCTTCTTGAAAGCATTGCAGAATTTTAAGCGAAAAATTTAGGGTAGCGACCTGGGCAGGCTCGATGAGCCAATCAAAGGCTTGGGTGATACTATCATCTATTTGTTTTTGGGTAATTGATACCCTCTTTTTTGTGATATAGTAAAAGAGAATTTTACTCAGACTTCTGCGCATACTTTCATTCGTAATTGTCGCTATTCGTTTCAAAAAAACATCAAAATGCGGCGTCAATACAGTTGGATTGGCAACGACAAACAATTCGACACACCAGCAGATAAGCACATGGATACGGTCGCCTTTGGGGTTGAGGGCAAAGAGAAATATTTCATGCCATTGGTCTGGATGGTTGGATAGATAGTTGGCCCCGGCAACACGATCAGCTTTTCGAGCTGTTAATGTTTCAAAATAGGCGAGATGTTTGGCCAGTGAATCCATTTCTTACAATTGGAGGACCCGATATTCTTCGTAGCACCCACTGATTGCCTCCAAAATTTGAAGGTCATTGGACTCTTTAATAAAAACATCCGAGTAGTTACAGTTCCGAAGAATTTCGTCTATATCAATCCGTTCCAATCCCAGTAGTTGTTCCAAAACGGTGCGGTCGAATTTGGTCAATAATAGGTTTTTTATTTCATCATCCGCTCGCATCTTTTTGAGTTTGCGCATTTGTTTTGGATTTTTACCAAATAAGTTGTGTAAAAAATCAGCTGGATTGAACAGCGCACCCAGAGCTTTTGAGAAAGCGGATCGGTCTCGGTTACCAGCCTCGTATCCAACATTCGGAAGACCGATAATTTGGTAACGACTGTTGTTATTCAACGGGACATTCCTGGCGTCTACATCCAAATAACCCGTCAGTTGATAAGGGCGGATAATAACTTCTTCGAGGGCATAGGCCAGTTCGGTTAGCTGAAATTTTGTGTTTTTGAATTTCAACATGTCACTTGTGACCGCAATTTTAAGCGGTTTGTAACCGAGGTATGAAAAATATAAAGTATCATTCACAACTGCTGGTATCTCAAATTTCCCTTTCCCATCACTCGTCGTCCCTATGACCTGAGTAAGATTTAGCACGTGAACGGTTTCCATGGGTAGTTGGGTGTTTTCATTGGCTACCATTCCTTGGATAAAAGAAACCTCTTGACCCCACAATTGGCTGGCAAACAAATACAAAAAAAGAATCCCTAGTACACGCATAACTGCTCTAAAAATAACGGTTTTTTTTCACCTTACACAGGGAATTAAATTTTCGTGAGTGACTGTCTCTCTTCAAAAAAGCGGATCATTTTCTGGAGCGCTTTCCCGCGGTGTCCAATTTTATTTTTAATTAGTGGTGACAGTTCAGCAAAGGTTTTTTGGTATCCCTCAGGCACAAAAATGGGATCGTATCCAAAGCCCCCCGTTCCCCTTTTGTGAGTTAAAAGAGTTCCCCCAACACGCCCTTCAAAAGTGTGACGTTCCCCTTCCCAATACAAAGCAAATACAGACCGGAATTGTGCTTTTCGATTGGTTTGATGGGTCATTTTTTTTAAGACCTTTTCAATGTTATTGTCGGCATTTGCCCGAAATCCTGCATAGCGGGCCGAATATACACCCGGCTCACCATCGAGGGCATCAATTTCAAGACCGCTATCATCAGCAAAACAATTGTAACCATACTGAATTACTATGGCATCTGTTTTTATCCATGCGTTTTCTTCTAAGGTACTCCCTGTTTCTGCTATGGGTTCGTGCCAGTGGATGTCTTTCAGACTCTGGATGACATAAAAGGAAGGAATAAACCTGTTGACTTCGGCTACTTTGTTTGCATTGTGTGTTGCAAAAACCAATGAAAATTGTTTCATGTATGGTGGTAGGGTTGGTTGTTTAGTATGGTATAAGCTCGGTATAGTTGTTCTACCAAAAGTAAGCGGATCATTTGATGGGAAAAGGTCATGGGTGAAAGCGCGATTTTATCTTGTGCTCTTTGGTAGATTTCTTTTGAAAAACCATAGGGTCCACCGATAAGAAGCCATATTTTCTTGATTCCAGAGTTTTGTTTTTTGTTAAGAAAAGCGGCAAAGGCGACAGAATCAAAGGATCGTCCTTTTTCGTCTAATAAAAGTACGGTTTCATTTTTGGGGATGCATTTGAGAAATAATTCTCCCTCTTTTTGTTTTTGTTGTTCAACCGAAAGATTTTTTCTCATCTTCAAGTCGGGAATCACAACAAAATCAAAACGGGTGTAATGTTCCAACCGTTGCCTATAATTTGCAATCAAGGATTGTAAGTTGGGATCATCCGTTTTTCCAATACAACAGAGCGACAACTGCATGCACCAAAAGTAATAATCTGTTTGTAAATTTCGGGTCGGTTTGAATTGTTATATATTTGATAAAGCAAACTTTGAGTGGTGCCCAAAACGCTTCGTAGCATACCCATTTTAAATAAAATTATCCAAGTATTGGACGCTGTTAAAGTGCCTGGGTTCAAGGGCTTTTCGATTTACGATCTGATCGAAATGTACGGTATTGGAATTGTAAGAGGAACGTTGACTTCTCGAGCGGGGAGCATTTCGTTCAGTTTTTTTATGGCTTTGTTTCCATTTTTACTATTTGTTCTGAACCTGATCCCCTTCATCCCCATTGATAATTTTGATATCATACTCTTAGAATTCGTCGAGCTCTTATTACCTGAGGAGATTCAAGCATTTTTTACAGATATCTTTGAAGACATTCGAAACAAACCCAGAGGCGGTCTTTTATCCAGTGTTTTTTTATTATCGATTTTCTTGTCAGCCAACGGGGTGAGCTCTATTTTTTCCAATTTTGAAGATTCTTTTCATGTAAAAAAATCACGGAGTATTTTCCAACAGTATTTGTTTGCTATGGGGGTAGCCGTCATGTTAGCACTCACACTATTGTTCGCTGTAGCTACTTTTATTTTTGTTGAAATTTATGTTTTACAGAATCTACCCGCCCTAATACAAGACACCATAAACTGGATTCGAACCGCCCAACTATTTTTTTTCGTTGTCATGGCATATCTCTCCATAGCTATACTCTATTATTTTGGAACGATAGAGGGACGCCAAGCACATTTTTTCTCACCAGGGGCTTTGATGACAACCTTGTTATTCATAGCAACGACCTTTTTGTTCGGAATATACATAGATAATTTTGCCAATTACAATCAATTATACGGTTCCATTGGGGCATTGTTGTTGTTTTTGTTGTACATCTGGTTGAACGCCACCATTTTGTTATTGGGCTTTGAACTTAATGCCACCCTTACTCGAATGAAGCAAACACCCACGACACCTAATCCCAATTGATCGGATGTCTTTGTTTGCCGATATCATATTGCCCATCCCCCTTCCCAAACCATTCACCTATGCAGTGCCCAAACTCTACGAAGAACAATTAGCAATCGGTCAACGGGTGGTAGTTCCTTTCGGGAAAATGAAATTTTACACCGGAATCGTTTACCGCATTCATCATCAGGTACCTCTGGGCTATGAAGTGAAAGTCATTGACTCGATTTTGGATGTCATCCCCAGTATTACCCAGCATCAAATCCAATTATGGGAATGGATATCCTCCTATTATCTCTGTCCGTTGGGACTCATCATGAAAGCGGCAATTCCATCTGTTTTACTGATAGAAAGTGAAACCGTACTAGCGAAAGATACGAGCCTAACGATTGAATGGGAAACCCTGACCGATGACGAGTTATTGCTTTTAGAAGCCCTTGAGAAGGGACCGCTTTCCTTTGCAGATGTGATGGCCATCACAGGCAAGAAAGCCGTAATGAAAAGTATTGGAGGCTTATTGGCTCACAAATATGTGTATTTACAGCAGTTGCTCAAAGAAAATTATCGGCCAAAAAAAGTAAAACAAATACGCCTGCGCCCTGAACTGCTTGAAAAAAATCAGATGGAAGCAGTTTTTAAGCGATTGCAAAAAGCACCCAAACAACAAGAGTTGCTTCTGGGGTATCTGTCACAGTACCCCAAAGCCAATTGGACGGATACAGTAGCACTCCAGAAAAAATGGGGCAGTTCTGCAAGCATCACCAAGCAACTGGTAGATAAAGCTATCATGGAACGTCGCGAAATTACCGTCGATCGTTTACGATCCGAAATTCCTCAGCAAAAAGAAACGATCAAACTGACAACTGCTCAGCAAAAAGCGAATGCATCCCTAGCGGCTTCTTTTGAAAAACATACAGTCGTATTATTGGAAGGAATTACAGGATCGGGTAAAACAGCGATTTATATGGACCACATAAAGGATGTGCTGGAAGCGGGAAAGCAGGTACTGTATTTACTCCCCGAAATTTCATTAACAACACAAATTGTGGGACGCCTTAAAGCACAATTTCCGGATCGTCTCGCGGTTTATCATTCGAAATTCAATCCACAAGAAAGAGCCGAAATTTGGCGTCATGTTTTGCATCAGGAGCGTAAAGCACAATTACTGGTAGGAGCACGTTCGGCGGTATGGCTTCCTTTTCAGAATTTGGGTTTAATCATCGTTGACGAAGAACACGAAACGTCTTATAAACAATTTGATCCGGCCCCACGATACCATGCCCGTGACACAGCCATTGTTCTAGCCAAACATTTTGAAGCCAAAGTCTTATTGGGATCGGCAACGCCCAGCCTAGAAAGTTTCCACCAAGTGGCTCTATCGAAATATGGTCATGTGGCGTTGAAAGAACGCTATGGTGCGGCTCAATTGCCGCACATCGAATTGGTTGATATGAAAGAGGCCCATCGAAAAAAACAAATGCAACAAGGGGTTTTTAGTGATGCCTTGGTAGCGGCTATAGAATCTGCAATTGCAAATGAACAGCAGGTTATTTTGTTTCACAACCGAAGGGGATATGCTACCCTTATGGAGTGTCGTAGTTGTGGTTATATTCCCCAATGCACCCAGTGTGATGTATCCTTAACCTATCACGAGTTCAATCCAAAAATGCAATGTCACTATTGCGGATACCACATCGCCAAACCAACAGCATGTGTGGCTTGTGGTACACCCCATTTAACTGATAAAGGAACTGGGACACAGCAAATTGAGACTACTCTGAAGTACCTTTTTCCGGATATCCAAGTAGGTAGAATGGATTGGGATAGTACCCGTGGGAAAAATGATTTTGACACCCTGTTGGATTCTTTTTCAGCGGGGAACATTCAAGTTCTAGTTGGAACACAAATGGTAGTCAAAGGCTTGGATTTTAAAAATGTACAATTGGTTGGTGTTATCAACGCCGATCAGTTAATACATCAGCCTGATTTTAGAGCGCATGAGCGGAGTGTTCAAATGTTGAGTCAAGTGGCTGGCCGTGCGGGCCGTAGCCATAGCAAAGGGCGTGTATTGATTCAAACCTACAACCCCAATCAACAACTGCTGCAGCATGTTCAAAAAAATACGCTACCCATATTTTACGCAACAGAACTTCACGAACGGAAACGATTGGAATATCCTCCTTTTGGGCGTTTGATTCGAATTACTTTCAAGCACAGGAATCGGGACCTCGTCGAAAAGGCTGCGTTGTGGTTTGCCAATGTAGTCAAACAATCCTATCCCAAAACGGTACTCGGCCCAACGGCACCCCTTATTGCCCGCATTCAAAATAATTATTTGCAACAGTTGCTATTCAAAATCCCAACACCTACCGATAGGATACAATTAAAATTGTTACTGGTTAAAACACAAAAAAGTTTTGAAGCAATTGCTCTTTTTAGGGCGGTTAGAATCAATTTGGATGTGGACCCTTACTGATCGGCGAGGTAGATTTCCTCAAAAGCTTTTTTTCGCGTTCTGCTCAGGGGTACTTTTTTACCCGATATTTCTACTTCATTGATCCGATAAAACTGGACTTTTTCTAAATTAACAATGAAGGATTTATGGGTTCGAAAAAATTGGCTGCTGGGCAAACGTTTGATAAATTCTTTCATGGTAGAAAGAATGATGAGATTTTTATCCTCTGTGACAATACGAATGTAATCACCCATGGCTTCGATCCATAAAATACGATCCAAGGCGACCTTTTCATTTTTTAGGTTGCAACGGACCACCACATTGGTATCCCGTTCGACAATTGGAATTTTTTTTTGTTTGTTTTTCTCTAGAATACGTTCCAAACTGATTTCCAACCTTTGCTTGGTGAAGGGGTGTGGTAAACAATCAACCAAACCCAATTCATAGGCTTTTAGTGCATCCGAAGGATGGTGACTGATCAATAGTACTTCCGTGGCGGGGTGAAGCGTTGCAATGAATTCGAAACCGTTATACACGGGCAAATCAGGTTTGATGGCAACGAAATCTACGGTATGATAGCGCAGGTATTCTCTCGCTTCAACAGCCGTTGAAAAGTCTTCTTTCAAGCTGGCCTGATGGCAGTATTTGAATGCTTGAACAATTTTGAGTCGTTCCAAAGCATTGGAAACTACAACGATTCCAGTAAGTGGCATTGATATGATGGTAAAATTTAGTTATCCAATAAAAGTACTAAAAAAATCGATTAAAAAAGAAAGAAACTTTTGGTATACACTCAGTTATGACTTATTTTTGCAAGCCTAAAAAACATTTTATGAATCATTACGAAACTGTTTTCATATTAAATCCCGTTCTATCTGAATCACAGATAGAGGAAGCAGTCAAAAAGTACACGGACTTTATTACGAGTAAAGGAGGTGCAATTGTCAGTACTGAGAATTGGGGGCTCAAAAAATTAGCGTATCCCATTCAAAACAAAAAAAGTGCCTTCTACCATCTAATGGAGTTTAATGTAGAGGCCGAAGTGATTGACGCCTTAGAGGTAGAATTTAGACGTGACGAACGCGTGATGCGTTTTTTAACCGTAAAGCTCGACAAGCATGCACTTGCCTGGGCCGAAAAAAGAAGAAAAAAACAAAAAGCAAAAGCCTAGGCCATGTCCAAAATCGAAGAACAATCATCCGGAAAAAAAGAGGGAGAAATCCGTTACCTAACCCCTCTTAATATAGACACAACTACAAAGAAAAAATACTGTCGTTTCAAACGCTCAGGGATCAAATATGTGGATTATAAAGACCCTGATTTCTTGTTGAGCTTTGTGAATGAACAGGGTAAGATTTTACCCAGACGCCTAACAGGCACTTCATTGAAATACCAACGAAAAGTATCTGTAGCCATCAAGAGAGCACGCCACCTTGGTTTGCTTCCCTATGTTGCAGATATGTTAAAATAATCGCCAATTTATGGAACTCATACTCAAACAAGACGTTGAAAATCTTGGTTTCAAAGACGACGTCGTAACAGTAAAAAACGGTTATGGGCGCAATTATTTGATTCCTCAAGGAAAAGCCGTACTAGCCACCCTATCTGCCAAAAAAGTATTGGCAGAAAACTTAAAACAACGTGCTTTTAAAGAAAAGAAAATCATTGATGACGCCACTGCTTTGGCTGCCCAACTCGTTGCACTCAATATTTCTATCCCTTCAAAAGTAGGTAGTGGTGACAAATTATTTGGATCGGTAACAGCTATTGATATTGCTGCTGCACTTGAAAACAAAGGCCATTCGATAGATAAAAACAGAATCGGACTACCAGGGCGTATCATTAAGCGTCTAGGACAATACGAAGCAACGGTTCGATTGCACCGTGAAGTATCCGTCCAGGTTCCTTTTGAAATTGTAGCTGAAAAAACTTCATAACACTGTAATTTAAGATTCTATCCTCAACGAAAGTTGGGGATTTTTTTTCTCAAAAGTGAAATACAGTCGTTTAACCAAAGAACAATTTGAATCTTTACACCTTGAATTTTCGCAATTCTTGGCAACCCAATCCATTGATTCCAAAAAGTGGGAGCAGATCAAAAAAGAACAACCCCAGTTGGTTGAAGAAGAATTGGATCTTTTTAGCGATATGATTTGGGACCGAACATTAGAAAATATTTCTCATTTGGAAAATTGTTCCAAAACACAATTATTCCTCTTTTCATGCGAAAAAGAGCATATCAAACTCCGGGTATTACAGTGCAACCAAGAAGGTATTGATCTCGTGTCTGATCAAGGTTGGACATGGGCACTAGAACATTTGCAGTCAGAAAGGATTACCCTTTTAACATCGGAAAAAGTTGTTGCTACGGATCGCAAAAAACAAATCTTCAAATTAATCAGACAGGGGTGTCAAATTTCTAAAGGCGAACGCTATCGGCAATTGGATTCCTTTTTCAATACCACAAAAAAATAGGATATTTGCCTATGGCAACGGTCAAACCAACCATACCGAAGGGAACAAGAGATTTTTCTCCGTATCAAGTAGCCCAGCGAAATTATGTCAAAAGTGTATTGACTGAATGTTTTCATGTTTTTGGCTTTGAGCCGATCGAAACACCTTCTTTTGAAAAGACGGAGACGCTGATGGGTAAATATGGAACGGAAGGTGATCGTTTGATATTCAAAATCTTAAACTCGGGCGAAAAAGTCAAAAAAGCCAATATTTCGGCACTTGAAAAAGGAGACCTTCAAACCTTTACGGACTCCCTTAGTGAAAAAGCATTGCGTTATGATTTAACAGTCCCTTTTGCTCGTTTTGTGGCGCAGTACCAAAACGACTTGGTCTTTCCATTCCGCAGGTATCAAATTCAGAACGTTTGGCGAGCCGATCGTCCCCAACACGGTCGATTTCAGGAGTTTACACAGTGTGACGCAGATATTGTTGGTGATCGGTCACTCTTTCAAGAGGTGGAAGTAATACAATTGTACGATCGCGTATTTACACAATTGGGCTTGTCTGGGGTCACATTAAAAATAAACAATCGAAAAATACTAGCAGGCATTGCAGATCTTTTGGGAGCATCCGACCAATTACTCGCATTTACTGTCAGCTTAGACAAGTTGGATAAGATTGGTCGCGAAGGTGTAGAAAAAGAACTGCGTGCCAAAAACTTTTCTCAAAGTGCGTTGGATAAATTGGCCCCTTTATTTGAATTAAATGGCAGTCCTTTGCACAAACTTACTCAATTAAGGGAATTGCTCGGTTCCACAGAAGTGGGTCTTTCAGGGATAGACGAAATAGCTTTTATTCTGGATCAACTTGAAAACAATCCTCTTTCCATTGCTTTGGATGTGGATGTTACACTGGCACGTGGTTTGGATTATTATACTGGATTGATTGTCGAGGTGGCCCCCCCACAAGGAATAAAGATGGGTTCTTTAGGTGGAGGGGGACGTTATGATGATTTGACCCGCAGTTTTGGATTAAAAGACAAAAGTGGGATTGGTATTTCCTTTGGTTTTGATCGTATAGGTTTGGTATTGGAAGAGTTGAAGCTATATCCAGAGACGGTGCAACAAAAAACACAGCTTTTGATAACACTGTCTGATGCGGATGCAACATCGTGGGGCCTACAACTATTGGCTGATTTAAGAAGAAGCAATATTGCATCCGAACTGTACCCAACCCAAGCTAAATATAAAAAGCAGTTGAGTTATGCCAATCAAAAAGGCATTCCTTGGGTCGTTATATGTGGCAGTGAGGAATGGCAACAAGATCATTTTATTTTGAAAAACATGAATACGGGTAAAGAAACTAATTTTCCTTTAGCCGAGGCTCTAAAGGTGCTTTCAAATCATCTGATAGCCGCTGAAAGAAAGGAGTAATTCTGAGAACAGAAACAATCATCTAAGGAATGCAAAAGGTATGATACAGACAGATATAATAGTGATAGGAGCAGGTCCTGTAGGGCTCTTTACTGTATTCGAGGCCGGTTTGATGAAGTTGCATTGCCATCTTATAGATGCGCTTCCACAAGCGGGCGGTCAACTCGCTGAAATATATCCTAAAAAACCCATTTATGACATTCCTGGATATCCCGCTGTTTTAGCCGGAGATTTGGTCGATAAATTGATGGAACAAGCCGCTCCATTTAAGCCAGGATTTACACTAGGCGATCGCGCAGAAACTATTGAAAAACAAACCGAAGGAAAGTTCGTGGTTACAACCCAGTCTGGAGTGGTGCATCAAGCGGCTGTTGTTATCATTGCTGGTGGATTGGGTAGTTTTGAACCTCGAAAGCCAAAAATCACCAACCTTAGTGACTACGAAGAAAAAGGGGTGTACTATATGGTCAAACAACCCGAAGATTTTGTGGGAAAAGAAATTGTTATTTCTGGAGGAGGAGATTCTGCTTTGGATTGGGCCGTATATTTTGCTGAACAGCTTCATACCAATGTAACCTTAGTTCATCGCAGTGACAATTTTCGGGCTCATAAAGACTCGGTTGACAAAGCCTATGCTCTGCGGGATAAAGGGATGATGCGTATTCTAACCCACGCGGAAGTAACGGGCTTATCGGGAATATCGAAACTATCAGCATTGACAATTGAACAAAAAGGGCAACCTACACGTACCCTATCTCTCGATTGTTGGCTGCCCTTGTTTGGCTTGTCGCCCAAATTGGGTCCGATGGGCAACTGGGGGCTTGAGATTGAAAAAAATGCGATTGTGGTTGACAATACCCTCGATTACCAAACCAATATCCCAGGTATCTTTGCCGTTGGAGATGTAAACACGTATCCAGGAAAACTCAAATTAATCCTTTGCGGATTTCATGAAGCAACCTTGGCTGTTCAAACCGCCTATAAGATTGTGAACCCTGACAAACGTTTTACCATGAAATACACTACTGTACAGGGGATTCAAGGATTTTGATCCCCGGTTGGTAAAGCCAATGCGTCAAAAACCTGGACACGATCCCATAAATGGGAAGCTTCATCGATAAATTGTAAATGAGTGGGGTCAGATTGATAGGCTGCTTCTGCGCTTTTGTTGGCAAAAGTCATCATATAGGCGTAGGTATATCCTGTTTCTACAACGTCACGAACTTCGGTGGAAGCAGGCACCCCCAAAAAGGCACTTACCCCTTGTGGATTGGTCGCAATTAGTTTTTTAATAGCAGTCTCAAATGCCAACCGATCGGCTGTATCATTCGGTTGGTGAAGCCAAAAATAAACACTATGGACGAGTGGGCCTTCGATTTGTACTTTTTGGGCATGAACTAGGCAGCTAGTGAAGAGGAGCAATAAGATGAGTGTGTTTTTCATACTACTTTGTGTTACAGGGGGTTTTACATTGTATTTAGGTGTGGGGCTGTTGCAACCATTCTATCATGTCTTTATTTTCAAAAATCTCTTGATCTTGTTTGGATTGGCCAATAAAAAAGATGGCTTTTGCCAATTCTTCGGAAGTGATACTGGCACTGGGTCCCATTGCCTTCATGATCGGATACAACCAGCGAGCCAGTCGATAGGTGAAGTTAGGTTCCTCCCTTGGCGTGACTGGATAGATATAGCCGGGTCGGAAGGTGTAAAATTGCGCAAAACCTAAAGCACTTAGTTGGTTTTCAGCAGCTCCTTTGTCTTTGGCAAACATCATTTTACTTTTTTCAGTGCGATCGGCTCCACTTCCACTCAACAGACAAAAATGTGCTTGCGGGGATTGCGATAAAACAGCTTTCCCCAAAGTCACGGGATAGTCAACGGTTATTTTTCGAAATTGGGGACGGCCAACAGCACCAGTATAAACTCCAATACAGAAAAAGAGGAAGTCGACCCCTTTAAAGTCGTTTTCACAGTTGCTGTAGTCAGAAAAGTCGTTAATTAAAATTTCTTTGACTTTTGGATGTGTTGCGCTACTACTTTTCCGAACAAGTGAAATAATAGTCCCAATGGAAGCATCTTCAATGCAATGCTGTAGCAGCAGGGAGCCAACCATACCAGAAGCACCAGCAATTAGAACTTTTTTGGGTCGCGAAGGCTTGTTTTCGGATTTCAAAAGAACAAATTTATAATTAGTTAGTGGGGTGAAAAGGTATCAACGAATGGAACCTAAGACCTTAGAGACGAATGTATGAAATTGACTTGGTTCCAACCAACGGGTTACTATTACCATATCTTGATCTGGCAAAACAATGATATAATTGCCTCCAAAGCCAGCAGCATAGAACATCTTTTCTCCCGCTTCGGGGACATAACGTTGGTGGTTGGGGTGATTTAGCCACCACAAATATCCATAGCTCGGATTGGCGGGGGAGGGTTGAATCGCTGTGTCGATCCATTCTTTACTGATGAGTTGTTGACCTGCCCAGTTCCCTTGGTTGAGAAATAGGAGTCCAAAACGCGCATGATCGACTGTCGATATGAACAGTCCACCCCCCGAGTGTCCCCCTCCAGAGACTGACTGAACCCAGTTACCATCCATATTGATCCAGGAGTTGTCATATCCAAACCACCGCCAGGTGGAGGAAGCGCCAATGGGGTTCATTATTTTATTTTTCAAAAGTACCGGTAGGGGCTGCCGCCAAACATGTAAAAGGGAGTAAGCCAGCAGATTAACCCGTACATCATTGTATTTGTAATGGGTTCCTGGAGGATGTAAGTCTCGATATTTCCAATCATCAATACCTCCTTTTTTAGGTGGTCGATCTGCCCAGTCGTGAAGGCCCCAAAGGGTTCCTGACCAATCTGATGATTGATTGAGTAAATGTGACCAACGAATTTGTTCGTTGTGTGCTCCGTCAAATTCACCCTGCCAAACAGAGTTGACAACTTTATCATTTATCCGAAACAAACCAGCATCTACCCCCAAGCCTGCAATGGTCGATAAATAGCTCTTGGTCACAGAAAAGGTCATATCGACGCGATCAATATCCCCCCATTCGGCAACCCGGTATCCGTTTTTTATAATCATCCCGGCAGGTCCTCCTCTCTTTTTGGTCGGCCCCAAAATACGGTGATAGGGTTCGTGTGAAAAGCCATTCAGGATAGCAATTCTCAAGTCACGCGCTCCACTGTATTCGTGGGCTAGGGCATATGCAACAGCTTCATCCAATACTTTTTTGTTGAATCCCATCTGTTTGGCATCCTTTTTTTCCCACTTCCCGGGAGGAGGGAAATAGCTATTTTGAGCGTTTGTCAGTGAATGGCTTAGGGACAGTAAAAAAATGATCAAAGACCTCAAAAAGTCTTTCTTTTTTAAGATTCTGAATTTCATCTTTTAAAGATAAGATTTTAAAGAGGGATGAAATAACAAAATGATGGGACTTATTTGCTACTTTGGTATTCAAAAAATTAATGAAAAATCTCCGCTCTTCCTTTCAACTTCCCAATGGAACGGTCTTGCAAAATAGAATTGCCAAGTCGGCAATGAGTGAAAATATAGGCAGCTATCAGCATGCACCAACTTCCACATTGATTCATGCCTACAAGGTTTGGGCTGCAGGTGCGCCTGGATTGTTAATTACTGGGAACATCATGGTGGACAGCAAGGCTTTGGGTGAACCGCGTAATGTGGTGGTGGAAGATTATAGTCATTTTGAAAAATTACAAGAATGGGCGGCATCCGTGAAGGGAACAGGAGTGCATTTATGGCCACAAATCAACCATCCTGGACGGCAGGCATTTTCTTGGATCAATCAAAAAGTAGTTGCTCCATCAGCTGTATCCATGCAAATGGGAGGTGCTTCCCCTATGTTTAAAAAACCCCAACCTTTATCCGAAAAAGAGATTTGGTCACTTATAAAACGCTTTGGAACAACTGCCAGAATTCTAAAAGAAGCAGGATTTACAGGTTGTCAAATTCACGGAGCCCATGGGTATTTGGTCAGTCAATTTCTTTCTCCGAAAACAAATCAACGAACTGATCAATGGGGAGGCAGTTTGGAAAACAGAGCTCGATTTGCAGTCGAGATATACAAAGAAATACGCCAGCAAGTGGGTACCGATTATCCTATTGGGATTAAGATCAATTCTGCTGACTTTCAAAGGGGAGGTTTCTCCGAGTTCGAATCCATTGAGGTGGTTTCCATCTTATCCAATCTGGGTATCGACCTGATTGAAATATCGGGGGGTACCTATGAAAAACCAACTATGGTCAGGGGGCAAAAGAAAAGCACCCAAGAACGAGAAGCCTATTTTATAGCCTATGTTGAAAAAGTACGGAAACGAACCCAAACGCCCTTGATGTTAACGGGCGGATTTCGAACGCTTGATGGTATGGAAGCAGCGCTAGATTCCAATTGCCTGGATATAGTGGGCCTGGCCCGACCCTTTTGTCTGCATCCCCAATTACCCAAAGATTTGTTCGGAGGAAAATATACTCAACTTTCAGCACCCGTCCCAAAAATTGGGATCACTCTTTTGGATAAAATAGGGGGTGTTGAATTGCCCTGGTATGAGATTCAGATTCAACGTTTGGGCCAGGGTAAGATGCCAAAAAAAAATTTACAAGGTTTTCGAGTCTTCCTAATTAGTATGCTAAGAATGCTTCGGAAGGCCTTGGCGAAGAACTGATACAGTGGTGGAATCCATCCAAAACATCCCTATCGGGTTATACCAATTGTTGATGAAACAGTAGATATTTATTTAAACAATCGGTATCTATCAATTGGGAATGCAATAATTTCATTCAATGCGTTATTATGTTTGTGCTCTTATTATGCTGCCTATTTTTCTGCAGGCGCAGGTAGGAATAGGAACGGCTACTCCCTTCCGTCTGCGGCTTTAGATATCCGTGCCAGTTCCAATGACAAAGGCCTTCTGATACCCCATTTGACTCTGACCCAACGCAATGCTCTTAGTAGTTCCGCTTCCCCTGCTAATGGATTATTGATCTTTTAAACCGACAGTGTGCCTGGATTTTATTACTACTCAACCGTAAGTTCTTCATGGGTCCTATTAGGGACCGCTAGCGTTGGGACCGATGATTAAAATAGAAGTGGTTCCGTTACCGTAGGGGTAATAATATTATCAGTGATATTCGATTAAAATCAAAAATCCAACCCTCCCCAATCGGAATACAGGAAGTGATGATGCTTTCTCCCAAAATATATGATAAGTATGAAAATCTAAAAAAGAAAGACCGTATTGCAAAAGATATTGGATTTATAGTGCAGGTTGTCCAGGAAATCTTACCCCTATTAATTCAAAAAGGAGCAGTTGAAAATAACATTTTAAATCTCAATTACAATGCTTTGATTCCGGTGTTAACCAAAGCCATTCAAGAACAACAAAACATCATCGAGAAACAAAATATGGTCTGGAGCGCAATCAATCGGATATCAAAGACTTAAAATCAGAACCTAGAGTGCTTTCTGAAAAGCTGAAGTTGCTTTCTTCAAAAATTCAATAACACTTCTATTAAATTATTTTACTTGCTTCCGCATACGCAGTATTTCTGGTTCAAAACCAGCTTTTTCATAGGCCCTTCGGGCACTTTCATTTTCAGCGTAAACCGTTAATTGGAATTCTTCGTATCCTCTTTTTTTGCCCCAACGAATTAAATAATCTATAATTTTTCGGTTTATACCTTTTCCTCTGTGGTTGGGGGTTACATACATGAACCCCAAGTACACATAGCTTGCTGGTAATTTGTAGGTCGCGTTTTGACGAATTAAAGCAAAGCCTGATCCTACTATTTCACCATTAATTTCAGCAACGACTACTTCAATATTCGGGTCCTTAATGTAAGCAGCCAAATCATAATAATGAAAGTGTTCTTTTTGTAAATTTGGAGCGAAGGGCCTCTCGTAGGCAATGAGTTTTTGTTCAAAAGCTAAGAGTATGGATAAATCCACAATGTCTGCCGGACGCAATAATATGGGATTGTCAGGTTTCACAAAATAAAAATTACAGTCTTTTTCTAGCCAGCAACCGAATAACTTTAGTTCTTCCTACATGGTATTGCCCCTCATTGAGTTCGACTTCCTCTTCTATAAGTGTTTCAAATTCAAAGTTCACAAAGTCTTTTCGTAGTTTGTCTGTGTTGTATAGTTGTGCAAGCATTTTAGGTCCACCTACACGTGGATTTATTTTTTGATAGTGGGGATGTTCTGTACTAAACCCCTCCAAAATAAGGGTTCCATTATTTTTCAACATAGCAGCTAATTGCTGGTGGTTTTGCGACCGGATGGAATCTGGAAAATGAACATAGATCAGTCCTATGGCATCAAAAAAGCCTTCCGGATAGGTGAGATCTTCCAACGAGCAGAGGCTGTAATTAAGAGAAACCTTGTTTTCTGCTGCCAAAGCCATAGCTTTTTTATGTGCATTTTCACTAAAATCGTAGGCATATACCTCCCATCCCAAACGGGCAGCGTAAACAGCGTTTCTCCCTTCGCCTTCTGCTGGAAGTAAAAGTTTGCCGGGTTTTAATTTATCAATCGTCTGTTTAAAATAGACATTCGGGTTTTTTCCATAGGCGTAGGTTTTCTCTTGATACCGGGCATTCCAAAATTCTTTCATTGTATCTTTAGGTGTGTAGGACAACAAAGTCGCTTTATTGCAGTTTATTTTTTACTTAAATGGATATTCAATGATACTTAAAAATCGTCATTTGTTTCGTTTGGTTGGTGAAATAGTTTGCTAATATCCGATCGTAATTGTAGAGCAATTCAATAAAAAAAGATTTCATTCGCTTTCTACACCCACAAAAAATCGGCTCATATTTAGGATTTGTTTCTTCATACGTTTAACTTACCCTACCATAAATGTGTATTTATCAAGTCCGATTCCACCAAACTGCGTTCCTTTTTTAGAATCATACTTCTTATGACAGCAGGGGAAGGTATTTTCATCCTCCCTTTTTTATTGGCACGGATCTTCCGTCCCACTTTTTTAGACGTTTTTCAGCTTGATAATTTTCAATTGGGAACTCTGTATTCAACCTATGGAATAGTGGCCTTGATATCCTATTTGTATGGTGGAACTCTGGCCGACAAATACCAGCCACGGAAATTAATGGGAACAGCATTGTTGATGACTGCCATGGGCGGTTTTTTTATGGCCACCTTTCCAACTTTTCTTTCCTTGCAAATTTTATACGGGTTTTGGGGTTTTTCAACCACTTTTCTTTTTTGGGCAGCCATGATAAAAGCAACCCGTAACTGGGGAGGAGAAAACAGTCAGGGAAAAGCCTTTGGATTTCTTGAAGGGGGCAGAGGGATAGTGGCAGCATCCATAGGGGCGATTGGGATTGTCATTTTTGCAAACCTGATCACAGAAGAGGTAATTGACACATCCTATCAACAAAAGAAAGAAGCCTTTCAATGGGTCATCTGGGTTACTTCCATTTTTGTTACTCTCGTAGGAATTTTAGTTTATTTATTTTTAAATGAAGTTGAAAATCGAGAAATAAACCAAGAAAAAGCCACCGACAATTCCCTGAAAAATATATTGAAGGTCATCCGTTATCCTTCGGTTGGACTGTTAATTGTCATGGTTCTATGTGCCTATTGCGGGTATAAGGTTACTGATATTTTATCGCTCTATGCTGCAGAAATAATGTTGTTTGACGAGGTTGATGCAGCCAAAGTAGGTTCCTATCAAATGTACTTGCGTCCTTTGGTTTGTATCAGTATTGGATATATTGCCGATCGGTCCTCCAACTCAAAATGGTTGGTCAGAGGATTTTTGATTTTATTATCAGGTGCCCTGCTATTTTCTTCCGGTTTGGTACGAGCTCCTTTAAGTGGTTTATTCATCCTATCTGTCATCATCACGGGTATTGGCACCTATGGACTGCGAACACTTTATTTTGCAGCAGTAAAAGAAGGTCATATTCCCTATGCATTTACAGGAACCGCAGTAGGTATTATTTCTGTGGTAGGGTATACCCCCGATATTTTTATGGGCCCCGTCATGGGATATTTACTCGACAACAATCCAGGAATACTAGGGCATCAGTACGTTTTTTTATTGCTTGCTAGTTTTGCTTTTGTAGGCCTACTTACTTCATTTCGCTTTTTACAAATGACAAAAAGAATGACCCATCCATCAATAACTAAAATCAAGAAATAATGAAACAACCTTTAGTTGCTCCCTTAGATAGAAACGCAACCCAACAAGCCGAAGAAATGGCAAGCTTTTATGAAGAAACACTGGGTTTTACTCCCAATAGTTTGTTTACCATGATGCATCGCCCAAGGATTGCTCACGCTTTTGTTGAGATGAATCAAGCCGTAATGGAAAATAAAGGCAGGGTTACGAGTGCTTTAAAAAGGGAAATTGCTTATTTGTCGAGTATGACGACGGGCTGTCGCTATTGTGAAGCGCATGCGATACGTGCAGCAGAACGATATGGGTCTACTGAAGTGCGTATGAAGGCTCTATGGGAATACAAAACCCATCCCGCTTTTACAGATGCAGAGCGAGCAGTTTTTGATTTGGCTATAGCAGCCTCCCAAGTTCCCAATGCGGTATCCGATGCAATTTCCGAAACAGTTCGCCAGTACTGGGATGAAGGAGAAATAGTAGAAATATTGGGAGTCGTTGCCTTGTTTGGTTATTTGAATCGATGGAACGATAGTATGGGAACCGAATTAGAAAATCCGGCTGCAGACTCAGCCAAAGAAATCATTGGTGATAAAGGTTGGGTTATTGGGAAGCACTCCTATGAATAAAATCTCATCATGCGACAACAGATACAATACCTTTCATATATCCTATCGGTATTCTTTTTACTCCAGGTTTTTTTGGGGTTTTCACAAAACAAACGTGCCAGAGACTATGGAATACAAATTGGTGTTTTCGAAACCGGACCACTCAATGCCATAACGGATGTGGCGGGTGTTGCTGTGGGGCATCAAACAATCCGAGAAGGGAATCAAGTGCGTACTGGGGTTACAGCCATTCTGCCACATTCCAAAGATGTATTTCAGAATAAGGTTCCCGCCGCTATCTACATCGGAAATGGCTTCGGGAAGCTAATGGGATACAGCCAGGTCAAAGAGTTGGGGAATATTGAAACTCCTATTGTCCTGACCAATACATTGAGCGTACCCGTTGCGGGAGCCGCCTTGCTTAGCTATACCCTAGAAAAACCAGGTAACGAACAAATCCGCTCTGTCAATCCCATTGTCGGTGAAACCAATGATGGTTATTTGAATGATATCAGAGGCAGACATATCAAAGAAAAAGATGTTTTGGAAGCCCTTCAAAGCGCCCAAGGGGGGCCTGTTGCAGAGGGGAATGTTGGGGCAGGTACTGGAACCGTTTGCTTTGGTTTTAAAGGAGGCATTGGTACGGCCTCAAGAAAAATACCTAGATCGCTGGGTGGGTACACTGTTGGGGTACTGGTACAAACCAACTTTGGCGGGGTTCTTGAAATCAATGGGGTGCCCATTGGACAGGAACTCAATAAATTTTCATTTGATAAGGCCGTTTTGAATGATGTTGATGGTTCATGCATGATCGTTGTCATAACCGATGCGCCGCTGGGTTCCAGAAACCTCGAAAGGGTGGCCAAAAGAGCCCTTATGGGGTTGGCCAAAACCGGTGGTATTGCTTCCAACGGCAGTGGTGACTACGTCATTGCATTGTCAGTCGATGAAACCAATATCCGTGAACTGGCTAAAACCTCGAATCAATACCATAAAAGCGTACTTAAAAATGAGGCAATGAGTCCAGTGTTTATGGCGACCATCGAAGCTACAGAAGAAGCTATTATCAACTCTTTATTTGCTGCAGAAACAACCCTGGGGAAAGAGGGTCGTCAAATTCAATCCCTTCCTATTCAAAAGGTTTTACGCATCATGAAGAAATACAACAAGATCAATTAAAGATGCTTTATTTGTTGCCTACAGGCCTTTTGTTTTTCTTATTCGTTTACTGGTTTAAAAAACATCGGCTTCGTTGATGAATGCAATAATTATAAGTTTCAAGGAAGATTTATGCAAGTGTGAAACTCTATTTATTCTAGCTCTAAACGCTGTTGTTTTGCTAAGAAAGAAATCCCACAAGATAGTTTGCTTGCTACTTTCGAATGAACATCAATAGCCCGCCAAAAAGGAGTGATGTCGGTTGGGTTTTTCCCTTGTTTCAATTCTTCACAAGCTGCTTCTGCGACGATGCGTAGATAAATTCCGCAGGTGACAGGGCAGGTATAGTCCGCCCCAAATTGGAGTGCCAAATCGTTTCGTAAGGTTTTCATATCTACTTTGTATCCTGGAGGAATGGTATGCATATAGTCTTCAATAATTTTGGGGGTGGCAATAAGCATCTGACTGCCCTCGGGTATATCGGCAAATTTTTTGCTCAGTTTTTTTATTTGATATGTTCGGTTTTGTTCCCGTTTTTCTATCCAAGATGCAGCCATTCTATTCCAATCATAAAAGGTTTATAGAAATAGCCAGTTGGCTATTTGTTTCTATCCCTAAAGAATTTCTTATTACCGTTTTTATTGGTAGCACATAGGTGATTGATTGACTATCGAACCAAAGTGCTGTTCGCCACATGGTACTAGCTACTTTAGCTTGAATCGGTAGTCGCCCCCAGGCTTTGTGATGCGGACGATACCATTGGCGTATTTCAGCTGCCATAGCTTGGGGAAGGGAAACAAAATACCATCCCCTTGGTGGATTGTATTGCCAAACCGAAGCCTTGAATTCATACCTCATAACAAACACATTCGTATTTGAAAAATAAATACATTTAGTGAGAAATGCCAGAGAATTTTTTAATATGCACAATCTGTGTCAATGAAAAAAAAACCGTGTAGCAACTGCGATTTTGATTGCGACGAAACATTCTCTTTTTGCCCCAATTGCGGCCAGCAAGCCAATGAGAAACTGACAGTAGGGGTGTTGTTTTACAATACCATCAGCAACTATTTTTCATTTGATGCCCGATTTCTGAAAAGTGTCCTCCCTCTTTTATTTCGACCCGGATATATTGCTAGTAAATTTGTGGCTGGCAAACGTCTTCAATATTTACACCCAGCACAATATTACCTCTTTGTTTCTGTTTTGTTCTTTTTTCTTTTCTCGTTCAATGTTAGAAATATGGACAGTGTGATGAATGAACAAATAAAAAAAGGCTTTGATAAAGTCAATGAACAGATCTCTCAAACGAACAGCCAGGCAAACAGTGCGACTCTAACTGTGATTCCAAAGCCCATGGTCTCTAGTATTTTAAAAAATGAAAACATGTCGGTAGTAGAAAGGCACGTACTGGACTCTCTTCTGGAAGAAAAAGACCCACCCGTTTCTATTGATGTTGGTTACAACCTGCAGAAGCTCGACTCCCTAATTGGGGTAAATGCGCCACTTGAACAACAGTTATCTACTTTGGGAATTGATAAGAATGCTGGAAATTTTGAAAAGTTGTTTGTAAAGCAGTATATCAAATTTCACAAGAATCGTGGGGGTGGGATTTTACAATCTTTCTTTGATACCCTCCCCATTGCTTTATTTGTTCTCTTACCTGTATTTGCCTGGATAGTGAGTCTTGTTTTTTGGAAAAAAGCGCCGTATACCCATCATTTGGTTTTTAGTTTTTATTATTTCTCCTACCTATTTATTTTACTCTCCCTAATGACTGGTTTGAATAATTTTGTCTTTACAACCCCGGATTGGATGGATACTTTCGTATGGCTTTTGATGGGGCTATACCTATGGTTGGCACTTTGGCATTTTTATCAACAAAGTTTGCTGCGAAGTCTCTGGAAAACTTGCATCATCGTAGGATTCAATCTCCTGGTCATTGTTCCACTGGCCTTTGTGTTGATACTGATCGCATCTTTCCTTTTTTATTGACCAAAAGGAGTCGTTTGTCAAAGCAAGAGTAATGGAACGGCAATCTGAGTTGCCTACCCATTGCTTTCAATCCATTTGGGATGTGTTGTTCCGTATTTGCTGAATACAAGCTAAAGTTTGACGAACCAATTGGGTAAGCCCTTTAAAATCTTTGTTCGCCACAATTTCTTTACTGATGAGTTTAGAACCCATACCCACACAGCTTACTCCTGCTTCAAACCATTCACGCAAGTTAGACGGTTCTGTCGATACGCCACCCGTAGGCATGATAGCAGTCCAAGGTTGTGGCCCTTTGATGGCTTTAACGAAACTGGGTCCATAGGTGTTGCCAGGAAATAGTTTTACCAATTCACAGCCCATTTCCTCTGCTTTTGCTATTTCAGTGAGCGATCCACAACCGGGTGACCACAGTACTTTTCTTCGATTGCAGACAATGGCAATATCCTCTCGAAAGACAGGAGTAACGACAAAATTGGCTCCATAGAGCATATATTGTGAAGCGGCAGCAGCATCTGTGACCGATCCTACGCCCAATATCATACCAGGTAATTCCTGATGGGCATAAGCAATCAATTCTTTAAAGACTTCAATAGCAAAATCTCCTCGATTGGTAAACTCCATGAGCCGGGCACCCCCGTCATAGCAGGCCTTAAGAACCGCTTTGGCAAGGGTAGCATCCGGGTGAAAAAATAACGGAACCATCCCTGACGCTTCCATTTGTTGTACGACTTCAATTCGTGTATACTGTGCCATAGGATTTATCGAGCCACGCGCCCAGAGGCGTCTCCACTCATGAGTTTTTCAATTTCAGATAGCGTTACCAAGTTCGCATCTCCCTTAATCGTATGTTTGAGACAGGAAGCGGCAACGGCATAGTCAAGAGCTTTTTGATCGTCTTTGGGATACTGAATGAGGCCATAAATTAACCCTCCCATAAAGGAATCCCCACCGCCAACACGATCGACTATATGCGTAATTTGGTATGCTCTGCTCTTATGTAGTTTTTTTCCATCATAGAGGACACCTGCCCATGTATTGTGTGAAGCAGACAGTGAACCACGAAGCGTGGTGATGATCTTTTTAGCACGGGGAAACTTACGCTGCATTTGTTGGCATACCGATAAGAAAGCTTCCGCCTTGACATGTTCTCCTTGGGTTGTTATATCCAAGCCTTCGGGTTTGATTCCAAAATGCTTTTCGGCATCTTCTTCGTTCCCCAAAATGATATCACAATAGGAGGTCAGGTTGGTCATGATTTTTTCTCGATCTCCGTCATACTTCCATAGTTTGGCCCGGTAATTCAGATCCGTGGAGATGGTAATTCCCATAGTGCTGGCAGTTCGAACGGCTTCCAAACAAGCGTCGGCAGCACTTTGAGAAATAGCAGGGGTGATCCCTGTCCAATGAAACCATTGGGCATCTTTGAACACCTCACTCCAGTCAACCATTCCAGGTTCGATCTCAGACATAGCAGAATGAGCCCGGTCATAGACGACTTTACTCCCACGGCTAACAGCACCTGTTTCAAGAAAATAAATACCCAAACGATCGCCACCAAAAGCGATATGCCGAGTACCGACGTTGCGTTTGCGCATTTCCATCAATGCGCATTCGCCGATATCATTTTTCGGCAAACGGGTAACAAATTCAACAGGAATGTTGTAGTTGGCTAAAGAAACAGCCACATTGGATTCCCCGCCTCCGTAGTTGACGTCAAATTGACTCGCTTGTGAGAAGCGCAAATGCCCCAGCGGTGCCAATCGCAGCATAATCTCACCAAACGTAATTACTTTTTTCATGCGTCTAATGTAATAATGATTGAAAAAAAATAAGCTTTTCAGATGGGCAAACACTCGGGAGGTAGATTGAAAAGCTCATTTCCTTTTTCTTTTTCCTTTCCACCACAAGGCGAGTGAAGATCCAGAGATATTCATCCAGGGCCCAAAAATTGCTGGAGCCAGCCCCAAGGTTGCCACGCGCCCCATTTGAACAGCAATACCCGAGGCCAGCCCGCCATTTTGCATCCCCACTTCAAAAGCGATTGTCCGGCAATCCCTTTCTGGAAGTTGCATTAGTTTGCAACTCCAATAGCCCAACAAATAACCTGCTAAATTGTGAATGATGGCTGCACAAAGTAAGGATAGCCCTACTGTAAGCAGAGCATCCCGTCCGTTTGCTGTGATGATGACTATGATTCCAACAATGGCTATCATGGATACCTTAGGTAATTGAGAAAGAAGTTTGTTAGCGTTTCTTTTAAATAGCTGATTAAAAACAAGACCAATTACAACAGGTAGGATCACCATTTTCAAAATGCTGAGCATCATGGCCAGCGTATCAATGGGAATTAGGGTGCCGGCTAATCCTTTCATTAGCGCAGGAGTAATCAACGGTGCGAGGAGAGTGGCTATGGTTGTCAGGGTGATTGAAAGGGCCACATTGGCACCGGCAAGATAAGCCATTACATTGGATGCCAATCCACCTGGGCACGATCCGATCAAGATAATACCGGCTGCTATTTCGGGAGGAAAATCAAACAGCACACTCAATCCCAGCCCTACTAGCGGCATGATGCTAAATTGGCATAAGAGCCCAACCAATACTCCTTTTGGCATTTGAATCACCCCGTAGAAATCTTGCAAACTCATGGTTGTTCCCATCCCAAACATAATGATTTGTAACAGGGGGACAATCAAATGTTTGGTCTCAAAGCTCCCCCATGCAGTAAAAATGGAAGGATATTGTAAGGCCATACAAACAGCAGCAAGAACATAGAAAGTGAAGGAATAGGATTTTATATTGGGTTTTCTTTCGATAAATAAGGCTGTACCAAGAAGAAGTATGCACAAAAGCAAACCAAAATAATTCATCGTTCGTAATTCTCCCAATGATGGGTATGAGTAAACAAGTTTACAAAAAATATACAAGTGTATTGGCTTACCTGGAATATACGAAAATCCAGTATGAAAAGGAGGAGAATGATCAACTCGGAAAAGAAAAAGGCTTCAAAAATTTTCCAATCAAGTAGTAAAACATGCTAGGTTGAATTGTGTGTATTCCGTTCCATACGCTCACAAGTTTTAGGAAGAATTAAAATTTCAAATGCCGAATGGTGTCTCCGCGGTTAATTAGTTGCTTCAGGGAATCAATGCCGGATTGGACGTGTTGCTGGTCGTAAAGCTTGGCGTTTTTTTCATCTTTAGATTGTGTTTTTACACCTTCTGGAATCATCGGTTGATCGGTGACCAGCAGTAGGGCTCCTGTTGGAATTTTGTTGTGAAAACCTACAGTAAATAATGTTGCCGTTTCCATATCGATAGCATAGGCTCGAACGGTTTCAAGGTAGTTTTTAAAATTTACGTCATGTTCCCAAACCCGCCTGTTTGTGGTATAAACAGTTCCAGTCCAATAACTCAATCCGTTGTCTTTGATAGTGGATGAAATAGCACGTTGCAAAGCAAAGGAAGGCATGGCAGGGACTTCTTTTGGCAGATAATCATCGGATGTCCCATCACCTCGTATGGCTCCAATGGGGAGAATAAAATCACCGATTTGATTCCGTTTTTTAAGTCCCCCACACTTTCCCAAAAACAATACGGCTTTGGGATCAATCGCTGTTAAAAGATCCATGACCAAAGCAGCGTTAGGACTTCCAATTCCAAAATTGATGATGGTAATAGCACCACTAGTAGCAGAGGACATGGGTTTGTCTATACCTACTACATCAGCCTTGGTTATTTCTGCAAACAAATGAACATAGCGTTGGAAGTTGGTTAATAGAACATAACTTCCAAAATCACGCAAACGAACCCCAGTGTAGCGCGTCAACCAATCGTTGACTATTTGTTCTTTGGTTTCCATAGCCGTACTCAATCTTTTAATAATATCAAGATAACTATTATTCTCAGTTTACAAGGACTTTAATTGATGAATGTAAAAGGCGCATGCGTAAGTGAGAAATTATTAATACAAATCCCTGTTACATTAATCAAAAGGGTACAGAAAGTGTTAACATTTGATTGACGCCCCATAAGGCAAGAAAAAAAAACTCCGCAGGGAAGGGGTAATAAACTCTAATATCTTGCAATAACGATCCTTGAAAAACTAATATTGATATCCCAACCACCACTTTCTTCCCAAAGTTTTGGCCACTCACCCGATTCATACAATTTATCCAGACTTTCAAGTGTACTTTTATAATCAGCCCCTATATTCACTCCAATTATTGATGATCCATAGGTTCTATTTAGGGTTGGAGTAGCAATCAAGTGTCTTGCACCTTTGACTTTAATTTTTTTCATCATATTATTCCAGGACGCAATAAACTTAGATCGATATTTTGGTGTAATCCCATACACAATCTGATAATCCTGATTTTCATTGCTTGTTGGATCTCCATCTGCAGCGATTATTTCACCAGTATAATTTTGCCTAAATGTTGATAGCTCCCAAAGGCTTTTCCATAAAAGATCGGTATCGTTTCCCTTGTCGTTTTTTCCGCTCAAGCCATCATTAACTTGATCCATAGTTCCAATCCATACAATGGTGTGGGACCCTAATGTTTGGTCTCTTATTTGATTTCTGAAAATTAAAATTGACATACCGTTGGTGCCATGCTTTTTTATGTAGTTATCGAACAGAAGTTTGACATCTTTTTCTCTACCTCTGTCTACATCAATATCCAGAGCCACATACTGTTGGGCTTGCACGTATGAAGAAACAATAAGAAATAAATAAATAATATTTTTTTTCATTGAAATTGGTTTATGGTTCATACACCAATATACAAAATCATACGTTTACATTTCGTGTGTGATTGCACTAAACTTTGAAACTGAAATTGCCCCCAGCGACTTATCAGAAACCACCCAATAAACTTCAAAACAAATCACTTCCAATGCAAATCTTGGTTTTGAGCAAGTTAAGCTATATGTATTAGGGTATTGTATTTATTCCGTATCAAAAGAAGAGGCTGGTAACCCTTCTTTATTAAAAAGGGTTGCATCAAAATAGTTTTTCCATCCATACCGAACCCTTTGTGGGTTATCTACCAAGGGAGATTGTACGCTAACCCGATTCCCGTTAATACGTGCCATTGCTGGGAAAAATTTACCATTTGAACCAGCAATTTCAAATCCTTTGAGGTCATTTTTTCCCATCAATCCCGTTCCGACAAAATCAAAACTCAAATCGATGGAATTGGGATTCAAGGTTTTGCTTTTGAAAAGGGGCCCTGTGGGAACCAGCCCAGTGAAATTGTACGTTTTTACTAAGGCAAGGCGAGCTAGGCGGGCACCAACATCTTGTTTGTTGGCAGGGTGAATATCATTTTTTTCCCCAATATCCATCGTAATAGCCATGCCTGTGTTTTCCAATTCCAAGGACTTGCGTTGTGCCTCACGAAGTTGCTGTGAAGTCGCTTCCGCACTGTATTGGAAAGGTGCTATTTGTACAAAGTAAAATGGAAGTTCACGTTCCCACCTTTTTCGCCAATCGCGCATCATTGCAGTAAATAATTCTTGATATTCATTTGCATTCGGAACATTACTCTCCCCTTGGTACCACAAAACTCCTTTTATTCCATAGGGGATGAGAGGAGCTATCATGTTGTCAAATAAAACACCATAAGCATTGGGGTTGTTAACCGCATGTGTTTTTTTGAGTTTCTTTTCTAAAAGTGTCGACTCATTTTTAAGCTCATCCCACGAAAGTGTATGTGTTTGAAAGTATGTATTCATCTGAAAAGCTGTGTGTTTGAATCTCCAAACGCCCATATCCAGGCGTTGTTTATCGTTATCACTTTCTAAAAAAATATTGCCTTTAAATCCACCTTCTCCTCCCATATCAATGACCCGAATGGCAATGGTATTCCCCGTTTTTTTTAAAATCCCTTTGGGGATTTCGTAAGAACGCTTGTGACAACACGCCAACCCTGTTCCAATATGTTGACCATTGATATAGGTGTAATCGTAGTCGTCAATTCCGTCTGTAGTGGTAAGTCTGTATACTGCCTCAGGATCATTTACATCAAAGGAATGGCGAAACCAAACAACCCCATCTGCAGCTAAACTTTCTGGATCAAATAAAGTGTCATAGGTGAGGAATTCACCTTTCCCATTGAATTGAATCGAAGACCAATCTGTATCGTCATAGTTTTCTTCTCGATAAGCTAAATCCATTAAATCCAATTCCTCCCATTCGTTTAAACTTTGAGGGAAGGAGATGCCTTTTGAATCCAAATAAGTTTCATTTTTCTTCTGAATTTGTTTGTTTTCCCTGTGCAATTTTTTTTGAATTGCTTCTCGCCCACCTTCCACTCCCAGGATTTGCTCTGCCTTTTGAGCCGATGGCGGTGTCGCAGCCAACTGGTCCAGGCTACTCCACGCTTCCACACGAGTGCCTCCCCAGGAGGAGTTAATTATTCCTATTGGAACATCTAGTTTTTGGAATAAATCGCGGGCAAAGAAATATCCTACTGCATTAAAATTGACAACATTTTCTGGTGTGGTTATTTTCCACGATGATTCCTCTTTTTTTATTTCTCTCAATTCTCTGGGTACAGAGTATACTCTGATGTTTGGGTAGTTTGCCGCTTTAACTTCTTGTTTTTGATTCTTAATTCTAGCCCACATCGGCCATTCCATGTTTGATTGTCCAGAGGTTAACCATACTTCTCCTATAAGGACATCTTCAATTTTCTTTTGTTCAGATGCGGTATTGATTGCAATAGCATAGGGTCCTCCATGATCGGGTGTTTTTAGCCAAACGATCCAATCTCCTGAAGAAGCAACAGTTGTTGTTGCTTTCGCCCCCCAGCTACCTTCAACAGTTATACGAGTACTGGGTTCCGCCGTACCCCAAATAGGCACATTGTCATTTTGCTGTAAAACCATATGATTGCCAAAAAAAGGAGTAACCTCAATTGGTGAATCTCTTTTCATGCATCTATTGGAAAGAAAAAAAATGAAGAAACAAATCAAAATTCTGAATCGATACATACGCTCTCGTTGATTTATCGTTCAAGATATAAAAAGATACCCTTCAAGGGGAATCAGATGGAATGGAAAAAGAACCCTACAGCCGTTTGCTCCACGAAAAAGGTGTCGTATCTTTTATATTAAAAAACAATCCCACTTCTAAGGAGTCAATCGTTCCAAATCGTTATCAAAAAGGTATTATAAGACACTAAAATTAGTTTTGAAGCATTTAGGAATGAACTAAAAAGAGAGTAAACAGTTTTAATAAAAAAACAGTCATTATATGACTGTATAAACGTTTTTGTAGGGCAAGAATCAACCAGCATTCAAAGTCTCAAAATAACGAATTCACCGTCTATTTTGTTTTATCTTTAAACGATGAACCGATCTGCCTTTTTTCGTAAACTTAGTGAACTGCTGGGCATTTCTATTGCTGTACCCATGCTTTTAGAGACCTGTGATAACGAAATGACACCTGCAGAGCCGCTAAGTGAGGCTGAGGTTTTGTACAATCAACTGAAAGATCAAACCGCTGAATCGGGTTTTTTTTTAGATGGGAAACAACTTTATGTAGATATAACTCACAAAAACTATGCGTCACTTTTGGAAGTAGGATCCTTTGTCAATGATGTGGACAATTACGTGCTTTTACTTCGAAAAACAGAAGAACAGTTTTCAGCATTTAATAATTGTTGCCCCCATTTAGGTACTTCAAATAAATGGTCCTATTCCAATGGTAAATTTACATGCGGCAATCATGGAAACTCCTATGGCACAGGAACAGGTCCTGTGGCCAATTGCAGTTCCAATCGAAGCTCAGGAAATTTAAAGTCCTACATTACTGAGATCAATCAGGATATACTCACCGTGAATTTCGATTCCTAGCGTATAGAACAACTTCAGCTTATCTTTTTATGACCTTAAATGTTTGATCAACGGTCTGTCCATTGACCTTGACGACATAAAGGTCCTTTATCCAAACAGTTGTATTTATTTTAACCATTCTTGAATAAGGGATTGATTCCTCATAACGATAGACCAACTGCCCTGATCGATCGTAAATAGTTATAACGGTTGAACGGTCTTTGCCTGGAATAACTAAATTCAATTCATGCTTTACAGGGTTGGGATAATGTTTGACTTGTTCTGAGATAAATACCTCTTCTTCATATACACCCTGACAAGGCTGCGGGGTAGAAATTTTTATCTTGTTCAAACCGGATCTGAGTGGTAGCTCGAAATCACTGACCTGGAAACTTCTTTTTTCTCCATTGATTTCAGCATAATACAGTTCGGAACCACCCAAATGCAATTGGATGGTCTTATCTTTTTGCTGCACCTTTGATTTAGCTGTCAAAGCTGGGGGCTCCGTTATTCCCACTTCAAACGTTTGGAGATAGCTTTCTTGATCAGCAATGGTAAAGTTCAGGGTGTAATTTCCAATTCCCAGTGCATCTACCAGCAATTGATGGGCATTCTCAGTATTCAAAGTATAGTTGGTCTCTGTTTCTGGGATGGACAAATTGTAAGTATGATCAGTGTTTTGAATACGAATACGTATCGTACCATTACTCATACCCGCACAAGACACACCATTGGTTTGAATAGAATAATTATCAGCGGGTAAGGAAAAAATCTCGCAACCATCTGTATTGACCATTGCTCCCAAGGGGGTTGCATTACATAGGTCACGATCATCACTCACCCCATCACCATCGCTGTCTATATAGTTACTCTGGATGATTGGTAGCTGGTCGAATTTTTTGAAAAGAACATTTTCTTCAGTGGAGGGTTTCATTGTCAGCCATTGGTTCATGATGGAGGAATAGACCTGACGAAAATCAAACTCAGTAGATAAATTATCTTGCCATTCAGCATTGGAGGGAATTTCAGGATTGTTGCCCAAAATCGCAGGATCCACTTTATTTCCAAAAACAAATAATGGAGCCGCTGTACCGTGATCGGTTCCATTCGAGCCATTCGATACTATGGTTCGTCCAAACTCCGAGTAGGTCATAACCAAAACATCATCAGATCGGTTTATCGCATCCATGTTTTTCATGAACGTTAACACAGCTTCATTAAGTTGTTTTAAAAGATTGGCATGGGCGCCTTTGGTGGGATCCGATTGATCCACCTGTGTATCATGTGTGTCAAAACCACCTAGTTCGGTTAAATATATACGGGAATGCAAACCGCCGCTGATTAATTTCGTTGCAATTTCAAATTGTCGAGCAAGATCGGAATTGGAATAGGCGTGGTTGATTGTACCTTTTGCAAATATCTCAGCCAGTAATTCGCCATAGATATTGGCTTGTTTACCGATAAGTTGCATATAGTCTAGCTTAGTCCCTGCATAGGATGACGTATCGTAGTTATTATCAAATTCGTTGATGATTTCATAAAACTCCTCGGGGTCTCTAGCCACAAAGCTGGTAAAAGCATTTCGCCCTGTAAGCAATAATGAGGGGGTATTTAACTCTACTGACAATGGATGCGGATAATTTGAATTGGGATAGTTTTCTGGAAATGTTGGGTGTTGATCTTCAAGGTATCTTCCCATCCATCCAGAAGTTACAAATTTGTTATAATCCGAAGCGGATTCCCAAATATCCATTGAGCGAAAGTGAGAAAAATCGGGCTCTACGTACCCAACATTTTGTATAATCTTCAAGCGATCTTCATCAAACAACGATTGAAACCCTGACAATTCAGGATGTAAGCCCAAATCATTTTGATCGAGGTTTATGATTTTGTTATCAGGTAGAAAAACATGCGGTCTCACCTTACTCAAATTGGATAATTGATTCATTGGAATTACCGTATTCAAACCATCATTGCCACCATTTAATTTGATCAAAACCAATATTTTACCTTGGCTAAGGGTATGGTTGAGAAAGCTGTTGGATGAAAAATCTAAACCTTGGGCAAAACTTGGCAGCACAAAACTCCCTGCGACTGCATGGCTGATACCGTGTAAAAAGTCTCTTCTTTTCATTTCTAGTGTAGATTAAATTCGCCCAGAGTAGCAAGTGATTTCATAGCGTGTCCGAGCCTCCACTGAATAGAGGCGTAAGTTCCTTGATCTAGATTATTGGATAAGAGTAAGCTAACCTCTTCACGCCAGTGTTGAAGGTTTATTTCTTGAAGGAGAATATTCTTTATTCTAGATTTCGCCTGAGTGGTAATCAGTCCTCCCGTAAATCGTTCGCATAATTCTTCATAAAAACTATTGAAGTCCAATGGATTCTCGAATGAGTTCAAATAATCTATATAGTTTGTTCTTAAATTCACACCATTTTCATCAATAAAAATATCCATCCAAAACCCCCATCGTAGGTATTGTTCCGCTAACTTTCCCCTTCTTGAAATAGTTGAAGAATTCATCCAAAATAAATCATAAACCGGTTCTTGATAGTAGGAAGGCCAACCCGATACACTGGGTGGGTCCAGTAGATTCATGCCGATATCTTTGCCAGCATACCAGTTTAAATGCTCCGTAAGCCTATATTTTCTATGGGACAAATCCTTTTCTTTTTCACCAAAAAAGTCATTGTCAAAAACAGAAAAAAACTCTCTTTCACCATTCCATAAATGCAGCACTCCCTCCAAAAGATTGATTTCTTTCAGGATGCTCATGTTAAAGTCTATGGGCGATTTGATCATTGCATTTTCGACGTTGGATTGAAAAAAATGCTGGCTTTGAAGTAATACCTTTAAAGGTGCAACAAGGGAATAATTGTTGTCCCGATATACCTTAGCCAAGGGCTTGACAATATGTTCTTCAATTTCATCTGTCAATGCTGGATAGACAAAAAATTGATACAGTCGCCGGGCTATATAGATACTGTTCTCATTTGTATCGAACAGCATATCGACAACCTCTTGTAGTTCTTCTGCACCTTCGGGCCCTTCTCGACCTTTAATGACTTTGTTGTTATAAAAACTCGAAAAATATTTATCACCTGTATCGTGATTATTTGGATCAAATGAACTGCTATTTTCGTGACCCTCCTCAAAGACAACCGTATCATAGTCCCAGTTCCACCCCACCAGGGCACGGGCTATTTCTCTAACATCTTGTTCGGAGAATTGTGCAAAAGGCCTTTTGCCTACTGTAAACAACTCTTGAACCTCTCGGGCGTAATTTTCATCGGGTGTTTCCTTGCGGCTTAAATTCAAATTGAGGAAAAATAACATTGACCCATCCAGTGTTACGTTGTATATGAATTGCTTGTAGCTGGAAAAGCATGATTCGAAAACCAATTTGATGTAATTATAGCCACCTTTGTGGCCAACTGCATCAAAAGCTTTTGTAGGGACAAGGTTGTGAAGGAACTTAAATAGTTTCCAGTGTATGGATGTTTTTTGATTATACATTCCATTATAGACAATAGACCAAACAGCCATCCTTCTTTCATGCCCAAAAAGTTCTTGCGAGCCCGGAGGTAAGTCATCTGTATATTCCCTGTTAATAAATGGTTCATTGGGTCCTACGTCCTCAGAAATATATCTTTCCTTGTATTGGGCTGCATTTTTCTCCCAGTAGTAGATGTTGGTCGGTTCTGATAAGGTTTCTTCTGTAAAAATTAAATCTATCGCTTGTGAAAGACTTAGCCCTTCCAAATCATCCATATGGCGTTTGCAAATGCCTACCATTGCTCTATTTAGCAAATGTCTTTTTTGTCGTTTCCCAAATTCACCAGTATAGGGTTGTAGGCTTAACGTACTTGATTTTCTAAATTTATTTTTACGGTCTGTTATCGCTTTCTCTAATGCCTGGTGATCGATATCTTGGTCATAGAATTGTTTTACAAGATCTATGGACTCCTCTCCCTGTTTCGTGTTAGTTGTTTTAGATTTCTCCATTCTCCAATAAAAAATTAATTAACCAAAAAACTATATACCAACGTAAAAGAGCTGTTGACACCATCAGTGGTTTTTATGCGCCAGTAATAGGTTTTACCACTCTCAACAGGTACCTCTTTAGACGTTTCCGAAACATCCTCTGCTATTGTTTCTTGGGGCGGATTGGTTTCCCCGAAATAAATGGTATAACTCAGGGTATCATCAGCATCCGGATCGTTGCCTTCCCAAGACAAGCCTATACTGCTATCAGTAGCATCTACGGCAGCACCAGCCAAAGGGTTGAGTACAGTTGCCGCAAAAGGGGTATGATTTTCTTGTCCATCTCCTGCCAGATAAAACTGCCAAACTTCTGAAGTGCTGGTGTCTGAAGTGTCGTTGGCTTTGGAGATTATTTTCCAGCTGTAACTAAGATCATTTTCTAAAGTCACTTCTTTGGAAGTACTGGTAATACCTGCTTCCGTTTGCGAGCTATTGGTTTTCTGATTGGTGATAACCAAATCATAACTGTCGGTATCTGTAGAAGCATTCCAAGAAAAAGTAACGCTACTATTGGTTGCATCTACTTCTTGTCCTTCCAAACAAACCTCGTTATTGGCTGGAGCAGATAAACTTGACTGGCCGGGCGTAGGAACGGTAGCTGTGTTATTTGGAGGCGTCTGTACAATACTAGATTTAGGATCAGAAGCATCCTCTTCTGTTCCACAGGATACAATATGAAGAATTAATACTATAAGAAATTGTACTTTTTTCATGATGCGGTTTTCTGTTTAATTCTTAGGTTATTGGCATACTAGAGATTGAAATACATAATCTTTACATATTTAGTTATTTCTTAAAAATTAGATGTTTGAATTTTTACATTATCGTAATAATGAAAACTTGTATAAACAGCATATCTATTCCAATCAATGAATGAATTGAGTTGAAATAATGTGTGTAAAGGCTAGTAATACAGATAAATTTTCAGAGATTTCAATTCAGACCAATCTTACAAGACGATCTGAATATTAAATATGGTGCTTTTATATCTAAGTTGATTGCATATAAATGGTAGAGAAAACAAATGCTTGAAAATCCACCCTCCATTTTACTTCAAAAAAAACAGAATTTTTAATTATTTTACTTGTTGTAGAAGTTAAAAATTAAGTTGTAACGTACACTTATTGTTCAGGCATAAAAGCAAAAATCCATTAACTTATTGAAAAACAATTGTTAATGGATTATACAAGCGGAGAAAGAGGGATTCGAACCCCCGGAGGTGTGACCCTCAACAGTTTTCAAGACTGCCGCATTCGACCACTCTGCCATTTCTCCTTTGCGATGGCAAATATACGTTGCTTTTTCTTGATTTAAAAACCAAAATTTAAGCTGTAGCTTCAAGGGATAGGAATCGGAGTCGTTATCTTTGGCGCATGGATTTGTGGTACGAAATTCCTTTGCTAATAGGAGTTGGATTTTTAGCGGGCATTATCAATACCCTCGCGGGTGGGGGGTCATTAATCACCCTGCCGGTTCTGATCTTCTTAGGATTGCCACCCGCTGTTGCCAATGGCACCAACCGGATAGCTATAGTCATACAGTCTTTTTTTGGTAGTATGGGATATCAAAGCAAGGGCTATCCTCCGAATCGATTTACTCTTTATTTAGGACTATCGGCTTCTTTGGGTGCTTTGCTTGGAGCCCAAATTGCAGTAGATATTGATGGGGCTGTTTTTAATAAAATTCTGGCTATTGTGATGCTAGTCGTTGTGGGTTTGATTGTTGCAAGTCCCAAAAAATCTTTTGAAGAACGCCAACAGCGATTAAAGGGGAAACACTTGGCATGGGCCTTATTGGGGTTTTTCTGTATCGGTATTTATGGAGGTTTTATCAATGCAGGCATTGGCTTTGTCATCATGCTTTTCTTAACCCAAATCAATCAATTGAGCCTGATTCAAACCAATGCAACCAAAGTCACGGTGGTTTGCATTTACAGCCTCTGTGCACTGGGTACTTTTGCTTGGAACGCAAAGGTAGACTGGATGTTGGGTTTTTGGATGGCATTAGGGACCTCTTTGGGAGCTTGGTTGACCAGTCGCTGGTCGGTTAGAAAGGGGGAGCGCGTGGTGAAGATCGCCCTTTTGGTGATGGTGAGTGTGATGGCGACCAAACTTTGGTTTTTTACTTAATACTGAACATAACTGTGAATCTCTAAACCGTAGCCTGTCAATCCCACCCTTGGTTTTTGTGTTGAGTTCGTCATCACTTTCAATCTATTGATGTTAAGATCGTGTAAGATTTGAGCACCAATACCAAAATCTCGTTCGTCCATTGGTAGGGGAGGAGCTTTGTCTATAACTCCCTCTTTCTGTATTTGTGTCAGTTGTGTAATTCGAGAGAGTAAATTTTCAGCAGCTTGGTGGTGTTGAATAAACAAAACAGCTCCTTTGCCTTCTTTGTTTATTCTTCTAAAGATGTCCTCCAATCGACGGTCTATACCTGTAGTGAGTAACCCCAAAATATCATCACTAATTCGGGTTGAGTTGATTCGTGTCAAGACGGGCTCTCCAATTTGCCAAGTCCCCGTGCTGAGAGCCAAATGAATTTGTTTGGTCGTAGTTTGTTCATAGGCTCGCAGTCGAAAAACCCCAAAACGGGTTTGAATTTCATGGTCTATCTTTTTCAAAATCAGACTGTCATGCTGCATGCGATAGGAAACCAGATCTTCAATAGAAACAATTTTTAAATCAAACTTTTTGGCTACTTCCACCAACTGCGGCAATCGGGCCATGCTGCCGTCTTCATTCATAATCTCGACAATTACTCCAGCCGGGGCAAAGCCCGCCAAGCGGGCAAAATCAATGGCTGCTTCGGTATGGCCAGTGCGTCTCAAAACACCTCCTTCTTTGGCAATCAGAGGAAAGATATGTCCGGGACGGGACAATTGATGGGGCTGGGTTGTCGATGCGACCAAAGCACGTACGGTTTGGCAACGATCGGCAGCAGAGATACCGGTGGTTACTCCCGCCCCTTTCAGATCAACAGATACGGTAAAGGCTGTTTCCATGGGATCGGTATTGTTGGTTACCATCCGGCTCAACTGGAGTTCTTGACAGCGCTTTTCTGTCAAAGGAGCGCAAATCAACCCCCTACCATGAGTAGCCATAAAGTTGATCATCTCGGGGCTAACAGCTTCTGCAGCGGCCAAAAAATCGCCTTCGTTTTCACGGTTTTCATCGTCAACCACTATGATGACTTCCTCTTTTTTGATGGCTTCGATAGCTTCTGGTATACTGTTAAGAACGATGGACATAAGTAACTAGGGTTTTGAACTGCCTAAGTATTTTGCAAAAAAGTGGGTTACTGGAACAAGGATAAAATCCAAATTGACAAAACCTTTGTCAGTCGAGGCGCGTTGGGTGAGAAACAAGGCTAGAGGACCAAAGATTAAGGTTGAAATCCAACACGCTAAATCAGGAGAAATGCTGTTGTCTTCCGCAGCGTTTTTACCAAACAAACCAATGTAGTGATAAGTCAAAAAGATAATAACCGCTAAAACCAACGGCAAACCAAATCCTCCTTTTCGAATAATAGCGCCCAACGAAGCCCCAATCAGAAACAAAATGATGGAGGCAAACATTAATGTGTATTTATCATTTCGGGTGATGATGTGGAGGTTGATAAATTTTTGCATGACGAAAAATGATTTCTTTTTGGATTGTAAGTTGGATATTTTACGACGAATCTTAACCATCGCCCCCTGTGTGATTTCTATCCATTCATAGTTGCGTGAGGCTTGTGCAAAATTTAACACATTGGCTTGCAATAGGCTATCCATACTTAGGCTCGCAGGTTCTTTTTGTTCGAAACCATTCGAGGGTGCAGTTTGATTAAAATTGGTCGCAAACACTTGTTTTTGATCTACAAACACTCCTTTTAGTGAATCTATATTTTTGTTCAGTTGTTCGATCTTTTGCATGCGAAAGGTGCTTTTGTAATTTTCTTCCTCCAAATTGACATTGTTGAATTCAGATAAATCAATATTCATATTGTATTGCTCAAAGGCAACCTTAGCATGCGGGTGTCGAACTCTTTCACTTCCTTTTTTGGGTTGGATGATTTCATAGCGGTTACCGTCATACAAAACCAATTGAAGCATGGCATCCGAGGTCTCACTTTTTAATTCCCCACTTTTTGCTTTGATAACAATATTGTTTCTTAGATCAGGTGTTTTTTCATGGATGATCACATCCTCCAAAAAACGATCGTTTTCGCCATATTTTTTTTCTACCTTAATAGATATACTCCCTAAATCATTAAAAATTCCCTCGCGTATGGCCAAAGCCGGTTTCAATTTAGCCAGGTTTTTACGAAGATTATAGGATTTTAATTCCCCATAGGGTATCACGTGGTTGGAAAAGAAAAACGAACCAATTCCCAGTAGGATATGAAACACAATCAGTCCACGCATGGCTCTCTGCAGTGAGATACCAGTAGACTTCATGGCTGCAAACTCGTAATTTTCCGCCAAATCCCCATAGGTCATCAAGGAAGCCAATAAAACCGAAAGCGGGAGTACCAGGGGAACCAATTTGGGGGAATAATACAATAAAAAACGAAGGATAATTGATACATCCAAACCCTTACCTGCTAAGTCATCTACAAACAACCAAAAAGTTTGAATGATAAAAATGATCATACAAATAGCAAATACCCCCAACAAACGTTGCAGGTAACTGCTCAATATGTAACGATCGATAATTTTCAAAAGGATTCGTTTATAAAATAATCGGGATATTGGCTCGCATCAAAAGTAAAATAGTTTGACGGTAAGGAGAGGTTTTGAACAACATTGTTTAATGTCAGGGTCGTTCGGGTGGTGTTTTTTCCAATTTCGATGAGCCGGTATATGGTGGATTGTGCTACATCAATGCCCAGTAGCAAGTAATCAATATCTGGATTTTCAGTAGTGGGGATCAGTTTCACAAACTGAATCTTTCGCCCGAGAACATTTTGTTGGATGTCCCAATGATAATCGTAACCCTCTGTGTAGAAATACATAAGTTCACTGGGATTGATCGCCACATCTTCATTGTCCTCAGGGCTCGAAATGGTGATTTCCTCGTTATCTGGGACAACTGTATACAATTGAACCCCATCAAACAGTTGCTGTACATCGGTCATATCCAGCCGGTATTTCTCTTTGGCTACAGTAACCGTTCCTTCTGTTTCTTGACGAATTTTTTCCTGTTGGTTTTCCAGGATGTAGGTAAATTCAAATTGAAGATTTTCGGCTGCGTTCATGGTGTGAGCGACGGTGTCGAGCAAATTTTTAGCCTTTGTAGAAGTCTGGCTATGTCCATAACATACAGTTACAAGTGCGAAAAAAAAGAAGAGTCGTTTCATATTAATTGGATTCGTTGCTAAGGTGTTGATCAAGCGCAATCAAATCAGGAATAAGCACCTGTCGGGCTTTGCTTCCTTCAAAAGGGCCTACGATTCCAGCGGCTTCCATCTGGTCGATAATGCGTCCTGCACGGTTGTATCCTAATTTGAGTTTGCGTTGCAACAGAGAGGCCGATCCTTGTTGGGCCGTAACGATCACTTCGGCTGCTTCGCGGAACAGTGCATCTCGATCCGCTGCGTTGATATCCAAAGCACTACCCCCTTCTTCTCCAACATATTCGGGGAGCAAGTGTGCCTCAGCATAGCCCTTTTGAGCACCTACATAATGTGCAATGCGATCGACTTCGGGTGTGTCTACAAAGGCACATTGAATACGGGTCAGTTCGTTTCCTTGGGTGTATAATAGGTCACCTCGACCGATTAGCTGATCGGCACCCCCACTGTCAAGAATGGTACGTGAGTCAATTTTTGAGGTTACTCGGAAGGCGATCCGTGCTGGAAAATTTGCTTTAATGATCCCAGTAATTACATTGACGGAGGGGCGTTGGGTGGCTATGATCAAATGAATCCCAACCGCTCGTGCCAGTTGGGCCAGTCGAGCAATGGGGGTTTCAACTTCTTTCCCAGCAGTCATTATTAAGTCAGCAAATTCATCTACGACCAATACAATATAGGGCAGGTAGTTGTGACCGTCATTGGGGTTCAATTTACGCTCCTTGAACTTTTTATTGTATTCTTTTAAATTACGACACAAGGCATTTTTTAACAGTTCATACCGATTGTCCATTTCAATACACAGTGAATTCAACGTATTGATGACTTTGCTGTTATCAGTAATGATAGGTTCTTCAGCGTCGGGCAATTTGGCCAGATAGTGACGCTCTATGGTATTGTAAATGGTGAGTTCTACTTTTTTGGGATCAACCAAAACAAATTTGACCTCGGCAGGGTGTTTTTTGTATAGTAAAGATGTCAAAACAGCATTGAGTCCCACAGATTTACCCTGCCCAGTAGCTCCAGCCATTAGCAGGTGCGGCATTTTGGTCAAATCCACAACAAAAGTTTCGTTACTGATATTTTTTCCCAACGCAATCGGTAACTCCATTTCAGCATTTTGGAATTTTTGCGAGGCAATAACAGAACGCATCGAAACGATGCTTGGTTTTTGGTTGGGCACTTCGATTCCGATGGTTCCTTTACCCGGGATCGGTGCTATGATTCGAATTCCCAAAGCCGCCAGAGAGAGTGCTATATCGTCCTCTAGGTTTTTGATCTTTGATATCCGAATACCTGCTTCGGGAACAATTTCATACAGGGTAACGGTGGGGCCTATGGTTGCTTTAATTTGAGCAATACCAATTTTGTAGTTCTTTAGGGTGTCAACAATTTTATTTTTGTTGATTTCCAATTCTTCTTGATTGATGGTAATTCCCGTGTCCCCATAATCTTTCAAGAGGTCCAAACCGGGTAAGCGAAAGCTGCTGAGTTCCAGGGTTGGATCAAAAAAACCATGTTTTTCAACCAGTTCACGGGCCAAATTGTCTTCCACAGACTGTTCTTCAGCCACGGCTTGAACTTCAACCGCCACTTCTTGTTCCATTTTTCCTTTTTCTTTTTTCTCCTCCAGGGGGTATCTTTCTTGTTTCTTTTCAGCTTGGGTTTCGGATACCTCCAAAGAAACAGAAGAAGGGATCGCTTCTTCCGAAAGTTTTCCTTCGGCTGTCAATGGCTGTGGATCTGTATTTTTCTTTGTTCCTTTCGTTTTATTTTTCGAAAAAAAAGCGAGCAAGGCTTCGGGGGTCAGTCTCCAGCGGAGTACAAGGATGCTTAATCCGAGCAGAAAAAGAATTAATACCAATCCAAGGGACCCAATGTAGGCAGTTAAAAAAGCGTGAATTTCGTATCCTAAGGTTCCACTTAACAAGGGAGCCGATTCATAAAAAAATCCGAAAAAAAGACTGAACCACAGCATGTGGATCAGGCCCCAGCTCCATCTGTTGAGCAATTTTTTTTTCGATTGATCAAAGAAAAAATGAATCCCTGTCCGAAGAACCAAATAAACCAGCACAAAAGCTCCCACACCAAAAAGTCGGTAGACAAAAAAGTGGGAGATTAGAGCTCCCAGTTTGTTAAAGATATTTTGTGCGGGTATTGTTTGATCACCGAAGGCTGTTAGCGTACTCTGGTCTGCTTTCCAAGTAAAAAAGAAGGAGGCAAAGGAAAGGCCTAGTAACAGACCGACAACCATCAGAAAGCCACCAAAAAGAATTTCTCTTTGTCTTTTTTTAAGGGGAGTGGTCGTTGTTTTGTGGGTTGTTTCTCGGCTCATAGCATCCTTCATCAGCAAAGGTAATCAAACCCACCTAAAGCATAAAAAAAATCCCCTCCTTGGAGGGGAATGTTTAATCTATAGAGCCTTGAACACGCTTCATAAAGGCATTGAGGGCTTCTTTTTGAGAATGCCCATCTTGGAGTAATTTGCGTACTTCTAAGGCACCGTAAAGGTTGGATATCATTTCACCCAACACATCAATTTCCGCATCGTTCAAAGCACTGCACTCGCTTAGGTATTCGAGCGTCTCAAGGGTCTCGACAACATAGTCTTCATCATGTTCGTTGATGAATTGTGTAACATGCTTAATCAGAGGTAGCCGCATCGACAAGGGTTTTCAACTGATCAACTTTATTGGTTTGTACTTGCTCGTGCAGAGCCCCTTTTTTGAAACTCGCAAAAGTGGGTAGGTTACTCACATCAGCCAACTTTCGGGCCGCTGGATTTTTTTCTGCATCGACAAGAACGAACGGAATGGCTTCGTTTTCTTGTGCCATTTTTTTAAACTTTGGTTTCATTATACGACAGTTCCCGCACCAACCGGCAGAATATTGAACCAAAACGGTATCGTTGTCTGCAATAATTTCTTGAAGACTGGCATTGCCTAACTCAATCAACATAGGATTCGATTCAATGATTACTTAAGTACGCTGCTACACCTTTGCTGCTTCCAGCCATAGCGTCCTTCCCTTCTTCCCAGTTGGCAGGGCACACTTCACCATGTGTTTGATTGTGGGATAAGGCATCAATGATGCGTAGATATTCGTGAACATTACGACCAATAGGCATGTTGTTGATTCCTTCGTGATAGACAACACCTTCTTCATCTAAAATGTAAGTGGCACGATAGGATACATTGTCACCATCCATCAAAACCACACCACTTTCTTCGTCATAGCGTTCGTTGGTACCATCCAGAATACCCAATAAACCGGATAGATTCCGGTTGCTGTCTGCCAAAAGATTGTAGGTAATACCTTCTATCCCACCTTCATCTTTGGGGGTGTTCAGCCAGGCAAAATGCACTTCAGCTGTATCACAGGAGGCACCAATGACAAGGGTATTTCGCTTTTCGAATTCGGGAAGTGCTTCTTGGAAGGCGTGGAGTTCGGTAGGACATACATAAGTGAAGTCCTTTGGGTACCAAAACAACAAAACTTTCTTCTTGTTTTTCACGGCTTCTTCAAGTACGTTGACTTGAATGGTGTCACCCATTTCATTCATGGCATTGACACTCAGATCGGGGAATTTTTTTCCTACTAAAGACATGTGCAATTTTTTTATATAGAATTTTTGGCAAATCTACATTTTTTGATTGTCCTTCATTCAAAAGAAAATTGGTTTTAATTATACGAACATAATACAATCTTATATCCGCAACAAGTTAGCTTTTCAACTGTTTGATTTTTATCTTAAAAGCCGCAAATAAAAGCGTCATAAATGGCGAGAGCCAATTAAAAATGGCGTAAAAAAAGTAATCAGCGACACCCACTCCAAGAACGCCAGATTGGTAGGCGCCACAAGTATTCCAGGGAATCAATACGGAAGTTACCGTTCCCGAATCCTCTAGGGTTCGACTCAGGTTTTCGGGTGCCAGACCCCGGTCTGCATAAGCCTTTTGAAACATCTTTCCGGGAATTACAAGGGATAGGTATTGATCGGATGCTGTAATGTTTATGGTCAGGCAGGAGGCTACTGTACTGGCAAAAAGTTGCAATGTGGTCTGCGCCCAATTCAGTAAGGTGAGACTGATGGTTTGGAGGGCTCCAATCGCATCCATGATTCCCCCAAAGACCATCGCACAGATGATAAGCCATACCGTTCCCAACATACCTTCCATCCCGCCCGATGAAAACAATTCACGCAAAATCGGATCGTCTGTAGGAATTTGTGTACGGACCGTAATTGCATCCATCAGCGTCCGATAAGCAACGGTACTATCCCACTGTGTGGCTCCAGAAAGTTGGAGCAATAAGGGCTGTTGGAAAAAATATGCGACGATCGCTCCTAACAGCGTTCCCACAAAGAGTGCAACCAAAGGAGGTGCTTTTTTTACGATCATCACAATAACCAGTAGGGGAACCAAAAACAAAGCCCAATGAATTTGAAATTGACTGTCGATGGCTTGCAACAATGAAGAGGTGTCCGAGTCGCCCTTGATGGATTGCGACAATCCAAGGATAATAAACACCAATAGGGTAATAACAATACTGGGAACCGTGGTCAGTGTCATATACCGGATGTGGGTGAACAAATCCCCTCCAGCCATGGCAGGAGCCAAGTTAGTGGTGTCACTAAGGGGGGAGAGTTTGTCACCAAAATAAGCCCCCGATATAACGGCTCCGGCAATCATTCCGGCAGGCAAACCAAGGGCTTTTCCAATGCCAATCAACGCAATGCCTACGGTGGCAGAAGTGGTCCAGCTACTTCCCGTAGCAATCGAAATTACGGCACATATAACGATACAAGAAGGGAGGAAAATGGAAGGGTGCAACAATTGTAAACCATAATATATCATGGCAGGAATAATTCCACTGATCAACCAGGTTCCTGCCAATGAACCAACAAACAGCAAGATGAGAATGGCTCCCGTTACCGATTGGAGATTCTCGGCAACCTTTTCTAACATATGCTTGTAAGTGACTTTATTGATAAAGCCAACGATGGCTGCAGTAGCACCCCCTACCAATAAAATAAATTGATTGGAGCCCCCCAGCGCATCGTCGCCAAAGACCCCTACATTGATAGCCAGTAAAAGGATCAACAACAATAAGGGGAGCAGGGCTTGAGAAAGGGGCAATGTGGTTTTTGGGTTCATAAAAATGACTTCGATGAGTAAGTATACAACAATTATTTATTTCCTCTTTGGGGTTTGTTTCTCTTATAATGTTTATAAACGGTATCGATAAACCCTAAAATAATTCCTATACCGATAAGGATATAGAGAATGGTATACAATTTTCCAGCCATTGTTTGTGGTGAAAAATCACCATATCCAATTGTTGTCAGTGTGATGATAGAAAAATAGAACGAGTCCAACCATGACCATCCTTCTAAGTAGTGATAGGCAAAAGTGCCAAGGATTAAAATAATGGTTGTGACACGTAGCAAACGCTGGTATTCACGATCCCGAAGAAAAGAAAGCAGATTGTCAATGAAATACATTTTTGCAGGCAGTTTGGTAGGTGTGTGATATCCGAAAAGATATTCTTGAACAAGGTACTGTCTTTTTCAAAATCACGCAAAAGCATGAAAGAAGCAAGAAACATTTGTATTTTTGAACGAAATAAAAAACCAAAGAATGAATTCATTTGACGTTGTTGTAATCGGTTCGGGTCCTGGAGGGTATGTAGCAGCTATTCGCTGCGCACAGTTGGGAATGAACACGGCACTCATTGAAAAATATAGCACCCTCGGTGGTACCTGCTTGAACGTAGGTTGCATTCCATCCAAATCGCTTCTTGACTCTTCCCATCACTATGAAGATGCGGTGAAACATTTTGATACCCACGGCATAGAAATACCAGGTGAGATTAAAGTCAATCTCGAAAAAATGATTGATCGCAAACGGAAGGTTGTGGAGCAAACCACGCAGGGAATCAACTTTTTAATGGATAAAAACAAAATTCAGGTTTTTGAAGGTGTCGGTCGCTTTGTTGATGCGACCCATATTGAAGTCGTTGGGAAAGAAATCCAGACTTTGGAGACCAAAAATGTCATTATTGCAACTGGTTCCAAACCGGCTTCCCTCCCCTTTATCACATTGGATAAGGAACGGATTATTACATCCACAGAAGCCCTTGAACTCAAAGAAATACCAACGCATTTGATTGTTATTGGAGGCGGGGTAATTGGTTTGGAATTGGGACAGGTATACCGCCGCCTGGGAGCCGACGTTTCTGTGGTCGAATATGCCGATCGTATCGTGCCTGTCATGGACGGGGCTGTTTCCAGAGAACTCCAAAAAGTACTAAAAAAACAAGGTGTTAAATTTTTCACCTCACACGGGGTGAATGCTGTCAAAAGGGACAATAAGGAAGTCACCGTGACTGCTACCGACAAAAAAGGAAATGAAGTGCAGTTCAAGGGTGATTACTGTTTGGTATCGGTGGGTCGAAAACCCTATACCGATGGATTGCAATTGGAGGCCGCTGGGGTTCAGCTCAATGAGCGGGGCCAGGTTGTTGTCAATGACAAATTACAAACATCAGTCCCAAATATCTATGCCATCGGGGATGTCGTTCGGGGTGCCATGCTAGCGCACAAGGCGGAAGAAGAGGGTGTATTGGTTGCCGAGCAACTTGCTGGTCAACATCCACATATCGATTATAACCTCATTCCCAACGTGATTTATACCTGGCCGGAGGTTGCTTCGGTAGGAAAAACCGAAGAAGAACTCAAAGCCGCTAACATAGCCTACAAAACAGGTCAATTCCCTATGCGTGCTTTGGGGAGAGCCCGAGCCAGTATGGATACTGATGGTTTTGTAAAAATTCTTGCCGATACCGAAACCGACGAGGTATTGGGCGTACATATGGTTGGTGCACGGGTTGCCGATCTGATAGCAGAAGCTGTAACTGCAATGGAATTTCGTGCCTCGGCCGAAGACATTGCCCGTATGAGTCATTCCCATCCTACCTATGCGGAGGCAGTAAAAGAAGCGGCCCTAGCCGCTACCGATAGCCGTCCGCTACATATGTAGGGGTAACCATTGTTTGTATTTTTCTCTGATCCACAGCATGATGTGCGGGTGGATGGCAACAAGGGCAACACAACAAAACACAAACAATACAACGCCTACCAATACTTCATAAATTGATCCGCTTTTTGCGTACTCTTTGTAGAGGCCAAAACCCGTCCAACTCCCATACAAAATAAAGTAATGAACAATATAGATCGAAAGGGTTTTACTTCCAATGCGCAACCACCATTTCGATCGTAGCCAGGGACTTACTAGTACAAAAAACCCCACCAATATCAGTACGTCTCCAAGACGGATAAACAAGTAATTATTATAGGCGATATCTTTTAGTAATGGCAGCTCAAACAAACGGTAAGCAAGCATTAAAAAAGCAGATGACTGGGTAACGATTAGAATACCAACTAGGGGTGCGATGACTGAAAAATAACGTCTTTTGACAGGCGAATCAAAATCAATCAAAGTGGCCAAACTGGCTCCCAAAAAAACATATCCCAGCCAAGGGAAAAGATAAAATACGCCTCCATTGGCTTGGGTAAGATAGGCAGCAACCGGGGTCGGAAGCGATTGAAAAACCTGTCCCGAGTACATGGGTTCGGTTACAAACAAGAGAACACACAACAGGCCGTTCGTCATGCCAAAGCTAAGTTTATGATACCCTAAAGTAAAATACATTCCCAACAAACAGACCAAACCAAGGGCGATAACATGCAACACATCCGGTTGCCAAAAAGCGGGATTAACAGAACCGCCCAATAATGAAAACAGATTGAGTCGTAACAAATACCCCCACATCAATAATTCCATAGCGCGCCATATTCCTTTACGTATTCTGGGGTTAGTGCTGCCTTGCTGTGGATTGCGAAATAATAAGTAACTAAAAACCCAACCAGTAACGGTGAAAAAAACAGGAGCGGTAAACCCTCTGCAATACAACCACAACCGATAGCCCCAGTGTGAAGTATCAATTCCAGCGGGGTCCAATAGACCACTGATAAAGTGTCCCTGTAGCATCATTAGGATGGCCAAGGCGCGAAGGGCGTCAAGGAAATGCAGCCTCGGATTCATCTGTCAAAGATATGTATTTGAGCAAGAGTGATGGCGTGCCTAAAGAGCCGCCATCTTTTCTTCTATGGCTTTTAGCCCAAGGTTTCCATACTCCTTAGGTGGCTGTGTTCTAGTTTTGGATTGGGCTGTTAACTCCTATCGGCCACTGCTTCGGCTGTCTGCTGGTGTGCCGTGCGAAAGGACCTCCCTGCTTTTACCCTTTCGTTGAGCGTGTTTACAGAAAATCAATGCCCTTTGGCGTGTTTTTGGAGGGTGTGAGAGGGGAGGCGTTCGTTTACTTTTTTGGACGGTTTAAATTGATATGGGCGATCCACCCCATAGCACCATCAAAAAACAGAAAATCAAAAATAAATTTCCAAAGGCGGAAGTCCACCCGATCGACATAGTCAAACAAGGCCAAGCCGCCAGTATAGAACAGACCTAAAAACACTCCTAGTTTTATGGGTTTATGACGATTTTTTTTGGGTTGGTTGGGGGTTAAAAACGTGGGTTAGGAGTGTAAGGTATGGCACGCATTATAAACGCGCGCTAGGGTAATTATACTTTTACTTTAGTGTGGCACAAAACCACAATGAATTATAGCCATTATTACCTGCAGTTATTTTTCTCTTATTAGTTCGAATGCCTTGCTTATTTTAAAAACAACATTCATGGAGTCAATAATTGACCAAAAAATCAAAAAATTTCCAATCAAAATTATAGTGTCAAAAACAAATGCTTTCGTAATTATATTAACTTCTATGAACCATTTAAATAAGGAAAATCTGCCTCCTTAATGAAAAAGAGAATTACAACTAATAAAAAAGTGTATAAAGAAAAAAGAGAATTTTCTTTTAGCTCATCCACTAAATCAGTTAGCTTTGATTTTATCAGCTCTATTTGTTCGTCGGTAAAAGATTCTTCTCCATTTTTAGATTTTGTCAGCCGATGTATGGATAAATAAACTGTATTTATTGAACTTAAAAAAATACCAACGATAGCAATAGAAAGTCCAACTAAGATTGAAACCGAATTAAAAATTAGTTTTTCAAGTAATGGTTTCATTGTACTCGGGTCACTGAAAATATTTAGCCAAATTGAAAGGACTAATATTAAAATAAATATCAAAATCTTATCCCTCATTGGTATCTTCGATACTTTCAATGAAACTCTTAAATCTATCAATTAAAACCAAAAGATTTTCTCTAATAGTCCTTGGATTATCTGCGTTGAAATCCATCTCTTTTCTTCTCAGATGATTGGCACTCTGATATTTTTTCTTCCTGCCTTCTTCTATTACTCCGAGTGTCCATTTTCCACCGCCAGAATCCGCATAATTTCTGTAAGATTCCAATTCATGCTCATCGAAGGTTAGGTCAGCATTTCCATTTCTAAAGTCTACACTTACCTTTGTCATATTGTGTTTTTCTTTTAGTGTGGCTAACCATTCATTTGCCTTTTTACTCCCTCCGAATAAATTCGGTGCATTTAAGTCAAATCCGATTTGATAAAGTCCACTCGACGTTTTTATAATTTCCCAAAATGCAAATTTGTCAACTAAAAAGTCAAGGATTATATCATATCCGAAAAAATTTGCGTAGTTAGACGTCAGTCTTAGAAGCACGTTTTTAACATTGTCTGGTGAAGCAACAGTTGAATTATGTTCGAATACAATTATTTGTTTAGTTCGGTCAATTATAAAAAATAGTTTTCCCCAATTTTGAATATCCTCTTCATTGAATAATTCTTGGTCGAGTTCAATTAAATGTGTGTCAGTACTTTTGAGTAGGTAACCAAGTATAATATTGTCGTTTTGGTCGGAATTTAGAATTCGAGCTGTGTATTTTCTTCCATAATATTGTGTTTCTTGCTTCTCGAGAATAGGAACTGTAAATAAGTCTCTCGGTTCAAGCCCATCATCTAACGGAAAAATTTTGATAGAAGCTTTAACTGAGAAGTATCTTATGGCAAAAAATTTCATTTCGTTATATGGTTTGTTCTAATTGCAGGCAGCTATTGGCTATATAACCTTTATGGTGTTTATTTCTCTTATGTCTTTGCTTAGGTGTTACAATACGCTCTTTTTTAGTATGTATTGTGCCACTCTCATTAGCATAAAATACATTTAGAGAGTTAATAATATTTGCTATCTCTTCAGTAGAGGTTGGTGTGAATATTTGTAGGTGCTTCATGGTCGTAGAACAGATTTGGGATCTATGCTAACTACAAGGTAGGCATTTTTTAGTAAAACCTAGAAAATGCCGCTAAAGGAAGGAAGGTAGGTAGGGCAGGTGTTACAAAGCTGTCTGACGACAGTCATGCGCGCGCTAGAGGAAATGTTTTATCATTAATTACTCCGACTTGATTAGCTTTTTGGCAACCCTGAATTCAATAGCTGCCAGTGTAAAAACAATCAAGATTTCAGTCAAAATATAAATCCACCCCAAAGTTGTAATTTCTTTCCAATGATAAGTCGATAACACAATTGATAAGCAGCAGTATACCAAGTTAATAAATGGCTATTCCTTTTAGAAAGAACCCTAAATTTTTATCAATTATAAAGTAAGAGTAAAAATCATAGATCGCGAAAAGACCAGGAAATGAAGCAAGAACGTATAAAGTTGGTTTAGGGATTCCAAAAAGATTTTCCAATTTCACCAAAACAATTCCTAAGAGGAAAGCAGACAAAATAGCTCCAAATCCATCAATTTCAAATATTCTTTTTGGATTCTCATTTCCCCACGCTATTATACGTTTTAATACCATACTTTTTTATTTCCCCTGTATCGAAGTCCTCGGTTATGATTAGTGCGGAAATAACATGTACTCGAATCCCGATTTGGCACTAAGACGAAGCATTTTCTTTGCTTCTATTTTATTTTCAAAAGTCAAAGCTAAATGATTTAACGACTCCTACAAATACAATAAGCTTTGGATTAAACTCAAACTCATATGATTTATAGGCATTATTTAGTAAAACCTAGAAAGTACCGCAAAAAGGAAGGAAGGTACAACACGCGTCACAAACTGTCTGACAACGGTCAGACATGCACCAGCGTTTATCTAATCGCATCCATTTTGGCTTTGATTAGGTCCAGCCCCAAATTTCCAATACTCCCCAGGTGGGTGTGTTGGATGTTTCGGTTGGGGGTATATTCCCCCGCTTCTATGGCATTCCCCAAATCGCGGTAGGCATCGCGGAAGGGTTTCCCCGCCAAGACCTCAGCATTAAGGGTATCCACACTAAAGAGGTAGTCGTATTTCTTTTGGTCGGTAATGGCTTTATTCACCTTTAGGTTGGGAAGGCTAAACAACAACATATCCAAACAGGCTTTCATCTCCTGTACCGCTTCAATGATGGGTCCTTTGGCCAGTTGCAATTCACGGTGGTAGCCGCTGGGAAGGTTGGTGGTCAACAGGGCCAACTGGTTGGGGAGGGCCTGCAAGGCGTTGCACTTTCCGCGGACCAATTCAAAGAGGTCGGGGTTCTTTTTATGGGGCATAATACTGGAACCGGTGGTCAACTTATCGGGGAAGGAGATAAAGTTAAAATCCTGCCCCATATAGAGACAAATATCCATACTCAGTTTGGCTAGGGTACTACCAATACTGGCCAAGGCCATGGCGGTGCTTTTTTCCAATTTGCCTCGGCTCATTTGGGCGGCTACGGCATTGACCTTAAGTTGTTCAAAACCGAGGGCTTCGGTCGTAAATTCCCGGTCAATGGGGAAGGCGCTTCCATAGCCTGCGGCACTCCCCAGAGGGTTTTGGTCAGCTATGGTATAGGCACTTTGCCAAAAATGGAGATCGTCAATCAAACTTTCGGCATAGGCAGCAAGCCATAGGCCCACTGAGGAGGGCATGGCCACTTGCAGGTGGGTGTAGCCCGGGATCAGTTCCCCTTTGTGTTTTTCGGCCAATACCAACAACAAGTCAAACAAGGCAACGACCTGTGTTTTTATCGTTTTTAATTCTTCTTTAAGGTACAAATGCATGGCGACCAGGACTTGGTCGTTACGGGAACGGGCAGTATGAATCTTTTTCCCCAAATCGCCCAATTTTTCCGTCAATACATGCTCAATTTTGGAGTGCATGTCTTCGTGTTCCGCCTCAATGGTAAAGCGACCCTCTTGTGCAGCTTGTTTTAATTCGTTTAAGACCGCGACCAAAGCAGCGGCTTCTTCTGTGGTAAGTAAACCTATTTTGGCCAACATACGGGCGTGTGCCATAGAGGCTTCACAATCATAGGCAGCTAATTGCAGATCGTATTCGCGGTCTTTCCCCACAGTAAAATGATCCACTTTTTGGTGGGCAGCAGCCCCTTTTTGCCAAAGTTTCATGCTTATAGAATTTTGTTTAATAATGCAATATAGAGTGCAATGCCTTCTTCGATCTCTTGTACATAGATATATTCATCGGCCGTATGGGAGCGGGTCGAATCTCCAGGGCCTAATTTTAAGGAGGGACAACTCAGCTTCGCTTGGTCGGAAAGGGTCGGCGAGCCATAGGTTTCCCGTCCAAGTGCAAGACCTGCTGCTACCAGGGGGTGGTCGATGGGGATGGCCGAGGAATTTAAATCGGTTGAGCGCGGAGTCAAGGTCAATGGAGCGTCTTTTTGTAGTAAATCGACAATCTCTTGGTTGCTGTAGCAGTCGTTTACACGTACATCAATGACCAAGTCCACCGCTGCGGGAACCACATTGTGTTGTTTCCCCGCATTGACTTGGGTCACGGTGAGTTTTACGGGGCCCAATACGTCAGAGCTTTTTTCAAAAGAAAAGGCCTGTAACCATTCGATGACCTTGGGGAGTTTTAAGATGGGATTATCGGCATTGGGATGCGCCGCATGGCTGGCAGTCCCTTCTACTTTTCCGTCGAAAACCACCAATCCTTTTTCAGCAATAGCCAATTGCATTAAAGTAGGTTCTCCGACGATAGCTACATCGATGGGGGGCAGCTGTGGCAATAAACTGTTTAAACCGTTGGGTCCAGAGCTTTCCTCCTCGGCAGTAGCGGCTATAATGAGATTGTAGCTGGGATTGGGATGTTCATAATAATGGGTGAACAAAGCGATGAGCGAAACCAAGGCGCCCCCGGCATCATTACTTCCCAGGCCGTAAAGCTTTCCGTCTTCTACATGCGGGTGAAAGGGGTCTTTGGTGTAAGCCGAGTTGGGTTTCACCGTATCATGGTGGGAATTGAGTAAAAGGGTCGGTTTGTCCTCCTTAAAATGGGCGTTACAGGCAAACACATTGTTTTGTATGCGCTCACAGGGAATATAGTGATCGCTAAACCATTGCTCAATGCGGGCTGCCGTTTGATCTTCTGCGCTGGAGAACGATTGTATGGCGATCAAATCCTTTAACAGGGCGATGGCTTCTTGGGTAAGTGCGTTCATTGTAGGGTTATTGAAGTGTAGGGGATGTTATCATGGATCATTTTCGTGGCGCCAATAGCAACTTCGGCGACGCCAGCCTGAAGGGCGTCAAAGGCGTTGTGTAGTTTGGGGAGCATGCCAGCAGAGATGGTATTATTCAGCAGTAAATTGTGATAGCTTTCCAGGTTGATTTTCTCGATGAGAGAATCGGCTTGGTGGATGTCTTCCATCACCCCGGGCAATTCAAAACAATAGCTGATTTTGGTCGCATACTGTTTTGCTAGGGCCTTGCCAATTGCTGCTGTGATGGTGTCGGCATTGGTATTCAACAGTTGCCCGTTGCCGTCGTGGGTGAGGGCGCAGCACACCGGCACCAGTGACTGCTCTAATAGGTGTTGGTACAGGTTGGCGTTGACAGCTGTTACATCGCCCACAAAACCAAAATCGATGGCCTTTACAGGACGTTTATTTGCACGGATGGCGTTGCCGTCGGCCCCTGACAAACCCAAGGCATTGCAGCCAAAAGATTGTAGGTGGGCCACGATGGTTTTATTGACTTGTCCAGCATAAATCCCCGAGATGAGTTCCAAAGTGGCAGCATCGGTAATTCTTCGTCCGTCTTTCATCTGCACAGGGATTCCCATTTTTTCGGCCCAAAGGCTGGCTTTTTTTCCGCCCCCATGCACCAAGATCTTAGGTCCCTTTAAGGCAGCAAAATCTTTTAGGAAAGGAAGCAATTGAGCTTCCTCCTCAATAACGGCTCCGCCTACTTTAACGACATTGAGTTTAAGCATAATCGAGTATGGTTTTTAAGACCGCTTGCGCAGCATAGGTGCGATTATTGGCTTGCTCAATCACCAGGGAATTGGGATGGTCGAGTACCCCATCAGCCACCACGATGTTTCGGCGAACGGGTAAACAGTGCATGAATTTAGCGTTGTTGGTCAAGGCCATTTTTTCTTCGGTCAATTGCCAGGCGTCGTCGGTCCTCAAAATTTGTCCGTATTGACTGTAGGAACACCAGTTTTTGGCATAGACAAAGTCGGCATTTTGAAGGGCTTCCTCTTGGTTGTGGATGACCGGTATGTTTTTGGTGATTTTGGGATTAAGGTCATAGCCTTCTGGATTGGCAATGACATAATCGGCTTCCTGGAACTGCATCATATGGGTAAATGAATTTCCGACTGCGTGGGGGAGTGCCTTCGGGTGCGGTGCCCAAGTGAGCACTACTTTTGGTCGATGTGGCGTTGGGTGTTCTGATAAGGTCAAGGCATCGGCCAAAGCCTGCAGGGGGTGTCCTACCGCACTTTCCATATTGATCACCGGGATATCGGCATATTTTGCAAAGCTACTCAGTACGACATCGGCCTCGTCTTGCTCTTTGTTACTCAAACTGGCAAAAGCGCGAATGGCTACCATATCGCAGTATTGTGAAACCACTGCAGCCGCCTCGCGTACATGCTCTGAACGAATGCCGCGCATTTCTGTTCCGTCTTCAAATTCCAAAGCCCAGGCCTCGTTAGAGAAGTTCATGACCAGGGTATTACAACCTAAATTGTGCGCGGCCTTTTGGGTGCTTAAGCGGGTGCGTAAACTGGGATTAAAAAATAACAACCCCAGTGTTTTTCGTTTTCCTTGCGTTTCGAAAGCAAAGGGGTCCTTTTTTAAGCTTTTCGCCAAAGTGACGGTTTCCTTAAAATCGGGCAGATCGCGAAGGGTTATAAAGTGTTTCATACGGCGATGTTTTTTAAAGCTGTTTTTAGTTCTTGTAAGAAAAAATCGAGCTGCTTTTGTTGTACTGTAAGCGGAGGGAGGATGCGTAATAATTTTTTATTGCTGCTTCCCCCAGTAAAAATTTTATGGTTGTAGATAAGTGCTTTGCGTAAGGGACCTACCTCAAAATCGAATTCCAACCCCAACATGAGTCCGCGTCCTTTGACTTGCTTGACCCCCGGGATTTTTTTGGCTTCTTCAATAAAGTAGCCTCCCAGGGCTTTGTCGTGGGCTTGTAAATCATCGGTTTTAAGTACCTCGAGTACGGCCAAAGCGGCGACACAGGCAAGGTGATTTCCTCCAAAAGTGGTTCCCAATAAGCCGTATTTGGCTTTGATAGATGGATGTACCAAAATGCCTCCAATGGGAAAACCGTTCCCCATACCCTTGGCCATGGTGACTATGTGGGGTTGGATATTGTATTGCTGGTAGGAGAAAAATGTTCCCGTTCGTCCAAATCCTGCTTGCACTTCATCGGCAATGAGGCAGCTATTGTAGGTGTTGCACAAACGCTCCAGGGCATACACAAAGCTTTCTGAGGGTTCGTCCAAACCGCCAACCCCTTGAATGCCTTCAAAGATCACAGCACAAACATCGCCTTTTTTCAATTCTTTTTCCAGTGCTTCTTCATCGTTAAAGGGCAGGAAAGTAACCGCTTGTTGTTGGTTTAAGGGGGCGTTGATCGCAGGGTTGTCCGTAGCGGCAACGGCGGCACTGGTGCGGCCGTGAAAGGCGTGTTCAAAAGCGATGATTCGTTTTTTACCCGTATGAAAAGAAGCCAGTTTAAGGGCATTTTCATTGGCTTCTGCTCCCGAGCTACACAAGAAGAGTTGGTAGTCATGGCAGCAGGAGTGTTCCCCAATGGCGTCGGCCAATTCCTGTTGTAAAGGATTTTGAATGGCGTTGGAATAAAACCCAATTTGATGCATTTGTTGGGTGAGGCGCTCCAAATAATGGGGGTGTCCGTGACCAATAGAGATCACGGCATGACCGCCATACAGATCGAGGTATGCTGTTCCTTTTTCGTCATAGACATAAACGTCTTTGGCGCGAACTGGGGTTACTTCATATAGCGGATAAACGTCGAATAGTTTCATCTTACTGTTTCGAGATTTCGTTGATTTTTTCAAAAGAGGCGACGAGTCCTTGAATGAGGGAAGAACTCAAGCCCTGGTGTTCCATCTCATTGAGCCCAGTAATGGTGCAACCTCTTGGGGTAGTCACCTTGTCGATTTCTTGCTCTGGGTGGGTGTCAGTTTCAATGAGCAAACTCGCTGCTCCCAGTGCTGTATGCATGGACATTTTCATTGCTTCAGCAGCGTCAAAGCCCAGTTGCACGCCGCCTTGGGTGGTCGCGCGAATAAGGCGCATCCAAAAGGCAATTCCGCTGGCACATATCACAGTAGCCGCTTGCATATGCGCTTCCTCTATGGTAATGGAAGTCCCCAAGCCATTGAAAATAGCTGTAGCAATGGCAATACGTTTTTCTCCTGCTGCATTGCAGCACAAACAAGTCATGGATTTCCCCACCGAAATGGCTGTGTTCGGCATGGAACGAATGATGGGGTAATGAGCGCCAATGAACTGTTCAATACGTTGAATTTTAAAACCCGTAATGGTTGAAATGATCACGTGCTTTTCATGTAACTCCTCTTTAATTTCCTCCAGGATTCCATCAAACTGGCTGGGTTGAACGGCAATAATTAAAATATCTGAATTTTTTACAGCTTCTCGGTTGTCAGCAGTAACCCTAACTTGCTTCGATTTGTTCCAGTCCGCCAAAACCTGCGGGTTTCTTTTGGTGAGGTATAGTGTGGTGATGCTGTTGTTGACAATTAACCCTTTGGCAATACTAAGACCTAAGTTTCCGGTTCCTATGATGGCAATTTTCATATGCTAAATTTTAAAAGATGGATGATTTGAGTTGCAGTCCAAGGGTTTCTTCCCAACCCATCATTAGGTTGAGGTTTTGAATGGCCTGCCCAGATGCCCCTTTGATGAGGTTGTCGATGACTGCAGTGATGAGTAGTTGATTCTTGTGTTTGTGTAGGTGCAGAAAGCATTGGTTGGAATTGACTACCAATTTTAAGTGCACCTCTTTTTGGGAGACCTGAGTAAACGGTGCGTCGCGGTAAAATGCTTCATACAGGGCGTAAGCATGGTCTAGACTATCGTCGAATTGGGTATAGGCGGTAACAAAAATCCCCCGGCTAAAATCTCCACGATGGGGCAAGAAAAGCAGGTCGGTTGCTTCCTCTTGGGCAGTGCTTAACGTTTCCCCAATTTCACCCAAATGTTGATGGGTAAAAGGTTTGTACCACGACAGGTTGTTGTTTCGCCAGCTAAAGTGGGTGGTGGGAGTCAAACCTACTCCGGCCCCTGTACTCCCCGTGGTAGCGTTAACATGAACGCTGTGTTGGAGTAGTTTGGCCTTAGCCAGTGGTAGTAGGGCCAATTGTATGGCTGTAGCAAAACAACCGGGGTTGGCAATGGCGTTCGCTTTTTCGATTTCAGTCTTATTGATTTCTGGGAGACCATAGACAAAGTTTCTCCCACCGAATTGCGCATCTTTTTCCAAACGGAAATCATGGCTTAGGTCGATGATCAAAGTCGAGGCTGCAAATGTATTGTCTGCTAAAAAAGCGGCTGAATTTCCATGTCCAAGGCAAAGGAAAAGCACATCCACTTCTGCATTGATGGTGTCTGTGAAATGCAAGTCTAATTGTCCCAGGAGATCGAGGTGGGTGTCGCTAATGGGAGTGCCCGGACGGCTAGTACTGTATACAAAGTCAAGGCGCAAGGCGGGGTGATTGATGACCAAACGAATGAGCTCACCTCCAGTATACCCCGATCCGCCAATGATGCCTACTGTTTTCATTTTTCCTCAGGGTTTACTGATCCGTAAATTTTGTGGGCGTTGGCGGTGATTTTGATAAAGCCTTTGGCATCATCTGCTGACCACTTCTTGTTCATTTCTCCATAGCTACCAAAAGTGGCATTCATCAGATCGTGTGGAGAAGAAATGCCTTCCAATTCAAATCGGTAGGGATGGAGGGTGATAAAGACATCACCACTCACCGTTTTTTGGCTACTGGTAAAAAAGGCTTCCATATCACGCATGACTGCATCAAGGTAGTTTCCTTCGTGCAGTTGCATCCCATAAAAATTGGCCAATTGTTCTTTTTGAAATTGCTGCCACTTGCTCAGGGTGTGTTTTTCTAAGAGGTGGTGTGCTTTGAGAATAATCATAGGAGCAGCTGCTTCAAAGCCTACACGGCCCTTGATTCCAATGATGGTGTCTCCTACGTGAATATCACGGCCAATGGCATAGTTTTTTGCGATTTCTTGTAACGCTTGAATGAGTGCAACAGGACTTCCGCTTTGACCATCTAGCGCGACCAGTTCTCCTTTCTTAAAACTCAGGGTGATTTTCTTTGATTTCGTTTCTGCTAACGGACTAGGGTAAGCGGAATCGGGTAAACTTTGATGCGAAGTAAGGGTTTCACTTCCTCCAACACTGGTTCCCCAAAGTCCTTGGTTGACAGAATACTGTGCTTTTTCCCAGCTGAGATGGATGCCTTGGCTTTGCAAATAGGCAATTTCTGCTTCTCGGGAAAGCTGTTGATCGCGAATGGGGGTGATAATTTCTATTTCTGGTGCCAGTACTTGAAAAATTAAATCAAAACGCACTTGGTCATTTCCTGCTCCTGTGCTCCCGTGGGCGATGTAGCTCGCATCTATGCCCTTGGCGTATGTTATGATTTCGATCGCTTGAACGATACGCTCAGCACTCACTGAAAGGGGATAGGTGTTGTTTTTTAAGACATTGCCAAATATCAGATACTTGACAATCTTGTCGTAAAACGACTCCAGTGCATTGATCGATTGGTAGTTGCTGGCGCCCATCGCATAGGCGTTTTTTTCTTGTTGTTGGATTTCCTTTTCAGAAAAACCACCCGTATTGACACTCACAGCATGGACTTCATAACCTTCTTGCGAAAGGGTTTTTAAGCAATAGGACGTGTCTAAACCGCCACTGTAGGCGAGAACTAGTTTTTTCATGAGTTTGTTTTTTTAGTGGAAAACAGCTGTTTCCATTTGGACTTATGTGTTTTTTCTTCCAGCGTTGGTCCTTGATAAAGCATGCCAGTACACAGACACATGCTCCGTTCGGTACGAATCAAAACATCATAGTTTTTGCAGCTTTGGCAGTCGTTCCAAAATTCAATATCATCAGTTAGTTCAGAAAAATGGACGGGTTTGTAACCGAGATCGGAATTGATCTTCATGACTGCTTTGCCGGTTGTGATCCCAAAAATTTGGGCCTTTGGAAAGCGCCTTTGGGAGTGCATCAGGGTTTTTTTCTTGATGGCTTTGGCCAGTCCTTTTCCGCGATATTCTGGAAAAACAATCAGCCCTGAGTGAGCCAAATACTTGCCGTTTCCCCATACTTCGATATAGCAAAAACCAGCAACTTGATCCCCGTCAACAGCGATAATGGCTTGTTGGTTTTCGATTTTGGAAGCAATGTATTCGGGTGTTCGGCGCGCTATTCCAGTACCGCGAACTTTGGCGGAACTGTCAATTTGTTGACTGATAGCAGTTGCAAAATGTATGTGATTTTTATCTGCAAGGGTAATATCCATGCAAAAATGGTTTGGTTAGAATGTATTTTGAAAAGAAATCGTAGAGGGGAACTGGACACACCTGAGTTCCAAATAGTAGCAAATTACCCCAAGGGGCGGCGGCGCGGACGGCGAACCGGTAGAACGTGTAAAATAAAACGCTGACTATTCGTTTGCATGATTCAAAAATACGATCTTTCTTTTTAAACAAACAAACTGTGATGCATTTTTACGATTTTAACAAACAAGCCAAATCCACTTTGATAATTCGTTAATTTTGAATTGTGGAAAAGCAATTTGAATCGCATATCCGTAATTATTTTAGTGATCTTAGCCAGCAACACATTCTAGTTGCCAACAGCTCTGGGGTGGACAGTATGGTTTTGTGTGCGCTGTTGCAGCATCTTGGAATCTCTTTTTCGATTGCTTATGCCCATTTCCAGTTGCGTGCTGCTGCCGATGCGGAACATGATTTTCTTCGGGAATGGGCGGCAAATAATGCAGTTGTTTTTCATTCCCAAAAATTTGACACAGCAGCCCGAGCTCAACAAGAAAAGCAATCCATACAAGTGATGGCACGGCAATTACGCTATGCCTGGTTTAAAGAATTGAGCCGCACACATGGGTACACAAGGGTACTGACTGCCCATCATCTGAATGACCAACTGGAAACCTATCTGATGCATAGTTTCCGCACCACGGGCCCCGAGGGTTTGAAAGGGATTCCCGCGCGTAATGGCCGTATTAACCGTCCCTTATTACCGTTCACAAAGCAACAGATCCGTTCTTATGCACAAACAAAAAAACTACTATGGAAAGAGGATGCATCCAATGCCACGGATGCGTACCAACGGAATCGCATACGCCATCATATCGTACCTGTCTTGGAAAAAGAGTATCCAAGCCTGTATGCTAATTTTAGGCAAACCTTACAATACATTACCGAGCAACAGAACTTCGTAAAAGAACAAATGGACCAATGGAAAAAGGAGTATTGGAAATCAACGGGCCACTCCATTCAGGTATCTCTTGAAGCCTTGAATGAAGCAGCATCCCCTACTTTTATACTGCACCAGTTGTTCGCTTCCTATGGATTTGACACGGGAGAAGTTGCAAAATTGCTTAAAGCCTCCTCAGGAAAAACAATGTATTCAAAAACACATCGACTTAACAAAGAACGTCATTATTTGGAATTGATATCCCGTGCCCCTGAAAACATACCCCGTCCCCTGGTGCTCCACAGCTGGGAGGATTTTTCAAACCCAAAAATTCCCATACGGCTGGGTACTCAAAAAAAAGAGGGCTTGTCCAATAAACAGGCCTATTTGCACCCTGAAACCATTCAGTTTCCTTTGCTATGGCGCACCCAAATGGAAGGTGATTATATTCACCTGACCGGCATGCAGGGGCGAAAGAAAATCAGTAAGTACTTTAAGGACGAAAAATATTCGCAACAGGAAAAAGCGACTCAATGGCTCTTGTGTCAAGGCAATGAGGTGATTTGGATTGTAGGCAAGCGATGCAATCGAAAATTTGTATGTCCTGTGGAAAGCCCCGCAGGAGTTTTACTTACCTTTGCGCCATGAAAAAGATTATGGCTTCACTGCTCCTCTTCACTGCAGTGTTTGGTTGGACCCAAGAACCGGTTAAATGGATTCATGTACTTAAAAAAATTGATGCTACGACCTATGAAATTCAGCATTTGGCTACCATTGATAGTACCTGGCATTTGTATTCGCAATATTCCAATCCAGAGGGAGCCATACCAACAGAGATACTTTACGAAGGGGTTTCGCAGACCCTTCAATTGGATGGACCCACTCAAGAATCCAAAAGTATAACTGCCTTCGACACGGTTTTTGAAATGGATTTGACCTATTTTGAAGAACAGGCACAATTCACACAACAATTTTCAATCCTTGATCCAAATACAGATCGGATAGAAGGAGAGATTGCCTACCAAGCCTGTGATGACAAGCTTTGTATTTTTCGAACGGAAAGTTTCGCTTTGTCTTTGGCGGGGGAAGCGATTTTACCGACGGAACCCCTTGCTCTAGACAGCCAAAACAAAGCGGATGCTTTGCGCTTAACCCTTTCAAATAGTGAACTTTTGGCGGGTCAGCTAACGGACGAAGCCAATCCTTTCTACCGTCTGTTTTTGTTGGGTCTTTTGGGCGGCTTGTTGGCTCTTTTGACGCCTTGTGTCTTCCCCATGATTCCATTGACGGTTTCTTTTTTTATAAAACAACAACAAAACCCCAGTAAGGGAACTTTTCAAGCTCTGTTATATGGCTTTTTCATCGTACTTATTTATGCCCTATTGAGTTTACCCTTCCATCTCCTGGACAATCTCAATCCAGAAATATTGAACACCCTTTCAACCAACATTGTTTTGAATGTGGTGTTTTTTGGAGTATTTGTGATTTTTGCCTTTTCCTTTTTTGGATTTTTTGAACTCACACTTCCCAGCCATTGGGGAACCCGATCAGATAAGGCCTCCCAGTGGCAAGGTGTGCTAGGAATTTTTTTCATGGCTGTGACATTGGCCATCGTATCTTTTTCCTGTACCGGTCCCATCCTCGGATCACTTTTGGCAGGATCCTTGAGTGGGAGCTCGGGTGCCATTCAACTTACTTTTGGGATGTTGGGCTTTGGCGTTGCTTTGGCTTTTCCCTTTGCATTTTTCGCACTCTTTCCCAAATGGCTGCAAGCATTGCCCCGGTCGGGAGGATGGATGACCACGGTTAAGGTCACTCTCGGCTTTTTGGAATTGGCTCTGGCATTGAAATTTTTATCCAATGCGGATTTAGTGGCTCATTGGGGGCTATTGAAAAGGGAACTTTTCATTGGGATTTGGGTGCTGCTGGCCTTCGGATTGACCCTTTATTTATTTGGCATTTACCGTTTTCCCCACGAGCTCAAAAAGCCCCTATCCCGCGGCCGAAAAATCGTTGCTGGTCTTGCTTTATTGGGAACGTCCTATCTCTTTTTAGGCCTGCTTTCGTCCGAGAACCGATTGACTTTACTCAGTGGTTTTCCCCCACCGGAATTTTATTCTTTCCGACAACAGGATTCTGACTGTCCTCTGGGCTTGGACTGCTACAAAGATTTTGAAAGTGGCCGCGCGGCGGCACAAATGGCCAACAAACCTATCTTATTGGATTTTACTGGTTGGGCCTGTGTCAATTGCCGTAAAATGGAAGAAAATGTATGGTCGGATCCCCAGGTATTTGCCCTTTTGAAAGAAAAATTCGTTTTGATTTCACTCTATGTAGACGACCGCGAACCCTTGCCAGAAGACGAACAGTTTTCACTACCCAACTCCAATGGTACTTCGCGAAAAATAGATACCGTAGGAGAAAAGTGGGCAGCTTTTCAAGCCCTGAATTTCCAGTCTGCTTCCCAACCGTTTTATGTATTGCTATCTCCAGCGGGACGCGTATTGGCACCTTCCATACAATATACCGACACAACGACCTTTCAACAATGGTTGACTTCAGGATGGGACGCCTTCAACGATTAGTCGGATGCTTGCTTGGTCTACTGAGCAGCAGTTGGCTCGTGGGACAAAGCAGCGTGACAACGGTAGCCTTGGACAGTGTTACGGTAGAAGCATTTCGGATACCCAAGCGATCGGATCGTTTGCCTTTTTCCGTCTCACAAGTACGGTATACCGACACCCAAGACCAGCGACAACAATTGACACTTGCTGATTATTTGCTTGATTTTCCGGGTGTTTTTGCTTTGAATGCCAACAACTATGCGCAAGATCTTCGCATTGCCATCCGGGGTTTTGGAGCACGGTCAGCCTTTGGGATTCGAGGCATTAAAATATTGGTTGATGGCATTCCAGAAACAACACCCGATGGGCAGGGGCAAATTGACAACCTCAATTTAGGAGCCCTTGACCGAATCGAGCTCATTCGAGGGGGGGCAGCCAGTTTGTATGGCAATGCATCGGGCGGTGTCATCGCCATGCATACGTTGGACAGTCTATCGGGCAACATATTCAAACCTTCAGTAGGGCTGGGACAGTTTGGTTTTCGACAAGCGCAATGGCTCGCCTCTTTTCAACAATCCAATACCTTGGTGAGTACCTATGTGGGGCATACCCAACAGCAAGGGTATCGTGATTTCAGCCGTTTTGAAAACCTGGGGATGCATCTTAAAATCAAACAGCGATTGGGGTTGGCCAACCGATTGACTTTTTTACTGAATTATGCTCACAGTCCCGAAGCCCAAGACCCGGGTGGGATTACTGCGGAAGCCGTTGGGATGAATCGGCGACAAGCACGCCAACGTAATATTGATTTTCTCGCCGGAGAGACGGTCCGTCAGTTTAAGACCGGTATGGCCTGGCAGGTGCAACAGGCTGCCTGGACTTATCAAGCCCATGCGTTTTATACCCATCGAGATTTTGAGGGGCGACTTCCGTTTGAAAGGGGGGGGTGGATCGCCCTCAAGAGGAATTATGGGGGAATGGGAGGAAGCGTACAACACACCATTCAGCGTAATAACTACCGCAATGAATTGCGTTTGGGTGTGGAAAGTGCCTGGCAAGAAGACCACCGTCGACGGTTTGTCAATGCCCAAGGTGTTCAAGGGGCAGCTACTTTGGATCAAAACGAACAGTTTTCAAACTGGGGCCTATCACTGCTGGATGATTTTCAGTGGCGCCAGTGGACACTTTTTGGAGGGCTGCGGTATGATCGAAATCGTTTGGCTGTTGAGGATCAATTCCTGTCTAACGGAGACGATTCGGGTCAGTTGTCCTTGCCTGCATTGAACTATAATGTGGGAATCCATTTTCGACTCAACAGCCAACACGGTCTTTTTGTCAATGGCAGCAGTAGTTACGAAACGCCTGTTTTGAGTGAGCTGTCTGCCAATCCCACAGGGGCAGGTGGATTCAATACTGCGCTGCAAGCCCAAAAAGCACAAACGATTGAAAGCGGTTACCGTTGGTTGCGACCCCGTCACGCATTGCAATTCACTTTTTTTTGGGTCCATAGCAGCAATGAAATACTTCCCTACGAGCTCGCGGCATTTCCCGGTCGTACGTTTTATCGTAATGCTGGGCAGACAGTGCGCAGCGGATGGGAAGCAAGTTACCAACGGCGAATGGGGCGTTTTTGGAAAGCCCGTGCCCAGTATAGTTTTTCAGATTTTACATTCCTACGCTACCGTTTGGCGGAGACTGATTTTTCCGGAAACCAATTGCCTGGATTGCCACGGCATCAAGGGAACGTCCAGGTGTTTTATCAACCCCTTTCAGGGATTCGCTTTCGCTGGGTTGTTCATTACCGCGGACGCTTTTATGCTGATGATACCAACCAGACACAAGAACAAAGTGTCGGTCTGGTGCATTGGGATGCCGCTTGGCCACTCCCTTTCGCACCCCAGGGGCAATTATTTTTTGGCGTTCAAAATCTGACAAATGCCCAGTATTCGGATAATATTCGGTTAAATGCTTTTGGGAATCGTTATTTTGAACCAGCACCAACACGTTCTTTTTTCGGAGGCGTTCGGTGGTCTCTTTAAGATTTTTCTGACAGAGAAAATTTTCGCTGTAACGTTCTGATCTGCCCAGTTTGTTGTGTCTATCGAACCGATCCAATCGCCATTGCTCAGGATCAAGGGCTGGGCTATTTGAGGGGTGGTATGGGAAAGGGAAAAGGGATGGAATGAAAATCGGTACCTTTAGGAAAAGCCCCCATCATCATGTTATCCAATTGTTCTTTTCGTGGATTGATTTGTTGGATGCTCTTTTTTGCTACATCATTTCCTATGCGATCCCAAACCGAACTTAAATTTAATGTTGCTACGGCACTGATCTTGATTCCCAATTTTGGAGTAGAAATTCCCATAGGCGATCGCAGCAGTGCTCAATTGGATGTTTTGGGCTCGTTTTGGGATACGATTGACGGTTCTGCTTTCCATTTGAATCAGATTTTCCCAGAATACCGTTTCTACAGTCAGTCGGAACGCAAGGGATGGTTCGGAGGAGTCCATATCGGATTTGGTATGTTTACGATGCGCAAACCCAGCCTTCCTTGGTTCCCTGGCTATCCTCCGGGTTTTTATCAATCCGGCCGAATGACTTTTACAGGTGTCAGTTTGGGGTATAAAAAACACCTGTCAAGTCAATGGGCACTCGAGGTTTTTTTGGGTGGAGGCAAATCCCATGCGGTATATCGTAACTATCGAAAAAGTGATTGGTCTCGCTGGGACGACACCACCCGCCAGTTCAATAAAAGTTCGGAATGGGTACCCTATCGCGGCGGGTTGCTGTTGATCTACCGATTGCGATGACAATGCGTTTGTATCAGATGTTAGTTTACCAAATTGCGCACCAACAAACCAACAGTTGAAAGAGCGGTTGTAATACCTAATATTTCTTGTGTACTCTTTTTTTCACGTTCCATTTTTTGAGGTACAAAGATCACTGCTCCGGCTTCGACTGAAGGGTGCTTCAGAAAACCGAGAAAGCTTTTGGTAGCAGCCACTTTACCATTTTGTGAGATGACGTACACCTTATTTTTTTTGGCTCGCTGTTGATACCCACCTGCCGCTTGGATATAATGCTTTAGTTTTAAGTGCTTTTGGTGCCCCACAACGGTTTCTTGTAAGACTTCCCCTTTGATCAGAACCGTGTTGAAATATGTTTCCACCACCAATTGGTCGTTTTCTTTCAATGGGAAATCAAAGTTTTTTTTGATGGCAATCGAAGGCTTTTTATCAAATTCGATCGGGATTCGAACAGGGTCATTTTCTGTAGGGTTGACAAGTTTCATGGAATCAACTTTAATTTTTTGCTTAAAGGGAGCCGTATCCCGCAACAGATAGATCCCACCCAAGGTGGCTTTGGATGTCAGGCCGCCGGCATCTCTGAGCAAGTCTGAAACGGAATAGTCAGGATCTTTGATAAGGTATTTTTCGGGCTTGTGAACGGCACCTTGAACCTGAGCAAACAGGATGCTTTTATGGGCTGGATCCCGATTGACCAATACCACTGCTCGCGGGGGCAAGACAGGATTTTGTGCTTCGCTGAGTTGCAATTCAGGATCGATGGGTATTGTTTTTTGGAGTCCGTAGTCCCATTCCCCTTTTTTATTTTTTTGAAGTGTGAAAAGGGATGTGTTTTGTGCGGCTTGGCTTTGTAGCCCGCCCGCAAGGAGGAGCGCATCCCGTAAGGTCATTCCCTCGTAAAAAGGAAACGAACCGGGTTGTTGCACCTCCCCTTGAACGGTAATTGCTTCCCTATCGCTGAGTGTGTTTTTCTCGAGTACCAGCATGCGGTCGTTGGGTCTGAGAGGGACGTCCTGCGCCTCAGAATAGAGGGCCTTCAAATTGAGGGTGCGGATTTCGGTTTCCACTCCGTGTTGGCTGCGGTACAGCAAAGCCGCCTGGGTAAAAGCCCTTTGGGACGAGCCACCCGCTTTGGCCAGCAAGGATTTTACGGTAGGAACATCTGCCAACGCATAGGTTCCTTCTCGGTTGACAGCCCCTTCAAGCAGCACTCTGTTCAGGTAGTCCTCCCCAACGGTTTTGGCGACCAGGCGGTCTCCGTTTTGGAACGTCCAATGGGCATAGGCTTCCTGGGGGATGTTCCATATCCGTCTTCCTCCCTCCTGGATTCGTTCCAGGGTCAGTGCCGCTGTATGGGCTTGTTCGGTAAACCCACCGCTGTAGGTCAGGAGATCACTTACGGTTTCATCCGCTAGCAATTCAAACACTTTGGGATCTTTAAAGGCCCCTTGGGTAGTAATATGATTGGTATAAAAGGGAACCCGTAGAATGTCTTGATCGCGAAGTAGGGTTTGTGGCGGAATCCCATTGATGAGGTAGTCGTTCAGGTCAATGGTTTTGAATCGTTTGCCGTTGCGAATGATTTCTATTTTTCGAAAGCTGCCCAAGGGGTGGATGCCACCACAGGCGTAGAGGGCATTTAATGGGCTTGTAAAACCATTTAGGGTGTATGTGCCCGGTACATTGACCTGACCAACGATATTGACAATAATGGATCGTGCTTGTGACAAGCTCAGATCAAAGAATACGCGTTCGCTTGCACGAGTATTCTGGATACCGGCATAGATTTGGATCAGATTGTTTTTAAGTTTTCGTCGTGCCTGGGCAACGGTCAAGCCGCTGAGGTAGGTAGGCCCAACGTCAGGGATAAAAACCCGTCCATCGCGGTTGACTTCCAGCTGGTAGGTTTGCGCAGCTGCCCCCCATATTTCTAACAATAGAATGTCTCCAGGGCCCAACTGGTAGTTGGAGGGGGTAGCCATGTTCAAAGCGGGTGCCCATTCAATGTGGGGGTTGGTAAAAAAATCAGCACCAAAAATGGGTGATCGTTGCGTTGGACTTGCCGTTTGCGTTCTCCCAAAGTGGTTGGGCATCGCAAGAGTTTGTGCGGCAGTGTTTACTGCGTTTGGGGGACTTATTTGCGATGAGAAAATACGTTCGCGTAGTTGGTTGATTTGCTCCTGTGAAACACCATTGGAAAGTGCCTGTGCAACCAGGTCGTTCCAGTCGTATCCCTGTGTTTGTGCTTGTTTCCAATAATCGATTAACGCTGCGTCACTAAAACTTGACACGGCTTCAAAAGAAAGCGTTTGGGCCTGAAGCCCAGGTGCACCCAGCGGTTGGAACAGCCAAAAAAAGAGCTGCCAAAAGAGGAGCGTGCGGGTGCGTAACCAAGGTGGGAATTTTGAGGAAGTTTTGGGAGTTTGATGGCTATCAGAAGGCCCCGAACCCTTCTTTCCAAAAGGGAGGGCTGGGAGCCAAGCTATCGGTGCTTGCGTCAGAACGCAGGGGATGCAGAACCAAAGGAGATTCATAGGCTAAGTTTTTATGGGCAAACAACAGATTTGGCTTTGTTGTGTTTCACAAGATACTATTTTTTTGAAATCGGCTGTATCGGCAGTGAGCAGCTAGTTGTTCAAGGCAGGTTGTGTTTTTCTAGCGGTAGGCTGTTGTCGAGAAACTCCTTACGTTTATGCGTACCCAAATCAAAACGAAGCGATGCTTGTTCAACTTCACGGCAGTGCCGTTATGGGCGTTGAAGCCCAGCCCATCACCATCGAAGTCAATTGCAGTCAGGGAGTAGGATACCACCTGGTGGGCTTGCCGGACAATGCCGTTCGGGAAAGCAACTACCGCATTGCTGCAGCTTTTCAAAACAATGGCTTCAAGTTTCCCGGAAAAAAGATTACTATCAACATGGCACCGGCCGACCAGCGCAAGGAAGGCTCTGCCTATGATCTGACATTGGCAATGGGTATCCTGGCTGCTTCGGGTCAGCTACCCGCAGCGGAATTGGGGGATTATGTCCTGATGGGCGAACTGGCTTTGGACGGTAGCATTCGCCCCATCAAAGGCGCACTGCCCATGGCTATATATGCGCAACAAGCTGGCTTTAAGGGATTTTTGGTACCCAAAGAAAACGCTGCTGAAGCTGCGATTGTCAATAACATCAAGGTATATCCCGTTTCCCATTTAACAGAGGTCGTTGGTTTATTTAAGAAAACAACACCCCTGGCACCCTTGCACATCGATACGCGCAAAGCCTTTGCGGCCCAATTGAAATATCCGGAGCACGATTTTTCGGATGTCCGCAGGCAGGAGAGTGTCAAGCGTTGCATGGAAATTGCCGCCGCAGGGGGGCACAATCTTATACTGATAGGGCCTCCGGGATCCGGAAAAACCATGCTAGCCAAAAGGCTGCCTTCCATCTTACCCCCCATGACTTTGCGGGAGGCTCTGGAAACCACCAAAATCCATTCGGTAGTGGGTCGAAACAATGCTCACGGATTGCTATCCCAACGTCCGTTTCGTTCGCCCCATCACACCATTTCGGATGTTGCTTTGGTTGGCGGGGGGCAATACCCCCAACCGGGGGAAATTTCTCTAGCGTACAACGGGGTTTTGTTTCTCGATGAGTTGCCTGAATTCAAGCGCTCGGTATTGGAGGTCATGCGCCAACCGCTTGAAGACCGCGAAGTGACCCTTTCCCGAGCAAAGTTTACGGTTACCTATCCCAGTTCATTTATGCTGGTGGCCAGCATGAACCCGAGTCCATCCGGGTATTTCAGCACGGAGAAAGGGGGCAGCAGCCCCCAAGAGATGCAACGCTATTTGGGAAAGATATCGGGGCCCTTATTGGATCGGATCGATCTGCATATTGAAGTGGAACCGGTACCTTTCGAAAAATTAGCCGATGCCAAAAAAGGGGAAAGTTCGGCAGCCATCCGCCAACGCGTTGATGCCGCACGACAGCTCCAAACCGAACGCTTTCGTGATTTTGCCAGCCTGCACTACAATGCACAGATATGTTCCCGCCAAATCCGAACGCATTGCGTATTGGATCAGGCTTCCCAGCAATTGATTAAAACAGCCATGGAGCGTTTGGGTTTGTCTGCGCGCGCTTATGACCGCATCCTAAAAGTAGCCCGTACCCTTGCCGATTTGGCAGGCCAGCCTGCCATCACCGCAGCGCACATCGCCGAGGCCATCCAATACCGCAGTTTGGATCGGGAAGGGTGGTTGGGTTGATTTGTTAGCGATTCCAGTATCTTTGACACATGACACGTTTTCGAATTGGCCCGGGCATCCTTGTTACAGCAGCATTCATTGGTCCTGGGACCTTGACGGTCTGTAGTATGGCCGGTGCCCGTTTTGACCTTCAATTGCTGTGGGCGCTTCTCTTGTCGGTATTGCTCACTGCTTTTTTACAAATCCTGGTTGCCCGTCTGAGTTGGGAATCGGGCCAGGGTTTGGTTGAAATGGTCCGGGAACAGAGTCAGGGCCGCTGGATACAACCCCTCCTACTGGGAGCCATTTCACTGGCTATTTTTGTGGGCAATGCTGCCTATGAGGCCGGGAATCTGACAGGTGCATTGTTGGGGATCGATGTTTTACTACCCCGGTCGTTGACAACAGCAAGCTATTATGCTCCCCTGGTTTTGGTGGCTATCGGAGCGGTATCGGCCTTCTTCCTATGGCAAGGCAATCCCCGTTGGATCAAAAACCTATTGATGGGTGGGGTGCTGCTGATGAGTGTTTCTTTTTTGGTAACCGCTTTTTGGGTAGGGCCCGCTGGGAAGGAGCTGTTGCAGGGGCTTTTTGTACCCTCGTTACCACGGGCATCACTGCTTACCGTCATGGCATTGATCGGTACCACCATTGTCCCCTACAATTTATTTTTACACGCAGCCCTGTCCAAAAACCGGCAACAGTATGCGAGTGTTTCGGATTTGCGAAACGACAGCCTGCTTGCCATTGGCCTGGGTGGACTCATTTCGATTTGCATTGTCATTGCGTCGGCAGCAGCGGGAACCCAACAGCTCCGTTCGGCCGTTGACTTGGCCGAAGCGTTGGTGCCTTTGTATGGACAGGGAGCCCAGTATTTGGTGGGCTTGGGATTGTTTGCAGCGGGCTTAAGCTCGGCTTTGACGGCTCCTTTGGCTGCGGCATTTGTCATTCAAGAAAGCATGGGGTGGCCCCAGCAGTCCCAAAAGTCAAAAGCTGTGGCTTTAAGTGTGTTGGGATTTGGGCTAGCCGCCCTGGGATGGGATGCGACACCCACGGGTTTGATTCAATTTGCACAAGTGGCCAATGCCCTCTTGCTCCCCTTTATGGTCTTGTTTCTTGCCTATTTGGTTCGAAAAATCCAGGCACGTTTTTCCATTCAATTGGGCCTGGCAGTGATTTTTGTTGTGTTTGTGGCTTTGAGCGCAAAAACGCTTTGGGGGCTGATCGTGAAGGGATCGCTGCTTACAGGCTGAATTGACGGCTGCTGTCAAGCAGTCAGCATCCTTTTTTCTCAAAAATTAATATAGTATGTATTTTTCCTACTTTTTAGGGGTTTTTTACCCGTATTGTAGCTTTTGCCACCCCAATTGTTACTCATTTACTTGTCTTTTCCCCCAAAGAAGCTTACCTAGTAGGTGCCAAAAATCTACAATCAAAATGAACCTACGGCTGTTTTGGATGGGCTTATTGCTGTGTATGGGTCTGGGAACTCAAATATATGCCCAGTGTTCTTGTAGAGGTAATTATTACTATTATGACCGCGATGAGGATGGTTATGCGGCAAACTGGCAGTCTAGTGACAAAGGGGTAATGTTTCAAAATCTAAGTTTTAAAAGATATAAGTAATTTAATCGAGTAAAAACAATGCTTCCCCAAGCTTACCAAATAAATAAAAAATGAACCAACACCCTACCCAGCTAAACAAACGGCTCTTAAAACCACTAAAACAGGAAAAACCTACCCCTCACGTTGCAGTTTCTGTGCTGCTCTGTAAATATTGTGGTCAAGACTGTATCAAAAACGGTAAGGAAAAAAACGGTCAACAGCGGTATAAATGTAAAAGTTGTAACAAAAGCCAACAAGCAGCCTATGCTTACCGTGCCTACGATCAAAATTTGGATCACAATATCATCGCCTTAACCAAAGAGGGGGTTGGAATTCGGGGTACTGCCAGACTTTTAGGTATCTCCCCCACTACTTTGATTGCCCGAATAAAACGAATAGCATCCGAGATTAAAGAACCACCATTAGTGAAAGGAAAAACCTATGAGGTAGATGAACTCCGGACTTTTATAAAAAAAAGGAAGGTTGATCTGGGTGGTCAGTGCTTATTGCAGGGAAAGTAAAGCAGTCGTTCGTTTTCATGTGAGCAGCAGAACCAATAAAACCTTACATCGGGTATTGATTTCCTTACAGCTTTCTGATGCGAAGAAAATCTATACCGATAAATTTAAACAGTATCATTTTTTGATAGCGCGTAACATTCACAGTACCAGGCGGTATGCCAACAACCATGTGGAGCGGATGCATCTGAATTATCGTACCCATCTCAAACGATTGCATCGAAGAAGTATTTGTTACAGTCATTCCTTAGTCATGCTCATTTGTATTTTAAAAATCTATCTGTGGGTTTAGTTTATACCCAAAGCACGGACTATTTGGGCAACATGGGTATGCTATCGCGTTGCTGGACTTAGGATGGTGAAAGTAGTTGTTTTATTTGGGGTGTATTGAAAAATCAAAAAAACAAATCAAAAATTTGTTTTTTAAAGAAAGGCCTTTAGTTTTGTAGTGATTTTTGAAAATGACACAAACATATACATACTATCAAAGCTTTTACTACTTCTATTCAGAAGCAGGCAGGACTTTGTAGTCGGTATATAAAACCAATAAACGTAAAAGTCCTGGCATGAGTTCGGGACTTTTTTTTTGATATGACACCGCAGACCATCGGCATCCAAGGCATCGCAGGCTCTTTCCATCACCAGGTGGCGCTGGATTATTTTGGCAAGGAAGTACTCATAACGCCCTATGGGAGTTTTTCGGCCCTTACCCAGGCCCTTGTTTCAGGAGCCGTTCAGACGGCTATCATGGCGATAGAAAACTCCATAGCCGGGTCCATTCTGCCCAATTATGCCTTGATCGATCACAACGATTTGGTCGTAACGGGGGAACACTACCTGACCATTCACCATCAATTGTTGGCTCTGCCCGGGCAGCAAATCAGTGATTTGGAAGAAGTGCGTTCCCACCCCATGGCTTTGCTACAATGCACCAAATTTTTACAGCAACATCCCCATATCCGGCTGGTTGAAGCCGATGACACGGCTGCGGTGGCCGAACGCATTGCCCAACACCAATGGAAGGGGATTGCCGCTATTGCCAGTCAAACGGCGGGGGATTTGTATGGGCTGGAAACCCTGGCAGCTTCGATACAAACCATTCCCAACAACATCACGCGTTTTGTGCTTGTTGAAAAACAAGCCCCTCCATTGACCGATCGGATCAACAAAGCGGCTTTGTTGTTTACGCTGGATCACCAACGGGGTAGCTTGGCTACCATCCTCAATGTGATGAGCGATTGCCAATTGAACCTTACCAAAATTCAGTCCCTCCCCGTGATTGAGACACCCGGCAAATATGCCTTTTTTGTAGACGTGACCTTTGATGCCTTGGAAAACTATACCAAGGCCAAATCCATACTGAATATTATGGCACAGCATTTTAAGGTGTTGGGCGAATACACCAAAAAAAAATAAAACATGACAGCCGATCGATTATCCAGTGTAAAAGAATACTATTTCTCTGCCAAGTTACGGGAAGTAGCTGCTTTGGTTCAGTCGGGTCGTCCCATCATCAATATGGGTATCGGCAGTCCCGATCTGCCGCCACATCCGGCGGTGGTCGCGGCCCTTCAAAAGGGACTGTCCCATCCCAAAGCACATATGTATCAGAGTTACCAGGGACTGCCTGAATTGCGAAATGCAATGGTTGGTTTTTACCAAAAACACTACCAGGTGGATTTGGATCCCAAGGGAGAAGTACTCCCACTGATGGGTTCCAAAGAAGGTATCATGCACATTTCCATGGCTTTTCTCAACAAAGGCGATCAGGTACTGATCCCCAATCCGGGCTATCCGACCTACAGTTCGGTAACCCGATTAATGGAAGCCGAACCCTTGTTTTACCCTTTGACAGCGGACCGAAACTGGCAACCCGATTTTGAAGCCTTGGAAGCCATGGATACTCGAGCTGTCAAACTGATGTGGCTGAATTATCCCCATATGCCAACCGGTGCACAGGCGCAACGGCAGACGTTTGAGCGATTGATCGCCTGGGCCAAAGAAAGAGCGGTTTTACTGATCAATGACAATCCCTATAGTTTTATACTCAATGAGCGGCCGCAGAGTATTTTATCGGTACCAGGCGCGAAAGAAGTTGCATTGGAATTGAATTCACTTAGCAAAGCCTTTAATATGGCCGGTTGGCGTGTGGGCATGCTGTCCGGTAAAAAAAGCACCCTTCAATCGGTCTTAAAAGTAAAAAGCAACATGGACTCGGGCATGTTCTATGGTGTGCAACAAGGAGCGATTGCCGCTTTGCAGGTGGAATCGGACTGGTTTGACAAACTGAATGCGGTCTACCGCCAGCGCCGCCAGGCAGTGGAACAATTGGCAACCGCTCTGGAAACAGAATTCGACCCCCATGCTGTGGGGATGTTCTTGTGGGCGAAATTACCCGAAACCGCTCCCAGTGCCGAAACAGTTATTGATCAGTTCTTGCACGAGAACGATTTGTTCGTAGCCCCGGGAACCATCTTTGGAAGTCAAGGTGCGGGCTACATCCGATTTTCCCTTTGCCTTACAGAAGAAAAAATTCAAGAAGCACTCAATCGAATTCGCTCATGAAAATAGCTGTCATCGGTATCGGTTTGATTGGAGGTTCTTTTGCCAAAGAACTCAAAAAGCAGTTCCCGACAGCCCAGCTTCTGGGAATGGATACGCAAGCGATGCATTTGGATCAGGCATTGGAAACAGGACTCATTGACAGCAAAGGAACCCTGGATGATTTGCCCACAGTAGATCGGGTATTGCTGTGTGTTCCTGTCAAGGCCAGTGTGGCTTTGTTGGGACATGTATTGGATCGTATCCCCGAAAACGCTTTGGTATGGGATGTGGGTTCCACCAAAGCCAGTATCTGTCAGGCGGTGGCCGACCATCCCAAAAGGGGTCAGTTTTTGGCGGCACACCCCATAGCTGGGACCGAAAATTCAGGGCCCCAAGCCGCACAGTTGGGTTTGTTTGCAGACAAACCCCAGATCTTGTGTGAAGCCAATAAAACCCGCCCCGACTTGCTGGATTGGGCCAAGACGTGCTTCCGACAAATGGGGATGTACCTGCGCTTTATGGATCCGCATGAACACGACAAGCACATGGCCTATGTCTCCCACCTGTCCCACATCAGTTCCTTTATGCTTGGCAAGACCGTATTGGAACAAGAGGAAGACGAAAAAAATATTTTTGATTTGGCAGGCAGTGGGTTCGAATCCACCGTGCGACTGGCCAAAAGCTCCCCCGATATGTGGTGTTCGATTTTTGAAGACAATCAAGATCACATACTCCACATTCTAAACGCCTACATTACCAATTTAGAACATTTTAAACAGTTGTTGGAAACACAAAAATACGAGGAATTGTACCAACAAATGAAACATACCAATCAATTAAAAACCATCCTCAACGGAATAAAAACCAACTAATTATGGAAAATACTCCCGCTATGCGCGACTGGCTCAATGATTTTGGACTCGATCATCCTTTGGTGATCGCCGGGCCTTGTAGCGCAGAAACCGAAGAACAAGTCCTGAAAATTGCGCACCAGCTCAAAGACACTGATGTCACTGCTTTTCGTGCGGGCATTTGGAAGCCCCGTACGCGTCCTGGAAATTTTGAAGGGGTGGGAGCCATCGGACTCAAATGGCTGCAGCGAGTCAAGGAAGAAACTGGCCTGTTGACGGCCACGGAAGTGGCCAACAAAGACCACGTAAAACTGGCATTGGAACACGATATTGACATCCTTTGGATTGGTGCACGGTCTACGGTCAGCCCTTTTATTGTTCAAGAAATTGCAGATGCATTGGAAGGAACCGACAAAATTGTGTTGGTCAAGAACCCTGTCAATCCAGACGTAGCACTGTGGTTGGGTGGGATTGAACGCTTGTACACGGCCAACATCAAAAAACTGGGCTTGATTCACAGAGGGTTTTCCTTTCATGGCAAATCCAAATACCGCAACAATCCAGAATGGCAGATTGCCGTTGAGGTACAGAACCGCTTTCCAGATTTGCCTTTGATTTGTGATCCGTCACATATTACGGGCAAGCGCGATATGATCTTTGATACCTGTCAGATGGCTCTGGATCTGAATTTTGACGGCTTGATGGTAGAGAGCCATTGGGATCCGGACAACGCATGGAGTGATGCGGCCCAGCAGGTGACACCCACGACACTGATTCAGATCATGAAAGATTTAAAAATTCGGAAAACAACAACGGATGAAGAAAGCTATCAGGCGGCATTGCAAAACCTACGCGCGCAAATTGATGTGGCCGATCAGACCCTGTTAGACACCCTGGGGAACCGAATGAAAGTGGCTGAGTCTATCGGAGAGCTCAAAAAGGCTAACAATGTGGCTGTTCTCCAAAACAAGCGATGGAACGAGATTTTGGGTAAAATGGTATTGGAAGGCGAAGACCGCGGTTTGTCCGAGGAATTTGTTCTCCGGCTGTTCAAGGCCATTCACCAGGAATCCATTAATCACCAAGAACAAATTGTTAAAAGCTAACTGCGCAAACCGACCCAAGGGTCGGTTTTTTTGTTTTTTCACCATCCTTTTTGGCATCCTTCCTGTTCAAAGAACCGCTGCGTTGGCGTTGGATTGGTGGAAGGCGGTGATGAATCCATCCAGGACGCTGTGGCTGTAGGAAAATCCCAAACTTTCGTAGAAGGGCACGGCTTTTTCTTCGTTGCCATTGGACACATAGACATACAAATCGCTGGTTCCGGATTGTTGCAGCCATTTCATAATGGAAAGGGAGAGTTGGCGTCCCAGTCCTTTACCTTGATGTTCGGGAAGTACGTAAAGGTTGTTGAATACCCCAATGGTTGCTGGAAGTTGCTGCGAATCGGGATAAAAAACAAGCTGTCCTTCCTGGTAAATGGCTTGTAAGAAATCGGGTACAAAATACCGTCCGTCTTCCTCCATCTCATAGGTGTTGGCATAGGCATAACCCACGGCTTTGCCTGCGCAGTGTGCCAGTAGTAATTTTTTGTGTTGGGCACTCTCGAAACTGGGTTTTAGCCGGTTTTCAAAATGCATTGCTGCGAGAATCTCGGTGTGCTTGTGACTCTGTTTTGCCTGGTATTGCATCAATGCATTGCACAAAGCCCTGCAACGGTTGAGTTGGGCCGATGAGATATCCTGAATGTCAAAAACGGCCACAATAAATTAGTGCAGTGCTTTGGCAATCCGCCGCATGGCTTCTCTGATTTGAGCTTCCGAGGCGGCATAGGAGATGCGAAGGCAGTTGGGATCCCCAAAGGCATCCCCTGTCACTGTTGCCACATGGGCTTTTTCCAGGAGGAAAAGGGCGAAATCGGTCGCGTTTTGGATGCTATGCCCTTGATAGGTTTTTCCAAAAAAGGCAGAAACGTCCGGGAAGACATAAAAAGCGCCATCGGGTTCGTTGATGCGGAAGCCGTCGATGGCACGCAGCAGTTCGATAATCAGCTTGCGCCGGTTTTTGAACTCGTCGACCATGTATTGGATTTTTTCGGCAGGGGCTTTCAGGGCAGTAATGGCTGCGCGTTGGGCGATGCAATTCGTACCGCTTGTGATTTGGCCTTGCATTTTGTTACAGGCTTTGGCGATCCACTCGGGGGCTCCAATATACCCAATACGCCAACCTGTCATGGCAAAGGCCTTGGCCAGTCCGTTAACGGTTATGGTGCGGTCATACAAAGAGGGAATGGCAGCCAGGCTGAACGCTTTGGTACCATAGTGAATGTGTTCGTAGATTTCATCGGAAAGGACATAAATGGAGGGGTGTTTTTCCAAAACAGCCGCCAAGGCACGATATTCTTCTTCTGTGTAAACTGTTCCCGATGGATTGTTTGGGGAGTTGAACATGATGAGTTTGGTCTTGGGAGTAATGGCGGCTTCCAACTGTTCGGGGGTTATTTTAAAGTTTTGTTCGATCCCTGTTGCCGCGACCACGGGTGTGGCTTCTGCAAGGGTAACGATGGCCGAATAACTGACCCAGTAGGGGGCCGGCAAAAGCACTTCGTCCCCCGGATTGAGCAGCACCATGCAAACGTTGGCAATGGATTGCTTGGCACCCGTAGAGACGACCACTTGGGAAGGTTTGTATTCCAGACCATTGTCGCGTTTGAACTTTTCACAAACAGCTTCTTTCAAATCAACATACCCATCTACGGGCGAATAGGAATTGTAGTTGTCATGCACGGCTTGAATGGCTGCTTCTTTGATAAACTCGGGGGTATTAAAGTCGGGTTCCCCTAAGCTGAGTCCAATGACATCGATCCCTTGCCCCTTGAGTTCTCGCGCTTTGGCTGCCATGGCAAGGGTGGCCGAAGCGGGTAAACTGTTGATTCTATCTGATAGTGCCTCCATAATAGTATTACGAATTAACGAGTACGGGTTTGACCCCCATTTTCTTTAAATATTTGAAATGCGAAAATACAGCAGATCGTGTAGATTTATATTCATTGTAGGGTAAATTAAACTCGGCAGCTGTCTTTTTTAGGATGGTGGCGATTTTTTTGTAATGTATATGACTGATATGAGGGAAAATATGATGTTCAATTTGGAAATTGAGCCCCCCTACATACCAATTGACAAACCGATTTTTGGGTGAAAAATTAGCGGTAGTAAACAGTTGGTGAATGGCCCAACTGTACTCCATTTTGTCGGGAGCCATTTTGGGGAGCGGCATTTTGGTATCTTCAATGACGTGGGCCAATTGAAAGACCAGACTGAGGATCAAACCCGCAGTGTAATGCATGGCAAAAAAGCCAAGTATGATCTGCCAAAAGGGAATATCTAGTACGAAGTAGGGAATAACCAGCCACCCCAAGAAATAGAGAATTTTGGTCACTACCAGATGCGTCCACAAAACAATGGGTTTCTTGGTTTGTGCCACAGCTTTGTGTTCCCGCAAGTAGCGGCGCATTTGGCTGAAGTCGGAGACGATGGCCCAATTGATGGTTAACAACCCATAAAAGAAAATGGAGTAGAGGTGTTGGAAACGGTGGATGGGTTTCCATTTTTGGTGTTGTGAAAAACGCAACAGCCCAATGGCGTCAAGGTCTTCGTCATGTCCGTGAATATTTGTAAAAGTGTGGTGCAGAAAGTTGTGTTGTACTTTCCAGTTGTTGGCATTTCCAGCCAAAAAATAAATGGTATTTCCCATCAATCGATTGATAAATGGACGCGAAGAGAATGAACCGTGATTGCCGTCATGCATGATATTCATTCCAATACCTGCCATGCCAAAACCGGCTAGGATGCACAATAGCAGACGGGTCCAGCCTGCCATGTCGACTGTGAGAATCAGTACATAGGGAATCACCAATAAGGCAATCATAAAAATTGACTTAATGTACAATTGGTAATTTCCTGTTTTTTTGATTTGGTGGGTTTTAAAATAGGTATTAACTCGTTTTGTGAGGACCTTGTAAAAGCCCTGCATTTCGTTGCGTGAAAATCTAGTGTACATGAGTAAACATTGTATTCTGTGAATGTAGTGAAAATATCAGGTTTCTTACCTTTGCTAAAAAATAATTGGAGACACTTCTTGACTATTTTCCGAATCTTACAACCCATCAACGGACCCAGTTCGAACGTATGTACGGGCTCTATAGTGAATGGAATGCACAGATCAATGTGATTTCTCGAAAAGATATCACTGCGTTTTATACCCGTCATGTTTTGCATGCGCTTTCCATTGCTAAATTTATGGCATTCGAACCCCAAACGGAAGTATTTGATGTAGGGACAGGCGGAGGTTTTCCCGGTATTCCTCTGGCAGTCTATTTCCCCAATGTTCAGTTTCATCTGATTGATAGCATTGGCAAGAAAATAAAGGTAATTGATGCGGTTGCCCATACTTTGGGGTTAAAAAATGTAACCACCTACAACCAACGGATGGAAAGTGTCCCCAAACAAGCTGATTTTATTTGTAGCCGTGCTGTGGCTCCAATGGAAACCCTGGTTCGTTGGACGGAAAACAAAATTCAATCAAGATCCAAAAACAGCCGTGCCAATGGCTGGATTTGCCTCAAGGGTGGGGATTTAACAGAAGAGCTTAAAAACTTTCCCAAGGCAACAGTAACTGCATTGGACAATTATTACTCGGATCCTTTTTTTGAAACCAAAAAATTGGTTTATCTCCCGTTGTAATTTCTAATCTTTATTTAGAAAAGGATAGCGATAGTCTGTTGGGGGGACAAAAGTCTCTTTGATCAGGCGTGGGGAAACCCAACGAAGTAAATTGAAGAGGGATCCTGCCTTGTCGTTGGTTCCCGATCCTCTTCCGCCTCCAAACGGTTGTTGACCAACTACAGCACCCGTAGGTTTGTCGTTGAAATAAAAATTACCGGCGCTGTTTTCCAACGCATCGAAGGCTTCTTGTAAGGCATAACGATCTTGCGAAAAGACGGCTCCTGTAAGGGCGTATTCTGAAGTTTGATCGACCAAAGCCAGGGTCTCTGTCCATTGGCTGTCGTCGTATACAAAGACGGTTACCAATGGGCCAAACAATTCGGTGGTCATTGTAAAGTACTTCGGATTGGTAGTACGCACGACGGTAGGAGCTACGAAGTAGCCCGTGCTGTCGTCACAGCTTCCCCCGATGACAACTTCTGCATCAGCATCTTTTTGCACTTGTTCAATGGCACGCTGCAAGCGGTCGAAAGCAGCTTGATGAATAACAGCGGTCATGAAATTCTCGAAGTTTTCTGGTGATCCCATTTTGATGGTAGCGACCTCTTTTTTCACTGCATCCAGTACGGCATCCGCCAGCGAAGCGGGGAGATAAACACGAGAGGCAGCAGAACATTTCTGGCCCTGGTATTCAAAAGCACCTCGGATAATGCCAGTAGCTACTGCTTGGGCATGGGCGGACGGGTGTGCAACGATGAAGTCTTTGCCTCCGGTTTCGCCTACGATTTTTGGATAGGATTTGTAGGTATGGATATTGTCACCAATCTTTTTCCAGATGTTTTTAAAGACCGCCGTGGAGCCTGTGTAATGAACCCCTGCAAAGTCGGGTGAGGCCAGTAGTTCGTTGGTTATCATTTCCGGATCTCCCATGATCATATTGATGACACCCGCAGGCAAGCCTGCTTCTCTAAAGACATCCATCACGATTTTGGCAGAAAAGATCTGGTGGTCGCTGGGTTTCCAAACAATCACATTGCCCATCATCGCAGCACTGGCACACAAATTTCCAGCAATGGCGGTGAAATTGAAGGGTGAGATGGCGTAGACAAATCCCTCTAACGGGCGGTACTGCAATCGATTCCACATTCCGGGTCCAGAGACCGGCTGGTTTTGATAGATCTCTTGCATGTAGGCCACATTGAACCGTAAAAAATCGATGAGTTCACAAGCGGCATCAATTTCCGCTTGGTGAATGGTTTTGGATTGGGCCAACATAGTCGCCGCATTGATGGCTGCCCGGTAGGGGCCGGCAACCAAATCGGCTGCTTTTAGAAATATGGAGGCTCGGGCTTCCCAGGGCATGCCAGCCCATTGTTGTTTGGCCGCCAAAGCACTTGTTACGGCGGCGGTTATTTGTTCTTTTCCAGCCCGGTGATAGGTTCCTAGTTGGTGCTGGTGTTCGTGGGGTGGGTGCATGCTTCCAAGGTCTCCTGTTGTAACCTCTTTACCACCAATGAACATGGGAACATCAATGGGTTGCGCATGCATTTTTTTGTAGGAAGCAAGGACTTCTTTTCTTTCTGGACTGCCTGGTGCATACGCTAGGATGGGTTCGTTTTCAGGTATGGGAACAAAAGGGTTGCTGTTTGACATGGCTCACTAATTTTGGTGGTAAAGATGCTAAAAAAAAGGAAAAGGAAATACCTAATTTAATACAAAAGGTGCTGCCAGTCGAAAAGTGGGTATGTCAACATGAAATTTTTTGGTCGAGCTGAAATCAATCATGATGTATGACCCTTTCATAGCTCCCAAAGGCGAGGTTAACAAGCATCCCGAACTGTATTCGTACGCTTCTCCAGGCTGGATAACGGGTTTTTTGCCCACTACTCCCGAACCATTGACATATTGGGGGCCGTTATGCGCCTCCATGATTTTCCAATGACGGGTTAACAGTTGCACAGCATGCTTGCTTTTGTTTTCAATCTGGATGTGGTACGCGAAGGCAAAATGTTTCACATAGTTTTTGGTATAACTCCCTTTAAAAGAGGTAGCAACAGAAATCTTAATGCCACGTGTTACTTGTTGAATCATTTTACCCAAACTATAGAATCAGCAAAATACAAAAAAAACATTGAAAATCAATGATTAAGACATAAATTAAGCCTTAATTTAATAATTGAAAAGACGAACCGACGCCCATACCGATCAATCGATCATTTAAGTCTCCAAAATTACGATAATAAACCAGTACGATATAGCGGTTCTCTGTTTGTGAAAAATTACCTCCAATTACATGATAATCAATCACTTCATTAGACTTAATGGCATACGAATAGTTGTAAAATCCCTGTTTGAGCAGGAGGGTCGCTTCATAGGCCCCCAAGGCTTCATTGAATTCCATACGGTAGTTCTCCTCGAGTTGGTAGTTGGAGAACTTACCTATCACATACAGAGCGGCATGGGGAATGGCAGCCATGGCAGAGAGGCTGAAATGAACGCGGGTGTAATCCGCTTCAATCGCCGCCTCCTGTGTTCCTTGTAGGGTACGAATTTCAAAGTCACCATTGATATCGGGAGCAAGGGTGTAGGGCAAATTGGAACGCATGATATCGGTAAACAAATAACTGTCATACAAATCACTACGCTCAATAAAGCTGATATTCGGGGAGGTCACCCGCAAGTCCTTGGTATCAAAGAACAACCATTCGTTGCCCGCTGCAAACCGACTTGGTTCATCGTAGCGGTATTCCAGGGTGGTGTTGGTGTAGTATTGTGGTGTCAGGTCATGCAGTGCCGTATCCCAATTGTCATTTTGTAAAACAACTACCTTGACCAGACGTTCGGGATCGCGAAATGCGCTGCCTTTGGGAGTAACAGAAAACTGAACACTTTGATGGGTGTTGATGGTTTCCATGGAGCGGGTGCGAAAAACCCCTACAGCCACATTGGCTTCGGCTTCGTTGACAAGAAAACGACGACTGAAAACCAGGGTATCGTTAGCGTCGTAAATTTCCAATAAATAATTACCAGAGAGCATGAAAGTACTGTCCTCATTGGGTAGTTGTAACTGGTAGTGGGTGTAGCGCTGCAGGGTATTGGTTGAAGAACGAAAATTCTCAATGCGCAGGTTGTCAAAACCTTGTAGGTATTCGTTTTTGAATAAAGGAGAGGGCGACCAGTCGTGATTAAAATAGCGTATTTTATAGTAATAATCCGCATCAATGGCTTGTAGATCGTCGAATTCAAGGATCATTTTTTGACCTTTTTCCAGAACTGGAAATTGAAGGATTTTATCGGGCGTCCTAAATTGAATGGATTGGATGTAAGCAGGAGGATTTTGTTCAACTGTGTTTTGTGCCACCCCAGTCAGGTTAAAACAGAAAAATACGACCCAAACAATTGATTTCAAGCGCATTGTAGATATGAATTTAATTTGTTTAAGAGAGCCCATATTTTTTAAACTTCAACTATTATTTAGAACGGATATAAATAAAAAGGATTGCGGTGCTTTTGCTTTACCTCCATCAGCATAATTAGTAAATTTGGGCGATTTTAGAAAACTTGATTCAATGTCAAAAGGCATTCGTACCCGGAAAGGGGCCACCATAACCATCCATGGTGAAGCGGAAAAAATTATAAAAGAACATAGCAGCAGTGCATCCTTTGCCATCCAGCCAGATGATTTTTTTTCACTCACCCCCAAACTACACGTCAAAGAAGGCACCACAGTAAAAAAGGGAGAACCGATATTTTTTGATAAAAACAAACCGGATATCCAATTTGTAGCACCCGTTGCGGGGGAGCTAACCCATATACAGCGCGGGCCAAAGCGAAAAATTGAAGCGCTTATTTTTTCGCCCAAGGGCGATGAAGCGATTCAGTACAAGACCCATAATTGGCAGAACTTGGATCGCCAAGAAGCTATTGATTTGTTGTTGCAATCAGGCAATTGGCCTTTTTTGGGACAGCGTCCGTATGGAACAGTTGCAGACCCTGCCGCCACCCCCAAGGCTCTGTTTGTCTCGACCTATGCTTCGGCACCACTGGATGTTGATTATGACTTTTTACTAAAAAACAACAAAGAAGAATTCCAAAGAGGGATCGATTTTTTAAGCAAACTCACTCCCACCACTTTTTTAAGTGCGGAATCTTCTTTCGGTGGTTTTTTTGAAAATATTGAAAAGGTAACTTTCGTCCCTGTCAAAGGGCCTCATCCAGCTGGCAATCTAAGTGTTCAAATACATCATTTGGCCCCCCTTAATATGGGCGAAGTAGTTTGGACCATTCGACCGGAAGACGTCGTGAACATTGGTATTTTCTTGGCTACAGGTGTGTTTTCTGCCCAGCGAACTGTCGCTGTAGCTGGAAGTGCCGTGGGTGCTCCACAGTATTTCAAAACTACCATCGGTGCTCAACTGAATGCACTGCTCGAACAAGCCGAGGTGAACCAAAGTCAGGTCAATCGAGTGATCAATGGTGATGTGTTGTCTGGAACAAGTACACACGAACAAGGCCATGTAGGTTATTTCAACAACCTGGTATCGGTTATTCCAGAAGGCAACCAGTACCGAATGTTCGGTTGGCTTCCTTTTGTTGACAATCACATCCCCAGTCTTTCCAAAACTTCCTTGTCTTGGTTGTTTGGTAAGAAAAGATTTAACGTTGATACCAACTTGAATGGCGAAGAACGCGCCTTGGTTGTCACGGGAGAAATGGAGAAAGTATTCCCGATGCAGATTTTCCCTATGCAGTTAATCAAAGCGTGTTTAACGGGAGATATAGAAAAAATGGAAGCCTTGGGAATTTACGAAGTGGTTCCAGAAGATTTTGGATTGGTTGATTACGCTAATACCTCCAAAATCGAAGCACAGGAAATTATAAAAGATGCGCTTAAGCTGATGATTAAAGAAGTAGGATAAAAATTAGATGTATGAATTTTTTAAGAAAGCAACTCGACAACTTCAAACGACCTTTTGCCAAAGGTGAAAAATGGGAGCGATTCGCCCCCGCCATCAACGCCTTTGATACTTTTTTATTTGTCCCCAATCACACCACCGCCAAGGGGGCTCATATTCGTGATGCTGTTGACCTGAAACGTACGATGGTAACCGTTATTATTGCGTTGTTACCTGCTTTGGTATATGGTATTTACAACACCGGTTATCAGTATTTTATTCAGACAGGAGAACCTTTTACGTTTCTGGAGGCTTTCCTTCACGGGGCTTACAAAATCGTACCTATGATCGTTGTTTCCTATGTCGTTGGATTGACCATTGAATTTGCTTTTGCTGTTTATCGCGGGCATGAGGTGAACGAAGGATATCTGGTAACAGGAATGCTCATTCCCATGATTATGCCGGTAGACATTCCATTGTGGATGGTAGCGATTTCTGTTGCTTTTGCAGTACTCATCGCAAAAGAAGCTTTTGGTGGAACGGGTATGAACATACTGAATCCGGCCTTGACAGCTCGTGCTTTTGCTTTTTTTGCCTATCCAACTTATATGTCGGGAAATAAAGTGTGGGTTTCTGAAGCGACTACTGTTGACGCCATATCAGGGGAAACCATTCTGGGCAGCCTGGCAGCTGGGCAAAAAGTGAACTATTCTATGTTTGAAATGTTTCAAGGATCCATCCCCGGATCCATAGCAGAAACCTCAACACTTTGGATTTTGGTAGGGGCACTCATTCTTATTGCTACAGGTGTAGGAAGCTGGCGGATCATGATCGGAGGTGTTTTGGGTGCTGCAGTGATGGGCTTTTTGTTCAACCTTTGGGGTGCGAATGCCTTGATGAGTTTTAACTGGATGAATCATTTGGTTGTTGGTGGATTTGCCTTTGGAATTGTCTTTATGGCAACAGATCCGGTATCGGCCGCGCAAACGACGCAAGGAAAATGGATTTATGGAATTTTGGTGGGTGTTTTTTGTATCCTGATACGTGTCTTTAATCCAGCCTATCCAGAAGGAGTTATGCTGGCCATCTTGTTGATGAATGTATTTGCTCCAACAATCGATCATTACGTTATACAAAGCAATATCAATAAAAGAAAAAAACGTTGGGCAGCCAGCCAACTTAAAACAGCCTAGTAATAATGAATAGAGACAGCAACGCCTATACTTTTTTGTTTGCCGCCGCCATGGTCTTGGTTGTCGCCTCCTCCTTGGCTTTTACGGCAACTTCACTCAAGTCCCGACAAGCAGATAATATCCGCAAAGAAAAAATGCAAAATATTTTGGCTACCATTGGAATCGAAACCGATCGAGAAAAAGCCGAGGCCTTGTACAAGGAATACATAACCGCAGAACTCTCATTGACAGCCACTGGGGGTGTGGATCCCAATACCAACGCTTTTAAACTCACGCTTAATAACCAAATAAAAAAACCGACTCTTGAGCAACGTTTCCCACTCTACATCGCAGAAGTAGAGTCCAACAAATATTACATTATCCCACTTCGGGGTGCTGGCTTGTGGGATGCCATTTGGGGATATATCGCCTTGGAAAGCGACAAGAACACTATTAAAGGTGCGGTTTTCGATCACAAAGGTGAGACGGCTGGCTTGGGTGCAGAAATCACCCAACAATGGTTTCAGGATCGCTTTAAAGAAGAGAAAGTATTTGATAGCAGTGGGACCTTGGTAGGGATCAATGTATCCAAAACCAATAACGATCCTTCGGATAGTGACAAAAACGATCATGAGGTTGATGCAATTTCTGGCGCGACAATCACTGGAGATGGCGTCACTGCAATGATTTATGAAAGATTGCAACACTACCTACCATATTTCAGTCAAGAAAACAATACAGTAGCAGCTAATTAATCCATTATGGCAAACGAAGCAAACCCAAAGGAAAAAGAACCAGCGGTACTATTTGTAGCGGAAGAAAAAGAACCTCTTTTTTCAAAGAAAAACAGGGCCTTACTGTCCGATCCACTGGATGATAACAACCCCATTACTGTCCAAGTACTGGGAATTTGTTCGGCTTTGGCAATAACCGTACAGCTCAAACCCGCCATTGTGATGAGTATTTCTGTCATGGCTGTGATGGCAGCCAGTAATGTGATAATTTCCTTGTTGCGCAATCTGATTCCCAACCGGATACGTATCATTGTTCAATTGGTCGTGGTAGCTTCCATGGTTATTTTGGTCGATCAGGTGTTACGCGCTTTCGCTTATGACGTTAGTAAAGAATTATCCATCTTCATTGGACTGATTATTACCAATTGTATTGTTATGGGGCGTCTGGAAGCTTTTGCATTAGGGAACGGGGTTTGGAAATCCTTTTTGGATGGCATTGGAAATGCTGCGGGCTATGGTTTTATACTTATAGTAGTGGCTTTTTTCCGGGAATTATTGGGTTCTGGGAAATTGCTGGGGACGCAAGTAATCCCAGATGCTGTTTACGAGATGGGCTATGTCAATAACGGATTGATGTTGTTGTCCCCCATGGCTTTGATCACTGTTGGCATATTTATTTGGATTCAACGTTCCCGCAACCGAGATCTTATTGAAAAAAATTAAGCACCTATGGAAGCCTATTTGAATTTATTCGTTAAAAGCATCTTTATTGAAAATATGATTTTCGCCTATTTTTTGGGGATGTGTTCCTATTTGGCGGTATCCAAAACAGTAAAAACAGCGGTGGGATTGGGATTTGCAGTCATTTTCGTATTGGCCATAACCGTACCCATTAACTTTTTATTAGACACATACTTGTTGCGTTCGGGAGCTCTGCAATGGTTGGGGCCGGAGTACGTAGATATCGATTTGAGCTTTTTGAGTTTTATCATGTTTATTGCTGTCATTGCTTCCATGGTGCAATTGGTCGAAATGATTGTTGAAAAATTTGCTCCTGCTTTGTATGGTGCCTTAGGTATCTTTCTTCCTTTGATAGCTGTGAACTGTGCTATTTTAGGAGGCTCTTTGTTTATGCAACAAAAAGATTTTGCCGGTGTGACCGAATCCGCTGTTTACGGTTTGGGTTCAGGGATTGGTTGGTTATTAGCTATTGTCGCTATTGCTGCCATTCGAGAAAAAATTACCTATTCCAATGTACCCGCACCCCTGCGTGGCCTTGGGATTACCTTTATTATCACCGGATTGATGGCGTTAGGATTTATGAGTTTTATGGGGATTAAATTATAAGAAATGGATAGTACTGTAATTGTAGCAAGTATTTTAGTTTTTCTAACCATCACCTTTGTATTGGTTGGAATGCTTTTAGGAGCCAAAGCAAAATTATTGCCCTCAGGCCCTGTAATGTTGAAAATCAATGGGGAACAAGATGTGGAAGTAGGTTCTGGAGGCACTCTCTTATCTACTTTGGGGAACAACAAGATATTTCTCCCTTCTGCCTGTGGTGGTGGGGGAACTTGTATCCAATGCAAATGTCAGATACTGGAAGGGGGAGGGGAAATACTTCCAACCGAAGCCCCGCATTTTACCCGTAAAGAAATTGCCGAAGGCTGGCGTTTGGGATGCCAAGTAAAAGTCAAACAAGATATGGTGATCCAAGTACCCGAAGAAGTTTTTGGAATCAAAAAATGGGAGGCTAAAGTTGTTCGTAATTACAATGTTGCTTCATTTATTAAGGAATTTGTTGTGGAAATTCCTGAAGCGATGGACTATAAAGCAGGGGGCTACATTCAAATTGAAATCCCTCAATGTGAGGTTAAATACGAAGATATCGATATTACGGCCCATCCCGAAGAGCATCCCGGCGAACCGGAAAAATTCAAAATGGAGTGGGATAAGTTCAACCTGTGGCCACTGACAATGAAAAATAGTGATACGGTTGAGCGGGCTTATTCGATGGCCTCTTATCCAGCAGAAGGGAAAGAAATTATGCTCAACGTTCGGATAGCCACTCCTCCATGGGATCGCGCTAAAAACAACTGGATGGAGGTGAATCCCGGTGTGGCATCCTCTTACATTTTTTCAAAAAAACCAGGTGATACAGTCACTATTTCTGGCCCTTATGGGGAGTTTTTCATCAACCATTCCGAAGCAGAAATGATGTACGTTGGTGGTGGTGCCGGAATGGCACCCATGCGCTCCCATCTGTACGAATTATTCCGTACTTTGAAAACGGGACGCAAAGTAACCTTTTGGTATGGGGGGCGTTCCAAACGGGAATTGTTCTATGTAGACCACTTTCGTGCTCTAGAGAAAGATTTTCCAAACTTTAAGTTTTACATAGCTTTGTCCGAACCATTAGAAGAGGACAACTGGAAAGAAAAAGATGGTTTGGACGGGGAAGGCGATGGCTTCGTTGGTTTTGTACACCAAGTGGCCATTGACAACTATTTGAATCACCACGAAGCCCCAGAGGACATTGAAGTGTATTTCTGTGGACCGCCATTGATGAATCAAGCCGTTGAAAAAATGGCCGACGACTTTGGTGTTCCTCCAGAAAATGTTCGCTTTGACGACTTTGGAGGATAGCCAAAACCAACTTCAAACAACCCAGTCACGGCTGGGTTGTATTATTTCTTCTCTCAATTTTTCCACGGCAAGTAATATCTTTGGGCCCCAGCGTTTTGCTTTAACGCTTTGCAAATGAAAACGGATTTAACAAAACAAGAGATTCACAATATGGCCATGCAAGTGGTTGGTGACGCACTAAAGGACGACGGATTTGAGTTTTTAGCGGTTAATTCTCAGTTGAAAAAAGATCCTCAATTTGTCTGCTTAAAAGATAAAAAACTTCATTTTGTTGTAGTGAAGGGGTGTTTGTATCCAACGAACCCCAAAGACTATGACATGAAACTGATGACAGAGGTCAAATCACATGCCGGCAAATACAATGCCTATGCCTACTTTGCAGGGGTTGGTTTCGCTCATGCAGACGATTATCAAAAACCGTTAAACAAAAAAGAGCCCTATGTTGTCAACTATGGAGGTTTACAAGAAATTCATTAGCGGTGGCTTGTTCGCCTTGCTAGTTGGCTGCCAACCAACCCAACCTGCTTCTGTACAGCGCCACAGTGGTAGTGCTTTGGGAACCAGTTATGCCATACTATACCAGGGGACAGCCCAGAATTTCGCTCGCAATCAAAGTGCTTTTGACAGTATCTTTCAAGTACTGAATCAGTCCATGTCAACCTATTGGCCCCATTCTTTGATTAGTGAGATCAATAGAGGAAACGATAGCATACAGGTCGATCAGCATTTTTCCACTGTTTTTCAAAAGACGACCGAGATATGGCAAGCTACTTCCGGTCTTTTTGACCCTACTGTGGGCGGTTTGATCAACGCCTATGGATTTGGCCCAACAAAGGGATTGAAGGTACTCAAAACCAAACAAATAGACAGCCTGTTAATTCTTACCGGCTGGGGTAAAATTCAGTTGAGCGACAAAAGAACCGTTATAAAAAAAGATCCACGTATTCAGATTGATTTCAATGCGATTGCCAAAGGCTACACGGTAGATGTAATCGGAGATTACCTTGTTCAAAACGGATATACCGATTTTTTAGTAGAAATAGGCGGGGAGATCGTAGCCAAAGGGAACAGTCCCAAGACCCAACGCCCGTGGACCGTTGCCATAGACGACCCCCAACAAGAAAACGAACGCCGTTTTACAACAACCTTGTCGCTGACCAATGCTGCTCTGGCGACATCGGGGAATTACCGAAAATTTCGAATGGATTCCGTAACAGGGGAACGCTATGTCCATACCCTCCATCCCAAAACAGGGCGGCCTGTTAAATCCAATGTTCTCAGTGCCAGTGTCCGGGCGGCTGATTGCATGACTGCCGACGCTTGGGCCACCGCATTGATGGTGCTTCCCTTGGAAGAAGGTCAACGCTTGATCGCTCAAATCCCCACTATTGAAGCGTATTGGATAGTTGCTCAGGGTGATAAGACGCAAGAGATTCCGTCGGCCAACTGGTAAAGAAAAAGCATACACTAGTTTGCAAACGGATGGCCGTCGATGCTACAATCAAATGAATTGCATCCTTTTGATGGGTTGTTAAAATCTTGTTATTTCATTTTTGTGTAGGAAGTGTTTTTACTCTTACAATTGAATGTAAGCCATTGAAATAAAAGATTTTACTTATTTTAGGAAGTACCAAACACGATCCGAATGAAATCTCTTAACCTACGAACTGGGGTATTCGTGACCCTCTGCATTACCCAAATGGTTTTTTCACAGCTAAAATCGGTGGTGACCCCTATCAGATTCATCCTTATGCTTTGCTCGATTTGGAAAGTACAGATAAGGGACTGTTGCTACCGCGCATGTCTGAGATTGAAAAAGAGCAGGCCTTCCCAGCGAACATCCCAATGGGTTTGATGCTGTATAATACAGATATTCACCGTATTGAAGTATATACGCCATCGGAAGGGTGGATGCCTTTATCAGGATTTCCGGTACTGAATACCGAAGTGAAATGGGATCCTTATCTGCTGGAAATTGGAGATGCACCCCCTATTGACCTATCGGCCCTCCAGCCACGTCCTTTTCAACAATTGCGTTTGAATGCTGATCGGTTGGAACTGGATCATGGGGGCAGTGTGGATTTAAGTGATTATAAATCGGTACCGCAACAATTGTCCCTTCACGCGTCTATTCTCCAATTGGATCGAGGTGGAGCAGTTGATTTGACACCCATTCTTTCGACACCCCAACGGTTATCTTTTGTCAGAGATACCTTGTATTTAGAACGGGGAGGATTTGTAAATCTGGCTCCACTTGCTACCTCGCCACAACAGTTGGCACTCAAAGACAACACATTGCTCTTGGATCGTGGGGGATAAGTTGATCTGGCTAACTATATCGATGCACCGCAACAATTAACTCTTACGGATCATGTATTGGCATTGGAACAAGGTGGGACCGTTGATTTAAGTAAGTATGCTGTGCCTCCACAAAAAATATACTTAAAGGACTCTACTCTTACCCTTGATGGGGGGAGTTCGGTAAACTTGGCTCCGCTATTAACAGATTCAACGGTGCTTCCCCAACGGCTGCGTTTTGAAAACGATGCGGTGGATCGGGTGGGACTGGCAATCGATCAAGGCAATACAGTAAACCTTCAGGTAAGCGGTCTTTTGACTTTGTCGCTCCTGGATTCAGAAACACTGGTATTGGAAAGCACATCACCGACAAGCAGCTCCGATGTCGTTTTTGAAACCATTGCTGGGGTGACAAGAAATGCAAAAGGGGATATGGCAAATGATCATTTTTTATTTGGGAGTCCTACGATGGATAATCAAACAGGATCGGATGACAACAGTCGTTTCCTTTTTCACAAAAGTAAGGGGGCGTTTCGAGCAGGTTATGCTTCAGGGGCAGGCTGGGATCACAACAAGCTAGGGGATTATAGTTTGGCTAGCAATTATCGTACAGAAGCCTATGGACACCGCTCCGTTGCACTGGGCAACGCCACCATTGCTCAAAGCTTTTCAGAAACCGTCTTGGGATCGTACAATACGCTTTCGGATATAAAGGATAAAGATGATTGGGTACCCGAAACACGTCTGTTTACTGTAGGTAATGGGAGTAACGCGTCGCATCGATCCGATGCTTTGGTCATTCTTAAAAATGGCAATGTTGGATTCAATACTTCGGAATTTGGAAATCAGGCCAAAAGAGTCCTGACATTGGGTGCAGGAGAACCACCAAGCTCGGCAACCACAAGCAGTGTGCAGCTATACGTTGTAATTGATTCATCGGATCGATCCGCACTCAGAGTCATGGATTCTGCAGGAAATGAAACCGAATTGTCTCCCCACCGTTTTGAGTTGTTACCCCCCAGTGAGCCCATGGCTTGGAGCTATTATTCCAGAAATATGCATCTGGACAGTGTGATTAATGTTGACATGTTGGCAGCTCTGCGTGCGTTGGAAAAACTAACAGGGAAACCTTTGGTACATATCGCAGATTGCAATGGAAATAGAAAGGAAACAAACGTTTTGCCTCCTTCTGTTCACGACATCATTAGTGAATTGAATGAACGGATTGAGACGTTGGAAAGAAAAGTTTTCCTATTGGAAGCCAAGCTAGCGGTATATGAAAAGCAGTAGTTTTTTGTTCATTTTTTTAGGTTGTTGCTTTTTTGGTTTTAGTCAGGTCGGTGTTTTTGGTCGTCTGGGTCAAATCGGAATAGAGGCATTAAGCGTGTTTGGCATGCAGCAGCGAATCAGAGGAGCCGTCTTTATTTGAGTGAAAATACTTCTATAGTGGCTGTTTCGGCAGATGCTTATTTAGAAGTTACCATTCAGGCACAAAACCCCAAAATACTATTTATTCCCCTAGGTTATTTTGGAATCCACATCCCACTAACCCTAACCGGGCTTGACACAGCATCCCTTATTATTGGTCTCGAACCTCTTTACCTGTCAAAATTTATTTTTCATCGACCCGTTAAGGAGTTTTTGCCTTTTGCCTGGCAGCTTGTTAGTGAGGGATCGTTTCAATTTCATATTCCTTTGGAAAGCTATGCTCGTTGGTTGAAAAGGGGTTCTAATTGTTTTTGGATCGGAAAAAAAGAATCCCGCTGGGAACTGCTACCGACTCGATACACAAGCAACCACAGCTTAGAGCTTTCAGAGTCACTTTCTCTATCTTCTTATACAGCTTTAAGTGTGGTTTCTTTTTGGGAAGAAAAACCTTTACAGATAGCTCAAGCGTTGACACCCAACGGTGATGGAATCAACGATACATGGATATTGACACCCATTGACCAATATCCTACTGCTTCTATCAGGGTGTATAATCAAAGAGGAAATTTGGTTTACACTTCCCTTGGATTGTACCAAAACGATTGGGAAGGTACCCATTCCGTAACGGGCTCTGTTCTTGCTAATGGTGTCTATCAGTATGAGATACGGTTGTACGGAGGGATGATGGATAGTCCTGTTTTGCGAGGGCGTTTGTTACTAAAATCAGATTGAGGTGAAAGTTGGATGCTTGCTGTTTTTTCTTCTTGGCAGTTGGGTAATGGGGCAGTCCCCCTTTTTGACGCAACCCCTGATGATGTATCTAGGGAATCGGTATCCAGCCGCTCTCGGGTTGCTTGAGTACGCCCAATGGCATATCGGTGTGGAAAGGATGCAGCAGTTTTCTACCGCAACCTACCAGCAGCATATGACATGGGTACGGCCTACAGCCGGGGATCGATGGACCTTGGGGTTGCACATCACAAACGAAGAAAGATTTGTTGTTAAACGACAACAAGGTTCTGTCGGGTGGGCATTCCGTCTCCCCTTAACTCCCCGAAAAAACATCTATTTAGGTACGCGTATCCATGGGAATAGCAGTATGTATTCTTTTGAATTACTTCAACACATTGAACGTCCAGACCCCCTTTTGGATCTCCCCAACCATTTTTGGATGGCTTTCAGTACCAGCCTTGCTTATCAAAGTAAGCAAGGCTACGTCCTGTTAGGGGTCAACAACAGCCCACTGAGTCGTACCAAACCTCCGCTCTCCTTGATCATTGCCCCGAGCTATTATTTGTTATTGGGTCGTACATTCGATTTTGATGCAGCAGTACAGATGAAAAGTGTTATTGGTATAGAAAAAGAAGTAGCGGCACCTGTCTATTTTGGTTTTTTTCAGTTGCACATCCCTTGGGACATACAACTGGGTTTGTATATGAATTCAGAAAGGAAGGCTCGCATTCTATGGCAACAGCCCTTCTTACCACAGTGGGAAGTAGGCTTTGCCTATGGGCAAGGCAGGCGACCTTTTGGCAAAAAACAATTTGGACTGTCATTGACCTACCGTTGGGCACCCTCGTTTTCCAATCATATTCCTGTAAAGTCTTTGGAATACGGTTTGGAAAATAAATAAATATTAGAAAGGAATGGTAGTATAAACTGTTTGAAATTGCGTGCGGTATCGTTGTATTTTCTAGTTAATTGGTTATTGACTTGTTATAGATTAGAATCGCTTTTTTTTGGTTTTTGTTACCCTTCCGTTCCAAAGGGATACTCAGGCCCAGGGCCGCTGCTGCGGGAAGACTCCATTGCCATTTGGGTTGACTGCTGCTACTTATCCAGCGGGCACTCTGTACTCCCAGTATCAGGGTTGCCGCTGCTTGTATCCAATGGGCGGATTGCAATTGGTATTTTGCTTTTTGAGCCAGCAATTGGCTTTGTGGATACTTTTGTAAATAAGGCCAAACAGCTGCTTGTGGCAGTTGTCGGTTATCCAAATAATAATAGTTTTTCCACCCTTTTTTCTCAACCAAGAGCTTTTGAGCAGTAGTGGTATGAGAGAAAAGAATCAGACAGAGGGTTAAGAACGCTTTCATGAGTTTTAGGGTATGGGAACCAAGTTACACATTTGGTGGCTTTTTTTATTGCTTCTGAGTTTTTTACTTTGCGTATTTGTGAGCTTTGGACAGTTAAAAAGTCCTTGGGTATCTAATCCTATATTTTTTATGCCTCTGAAAAGTTATTTTGTATCTTGAACGTTAGGATGGATTTCAATATGGATTTGGGGGAAGGCGGATCTCATGACAAAGTACTATTGAATTACGCTACCTCTTGCAACATTGCCTGCGGTGGCCATGCGGGGGATGCAGCTAGCATCGTGCAAACACTGCGTTGGGCACAAGCAGCAGCGGTTGCCGTAGGCGCCCATCCGTCCTATCCGGATCGGTTGCATTTTGGTCGCAAAAGTCTGCCTATGGCAACGGGCGAATTGGAGGCTTCCCTGCTCGAACAGCTGGGTATGTTTGCCCAGGCTTTGAAAGAACTGAATTTATCTTGGCACCATATAAAACCCCATGGTGCGCTTTACAATGATTTGTCAGAAAATGTCGAATTGGGCAATCGATTTATATCGGTTTTAGGTCACTTGCAATTCGACGGTATAATTTATGCTTTGGCAGGTAGTTCCTGGGCTCGACAATTGCTCGAAGCAGGCTATGACGTTTGGGAGGAAGCCTTTGTGGATCGCACCTATGGGGATTCTGGCCACTTGGTTTCTCGGAAAGAATCTCATGCTGTCTTGACGACTGCAAAAGCCGTGCAGGAACAGACTCAGCAATTGTTATCCGGTTATGTTATCACCCATAGCGGGAAGTTTTTAGCGGTCTCTAGCCAAACACTTTGTTTGCACAGTGATACTCCAAATGCTACAGTCTTTGCTCCACTGGTAGCACAAATCATCAATGCATGAAATCAACCATTCGTTTTACGAAAACTCAGCAGTGTTTTTTGGCATTAGAAGCACCCATGGCCACGCAAAAAATCGTTTTGCAAGTCAAACAATGGATGGATGCTGTAGCATGCGAAATGGGAGATCGTCTGCATGAAATAGTAATTGAACCTCGTGGCTGCCATTTCTTTTTCAAAAAGAAAGTCCGTGAAAAAAATCTGAAAAAAACGCTGGCTGTGTGTTGGGAAACACTTGCTGCTAAGCATACGATCCCCTATCGGTCGTGGGTCTTTCCTCTATTTTGGGATAGCTCATCAGAATCCGATTTGATGCATCACTTTCAAGGCGATATAGGGCTAGTGACCGGCTACCAAAAGCAATTCATTCGGCAGCCTTTATATGCCTCTTTTTACGGTTTTTTACCTGGTTTTGTATACATGGGAGGACTTCCAAAAAACATGCAACTGCCCCGTAGGAACGAGCCGCGCTTACAGGTACCACACGGTTCTGTTGCCGTTGGGGAGCGTTATGTAGGAATTTATCCACAGGCCAGCCCCGGTGGGTGGCAACTCCTGGGTCGAACCCCGGTAGCACTTTTTGACCGGGACCGTACGCCTAGTTTTTTTTTGGAACCCGGAGATCGGATCCTTTGGGAGTCTATCGAAGGGGTACCCTATGAAAAATGGGAAACAACGAATGAATTTTTTCCAAAACATACGGATGAAACGTTCGTATTGTAAAGTCATTGCAGCAGGGGTCTACACGACCATTCAAGATCAGGGTCGCTTGGGTTGGCGGCATCGGGGGGTTCCCCTATCGGGCCCTATGGATGTGGAAAGTTTTGATCGTGCGAATTCCCTCCTAGGAAATCAAGTAGGTGCTGCGAGTTTGGAGATCACCCTTATGGGGCCAACCCTCCTATTTAACGATCCTTGCTGGGTTGTATTGAGTGGTGCCACGATAGCTTTCTCCAAAAACAATGAAGCTCAAATGGCCGATACGCCTGTTTTTTTTGATCTAGGGGATGTATTGCGTTTGGGAAAGATGGAAAAAGGGGCTCGTGCTTATTTGGCTTTTATGGGCGGTCTTCAAGGCCCACAATACTTGGACAGTAGGGCACACTTTTATCCCATTAGCCCACAGGGCCAACTTATAAAAGGTGAAATTCTGGAATTTCTTCCCCATCATGAAAAGGAAACACTACCTAGCCGTTCCAAACTACCTCCGTTACAATCGTTGGTTTCAGATACTCATTTGGAAGTCGTCCCGGGTATAGATTGGGCCGTATGTCCTAATGAAGTTCGTGAGGCTCTAAAGACGCAAACTTTTGAAATTGGTAGTAACAATCGTATGGGCTATCGACTCCAAGGTTCTTTGCCCAAAACAACCATTCATACCATGAGTGGTTTGGTTGAACCGGGAACCGTCCAATTGACTCCGGGTGGGAATTTACTCATCGCTATGCAGGACGGGCAGGTAACGGGAGGTTATGTACGTATCCTACGCCTTGAAGAGTCGGCAAGGAACTTTTTGGCTCAACAAAGAACGGGAAAGCAGCTTCGCCTGCAACTGATGCTTTGAACTTATTTTTCAAAGTAAACCGTTTCCATTGGCAAGCGAAATTGGGGACCGTAGACTCCATTTTCAGCGCGAATACCACAACCTATCACCATGTTAATATCTGCTTCCGCTGGCAACTCCAGCAGTTGTTTTATTCGCAGGGAATCAAATCCTTCCATCGGGCAGGTGTCGTATCCTATTTCGGCCATACTGATCATAAAATTTTGGGCGGCCAGGGCTACACTTTTGTGTCCAATTACTTTTAAATCATGGGCCCCAATCTCTCGGTAAACCGGCTGGGACTGCCCTTTTATTTCCATGTGTCTTTTATTCCACCAACGCAGCCAGACACTTTTTTTTTGGTACACTTTGGGGAGATCCTTTTCCAAGTACGCCAGTGCATTGGCTTCTTTTTTGGGATCGCGGGTGGCTGCTTTGGCAAATTCTGCCCTCATATGGTCTTTTAGTGCTTCAAGGCGTTCTCGCCATAGATCGCGGCGTACCACCGGAATGACCAATTGCTGAGCTGTTTTAGCGGCAGGTTGATTGAAGCAAGCGGCAGCAATATGATTTTTAAATTCGGGATTGTGAACATGGTAAAACTCCCATAGTTGCATGTTGCTGCTATTGGGAGCCAATGTTGCGTTTTCAATACACTGCTTTACTACTTCAGGGTCAATATTTTCTTCACTTTGGATGCGAACTGAACGGCGGTAATGTATCGCCTCAGTAGCTGTTTTCTTTTTCATGCAAATACTTTGTTCAAATATCGCGAACTCTTTGGAATCCTTTTTATTTTTGGTCTTAAAATCAGAAAGCCGTCTTGTTTAATGTTTTTTATGATTTCTTGACTGTGTGAAAATAGAGTCATTAAAGAATTGATATACAGCAAACTACATTCGATAATAAACGATTGACTATAATAGCCTCACAGACAGATCTTTCAAAACCAAAAGCAACCGATTTACTTTCGTAAGAGAAAATGAAAAAACTAAACAAATACAGTTACCAAGTGACGCAGGATCCCACCCAACCAGCGGCTCAAGCCATGCTCCATGCCATTGGATTGACGGATGCGGATTTTCAAAAACCACTGATTGGAATTGCTAGTACGGGGTACGAAGGCAATCCGTGTAACATGCACCTTAACGACCTTTCCCAACAAATCAAAAAAGGTATTCCCGAGAAGGAATTGGTTGGACTTATTTTCAATACGATTGGAGTGAGTGACGGGATATCCATGGGTACTCCTGGGATGCGTTTTTCGCTGCCTTCTCGCGATGTCATTGCCGATTCTATAGAAACCGTGGTTCAGGCCATGTCTTATGACGGGGTCGTTACGGTGGTAGGTTGTGATAAAAACATGCCAGGTGCATTGATGGCTATGTTGCGTCTCAACAGACCGAGTATTCTGGTTTATGGCGGTACCATTGATTCGGGTTGCCACAATGATAAAGAACTCGATGTTGTATCCGCTTTTGAAGCATGGGGTGAAAAAGTTGCCGGTACCATCGATGAAAAAGAATATAAAAATGTTATCAAAAATGCTTGTCCTGGGGCGGGTGCCTGTGGTGGTATGTATACTGCCAATACCATGGCTTCAGCCATAGAAGCTCTAGGAATGGCATTGCCGTATAATTCGTCCAATCCTGCTATCAGTCGGGAAAAGAATTTAGAATGTTTAGAAGTAGGAAAATATCTTTTGGCACTACTGCAGCAAGATCTCAAGCCTAAGGACATTGTGACCAAAAAGTCCCTAGAAAATGCCTTGCGACTGATTGCCATTTTGGGCGGTTCTACCAATGCCGTATTACACTTTTTGGCAATTGCTAAAGCGGCTGAAATCGATTTGACCATAGACGACTTTCAACGGATTAGTGACACCACACCTTTTTTGGCTGATTTAAAACCCAGCGGCAAATTTTTGATGAAAGATTTACATGCTGTTGGCGGCGTTCCAGCAGTTTTGAAATTTATGTTGGAGAATGATTTGTTGCATGGGGAATGCATGACTGTAACAGGAAAAACTTTAGCAGAAAATCTAGCAAATGTTCCTGGACTCAAAGCAGGTCAGAAAATCATTCGATCCCTTTCTGAACCCATCAAACCCACAGGTCATATACGTATACTTAAAGGAAACCTGGCCCCGGGCGGTTCGGTGGCCAAGATTACGGGTAAAGAAGGGCTTCGTTTCGAGGGTCCAGCCCGCGTTTATAACGGTGAATTTGAAGCGAATGAAGGTATCAAAAAAGGTGAAGTACAAGCTGGGGAGGTAGTCGTCATCCGCTATGAAGGCCCCAAAGGCGGCCCGGGCATGCCTGAAATGTTAAAACCGACTGCTGCTATTATGGGGGCTGGCCTTGGAAAATCGGTTGCCTTAATCACAGATGGACGATTTTCGGGAGGTACGCACGGATTTGTTGTAGGACACATTGTTCCCGAAGCACAGGAAGGAGGTCCCTTAGGACTGGTTCAAACAGGCGATCAAATAACAATCGATGCCGAAGCCAATACATTGAGTGTGGCACTAACGGAGGCCGAAATAGAAGATCGTAAAAAGACGTGGCAACAACCACCTTACAAATTTCAAAAAGGCGTGTTGTTTAAATATATCAAAAATGTGGCAACAGCTTCCGAAGGCTGTGTTACCGATCAATAAATTATGGCAACGACAACTTCAAAAACGATGCGAATCTCTGGAGCCGAAGCCGTCATACGCTGTCTCTTAGCTGAAGGGGTGGATCTGGTCTATGGCTATCCTGGAGGTGCTATCATGCCGATCTATGACGAATTATACAAGTTCCAAAACGAGCTGAATCATGTGCTGACCCGTCACGAACAAGGTGCTACTCATATGGCGCAAGGGTATGCCCGTACTTCTGGGAAAGTAGGTGTGGCTATGGCAACCTCCGGTCCTGGAGCAACCAATTTGGTTACGGGGATCGCTGACGCACAAATTGATTCCACACCCATGGTTTGTATCACAGGACAAGTAGCTTATCATCTGCTGGGATCCGACGCATTTCAAGAAACGGACATCATTGGCATATCGACCCCAGTTACAAAGTGGAATTATCAAATTACACGTGCGGAAGAAATTCCTGAAATCATTGCCAAAGCATTTTATATTGCCCGATCTGGGCGGCCTGGCCCGGTACTAATCGACATAACAAAAAACGCGCAATTTGACAGCTTCGATTTTTCATATCAAAGCTGTAAGGGGATTCGCAGTTATGTACCCAAACCCACGGTCGACCCAACTGCTTTGCATGCAGCCGCTGAAGTAATTAATCAGGCCAAAAAGCCCTTAATCGTATGGGGGCAAGGGGTTTTGTTGGGAAATGCAGAAGCTGTTTTTCAGGAGTTTATAGAAAAAACAGACATTCCTGCAGCCTGGACCATCCTCGGACTTTCTGGCTTGCCTACAGACCATCCTTTAAATGTTGGAATGGTGGGGATGCATGGAAACTACGGCCCCAATAAACTGACCAATGAATGCGATGTTCTGATTGCAATTGGAATGCGTTTTGACGATCGGGTGACAGGCAGTCTGGATACCTATGCCAAACAAGCCAAAGTCATTCATTTGGAAATTGACCCCGCTGAGGTTGACAAAAACGTAAAAGCAGATGTGGCTGTTTTGGGTGATTGTAAGGAGAGTTTAACGGCACTTTTACCTTTAGTACACGCCAACGATCACAGCACATGGCGATCTGAATTTGATACCTACTATCAAATTGAATACGACAAAGTCATTCAAAAAGATATCAACCCAACCAAGGCAGGACTGACTATGGGTGAGGCCATAGCTGCTATTAATAAACATTCGAAAGGAGATGCTGTCATAGTTACCGACGTCGGACAGCATCAGATGGTCACTTGCCGCTATGCCAAGTTTACCCAATCCAAGAGCAATGTTACCTCTGGCGGCTTGGGCACCATGGGCTTTGCCTTACCAGCGGCAATTGGTGCTAAAATGGGAGCACCCAACCGCGAAGTGGTTGCCATCATTGGAGATGGGGGCTATCAGATGACCATACAGGAATTGGGCACAATTTTTCAAGCGCAACTCCCGGTGAAAATTGTTGTTCTCAACAACGACTTCCTAGGGATGGTTCGCCAATGGCAACAATTGTTTTTTGACAAACGCTATGCATCAACAGAAATGATCAATCCTGATTTTGTAGGTATCGCCAAAGCGTATCACATTGAAGCACACTCCATACGTGATCGTTCCGAGTTGGATGGTGCCGTGGCAAAAATGATCGCGTCAGACAAACCTTATTTTCTTGAAGTTTGTGTCGAGAAAGAAGATAACGTATTCCCAATGATACCCACAGGTGCCTCCGTATCGGACATAAGACTTGAATAAGATGGAAGAAAAACAACATTACACGATTTCAATCTATTCTGAAAATAATGTAGGCTTGCTCAACCGCATTTCTGCTATTTTCTTAAAACGACACATTAATATTGAAAGTTTTTCAACTTCACCTTCGGAAATACCAGCTGTCTTTCGTTTTGTAATTGTAGTTAATCTGACCCCCGAACGCATCAAAAAAGTTGTTGGACAAATTGAAAAACAAGTCGATGTGATCAAGGCCTTTTATCATACAGATGAGGAAACCATTTTCCAAGAGTCAGCCTTATATAAAGTGAAATCGAGTGCGCTCTTTGAAGAACGGCACATACAAAATATTATCAAGGAGAGTCATGCCAACATAGTAACTGTTTCACCTGAGTTTTTTGTTATTGAGAAAACAGGTTTTCGTCATGAAACAGAAAAATTATACAATGACTTGGCTCCTTTTGGATTGATGCAGTTCGTTCGTTCCGGTCGCATCTCTGTAACCAAATCCAAAATGGGCATTTCGGAAATTTTAGATACATTTAAAAACAACAATTAAAGAGAAAAGCAAACAATGGCTAATTATTTCAACCAACTCACACTAAGCGAAAAACTCAACCAACTCGGTCAGTGCCGTTTTATGGAAACCGATGAATTTAAGGATGGAGTAGCCGCCTTGGCTGGCAAAAAAATAGTCATAGTCGGCTGTGGTGCCCAAGGACTCAATCAAGGTCTGAACATGCGTGATTCCGGATTGGACATCGCCTACACCTTACGTCAGGGAGCCATTGATAACAAACGTGCTTCCTTTCAAAATGCAATATCGAATGACTTCAAGGTGGGCACTTACGAAGAGATGATCCCTACGGCGGATGTAGTGATCAATTTAACACCCGATAAAAATCACACAGCCGTAGTGGAAGCTGTAATGCCCTTGATGAAAAAAGGCGCGACGCTTTCTTACTCCCATGGATTTAACATCGTTGAAGAAGGGACCCAAATTCGAAAAGACATTACTGTTATTATGGTGGCGCCAAAGTGCCCTGGTTCTGAAGTTCGTGAAGAATACAAACGTGGATTTGGGGTTCCGACTTTGATTGCCGTACACCCAGAAAACGATCCCCATGGACATGGATTGGATCAGGCCAAGGCCTATGCCGTGGCAACCGGGGGACACCGAGCCGGTGTTTTAGAGTCTTCCTTTGTTGCGGAGGTGAAATCAGACTTAATGGGAGAACAAACCATCCTTTGTGGGGTCCTACAAACCGGATCGATTTTGAGTTTTGACAAGATGGTCGAAAAAGGGATAGCCCCTGCATACGCCTCAAAACTGATTCAATACGGATGGGAAACGATTACCGAAGCGTTAAAACACGGTGGGATAACCAATATGATGGATCGTTTGTCCAATCCTGCCAAAATCAAAGCCTTTGAATTATCTGAACAACTCAAGACCATTCTGGCACCTTTGTTTCAAAAGCATATGGATGATATCATCTCAGGACATTTTTCAAAAACCATGATGGAGGACTGGGCCAATGATGATGTTAATCTTTTGACATGGCGGGCAGCAACAGGTGAAACAGCTTTTGAAAAAACCGAAAACACGACGCAAGACATTCCAGAACAAGAATATTTTGACCATGGCGTATTGATGGTGGCTTTTGTACGTGCCGGCGTTGAATTGGCTTTTGATACGATGGTAGGCTCTGGAATTAAAGAAGAATCGGCATACTACGAATCTTTACATGAGACGCCCCTAATTGCCAATACCATTGCACGAAAGAAATTGTTTGAAATGAATCGCGTGATTTCAGACACTGCAGAATACGGTTGTTACCTGTTCGATCATGCCGCCAAACCGATGTTGGAAGATTTTATGAAGACAATTGATACTGATGTAATCGGTCGAGCCTTTGGGGCAGATTCTGACAATGGAGTAGACAACCAACAGTTGATTCAAATCAATGATATCATTCGTTATCACCCGGTAGAGTTGATTGGTTATGAGCTTCGCGCTTCGATGACAGCCATGAAAAAAATTGTGTAAACCATGCGTTTGCCTAGTGTTGAAGGTGCCCTAAAGGCAAGAACCCGGCTTTCTTCTGTAGTTCTTGAAACACCTTTCCAACGAACGGACCGATGGTCCAAAAAACTGGATGCAGATATCTATTTAAAACGAGAAGACCTACAACAGGTACGATCGTTTAAAATACGAGGGGCTTACAATAAAATCAAAACCCTCACTGAATACGAGCTCCAACAAGGTATTGTTTGTGCTAGTGCTGGAAATCACGCACAGGGATTTGCCTTTTCGTGTCGCGACTTACAAATCAAGGGAACGGTTTTTATGCCCTTGCCCACCCCCATGCAAAAAGTGGAACAAGTACGCATGTTTGGAGGGGATTACGTTGATATACGCCTGGTGGGCGATACCTATGACGATTCACAACAAGCCGCGCGCGATTATCAAGAGCAAACACAGTCCTGTTTTATTCACCCCTTTGACGATCCCGATGTGATTGAGGGGCAAGCTACCATGGCTTTGGAAATATTGGATCAGGCACAGAAAGACCTCGACTATTTATTTGTGCCTGTTGGAGGTGGGGGACTTGTTTCGGGTATTTTGACCATTTTTTCTTCCCTTTCCCCTCAGACTAAAATTATCGGTGTCGAACCCAATGGAGCACCCTCGATGTTTGAATCGCTACAACAACAAAAAATAATTGCTTTGCCTCAGATCGATAAGTTCGTTGACGGTGCTGCTGTTCAAAAAGTAGGGAGTTTGTGTTACGAAATCTGTAAGGAACAATTGAATGATTGCTTGTTGGTTGACGAAGGACGTATCTGTCAGGAGATTTTGGATCTATATAACAAAGAAGGGATCGTTGCGGAACCTGCTGGTGCATTGGCACTCGCTGCTGTGGAACAATATGCTCCTCAAATTAAAGGCAAGCAAGTAGGCGTATTTATTTGCGGAGGAAATAACGACATCACCCGTACCCCTGAAATCAAAGAAAGGGCCTTGTTATACGCTCGTCTAAAACATTATTTTATTGTCCGCTTTCCACAAAGGACTGGGGCATTACGCGATTTTGTCAATGATATTTTAGGGTCTACAGATGATATTACTTTTTTTGAGTATTCAAAAAAAAACAGCCGCGTAAACGCACCGGCTGTGGTGGGTATTCGTTTGCAATCTGCCGAAGATTTTGAACCTTTGGTAAGTCGTATGAAGCAGGGTGGTTTTTACGGAGAATACCTAAACGACAAACCTGATTTATATCAGTTTTTAGTCTAGTGACTAAAAAATCAAGGGGATAATGTAAGCGTATAAGAAAATCAAAAGAAGGATTGCCAGTAAATTAATCAGAATACCAGCACGTGCCATTTGTGAAACTTTGACATAACCACTTGCAAATACGATGGCATTGGGTGGGGTGGACATGGGAAGCATGAATGCACAGCTACTGGCCATGGTTACTGGAATCAATAGATATAAAATGGGTATGTTTAGTCCCATAGCAATTCCTGCCATAACGGGTGCCAAAACGGCCACCAAGGCAACATTACTCATCAGTTCGGTCATGAATAACATGAGCAGGATGAGCAGTGAAACGGTTGGTAATACATTCAAATTGGCCGATGCGATGGATTCTGTTATTTGTGAGACGATACCTGTTGTTGCCATTCCTTTTGCCAGTGCCAGCCCACCACCAAAAAGGATAAGAATGCCCCATGCCAAACGTTGGGTATCTTTCCATTCCAATACAAATCGCTCCTCTTTTAGATTGAGGGGTAAGGCGAAAAGGCTGATGGCGCCACCGACACTAATAATGGTATCAGTGAGTTGTAAGCTAGGTATCAGTTTGTTGAGTAGGGTACGAAAGACCCAAAAGAAAACCATGCCTGTAAAAATCCACAACACCTGTTTTTCTTCCTTGCGAAGTGGCCCCAAGGCTTTGAGTTGCTGTGCAATGACATCTTGGGTTGTAGCGAATGCAATTTCTTTGTTGAGAAATAAAACGCGCGTCAGTAAAGTATAGATAATACCAATCAGGACGGCGGAAAAAGGCAAGCCGAGCAACATCCAATGAAAGAACGAGATTTGTATGTTGTATTCGTTTTCAAGCAAACCAATCAGCACAGAATTGGGGGGTGTACCGATTACGGTAGCGATTCCCCCAGCATTGGCAGAGAAAGCTATTCCCAGCATGACACTGAGTGAAAACTGCTGTTCTGATTTGGTAAATACACCGTCGCTTTGGACCAACAAGTCGATTACTGATAATGCTATGGGTAACATCACAACGGTGCTTGCCGTATTGGATATCCACATGCTCATAAACCCAGTAGCCAACATAAAGCCCAATACTACACGATTGGGGGTGGTGCCTGTTTTATGAATGATACTCAGTGCAATTCTTCGGTGAAGATTGACTTTTTCCAAAGCCAAGGCCAAGACAAATCCTCCAAAAAATAAAAATACGATTGAGCTGCCGTAATTGGCTCCTACATCATTCACCGACATGATCCCAGCTAGGGGAAAAACAACTAGGGGGAGCAAAGCTGTCACAGAGATAGATACTGCCTCAGTAATCCACCAACTGACCATCCATATGGCAAGAGCAATTACATAAACGGCTTCTGGAGTGAGCGCAGCGAGTTTCAATTGCGAAACAATAAGGAATAGGATGGGGCCTAAAAAAAGTCCAATTTTCTTTGCCATAAGAATCTACCAATAGAATTATCCGCTAGGAGTAACAACTTGTCTTTTCATATTGTAATCCTTACAAAGATGCTTGTTCCCGAATTAAATTACAAACCTCCTATATGTTCAATAAAATTGCTTAATTTTAAAACAAAAAATGGAAAAGACAGTAGTCGATCCTATCGACCATACCGTTGGTTTTCAACAACAGGTACATTGTACCGAATATTTAGTAGATGGTGAGTTAAAGCCATGGAAGGGGCATACAACACCCGTATATTCAACTATCTTTACTGAAAACGACCAGGGCGATGTAGGTCCCACCTTGTTGGGTTCCATACCCGATATGGAAACAGAGGCTGCCATGGAAGCCTTGCATGCAGCCGAGAAAGCGTTTCAGCGTGGACAGGGTCTATGGCCGACTATGCGTGTCAACGATCGATTAAAATGCCTCTCCAATTTTGTCGAAAAAATGAAAACCCATCGAGAGGAAGTGGTCGAACTCTTGATGTGGGAAATTGAAAAGAACCGAGGTGACGCAGAAAAGGAGTTCGATCGGACTGTAGATTATATTTATGATACAATTGAGGCCTACAAAAACTTAGACCGACGTTCTGCACGTTTTGATAAAGAAGGTGGTGTACATGCCCATATTCGACGTGGTCCACTTGGCGTAGTGTTGTGTTTGGGACCCTATAATTACCCTTTAAATGAAACCTTTTGTTTACTTATTCCGGCTTTAGCGATGGGAAATACAACCATCTTTAAGCCAGCCAAGCACGGGGTTTTACTCATTACTCCCTTACTTCGTGCCTTTCAGGAAAGTTTTCCTCCTGGAGTGGTCAACATTTTGTTTGGTAGGGGACGAAAGATTGCCTCCCCCATTATGGAAACAGGTAAAATTGATGTTTTGGCACTGATAGGGCATAGTTCTTCTGCGGTGGCCTTGCAGGATTTGCATCCTAACAAAAATCGCTTGCGCCTGGTACTGGGATTGGAAGCCAAGAATCCTGCCATAGTTTTGCCAGATGCCGATATGGATTTAACTGTCAAAGAATGTATTTCTGGAACTTTGTCCTACAATGGACAGCGGTGTACGGCTTTAAAAATTCTTTATGTTCACGAGTCCATAGTGGATGAATTCAATACACGTTTTGCCAAAGCAGTTGATGCACTTAAATATGGTTTGCCTTGGGAACCTGGGGTGTTTCTGACGCCCTTACCTGAACCGGGCAAGCCAGCCTACATCCAAGAATTGATTCAAGATGCCAAGGAAAAAGGAGCGAAGGTGATAAATAAAAAAGGAGGTACGTTGACTCACAACTATTCTTTCCCTGCTGTCTTATATCCGGTAAACAAAAGCATGCGTGTCTATGAGGAAGAACAGTTTGGTCCTGTCGTTCCAATCATTCCCTATTCTGATATTTCAGAACCATTGGACGCTATGGCTGCTTCGGAATACGGCCAGCAAGTAAGTCTTTTTGGTCGCGATGTTCGGAAAATAGGACCGCTTATTGATACCCTTGCCAACCTGGTTTGTCGTGTCAATTTGAACAGTGCATGCCAGCGAGGTCCCGATGTATATCCGTTTACGGGAAGAAAAAACTCTGCGGTTAGTACGCTGAGCGTCTATGATGCATTGCGATCGTTCTCCATTCGTACATTTGTCGCTTCCAAGGACACGCCTTATAACAATGAAATCCTAGAGCGCTTACTCAATTCAAAAGAGTCCAATTTTATTTCTACAGAGTATTTGCTTTAAAGCATTTTTTTTAGCATCCCAAAATACTTAAAGGGCGCATAGCGTAGCGGGGGATCATATTGTTGTACGTTTTCAAAAACCCCTCTTTCATGTGTAAACGCCTGGAAACTCTTGTAGCCATGATAGCTACCCATTCCACTGTGACCAACGCCGCCAAAAGGGAGGTTTTGACACGCCAAATGCATCAAGGTATCGTTGATACAAGCGCCACCGGAGAGGCTTTGTTCGATCATCTTACGGCCTTTCTTTCGAGACCCAAAATAGTAAAAAGCCAATGGGGTTTCATGGGATTGAATCCGATCCAACACTTCTTCAAATTTTGAGAAACTAATAATGGGTAGTATGGGACCAAAGATTTCTTCTTGCATACAGCGTGCGGTTTCAGGGACTTGATCCAAAAGGGTTGGGGCTATGTAGCGATCAGCCTTTTCAGCGTCTCCGCCCAAACGGATGTTTCCTTCTTTAAGCATGGGTGCTAATCGATCAAACATGGCTTCATTGACGATTCGACCGTAATGGGGGCTTTTCTGAATGTCTTCGCCCAGCATCGTGCTCAAGTGCTGCTTCATCTTGGTGATGAGTGCCTCTTTTTCCTCCTCGTGAACTAGAACGTAATCGGGGGCAACACAGGTTTGCCCGGCATTGGTAATTTTTCCCCAGAGTATGCGTTTGGCTGCAGCATCTAAATGGGCCCCTTTGTCAACAACGCAAGGGGATTTGCCGCCTAATTCCAGTACAACAGGTGTTAAAAATTCAGCTGCCGCTTTCATGATTATCTTCCCGACACGGCTACTCCCAGTAAAAAAGATCAAATCAAATTGCTTTTTGAGGAGCCTTTCATTTACAGGAATACTGCCTTGTAACAAACAAACATAGTGGGGATCAAAGGTGGTTGAAATCATCTTTTCCATGACCGCTGCTACGTGTGGAATGTCCGGAGTGGGTTTGAGTACTGCCGTACAGCCCGAGGATAGGGCACCTACCAGGGGATTGATCAAGAGCTGAAACGGATAGTTCCAGGGTGAAATGATCAAACTCACTCCATAGGGTTGATGGTAGATCGCTGCTTTGGCGGGGAAGAGAAAGTAGGGGCTGGGAACTCGCTTCGGTTTGCTCCATTGGCTGATGTGTTTCAGATGGTAGTCAATCTCTGAAAGTACCACACTAATTTCGGTGATATAAAATTCCTCTTTGGATTTGCGCAGGTCTTTCCATACGGCTTCTTCCAGTGCCGATTGATACGACAGGATGGCCTGTTTGAGTTTTCTGAGTTGCTGTTTTCTAAAGGCTATGGAACGGGTAGCACCGGAAGCGAAAAAGCTTTTTTGCCTCTGGTGGATGGCATCAATTTGTGCCGTCGTAATTTTCTGCATAATTCTGAATTTTATTCTTTACACCGACTGTGATCAGTGGCTGAAAGATACCTTTTTTTCTGATGCCACTGCCACAGCTTGGGATTGCATTTGCCGTGAACGCGGGAATCATCTTTAGAAGAATCCGAATAAATCAAACTGTTTGGTTGACCTTTAAGACAGTCGCCCTGACAAATGCAGCCATATCCTGGCCCCACAATTGATAGGTAAGCGGAGACGGATGCACCCCGTCGCTGAACAATTCTTCCAGAGTGGCATCGGTTTGGTAGCGCTTTCGCCAGGTGTCAAAACGAACGATTTCATCGTTAAAAAACACATTGGGTATCTTTTGAACACTCCTTTCTAGTTGTGCGCTGTAGCTTTCAACCAAACGCCCGATAAGCTGTCTTATCAAAGGGGTAAAAGCAGGGAAAAAGCGAATGGGAGGCATGTTGGAAAATACGATGGGTGTTTCCACTCCGAATTGATTTTGAAGGGCTGCGATGAGTTTCAGACAATCGTTTTCCCATTGGTGTGGGGAGTGAAGGGCAAAGGCATTGTTCCCTCCCAAACAAATCAAAATCATATCGGGTTGATCGTTTTTGACTTTTGGTAACAGCCGTTGGATCACCCCAGCTGTCTTGATACCGCTTTTGGCTACGACCTTCCAATGGACTCCCATTCCTGTATGCACGGTAATGGCCTGAGCAAAACTACCCATAAATCCTTCTTGATGGGTGGTCACACCCACACCAGCCATGGTGCTTTCGCCCAGCCCCAGAACTCGGAGCGTTTTCTTATTTTGTCCCTTTACTTTTCCTTCGGGCTGTTGTGCTTCGGGTAAGCGGGGTACTTTCTTTTGAATTTGTTTTCCTTGCCAATAGAGTATGGGGAGGAGGGGTAATACAAATGGTACTTGTATAAGGTAACGGAGTTGGTGGGGGGAGATCAAAAAGTTGGATGTGTTTATTTTGGTTCTTAAAAATAAGAGAAGTATTCGTTCTAGATAGGGTTTGGAATTAGTTTTTATGATTGTAGATGTTATACGCAGACTTAAATTAACTGAATAAAATTATTTAGATTTTTTTACGCTGTAGGGTTTTACCTGGTCAAGTAAAATTGCTTCGTGTATAATTTTATTCAAATTTTTACGAGGTTTGTCTTTTACTTTTTCGATTTCGATACTGTGAACCTGCTTTCGACCTTTACTTTTCAACAATCCATCGTCATTTGAAAGCTCATTGCCTCGAACAAAAGAAAATTCAACAGTACCTTTTTTTGTCGGCTTTAAGTAACATATCCAACTAGTACCATAATAAAAAGGCAAATTAAAACTTATTTTTTCAGATAAATTGAAATCCAAAGTCAATAGGTTGTGAAAGTACATCATTATTTCACGTTGCCCCTTTTCAAATTGATAAATAAAATTTTCAGTATCTGTCATTTTGAAAGCTGCTCTAAAAGTGGTAGCGATTCAAAAATAGAATAAATCGTTAATTTTAAATATTGGATAAATAAAAAAAGGAAGTTTACAGAATACCAGATAATCGGTTTTCTCAGGCAGTATGGCCAAGAATTTAAGTTGGTTGATTTTAGTAGAGGTCATGGGGACAAGTCAACCCACTTTTTATAATTTGAAGTTCAAGTATGGCGTAATTGACGCCAGGCAGTTGAAGCATCTTAAAGAGCTTGAAGCAGAATAACGAAATACCCCCAACAAGTTAGATTTTAATTGGGAGTATTTTTATGATTAGAAAATCTAGTACAATAAAACGTTAAAACTAATTAATATGGTTTTAGACATTCAATACGGGATAGGCCTAGGCCTTGGCAATGCATTCGGCCAGATAGTTCCCTACCTCAGAGGTTTTGTAAGCTTTTCCGCCATTGGCCAGGTCCTCCGTGACCACGCCTTCGGCCAGGGATTGATCGACTACTTTACGGATCAAGGTCCCTTCTTTGTGCAAGTCAAATGACATTTCAAACATCATAGCTGCGGAAAGAATGGTCGCTAAGGGATTGGCAATATCCAGACCAGTGGCCTGCGGGAAAGAACCGTGTATTGGTTCGTACAAAGCATTTTCACTGCCAATGGAAGCCGAGGGCATCAGCCCCATGGAACCGGAAATAACCGAAGCTTCGTCGGTTAATATATCCCCAAAGAGGTTTTCCGTGATCAAAACATCATAGCTGTTGGGCCATTGTACCAAACGCATGGCCACGGCATCAACCAATTCATAGGACACTTCCACATCGGGATAGTCTTTTTCCATGGCTTGTACCGTTTCCCGCCAGAGGCGTGAAGTTTCTAATACGTTGGCCTTATCCACACAACAGAGTTTTTTGCTTCGTGTTCGGGCCAATTCAAAGCCTTTTTTGGCCAGGCGGATGATTTCTTCTCGGGTATAAGTACAGGTATCAAAGGCAGTGTTGCCTTCATCCTGACGACCCCTTTCTCCAAAGTATATCCCGCCAGTCAGTTCGCGCAAAAATACCAAATCGGTTCCTTCAATGCGTTCTTGTTTTAGTGGGGATTTGTCCAATAAAGAAGGAAAGGTAAAGGTGGGTCGTACATTGGCAAAAAGCCCTAATTTTTTTCGCATACGGAGCAGTCCTTGTTCCGGACGCACTTTGGCCGAAGGATCATTATCAAAACGGGGCAGACCGATGGCCCCAAAAAGAACAGCATCGGCAGCTTCACAAACAGCGTGTGTTTCATCTGGGTAGGGATCGCCCACCGCATCGATGGCAGCAGCACCCGTTAAGGCTGGTGTCCATGTGATTTGATGGCCAAATTTATCAGCAATGGCGTTGCTTACTTTTACAGCTTGGTCAATGACTTCTGGGCCAATTCCGTCACCAGCCAAAAGGGCAATTTTCATGTTCATATATTAGTATAATAGGGTGTTTAACATCTTTTCTGTTGCTTGAATGGCCGAAACCGTTTGATCGGAATCCAATCCACGGGTTACAAATTCTCGATGGCCATTTTGCCAGGTGATCGAAGTTTCACATAAGGCATCTGAATGACTGCCTGGGGGAATGTGTACGGCATAATCAACCAACTGTGGTAAGGCTATTTTTTTACGTTTATAGATCTTTCGTACAGCATTGAGAAAGGCATCATACTGCCCATCACCACAGGCGTTTTCTTCTAGCAATTCACCATCGATTTCTATGGATACAGTAGTGGAAGGCTGGAGGCCCTTCGCATGGGTCAATACATATGATTTGATAAGGACTCGAGCTTGGGTATTGCCCGAATTTAAAACATCGGAAATGATAAAGGGCAAATCGTCAGCCGTGACTTTTTGTTTTTTATCGCCCAATTCAATGATGCGTTGGGTAACCTGTTTGAGTTCATCCTCGTTGAGTGTAAGTCCCAATTCTTGAAGGTTCTTTACGATATTGGCTTTGCCAGAGGTTTTCCCAAGCGCATAAGATCGTTTGCGACCAAAACGTTCTGGGAGAAGGTCGTTGAAATAGAGGTTTTTTTTGGAATCGCCATCGGCATGAATCCCAGCGGTCTGCGTAAATACATTGGCACCGACTATGGGTTTGTTGGCAGGAATCCGAAAGCCTGTAAAAGTTGAAACCAATTGGCTGACTTTGTATAGTGCTTTTTCTTTGATGTTGGTTTGGACTTGGGGTAAGAAGTCGTTGATGACCGCTACCACCGAGGCCAAAGGTGCGTTTCCTGCTCGTTCACCCATGCCGTTGACGGTCAAATGCAAGCCGTGGACATCGGCTCGGACGGCTTCCATTGCATTGCTCACCCCAAGGTCGTAATCGTTATGTCCATGAAAATCAATATGCATTTGTGGGTATCGATTACGAATGGTCAAAATAAATTGATGGGTCTCCTCTGGTGTTAATACTCCTAAGGTATCGGGTAAAAGAACGCGTCGGACCGGTTTTGTAACGAGGAAATCGAGATAGGAGAATACATATTCTTGTGAATTGCGCATACCGTTGCTCCAGTCTTCCAGATAGATGTTGGTAGTTATCCCCTGCTGTTTAGCCACTTCAATGGATTGGCCGACTTGCTTAAAATGTTCTTCTGGTGTTTGTTTGAGTTGGTGGGTCAGGTGATTGAGTGAACCTTTGGTCAACAAATTTTGAACGTTTGCACCCGCTTGTTGCATCCATTCCAATGAAACCCCTTTATCGACAAAAGTCAGGATTTCGATTTGATGCAAACGATTGTTGTCTGCTGCCCACTCCGTAATGCGTCTGACAGCCTCAAATTCTCCTTCGGATACACGTGCAGAGGCAATTTCGATGCGGTCTACACCCAATTCTTCCAGTAGCAGCTTCGCCAAGGTTAGTTTTTCGGAGGCAGAAAAAGAAACCCCAGAAGTTTGTTCCCCATCTCGAAGGGTGGTGTCCATGATTTCTATGGTACGCATGAAACCTGCTTTTAAAAAGGTGTTTTTTGAGCAAATTCTTGAATGCTATCTTTCAAATTCAACAGGTAGTCAATATCGTCATACCCGTTTTGGAGATTTTCTTTTTTGTAGGGATTGATATCAAAAGATTCTGTTGTTCCTGTAGCCAAAAGACTGACTGTTTGTTGGGGTAGATTCACTTCTATTTCCGTTGTAGGATCCTGGGCTATCGCATCAAAGATCTCATCGAGGAAAGCAGCACTTACTTGTACAGGTAACACACCTATATTAAGGCAATTATTTTTAAAAATGTCTGCGAAAAAACTGGAAATCACACATCGAAATCCATAATCGTAAACGGCCCAAGCCGCATGTTCACGGGACGAACCAGAGCCAAAATTTTTTCCCCCGACAAGGATTTTTCCTTTATAGGTGCCTTGGTTGAGTACAAAATCTTCCTTGGGGGTACCATCCTGGTGGTAACGCCAATCCCGAAAGAGATTGTCACCAAAACCAACGCGTTCGGTAGCTTTGAGGAAACGTGCAGGAATGATTTGATCGGTGTCGACATTTTCAATAGGCAAGGGAACAGCAGTACTATTGAGAACGGTAAATTTATCGTAAGCCATAAGTATTTAAGCGTTAATTAATTCTCTTGGATCGGTAACTCTCCCTGTAACCGCTGCGGCAGCAGCCACTGTAGGGCTTGCCAAAAGTGTGCGTGAACCGGGCCCCTGACGACCTTCAAAGTTCCTATTGGAGGTGCTTACAGCATATTTTCCAGCGGGTATTTTGTCATCATTCATGGCCAAGCAAGCCGAGCATCCGGGCTCGCGCAGCTCAAAGCCAGCTTCGATCAGTATCTCATGCAATCCCTCTTCTTTGATAGCCTCCAGTACTTTGTGGGAACCGGGAACCAACCATGCTGTAACGTGCTCGGCACGTCGGCGTCCTTTGACAAGCTGTGAAAAGGCTCTGAAGTCTTCAATACGTCCGTTGGTGCAACTGCCCAAAAAGACATAATCAATTTTCTTACCCAGCAGGGCTTCCCCCTCCTGGTATCCCATATAGGCGAGTGACTTTTGATAGGTAGCCACTCCACCTTCAACTGTATCGGCATTGGGGATGGTATTGGTTATACCCGTTCCCATACCCGGATTGGTTCCATAGGTGATCATGGGTTCAATGCTACTCCCATCAAATTCCAATTCTTTATCAAAAGTGGCATCGGTATCCGTGTAGAGTGTCTCCCAATACGCCATCGCTTTGTCCCAGTCCGTACCTTTAGGGGTAAACTCTCGGTCCTCGATGTAGGCAAATGTTTTTTGATCAGGGGCAATCATTCCGCCTCGTGCTCCCATTTCAATGCTTAAGTTGCATACGGTCATTCTTCCTTCCATGGACATGTTTTTAAATACTTCTCCCGCGTATTCTACAAAATAGCCCGTAGCACCCGAGGTGGTCAATTGAGAAATGATAAACAAGGCCACATCTTTGGGACTTACCCCTGTTTGTAACGAACCGTTCACGGTGATCCGCATTTTTTTGGGTTTGGGCTGCATGACACATTGGGAAGCCAATACCATTTCAACTTCTGATGTACCGATTCCAAATGCGATGGCACCAAAGGCACCGTGGGTTGAGGTATGTGAATCCCCACAAACCATAGTTGCACCCGGTAGTGTAATACCATATTCGGGACCAACCACATGAACAATTCCATTTTTTTCATGTCCCAACCCCCAGTAAGAAATTCCATGTTCCTGTGCATTTTTTTCTAAGGCAGCCAGTTGATTGGCCGAAAGGGGATCTGCCACGGGTAAGTGTTGATTGAGTGTTGGTGTATTGTGGTCTGCTGTAGCGAATGTTTTTTCTGGGTATAAAACCTTGATGCTGCGGTTTTTTAAACCTAAAAAAGCTACCGGACTGGTAACTTCGTGAATCATGTGTCGGTCAATAAACAACACGTCGGGCCCATCTTTGATCTGATGCACTACGTGTGTATCCCAAACTTTATCAAAAAGTGTTTTTGACATAGAACTGTTTGCTTAATTGATTAGATTTTACTGGCTTGTATAATATGTGGTAAGTCTTTGTCATTGACTTCTTTTTGTTGGTCTGCAACGCGTAAGAATTCAACATAGACTTTATCTAATTGTTTTTTGTCCAATTCAAAACCTATATTTTTGGCTCGGTAGGCCAATGCAGCACGACCGCTTCGGGCCGTGAGTATAATGGCTGATTCATTGACTCCCACATCGGCCGGATTGATAATTTCATAGGTTTCTCTCTTTTTGATGACACCATCCTGATGGATACCCGAACTGTGAGCAAAGGCATTGGCTCCAACGATCGCCTTATTAGGTTGTACAGGCATGCCCATGCTATCAGACACCATTCGGCTGGTATCGTTCAATAAAGTAGCATTTATATTGGTATCCAAATTCAGGTGTTCGTGTTGACGAAGTATCATAACTACTTCTTCTAGGGCCGTATTCCCCGCGCGTTCTCCGACTCCGTTGATGGTGCATTCAATTTGTCGGGCACCATTGATGACGCCAGCAATTGAGTTGGCCGTTGCCAATCCCAAATCGTTATGGCAGTGACATGACAAAGTTGCTTTTTCAATTCCCTTAACATGATCGATTAGGTATTTGATTTTGGCCCCATATTGTTCGGGTAGGCAATAGCCAGTTGTATCCGGAATATTCAAGACGGTGGCTCCTGCTTCGATCACTTTTTCACACACCTTGGCAAGAAAATCATTGTCTGTTCTTCCTGCATCTTCGGCATAAAACTCAACATCTTCAACAAAAGACTTGGCATGCTTTACGGCTCTAAAAGCACGCTCGATCACTTCTTCTCTGGTTGCGTTGAATTTGAATCGAATGTGGGAATCGGAAGTTCCTATACCCGTGTGTATTCGTGGTCTTTTCGCATGCTTTAGGGCATCAGCAGCTACATTAATGTCTTTTTCGACAGCGCGTGTAAGACCGCATACCCGAGCGTTTTTGACCAATTTGGAAATATCATCGACGGCTTTGAAATCACCAGGACTCGAAATGGGAAAACCCGCCTCAATGATGTCCACTCCCAGTTCGTCCAGACGCGCAGCTATTTCCAATTTTGAAGCAGCATCTAGTTTGCAACCAGGGACTTGTTCTCCGTCGCGAAGGGTTGTATCAAATATGTCGACTTTTTCTTTTGCCATGGGTACTTTTGAGAACGGTTTTACGAAAGTAGTTTGTCTCTAGGCTACCTTGTTAAATACGCTCAATTTATTACAACATCCGCCTGATAAATTTTTGGATTAAAAAGCTAAAATACAGTAATTTGCTTATAGAATCATTACAATGACAAACGAACCAAAAGATAATCTTTTTTCTCTGATAAAATCATTGACCAAATCAGAAAAACGACAATTTAAACTTTTTGTAGGTAGAATGGGGTCCAATTCAGATTCTAAATTTCTGAATTTGTTCAATTTGATGGATAAATCCGATCGGTATAACGAAAGCATTATTCTTCAAAAGGGGATCGTAACCAAGCAGCAATTATCAAATTTAAAGGCACATTTGTACAAGCAGATTCTGATCAGCCTTCGTTTGAATCCTGTACACAAAAATGCACGTGTTCAGATTCGTGAACAACTTGATTTTGCCACTATTCTGTATCAAAAAGGATTGTACCGACAAAGTTTGAAATTACTTGAAAAGGCCAAAACAACTGCGCTGCGACAAGAGGAAAAATATGTTGCCTATGAGATTGTAGAATTTGAAAAAATTATCGAATCCCAGTACATTACGCGCAGTCTCAGTAATCGAACGGATACTTTGGTGATGGATGCTGAAATGTTGGTTGCACATAATGTTCTGTCAAGTCAGTTATCTAATTTATCCTTGCGCTTATATGAAAAATTAATCAAAGCAGGCTATGCCAAAAGTGATGATGAATTTCGTGAAATCACCAAGTTTTTTTACGAAAACCTTCCAAAGGTAAATATGGATCAGGTAGGATTTCGTGAAAAGCTATGGTTCAATAAAGCCCATGTTTGGTATGGTTTTCTGACACAAGATTTTTTGTCAAGTTATAAGCATGCATTAAAATGGGTTGAGCTATTTGACCAACAACCGGACATGATTCCTTTGAATCCTGTCTTTTATCTCAAAGGGTACCATTACTTATTGGAATCTCTTTCGTTGATCAAATACCCCGGCAAATTCAAAGAAGTACTTAATAAAATGGAAGCGGTAACGCAATCCGATATTTTTCCGAAAAACGAAAATTTGGATTCTCTAATTTTCCTCTATCAGTTTAGCAATCGTTTTAATTTACTTTTTATGGAGGGAAATTTTGATTTGGCTGCGAAAATGATACCTGAGGTTTTGGACGGCATAGCAAAACACCAAAACCGAATTGATCCACATCATATCATGGTTTTTTATTATAAGATTGCCTGCGTGTATTTTGGTCAAGGAGCACACGAAGATTGCATTCTTTACCTCAATAAAATCGTTTCCAATAAGCATTTAAAAATGCGGGAGGATTTGCTCTGTTTTACGCGTGTTTTAAATTTAGTAGCCCACTACGAGGCAGGCTTTGATTACCATCTGGAAACTCATATGCGTGAAACCTTCAAGTTTTTGATCAAAATGGATGATTTGCATGAAGTGCAAAAAGCCATGATTCGTTTTGTAAAAAAATTAAGTAATATTTATCCGCATGAACTTAAGGCGGCTTTTAAAGAATTTCACGAAGAACTATCGGTCTTTGAAAGCGACCCCTATGAGCGCCGCTCTTTTCTTTATTTGGACATTTTATCATGGTTGGAAAGTAGAATTGAAAACCGTAGTGTCGCTGAAATTATTCGAGAAAAAGCCCTGGTGCTCAATCGAAAGGAACGGACAACCACAAAGGTTTTTTAGGAACGGGTGCCACAATGTTGAGCTGCTCTTTTTTTACTGGATGCGTAAAGGTTAATTTGCTGGCATGCAAGTCTATGGAACCGTCGGAATTGCTCCGTGCAGCACCGTATTTTAAATCTCCCTTGATGGGAAATCCTAGGCTTGCCAATTGGGTACGGATTTGATGGTGCCGACCAGTCTCTAACTGTATTTCGAGTAGCTGATACCGATCAAAGGAATGTAAGGTTTGATACTGCAAGACGGCTATTTTGCTGTCTTTTTGTTCGCTAGTAAAGGCAAAAGATTTGTTTTTTTTTGGATTGCGAACCAGCCAGTGTCTCAATTCTCCCGATTCTTTTTTGAGTCCTTGGGGAATGATCGCCCAATAGGTTTTGTCTATTTCACGTTGGGCCAATTGACGATTCAATCGTGTCAGTGCTTTTGAGGTACGAGCAAAAATTACAGCACCACTGGTAGGTCGATCCAACCGATGGACAACTCCTAAAAATACGTTGCCGGGTTTGTTGTATTTTTCTTTAAGGTAGTATTTTAACATTTCTACCAAGGGGAGGTCTCCCGTTTGGTCGCCTTGGACCAATTCTCCAGATAATTTGTTTACGATTAGAAGATGATTGTCCTCATAAAGGATTCTCTCTTGCATCTAGTATTTTTCTTGTTCGTTGGGAAAATCTTGGTTTTTAACATCCGAAGTGTATTGGGTCACTGCAGTTCGGATAGCACTATCCAAATCCAGATAGCGTCTGAGAAAACGGGGGCTAAATTCTTTGGTCATTCCCAACATATCGTGAAGGACCAATACCTGTCCATCGACACCGCTACCGGCACCAATTCCAATTACTGGAATACGAACATTTTGTGCTACTTGTTGTGCCAATTCTGCAGGTATTTTTTCAAGTACGATTCCAAAACATCCGAGTTTTTCCAATAAGACTGCATCTTCAAGCAGTTGCTGGGCTTCTTGTTCCTCTCGAGCGCGTACGGTGTATGTACCAAATTTGTAGATCGATTGTGGGGTAAGCCCCAAATGACCCATTACAGGTATCCCTGCCTGAACGATTCGTTCAATCGAAGCTTTTATTTGGTGACCGCCTTCTACTTTGACGGCATGGGCACCCGATTCTTTCATAATACGAATAGCAGAGCGCAAGGCTTCTTTGGAATCGGATTGGTAGGTTCCAAAGGGGAGATCAACCACAATCAGGGCTCGTTTGGCTGCACGAACAACACTACTGGCATGATAGATCATTTGATCTAATGTAATAGGAAGTGTTGTTTCATGCCCGGCCATCACATTAGAAGCAGAATCTCCGACGAGGATTACGTCTACTCCAGCCCGGTCAACCAAATTTGCTAAAGTGTAATCATAGGCAGTAAGCATGGCTATTTTGTCACCATTGGCTTTCATTTCTTGCAAGGAAGCGGTGGTTACACGGGTGTAGTTCTTTTTTGCCTTTGACATGTAGTGGTATCCAGTTTTCTTTTTCAAAGATACATAGCTTTTGATTGCCCTCGAAGGAATCTTTATCTTTGGTTGGTTTTTATACCCAATCCGAATGAGAAAAATGACTTTTATTTGTTTGTTTGCGATGCAATTTAGCCAAGCTCAAGACAGAGCTGTTCTACCTTTCCAAGAAATTGGTGCCTACCCCAGTGCATTTACCCCTGAAAATGTAATTATCCGTATGATAAGCGGTTTGGGATATCGATATTACTGGGCCAGTAAAGAACTGCGATTAGAAGATTTGAATTACCGTCCGAGTCCCGAGGCCCAATCCACTTTACAAACATTGCAGCATCTGTACGGGCTCTCTGAGGTAGTGAAAAATACCAGTACCAATGCTCCCAACATACGTCCTCAAGATTTCTCCCAAATGAGTTATCAAGAACTTCGTGAGGGAACGTTAAAAAATTTACAAGAGGCTATTGAAGGCATACAAAAATTGGAAACCGGAACACTAGAGACCCACACAGTCCGATTTCAGCGATCCGAAAAAACGACCACATTTCCCTATTGGCACACCCTGAATGGCCCGTTGTCCGATGCCCTATACCATACCGGACAGCTGGTGAGTTTTCGTCGTACAACAGGCAATCCTATAGATCCAAAGGTCAATGTATTTATGGGCAAGAATAGCCCATAGAGATCACACACAAACGGTTTCTGACAAGCTGTCAGTATTCTTGAGATGGCATAATCATTGACTATAGCTTTTCAAGAATTTAAAATTTGGATATGAGTAAAATTATAGGAATAGATCTGGGAACAACAAATTCTTGTGTTTCCGTAATGGAAGGAAGCGAACCTGTTGTGATTCCAAACGCAGAAGGAAAACGAACCACACCTTCGGTTATCGGATTTGTTGAAGGAGGCGAGATAAAAGTAGGGGACCCTGCCAAGCGTCAGGCTGTTACAAATCCGACCAAAACCATTGCGTCTATCAAAAGATTTATGGGGAACAAATTTTCAGAATCTCAAAATGAAATCAATACAGTAGCCTATAAGGTTGTTAAAGGAGACAATGACACCCCTCGTGTGGATATAGACGGACGCCTGTATACGCCCCAGGAACTTTCCGCCATGACCCTTCAAAAAATGAAGAAAACAGCTGAAGAGTATTTGGGTCAAGACGTTACAGAGGCTGTAATTACCGTTCCTGCCTACTTCAATGACGCTCAACGACAAGCCACGAAAGAAGCAGGTGAAATCGCAGGGCTTAAAGTGCAACGAATCATCAATGAACCAACAGCCGCTGCACTGGCCTACGGCCTGGACAAAGGCGGTAGTGATAAGAAGATTGCTGTTTATGATCTCGGTGGGGGAACGTTTGATATATCTGTATTAGAGCTAGGAGACGGGGTTTTTGAAGTGTTGTCGACCAATGGTGATACACATTTGGGAGGTGATGACTTTGACCAAGTCATCATCAATTTTCTAGCAGCTGAATTCCAACAAGCAGAGTCGATCGATTTACGAAAGGATCCGATGGCACTGCAACGCCTTAAAGAAGCAGCGGAAAAAGCGAAAATAGAATTGTCCTCATCAGCTCAGACAGAAATAAACCTGCCGTATGTCACGGCAACAGATTCTGGACCAAAACACTTGGTAACAACCTTAACGCGTTCAAAATTTGAGCAACTAGCTGACGATTTGGTAAAGCGATCCATGGCTCCTGTAAAAAAAGCGTTAGACGACGCTGGCTTGTCAACGGGTGATATAGATGAAGTTATTTTAGTGGGTGGGTCCACACGGATTCCTATCATACAACAAGAAGTAGAAAAGTTCTTTGGTAAAAAACCTTCCAAAGGGGTCAACCCTGACGAGGTGGTAGCTATTGGAGCAGCCATTCAAGGAGGTGTTTTGACAGGTGATGTCAAAGATGTTCTCCTTTTGGATGTGACACCACTTTCTCTAGGAATTGAGACAATGGGGAGTGTGATGACAAAACTCATTGATGCTAATACCACCATTCCAACCAAAAAATCTCAAGTTTTCTCCACGGCGGCTGACAATCAACCATCAGTGGAAATTCACGTATTGCAGGGGGAACGATCCATGGCAGCCGATAACAAAACTATTGGTCGTTTTCACCTGGATGGAATTCCACCAGCTCCTCGAGGTACCCCCCAGATTGAGGTGACCTTTGATATTGATGCCAACGGTATTATCAAGGTAAGTGCCCAGGACAAAGCTACGGGTAAATCGCAAGACATTCGAATCGAGGCTTCCTCAGGATTGACTGAAGAAGAAATCGAAAAAATGAAGCAGGAAGCCGAAGCCAACGCAGAAGCGGATAAAAAAGCCAAAGAGCAAGTCGATAAACTCAACTCAGCAGATCAAATGATTTTCCAAACAGAAAGTCAGCTCAAAGAGTTCGGAGACAAATTGTCCGAAGACAAGAAAAAACCAATAGAGACTGCTCTTGAAGCTTTGAAAAAATCCTATGAAGCAAAAGACCTGGCAACAATTGATTCCGATTTGGAAAAAATTAATGAAGCCTGGAAAAATGCCTCAGAAGAAATGTACAAAGCACAGGCCGAGGGGCAATCGCAAGCAGGACCCGACCCAGCAACTGACGCAGGGGCATCAGCTGATGGTGCTGACGATGTACAAGATGTCGATTTTGAAGAAGTAAAATAAAAACTAGGATTGAGCAAAAGAGCCTCCTCCCAACCGAGGAGGTTTTTTATTTTTACAGAATGGATAAAAAACAAATTTTAGCTTTTTGTAACGCTGCTTCTCCCAATACCCTCATGGAGACCCTAGAAATTGAATTCATCGATCTTGGTGAGGACTGGATTACCGCTCGTATGCCTGTCACGCCGCGTGTTCATCAACCGGATGGTGTCCTGCACGGAGGTGCAACAGCAGCATTGGCAGAAAGTATTGGTAGTGTCGCTGTTTTTGTTTTTAACCAAGAACGCAATGTGATGGTTCGTGGAATCGAAATTTCGGCCAATCACCTGAAGAGTATTTCTTCGGGTTACGTTTATGCAACTGCACGCCCCATTCATCAAGGCAAATCCATTCAATTATGGGAAATACGAGTGACCGATGAAAGCGACCAGCTAATCTCCCTATGCAAGCTGTCAACCTACAAACGCTTCAAAAAAAACACCTAGAATGATGGCTTTGGGTTCCATATTTGAAGTGCTTTGGAAGGCACAAAAACCCTTTGTACTATTTCGAACCCCAGGTGCCGAACAGCTTGTATTGTATTTTCAAGAAGATACGAAAACACACACAACGACACTTTTGGAAGAAGCTGGTTTCGTGATGCGTTCCTTTTCGGATGCAGCACTTTTTTTTTGTATACCTGCCGATAAAAAAATGTTTTTTGACCGGCCTATATCCTTTCAGCCGGCTTCCAAAGGTTCTATTTCTTCCAGATTGCCACAGGAAAAAGAAGCACATCTGGCATTGGTTGAAAAAGCTCAAAGGGCCATTGCCTCTGGTGCTATTCAAAAAGTGGTGGTTTCCCAAAAGTTTGATTGTCCCTTGGAAGATGAACTGGATCCACTGTCGCTGTTTCTCAGTTTAGAAAAGGCACATTCCGATGCTCTGGTTTATTTTTGGCATCATCCGCAAACGGGTACTTGGTTGGGTGCCTCCCCAGAACGCTTATTGATTCAATCAGATCATCGTTTGCATACCGTGGCTTTGGCAGGGACGCTTCCTCAATCGACATCGCCAGCATGGACAGAGAAAGAGAGAGAAGAACAACAAATGGTTGTAGACGCTATTGTCGATGCATTGGAAACCGTTTTTCCCAGCACATCGATCCACTGTTCAAAGCGCTATACCAAACCAGCTGGGAATTTGGTCCACCTTTGTACAGATATTCGAATTGAAGATGTCCACATACCAATGCATCAGGTCTTGGAATTATTGCATCCGACACCAGCTGTTGGGGGATTGCCTAAAGACAAAAGTTTGGCCTTTATAAATAAAAATGAATCCTATGACCGTCGTTTTTACACAGGTATTTTAGGTCCGGTAGCGGCCTCAGAAAAGCAATTATTTGTCAATTTACGCTGTGCCGAATTAGGAATTAAAAAATTGGCCATCTATGTGGGTGGGGGTATCACAGCAGCCAGTGAGCCTGAAAAAGAATGGCAAGAAATCCTGCGAAAATCAGAAACCATACTCCGCTGGATTTAGTTTTTTGACCAAAGCCATGGGCTTTGTAACTTTGGCGTGCATGAAAAAGGAGGATCAGTTTCCCAACATACGTTACACGAACATACCGTTGCCACAGACCGTTATACATTATTGCCAAATGTATGGTGTGCAGCGTATAGTTATATCGGCAGGCTCGCGAAATGCACCGCTGACAAACGGCTTTGTCGAAAATCCGTTTTTTACAACCTATAGCATGGTCGATGAACGTGCAGCTGCTTTTTTTGGATTGGGGATGGCCCAACAGCTCCGGGAAGCTGTTGCTTTGGTTTGTACATCGGGTTCTGCTTTATTGAATTATTATCCTGCTCTTGCCGAGGCGTTTTATAGCCACATCCCTCTGATTGTTATTTCAGCGGATCGAATGCCCCATCGAATTGATATCGGGGACGGACAAACCATCCGGCAAAAAGATGTTTTTGGGCCCCATTTGGTTGGTAGTACCGATCTCAAACCAGATGTAAGTCACGCACCCGAAACCTTGTTAGAAAGTCCTTTGCAAGAATTATTGGATCCCGATGCTACCCCAGAGGATATTAAAAAAGTCCAACAGGTCCATCAAGAACACAACCAAAGCGAACTGGAACGTGTTTTGACTTTGGCTATCGATCGGCAGGGACCAGTTCATTTAAATGTTCCCATGGAGGAACCCCTTTATGGGATGACAGATCAGCCACTTGTTCTTCCTGAGCGCAGCAAAAAAACGATCCGAAAAAAACCTTTTGATATCAACCCCCTTCTCGAAGATTGGAAAGCGGCTTCAAAAATAATGCTACTAGCGGGTGTTCTACCTCCCGATTCGGGTCGGGAAAAGGTTTTAACTTCCTTACTACAGGATCCTCGGGTTTTGATGTTATCTGAAAAAACCTCTAACAGTAAGCAACCCAATGCCATCGATTCGATTGACTGTTTGATGGCCCCACTGGAACTGGAAAATGATGCTTTTGAAAAAATACTTCAACCCGATCTGCTCATCACCCTGGGAGGGATGATTGTTTCCAAAAAAATCAAAGCTTTTTTAAGAAAATATCCTGCTAAACGGCATTATCATTTGGATCCGATCAATGCCTATGATACATTTTATCACCTTCATCAACACGTTCAATTGCCTGCGCTTGAAGTGCTCAATGCGTTGCAAAAGACAACTATTCCGAAGGCTCCATCGGACTACCAGCAAAAGGTCCAGCAACGCTATCAAACCTACCTTCAAAAAGGAGGTATGTATTTGAAAAAAATTCCTTTTTCAGATTTAAAAGTTTTTTCGCTATTGTTTGATCGGTTACCTGTTCACCTTCATATACAACTGGCAAACAGCTCTACCATTCGTTACGCTCAATTGTTTTCCTTGCCAAAGGAGATTACTGTCTATTGCAATCGAGGCACCAGTGGCATCGACGGAAGTACGGCTACGGCTGTGGGAGCATCTCAAATACAGAAAATACCAACCCTGTTGATAACAGGCGATTTGAGTTTTTTTTATGATATCAATGGGCTGTGGAACAATTACATCCCTGCTTCGTTTCGATTGATCTTGATTAACAACCAAGGAGGAGGGATTTTCCGAATTCTCCCAGGTGAAAAGGACAGTTCCAAGTACGATACTTATTTTGAAACCATTCACCAGAGGTCAGCTCGAAATTTAGCAAAGAGTTTTGGTTTTTCATATCAAAAAGTGCGTCATGAATGGACACTAAGTTGGGCATTAAAACGTTTTTTTGCTCCTTCTTCTAAACCCAAAATATTAGAAATTCAAACACCTCGAAAAATTAACGACACGATCTTATTTAATTACTTTAAGGCTATGGTCAAATAGCCTATTTTTGAAAAAAAATGAAGGAGATGAGAAAATGGGAAACGATCCAAACGTATAGCGATATAAAATTCGAACTGTTTGAAGGAATTGCAAAAATAACCATCAACCGCCCCGAAGTATATAATGCTTTTCGTCCGGAAACGAACATTCAAATGCTGGAAGCCATGGAAGTGTGTCGTGAACGCAATGATATTGACGTGGTTGTTTTTACGGGTATTGGTGACAAAGCATTTTGTAGTGGTGGCGATCAGAATGTAAAAGGTGTTGGCGGTTATGTAGGAGAGGACGGCGTTCCAAGGCTCAATGTATTGGACTTGCACAAACGCATTCGAGAAATCCCAAAACCCGTCATTGCCATGGTCAATGGTTATGCCATAGGCGGGGGGCATGTTTTGCATGTGGTTTGTGATATGACCATAGCCAGCGACAATGCTATTTTTGGGCAAACCGGACCCAAGGTAGGGAGCTTTGACGGTGGTTTTGGATCTTCATACCTTGCCCGCCACGTTGGACAGAAAAAAGCGCGTGAGATTTGGTTTTTATGCCAGCAATACACAGCAAGAGAAGCTCTTGAAATGGGAATGGTTAACAAAGTAGTTCCATTGGCTGATCTAGAAGATACGGTTGTTGAATGGAGTAAAATCATGCAACAGCGAAGCCCACTTGCACTTCGAATGATCAAAAGATGTTTGAACGCAGAACTGGATGGTCAACACGGACTAATGCAATTGGCTGGGGATGCTACTTTAATGTATTATTTGATGGATGAAGCCCAAGAGGGAAAACAAGCCTTTTTAGAAAAACGCGCTCCCAACTTTAAGCAATATCCAAAATTCCCCTAAGTGTCTTCCCCGTCCACGTTTCATATTTGGATCGCTGCTGCACGATTACGAACCTTGCCTTTATCTGTGGCGGGAATATTCACGGGCAATGCTTTAGCCTATCAAAATAAGTCTTTTTCTTGGATTCTTTTTTTAGGTGCTTTACTGACCGCACTTTCTTATCAAGTGCTATCTAATTTTGCCAATGATTATGGGGATGGAATCAAGGGAACAGACAATACCCACCGACTGGGTCCAAAGCGGGTTTTGCAACAACAATGGTTGACACCAAAACAACTGTTCAAAGGGATCGTCTTAACAGTCTTGGCTTCACTTGTCTTTTCTCTGGGACTTATTATACTGGCCTTTGGTTTGAAAAACTTTTTTTGGATACTGATTTTCTTTGCTTTGGCACTGGCTGCTATCTGGTCCGCTTATAATTATACTGTAGGGGAACGCGCTTATGGGTATCATTCTCTTGGCGATGTTTTCGTGTTTGTATTCTTTGGCATCGTTGCTGTTTGTGGTTCGTTTTTTCTTCAACTAAAAGTACTGACATTGGACTCTTTTCTATATGCAATATGCATTGGGGGTTTGAGTACGGGGGTTTTGAATCTCAACAACTTGCGCGATATAGAAAACGATCGACAATCGAATAAGCGAACTCTTGCTACTTTGATGGGACTGAATGTTGGAAAATGGTATCAAACTATTTTGGTTTCTGGCAGTATGCTCTGTGCTGGTGTGGCAAGTTATCAAAACGCCATCAGTGGTGGGTACAAACACCTTCCTATGTTAGTGATTTTTCCCTTGTTTTTTCAATTGTATCAACTCTGGCAGACAAAAGACAATCAGGCTATTGATCGATTGCTAAAGCCTTTGGCGTTAAGTACTTTTGGTTTTTCAGTTTTGTTATTTAGTACCCATTTAATTTTCGGATGAAAGCCCGGTATCATAAACACACACTTTTTTTTAAAAACCCCAGTGGGACCTCACGAGGTATTTTAACAGAAAAAGAGACTTATTTTTTGATATTGGAAGCAGATGGTCGAAAAGGGGTTGGAGAATGCAGCCTCCTGAAAGGACTTAGCCCAGATCCCCTGGATCGCTATGAAGCTACTTTGGACCATCTTTGTAATGCATTGATGACACATACCTTTACGCCAGCTAGTTTGGTTGAATTTCCTTCCATAGCTATGGGTTTGGAAATGGCACGGCTTTCGTTGAAGGGAACTTCTCCTTTTGGTTTGTTTGATACAAGTTTTAGTAGGGGAGATTCTTCCCTTCCCATCAATGGTTTGATTTGGATGGGTGAATTTGAATTTATGAAGGCTCAAATTGAAAGTAGGTTGGCGGATGGATTTGATTGCATTAAAATGAAAATAGGGGCTTTGGAATTTAGAAAAGAACTGCGCCTATTGGATCAAATTCGTCAGATATTTTCAGCCGAAGAAGTAGTATTGCGTGTGGATGCCAACGGAGCCTTTGGAGTGAAAGAAGCAATGAAAAAACTCACTGAACTGGCCGTTTTCGACTTGCATTCTATCGAACAACCTATTGCTGCGGGGCAAGTTGAAGCCATGCATTATTTGTGTCAAAACAGTCCCATTCCCATTGCTTTGGATGAAGAACTGATTGGGATTCAAAACAGGACTAGTAAAGAAAGAATCTTGGATGCCATTGCGCCGCACTACATTATTTTAAAACCTTCTTTACTAGGTGGGTTTCAGGAATCTCAAGAATGGATTGATTTAGCCGAACAAAGGGGAATAGGTTGGTGGATCACCAGTGCCTTAGAGAGCAATGTTGGATTGAATGCTATTGCCCAATGGACCGCAACTTTGGGCATAACATTACCGCAAGGTTTGGGTACAGGAGGTTTGTACACAAACAATATTCCCAGTCCCTTGGTAGCCGAAAAAGGTTATCTTCGCTATGCCGATCAGCAACTGTGGCAATTCAATATGTAATCCATGTTTCTAGAGCAAGCACAAAAGCCTAACAATTCTTTTTTTACGTATGTGATTGGGATCTTGATTCTGGTTTTGCTCATCATTGCAGGGCAATTGCCATTGACTCAAGCCATTATAGATTTATCAGAGGGACCTCTGGATCCTTCCGATCCTGTAGCACTGCTTAATACCTTGCCCAGTAATTTACGCTTATTACTTCAGATGTTACCCTTTGCTGTGGCCTTGTTGGGATTGGTTTTTATTGCTCGTTATTTACACCAACAATCCTTTCAACTACTGATTAGCAGTCGTAAAAAAGTAGATTGGAACCGTACTCTATTTGCCTTTTGTTTATGGGGAATCGTGACATTTCTTTTCATGGGAACGGGAATTTTACTGGATGGATCGTCTTATGAGTGGAATTTTAAATGGCAAACTTTTTTACCCTTACTTTTTTTGGGTGGCGTACTCATTCCTATACAAACAAGTTTGGAGGAGATTCTTTTCCGAGGGTATTTACTTCAAGGGTTTGGGGTGTTATTCAAGAATAGATGGCTCCCTTGGCTGCTTACATCATTTCTGTTTGGTAGTTTGCATTTTGCCAATCCTGAAATCGATGAAATGGGCTATGGTTTAATGATCTATTACATTGGGACAGGGTTGTTTTTAGGACTCATCACACTAGTTGATGAGGGTCTGGAGCTGGCCCTCGGGTTTCATGCAGCAAATAACCTCATTGGGGCTCTGATGGTCAGCTCGAGTTGGACTGCTTTTCAAACAGAAGCCTTGTTCATTTTCCACGGAACCCCTTCTCTTTGGATAGAAACAGGGATTTCGTTAGGGATTTGTTACCCCTTACTCTTTTTGATTTTTCAGAAAAAATACCGGTGGTCAAATACCATAAAAAAAATATTCTAATCCTGTATGAAAATACCTCACTATTCTAAAATCCACAATCGATTTAAAATCAATGGCGTCCATTATAACCAAGATGAATTAACACAGGTAGCCTATAATTTCATAAAAGAGGGCGAACCCTATGAAGAGGTAATGGGTGTTTTTTTATTGGATTGGTTGGATTCTAATAGTTCAATTGAAGTACCCACTTCGGGTTCTACAGGGACCCCAAAAAAAATAAAGGTCTCCAAACAAGCCATGGTACATTCAGCCGTACGAACGGGAGAATATTTTGGTCTGGAAGTAGGGGGACGGGCCTTACATTGCTTACCTGTTGATTACATAGCGGGTAAAATGATGTTGGTGCGGGCCATGATCCTTGGCTTGGACTTGATTTTGATGGCTCCAAAAACAACTTTGGATTTGGGTGATTCACAATATGATTTTTGTGCGATGGTTCCCTTACAGGCTCAGAAAACGCTCTCGCAGCTCACGCAAATAAAAACACTATTGATAGGCGGTGCCCCATTGTCTGATTACTTGCGAAATGCATTAAATGAAAATCACGACGGATGTTACGAAACTTATGGCATGACAGAAACATTAACACATATTGCGGTATCTAAAGTCAAGCAACCTTCGCAGCCTTTTGAATTATTGCCAGAAATACGTATCGAATCCGATACTGATAACTGTTTGCTAATTCATGCACCGCATTTATCTGACATGCCTATTCAGACGCAAGATGTAGTTGAACTCTTGTCCGCAAAACAATTTCATTTATTGGGACGGAAAAACAATATCATCAATTCAGGTGGTAAAAAATTATTTCCAGAGCAAATGGAAAAACAATTGGGGCAGAAAATTAACAAGCCCTTTTTTTTAGCAGGTCAAGCAGATGAACAGTTAGGGGAAAAACTCATTTTGATCGCCGAGGGGAAAGACCACCATAGAGATTCAATTGAAGCGGCTTTGGTTTCAGTTTTTGGAAAAGAAAAGCTACTCTTTCCAAAGGAAATAGTATTTCTCAAAGCGTTTGTGTACACGCCAACGGGAAAAATAGATCGCAGGCAAACACTGGCTCAAATTCGCTAGGCTCATACTTGTAGAATGCCCATGTTGAATGTTTTTTCAATGGGTGCCTGATTGGCTGCTTCGATACCTGTTGCAATCCATTGTCTTGTTTGGGTCGGGTCAATAATGGCATCCACCCATAAGCGTGCAGCTGCATACAGGGGTTTTGTTTGCTTTGCATAACGCGATTCGATCTTTTCGAGTAAGTCCTGTTCTTCCTTAGGACTCAATTCATCTCCCTTTTTTTCTTGTGTTGCCTTTTCGATTTGCAAAAGGACTTTAGCGGCTTGTGCACCACCCATAACAGCCATTTGGGCACTGGGCCAAGCAACTATTAGTCGGGGGTCATAAGCTTTACCGCACATGGCATAATTTCCTGCACCGTAGGAGTTACCAGTAATAATAGTGAATTTGGGAACAACCGAGTTGGCCACCGCATTGACCATTTTAGCACCGTCTTTAATAATGCCTCCGTGTTCAGATTGACTTCCAACCATAAATCCTGTAACATCCTGTAGAAAAATAAGCGGAATTTTTCGTTGGTTACAATTGGCGATAAATCGGGTGGCTTTGTCGGCACTATCACTGTAGATGACCCCTCCAAACTGCATTTGTCCCTTGGCATTTTTTGTGATTTGGCGTTGGTTGGCTACAATCCCTATGGACCATCCTTCAATTCGGGCATAGGCAGTAATCAGTGTTTTGCCATAATCGGGTTTGTATTCCTCCATGCTACCAGCATCTAACAAACAATCCAGCAGGGCATGGGTGTTATAGGGTTGATGCCGCTCTTTGGGGAGTATTCGAAAAACATTTTCAATGGCTTGGTTGGGTTGTTTGGCTTCGATGCGATTGAAACCAGCAGTGGGTTGACTGCCCATCCCACCAAGCAATTTGCGAATCCTTATGAGTGCATCCATGTCATCTTTGGCTTTATAGTCCGTAACGCCACTGATTTCACAATGTGTTGTGGCGCCTCCCAAGGTTTCATTGTCTATATTTTCACCAATAGCGGCTTTTACCAAATAACTACCAGCCAAAAAAATACTTCCTGTTTGGTCTACTATCATGGCTTCATCCGACATGATAGGAAGGTAGGCACCACCTGCGACACAGCTTCCCATGATAGCTGAAATTTGAACAATGCCTTGAGCGCTCATTTGTGCATTATTGCGAAAAATGCGTCCAAAATGTTCCTTATCTGGAAATATTTCATCTTGCATAGGAAGATACACCCCTGCACTGTCAACCAAATAGATGATCGGCAGTCGGTTTTCCATAGCTATTTCTTGAGCTCTTAGATTTTTTTTACCACTAATCGGAAACCAAGCTCCTGCTTTGACCGAAGCATCGTTGGCAACAATGACACACAGGTGACCTGCTATTTTTCCCAGTCCCGTGACAACACCTCCTGATGGACACCCCCCAGCTTCTGGATACATATTGTGGCCTGCAAACCCGCCAATTTCAAAAAAGTCTGTATCTGGATCAATTAAGGCATCTACCCGTTCGCGGGCCGTCATTTTACCCTGCGCACGAATTTTTTCCAAACGTTTTTTGCCTCCTCCCAATTTGACCGAGGCAAATAACTGCTCCAAATCCGTTAGTAAAAGTTTGTTATGATCGTAGTTTTGTTCGGAGGTAAGATCCATTTCACAGTTCTTTATTGTAAAAATAGTAATTAATAAAAGGGGGAAAGCAAGCTGCGTAGCAAGAGTTCAAAAAACAGTGATTTTTGCTTCATAAAAAAACACGATATTTGTTTCTTATTCGAAACCCTATATATGAATTTGAACAAAAATAAAATTTTCGGCTATGCTGCATTAATGATGGCACTGCTTGGACTCGCTGTTGTTGGGGTTGGGTATTTTTTATACCGAGAATACCTTGTTGGTTTTGGCTTGGTTGGTGCAGGCTTTCTCGCAGTAGCATGGACATTTAATGCTTTAAGGGGAAGGGTATAAAATGGCAGATGACAAAAAAATAATTTTTTC
>JBMHCG010000031.1:0-3166 GCA_049890035.1 Flavobacteriaceae bacterium | reverse complement strand
GAAAGCGGTTAAAAATTTTGTTAGGGCATTGCTGTAGGTCGCAATACTGGACGCGGCATAACGTTGTAAACGGAGTTTTAAACGAAATTCCGCAAGGAGATTTTGGATTTTGGGGCGCATCACCTTCGCTTTTTAAAAATTGATTATTTCTCAAAATGTACATTTTTTTTTCGATATCCCTCACTTTTTTAAAATTTGTGTAAAATGGATATACGAAAGTCATATAGGGTGAATAAACGCAATGCGTATATTGAGACGTTGGCAACAATATGACCAAACCAAAAACAAGTTGAAAATGAAAATTAAATATTTGACTTTGATTAATCTGATTCTTTTGATTGTAAGTTCGTGCAAAGAGCAAGGCAATTTGGAAAAAGAAAACACAAACCTGAAAGAAAAAAATACTGACACACTCTCAGACCCGATGGAATTTATTGGAAAGCATAAACCCAAAGCTACTGTTTTAGGCGTTTTCCATTTTAATAATCCTGGTCTCGATGATTACAAACCAAAATATGGTGTTGACATCTTTTCATCTAAGCGACAGGCTGAATTAGCGAATTTGATAGAAAATGTTGCTGAATACAATCCGACTAAAATCCTTGTAGAAGTTGCACGAAAGGAAAGTGACAGCTTGCTAAATCACAAATACACAAATTATTTGAACGGTACTTTTGACATTAGCGACAAAGCAGACGAAATCTACCAAATTGGATTTAGATTGGCTAAAAAGTTAGGACATGATAGAATTTATGCTTCGGACACCAAAGGTTCAAAATGGTTCGGAGCAGACATTGATTGGGATAATTACGATTCTGAAGAATATCAAAAATCGTTAAACCAATATGAAAAAACTCATCGATATGACTATGAAAAAATGTACGAGTTTCACGATTCTTTATAAACAGTTCAAACTTTAACGAAGCATTTTAGACATATCAATAATCCCTCGAATAGGTTAAAAGACCATCAAGCATATTTGAAAGAAACGTTGTTGGAAGGTGCAGGCGATTTATATATCGGTGCAGATGCAGTTGCTAGGTGGTATCAGCGGAATTTGAAAATCTTTGCCAACACTTATGATATTGCGAATTTTGATAAAGAAGAACGGATTTTATTGATTTACGGTTCTGGGCATGTATGGCAATTAAGACAATTGCTAACGGACTCGCCGGATTTTGAATATGTGGAAATAAACGAATATTTGAGCGAATAAATACTGTTGCCAACACGGTATATAAAAAATAGCGGTGTAAGTGCTTAAACGAAAATGAGATTTATAGATTTATGGTCAACAGTAAATTGAAAAGTTAGTGCATAAAAATCCGCTACTTTTCATATACGAGACCGTTAGCCACAAAATATCATAACCTTCAACGATTGATGAATACTATTGAAATCAGATTAGCGAAAAAAGAAGATGCACAATTTATTGCTCTTCTTGGGAGAATTACATTTACCGAAACTTTTGGACATTTTTTTAGAGATCAAAAAGATTTGATCGATTACTACAATTTGACATTTTCGGTTGAAAAAATTGAAAATGGAATTGAAAAACCAAACAACATTTTCTGGATAGCTTTTGTAAACCGATTACCAGTTGGGTATGCGAAACTTAAATTAAACTCAAAATCAGAATTTATTGAATCAAATGACGTTTGCCAACTTCAGAAAATCTACTTTTTAAAAGACTTTCTGTCAATGAAAATTGGATTTGAATTACAAGATCTACTCTTGAAAAAAGCCAAGGAATTGAATTTTAATAAAGTGTGGCTATCAGTACTGAATAGCAACGAGAGAGCAATAAATTTTTACAAAAAGAACGGGTTTGAAAAAATTGGTGATCACGATTTTCAAATTGGTAAAGAAGATTTCGAATTTATTGCAATGAAAAAAGAACTTTAAACTACAGTGGATAACAATGGCTATAAGTAATTGCTTGTTCTCGCCTACTTCTGAAAATTCCTCCTAGCGCGCGTTTATAACGCGTGCTACCCTCTGGCGCAAGTCTGTCATCATATAGCTTTGGAACAGCTACTGTTCCTTAAAACCTACACATCGATATAACGTCTACCACCAAACCTAGATCCAATCCTTTTTTAACCCTCGAATATTTTTTTCATCAAATAATTGTTTACATTCAAAGCATGGAACAACGATTACAATGAAACACCGAGGACTTCTACTTTCCCTGCTGCTCTGTGGGGTAATTTTTTATGCGCTAAACAATACAGTCGGCACAGTTCCCCCTCTGGGGAAATTTTTAAACCCGCACACGGGCATTTGGCAAAATGAAACAAACGAAACCGTCGATGGAGAAGTCACCATCCCTGGCTTGCGCGATCGCGTAACGGTGCATTATGACGCCCAAATGATCCCTCACGTGTTTGCGCAAAACGAACATGATTTGTACAAAGTCCAAGGCTATTTGACAGCCAAACACCGCTTGTGGCAAGTGGAGTTCCAGACCCATGCCGCGGCTGGCCGCCTGTCAGAGATTATTGGCAAAAAGGCACTCAACTACGACCGCACCGAACGCCGACGCGGCATGGGCTATGGAGCCGAACAAAGCATGGTGTATATGGAAAAAAACGACCCAGAAACCTTGGAATTGGTGCAAGCCTATGCCGACGGCGTCAATGCCTATATCGATCAACTGACCCCTGCCGATTATCCCGTAGAATACAAGCTGTTGGACTACGCTCCCGAAGCGTGGTCGCCCAAAAAAACCGCCCTGCTGTTGATGTACATGACCAAAATGTTGGCCGGTCGAGACAGTGATTTGGCGTACACCAACATGCGGCACCTTTTTGGGAAAGAACAGTTCGACCTGCTCTTCCCCGATTTTTTTGATCAGACCAACCCCGTCATTCCCCAAGACACTGACTGGAGTTTTATTGATGTGCCCCAAACCCCAACTCCGGCCACCATGACTGTGATGGACACCATTGCAACGACCCTACCCCAACCGCACCCCGACAATGGCAGCAACAACTGGGCCGTGTCAGGTGCACGTTCTGCGTCGGGAAAACCCCTTTTGGCGAATGACCCGCACCTGGGCCTCAACCTGCCCTCCATCTGGTTTGTGATGCAACTCAGCACCCCCGAACACAACGCCTTTGGGGCAACCATTCCCGGAGCATTGGGAGTAATCTCTGGCTTTAAC
>JBMHCG010000030.1:0-3026 GCA_049890035.1 Flavobacteriaceae bacterium | reverse complement strand
TGTAGAACCTTGGTGCTATCAAAATACAGTAGAAAATATTGCGACAAACGCTTGTCAAAATATTATCGCAGCAGAAGGCGATCGCGATCAAATTCCGAAAAAAGAGTTCAATACCATAATGGCCAACATCAACATGAATGTGTTATTGCTCGATATTCCGCTTTACGCTGAACAGCTTCATTCAGAGGGGTCTTTGTTTTTAAGTGGATTCTTCACGCAAGATATACCAGCTATAGAATCGAAAGCGAACCAAGTTGGGCTTAAATTAGTAGATTACCAAACCAAAGACAATTGGGTTGCGGCCCACTTTAAGCGATAAATGGAATCTCCAGAAGTAGACTATCAAGAAGAGGTTGAGGTCCTTACCGCCAGGGAACACCAAATTGTTTTACACAACGACGATGTGAATACCTTTGACCATGTGATTCGCTGTTTAATTCGCATTTGTGACCAAACGGCAGAACAAGCAGAACAATGCGCTTATTTGGTCCATTACCATGGAAAATGTGTGGTAAAAACGGGTTCCTATGAAGACTTAAAACCGCGTTGTTTGCTCTTATTGGAAGAAGGCCTTTCAGCCGAAATCGTATAAATTCCTTCCTTGGATTTGTCTAAACGGAGCACTTCCTTTAATTTGCAGCATTCGTACAAAACGAAAACGCTATGAAAAAAACACTTCTATTATTTTTAGGACTGTTATGCAGTTCAATTTATGCTCAAAATGCTATGGAAAACTCTTTACACCAATTTACTGTCGAAGCTCTAGAAGGGGAATCGTTTGATTTTTCAACCCTTAAAGGAAAGAAGATCATGGTCGTGAATACGGCTTCAAAATGTGGATTAACACCGCAGTATAAAGATCTTCAAGCTCTTTATGAAGAGTACGGTTCAGATAAATTTGTTATCGTTGGTTTCCCTGCCAATAACTTTATGGCACAGGAACCCGGTTCAAACGAAGAAATTGCTGCTTTTTGCGAGCGTAATTATGGGGTAACATTTCCTATGATGGCGAAGATTGATGTAAAAGGAAAAGACATCCACCCGGTTTATGCTTTTTTAACCCAAAAAGAAAAAAATGGGGTGATGGACTCAAAGGTTAGCTGGAACTTTCAAAAATACTTGGTGAATGAAGAGGGGGTCGTGGAAAAAGTAATTTCTCCCCGAACTTCTCCTAAAGACGAAGAGATTATCGCTTGGATAACCGAATAAACCAATGGGAAAAAAGCAGTTCGAAACCCAATGTGTCCATGAAGGACAATTAAAGGATACACTCTACAAAGGCGCTATTTCTCCACTCTATATGGCGACGGCCTATTCTTATGAGGAAACCGACCGTTACCCGCGTTATTTCAATACCCCTAACCAGGTGGGCCTCGCCAAGAAAATTGCTGCACTGGAAGGAGCAGAGGCAGGGCTTATTTTTGGGTCAGGGATGGCGGCTATTTCTACCGCCTTACTCGCGTTTCTAAAAAAGGGAGATCATGTAGTGCTGCAAAACGATTTATACGGAGGTACCACCAACTTAGTTGTCGAGCATTTTGAAAACTACGGGATTGAGTATGCTTTTGCCCAAGGATTAGCAGCCGAAGATTTTGAAGCTAAAATTCAAGAAAACACCAAAGTTGTTTATGTAGAAACGCCCAGTAATCCGCTTATGAAGTTGGTCGATTTAACGGCTATTGCACGCTTGGCAAAAAAACACGATTTGGTGAGTATGATCGACAATACCTTTGCCTCTCCAGTCAATCAAAACCCCATTGCATTTGGGATTGATGTCGTTTTACATTCTGCCACTAAACACCTAGGGGGGCACAGCGATATACTCGCTGGAGCGGCGGCATGTTCTGCAGCGCATATGGAAAAGATCTTTGCCGTGGCGAAAAGCTTGGGGGGAAACCTAAGTGAACTATCCATTTGGCTGCTGGAGCGAAGCATTAAAACCCTTTCTATACGGGTAAAGCAACAAAATGAAAATGCTTTGGCATTAGCGCATTATTTGGAATCACATCCTGCCATAGAAAAAGTGCATTATCCCGGTTTGCCTTCTCACCCTGACCATGCGTTGGCCAAAAAACAAATGCGGGCTTATACGGGAATGATGTCTTTTGAATTGAAAGCCAATGTGCACCGTACCACTTTTGAAAAAGCATTAGCACTCATACAACCGGTGGTGAGTTTAGCAGGTGTAGAAAGCACGATTACTATCCCTGCAATTACTTCCCATAAGTTGCTTAGCCCAGCAGCTAGAGAAGAACAAGGTATCACCGATCAATTGGTGCGTTTTTCTGTAGGAATCGAACACCTAGACGATTTGAAAAACGATTTAAACCAAGCACTAACACAAGCCACCCATGAAGGTTGATATTCTCGCTTTTGGAGCACACCCAGACGATATTGAATTGGGTTGTGGGGGGAGCATCGCTAAGTCCGTTGCCGAAGGCAAGAAAGTGGGCTTAATCGATCTCACCCGAGGAGAATTAGGTACCCGTGGTTCTGCTGAAATCAGAAAAAAAGAGGCGGAAAAAGCAGCCGCTATTTTAGGCGTTGCTTTTAGAAAAAATCTAGGTTTTCGTGATGGATTTTTTGTCAATGATGAGGCGCATCAATTGGCCATCATCGCTCTACTCCGTACCCATCAACCCGAATTGGTGTTATGTAATGCCATAGACGATCGACATATCGACCACGCTAAAGGAAGTCAGCTGGTGAGCGATGCTTGTTTCTTGTCGGGTCTCGCCAAGATTGAAACGTTAGACTCCGACGGTTATGTACAAGCGCCTTGTCGCCCGGCTAAGGTGTATCACTACATTCAGTGGAAGGAAATCACGCCTGATTTTGTTTTGGATATATCCAATTATATCGACTTAAAAATGGAAGCGATTCAGGCCTATTCTAGTCAGTTTTACGATCAAAAAAGCAAAGAACCCACTACTCCTATTAGCAGTAAAAACTTTTTGGAAAGTGTGCGCTATCGCGCGCAAAACCTAGGTCGTTTGACCGGTGTTGCCGCTGCCGAAGGCTTTACT
>JBMHCG010000029.1:0-154332 GCA_049890035.1 Flavobacteriaceae bacterium | reverse complement strand
AGGATTCTACCCTATTTTTGATGTCTTTATTTAATCGATCATAAGCTTTTTGTACGGGTGCTGGATTCCAAAATGGCACAAATACGCCCCTGTAATCTTCATGGATGATAAGCTCAGTTTTTCCCTCATTTTCTTCTAAGCTGTAGGTATGATCAAAAGTTATTATCCCAAATGTCCCTCCTCCTTGATTTAGTAGAGACGAAGGAATAATTTTTTTCACCCTACTGGGAATATCATACTGCTTCCCTTCTTCTTGCGTAAATCGATACTTCACTGAATTCCCCTCTTTGATGCTTCCCTCGAGTAAGAGCATCACACTATTCCACTCATTGTATTGTACGGTATTCATAATTACTTCCCAAACTTGATTTGGTGTAGCATTGATGCTTATTTTACTATGAACTGATTTTTTTCCAATAAGCATTAGAAAACAACCTAACCCAATAAGTAAATAAAGACCAATCATCCATTTTGACGTCAAGAAATCCATTTATTTTTTCTTAAAAGTTAAGCATACTTATTGAACCAATTTAAAATAGGGTCCGCATGATGTCCTAGCCAGTCGTAAGCTGCTCCTCTTTTTTTGTCGAGGTCAAGCCACATTATTTCTTTTTCGGTCTTTATGGTGTCAAACAATTCTTTTACCATGTCCATGTTCGTCATGGGGTCATTTTGATTTTGAATCACGAGCACAGGAACATTAACATCCTTAATGTAGGGGAGGAAAGAATCTCCTGTGAGATCAACATTTCTTTGCTTATTTACTTTATTTCCTGCTTTAACCATAAAGTTGGGTAAGCCCATAGATGCAACAAAATAATCATAGGTTAGCGGTTGAACCGCAATCATGGAAGTAATATTTTTAAAGGATTTAAAATCTTCTTCCATACCGTAGGCAAAAAAGGTTGATGCCGAGCCCATGCAAATACTTAACAGACCTACAGAAGCTTTATTGTAAGTAGGGTGATTGGAAATAAAATGAACCGCACCCCATACATCATTACGCTCCTCTAAACCCCAAGTAATCCATTCATTTGACTTAGAAACACTTTCCCCGTGATTCCTAAAATCATACATTAAAACAGTGTAACCGGCATCGTTTAAATATTTTGCTTGATTAAGAAATTTGATGTCAGTACTCCATAATGACTTAGAGATAAAGTTTTTACCTTCAACGGTGTAACCGCATCGAGAACACTGAACACCAAAATGCGATTGAATAATAACCTTGTCATTATTTCCTTTAATAATCCATCCCGATAATTCTTCTCCATCTTTTGCTGTGAAGGAGACATTTTCATAATCGAGGTTATAATTTTCGGGACGATCAAATACGGGTGATTTTCCCGGTTTGATCATTAAATCTGAAATTGCTTTACCAAACATAATTTTTAATTTTTGGTAAAATTCGATATTCATCAAAGAGGATAGTTAAACAAAATGTGGGAAATTGAATACATTTAATGGTAAGGAACTATTTAGTTGGGATATAAGGAATAATCCTAAAGTTGCCATAATGCGCCTTAAAGGCTCGATGTATTCTTTCTTCTCTAATATTATCCTTTCTATAGATTGAAAACACATGATTAGATTTAAATTCTTTATTTGATCGAACTGTCCTATACCCCTTTTGCGTTACATACAAGCTGATTTCCTTGAAGTTATTGTTATGATTTTCGTGTAAATCTTTAGTTATCCTGTAGATCTCTTTTTGTGTAAAGCTATAATGAGACTTTTTTGTTAAAATAGAAGACTTAATGGAAACATCAAATTTTAAGTATAGAAAGTCATACTTGGATAAAGGGAACTCATTGGAATCAGACCCTATTAACGAAACCAAGTCGGCTACGGTGGAGTAAATTAAACAGTTACATTCCGAACCAAACACAAAAGAATATACAAGAGGATACATAAAGAAAAACCTCCGTATCCAAAGAAAGTAAATAAAAGGAGGCTCCCAAGAATCAATCCTAAGAGGTATATCCTGTCATACCAGGTCAACCATTTGACTTTAAACATCCGCAAAGGACTGTTCATTAAAAAAACAAAAAATACGACCCAGAAGGTCAGCACCTCGGGTTGTGAAAGCATTCGTTTCAGTGGAGTCAATTGTGGGGATTGCAAGAGCAACGGATATCCCAAAAAGAAAAGGGCACAGGCAGGAGTTGCGAGTCCCTTGAAATAGTGTTTTTGGTCTGTATCTAAATTAAATCGTGCCAAGCGGAAGGCTGCTCCCAAAGGAAGTAAAATACCGACCCAACCGACTTGGGAAAGGGATATACCTCCTTCCCCTTCTGAAAAAAAGGATGCCAGTTCCCAAACAAGTGGACTCTGACTTCGCATCAACTGATAAACAAGCAGCCCGGGGAGTACACCACTGGTAACCATATCAGCAAGGGAGTCCAATTGGACACCCAAATCACTAGTTACCCCCAGAAAGCGTGCTATCCATCCATCCAAAAAGTCGGCAAAAAGGCCCAAAAGAAAAAAAACCAAAGCCCATTCGTAACGGTTTTGGAAGACTGCAAGTATCGCTAAGAGTCCAGAAACTGCGTTGGCAGCAGTGATTAGATTGGGTACTTGTGCGCGTAAATGCATACAACAAAGATAGCAAAACACAACTAATTTTTTATTCATCGGGGGTGTGCCCCGCAAAATTGCAGTACTTTTGATTTGAAAAACAATTCTGTGAAAAAATCGCTTTTTCTCGCCCTGCTTTCAGGCTTATTGTTTGTTTTTGCCTGGCCAGTCAACGGCATTCCTATATTTATTTTTGGCGCTTTCGTCCCACTTTTTTGGATTGAAAAAAAACTTTTTGACCAACAAACACCCAATCGGTATCTTAAGCTTTTGGGATGGAGTTATCTTGCCTTTGGCATTTGGAATCTAGGCACCACCTGGTGGTTGGTCAATGCCTCTATCTTTGGGATGGTATTCGCTATTGCTTGTAACAGTCTTTTTTTTAGTTTGTTATGGGTTTGTTTTCACTGGGCTAAACACCGCATGCCCATACGATCTGCCTATCTTTTTTTGATCGCCTTGTGGATGGCTTTTGAAAAATGGCATCTCAGTTGGGATTTTTCGTGGCCATGGCTCAATCTTGGACATGTTTTTTCAGAGACCATTCACTGGATTCAGTGGTATGAATACACAGGTGTTTTTGGAGGTACGTTATGGATCTTACTAATCAATCTTTTGCTTTTCGAGAAAACCAAGTCAGTGCACTCCTTTTCGAATATCTCCTCTATAGTTTCAGCAAGTGCCCCCGTTTTGATAGGTATCGCCTTACCCATTGCCTATTCCTTATTTCTCTTTCAAAAAAAGGAAATGCCATCAGGAAGTGCATCCATTGTTTTGGTTCAACCCAATATTGATCCTTATGATGAAAAGTACACTTATAGTAATATGGACTATTTGGAACAGCTTACTGACCTGCTCAAAGACATCCAAACCATACCTGTTGATTATGTAATTACACCCGAAACTTACTTTGCTGCTGGCTATGGAGAGCGGCTCAGAGGATTTGAAAAAAGCCCTTTTTATCAAAAAATCGTTCGATCTCTCGCCCAAAGACCGCAGACTCAATTGTTAACAGGCATCCAATTTTTTGACACCTATGAATCGGACCAAGCACCAACACCTTCTGCCAATAAGGTAAGAGATCGATTGTGGGTGGATTACTACAATTCTGCACTAGCGGCAAGTGTGGATACGATGCCACAGATATATCACAAATCAAAGCTTGTTGTAGGGGTTGAGAACATGCCCTATAAAAAACTCTTTACCCCACTGCTTGGGTCGGTATTGTTGGACATGGGAGGTACCGTTTCATCGCGAGCAACACAACCCTATCGTTCTGTATTTACACATCCGAGAATTCGAACCAAAGCAGCCCCAATTATTTGTTACGAGTCTATTTATGGTGCTTTTGTAACAGAATATGTCCAAAAGGGGGCTGATTTCCTTGCTATCATAACCAATGATGCATGGTGGGGAAACACCCCAGGGCACAAACAGCTTCTCAGTTTTGCTCGACTCCGGGCCATTGAAAATCGGCGTACGGTTGCACGTGCAGCCAATACCGGAATTTCTGCATTTCTCTCTCCTAAGGGGGAAATCCTATCTTCCCTACCCTATGAACAAAAAGGAAACTTAACAAAAACCGTGTCTTTGTACAACAGGACTACTTTTTATTCTCAATACGGAGATTATTTAGCACGATGGTCTATTTTCTTATCTGTACTCTATTTTTTCTTGGGACTAAGTGGTAGACTGAAAGAAAACCGAAAATGATCTTTCTGAGCTATCTGCAATTTCTATTTCAGTCAACCACACATCATGGGGTACACTCCCCTTTTGTCTTTGATTTTATCGACCATTGTTTCTACAATCAGGAGTGGCGGAAAAAACGTTTTATACCCTGGAACGACAAGCAGTTGGTCAAGCTCGATCGACTCTTTAAAAAACAAATACAAAACTATTTCTCTAAAACCAATCCAATCACACAAAATAAATATGACCTCCATTTTCTAGATTGGAAAATCAAACCGTTGCCCAAACAACCATCGGAAAGCAGTCTTTGGGTATTTTCAAATACACATACGAATCGTTCGCAATGGCATCTTTTCTCTCAACAGGCACCCCTTAGGGTCGATTTCTTTTTTTGGGGACTGGTTTTATTTAAAACCGATCAAGCCAAGGAGTCGTTTTTATTGCGAATACTGTAAACAAATTATATTTTGCGTACCTTTACAGGAGTGCCGTAAGAAGATGATGAAAGAAAATAAAGTTTATACCAAAACAGGGGACGACGGAACCACTAGTTTGAATTCCGGTCTCCGAGTCAAAAAACACCACATTCGTGTAGCTGCCTATGGCAATATTGATGAACTCAATGCCTGGGTTGGTCTTATTCGCGACACAACCTCCAACATCTTGGATCGTGAATTTTTGCACTTATTACAAAACCACCTTATGGTTCTCGGCACCCAGTTGAGTACCCTTCGAGAAGAAGATTTTCCATCGGACTATATGAGTCCTATTGAGGCCATACACGTCAAGGAAGTGGAAAATGAAATCGATCGGATCTCGCTGGACCTCCCCCCACTCCGTAATTTTATTCTTCCCGGTGGTCATCCCTTGGTATCTTATTCCCATCTGGCACGCTGTGTGTGCCGAAGAGCGGAAAGACAAATCACCGAACTCAATGCCAATGAACGGGTCTCACCCTATGTGATTGCTTTTGTGAACCGCCTATCTGACTATTTTTTTGTTCTTTCACGGAAGTTTACTCAAGATCTCAATTTGGAAGAAAACAAATGGATACCCAAAGAAAAAAAGGGAACTTCTTGATTTTTTTTGATTAAAATTTATTTTTGCAGAAAATTGATGTAATGTATTGGACATTAGAACTAGCTTCTTATCTGAGTGACGCCCCCTGGCCAGCAACAAAAGACGAATTGATTGACTATTCTATTCGAACGGGAGCACCCCTGGAAGTGGTAGAAAATCTCCAGTCTATGGAAGACGAAGGTGATATCTATGAGTCTATTGAAGAAATATGGCCCGACTTCCCCACTGAGGAAGACTATCTCTGGAATGAGGACGAATATTAATCCCTTATATGATCGTAGAAAAGTCTCTTTGGAGGCTTTTTTTTTATGTAAATTTGAACAAACTAGTCCAACCCCATGGGAATATTGAATTCGGTCCTAAAGACCTTTGTAGGAGATAAAAATAAGAAAGATCTAGCTAGCATTCGCCCCCTTGTTACAACCATAAACAACAAACAGCGGGAAATGGAATCGTGGAGTGCCGATGAACTTCGAGCATACTCACAAAAGCTTAAGTCAGGTATTGCAACTGCGCGCAAAACCGAAGATGAGCAAATAAAGGAGAAACTTACTTCTTTAACCCAAACCGAAGACATGGACCAACGGGAGACACTCTATAATACCGTTGATCAGTTAGAGGAAACTGCCTATGCGAGTACGCAAAAATATTTGAACGAAATTCTACCAGATGCCTTTGCTTTGATCAAAGAAACGGCTCGTCGTTTTGCCTCGCAAGACACCATTTGCGTGACGGCATCCCCTTTTGATCGGGAATTGTCACAGCACAAAGCCTATGTTCAGTTAAAAGGAGACGAGGCATACTGGTCCAACTCTTGGGATGCGGCCGGTAAAGAAGTTACCTGGGATATGGTTCACTATGATGTGCAACTTATCGGGGGGATTGCACTGCATCAGGGCAAAATAGCAGAAATGCAAACGGGTGAAGGTAAAACGTTGGTCGCTACGCTGCCTGTTTTTTTAAATGCACTTACGGGTAAGGGAGTCCATCTCGTTACGGTAAATGATTATTTGGCTAAAAGGGACGCTGCGTGGATGGCTCCTCTTTTTGAATTCCATGGATTGACAGTCGACTGCATTGATCACCACCAACCCAATAGCGAATCCAGACGCAAGGCATACCAGGCCGATATCACCTATGGAACCAATAATGAATTTGGTTTTGACTACTTGCGCGACAACATGGCACACAGCCGTGAAGACATCGTGCAACCCAAACATCACTTTGCCATTGTTGATGAAGTTGATTCTGTGTTGATTGATGATGCACGAACACCCCTAATCATATCAGGGCCCAGTCCCGAAGGCGATCGGCATGAATTTGACCAGCTCAAACCCAAAGTAGCGCAGCTGGTTCAAGAACAACGCAGTTTATTGACCGGTGTTTTGGCAGAAGCGAAAAGGAAAATTAATGAAGGAAATACAGAAGAGGGTGGATTTTTATTGCTTCAGGTGCATCGTGGTTTACCAAAAAACAAAGCATTGATCAAGTTTTTAAGTGAAGAGGGAGTCAAACAATTGCTTCAAAAAACTGAAAATTTTTACATGCAAGATAACAACCGGGAAATGCACAAAGTAGATGCCGACCTGTATTTTGTTATTGACGAAAAAAACAATCAAATTGATTTGACAGAAAAGGGAATTGAAACACTTTCTAAGGGTTCTGATGACAAAAACTTTTTTGTGTTACCCGATATTGGAAGTGCCATTGCCAAACTAGAAAACCAAGGGTTCGAACCCAAAAAAGAAGCTGCCAAAAAAGAACAGCTCTTTTCGGACTTCAACATCAAAAGCGAACGTATTCATACGATGAATCAACTCCTGAAAGCCTACACCCTTTTTGAAAAGGACGTTGAATACGTGGTCATGGAGAACAAAGTGATGATTGTAGACGAACAAACAGGTCGGATTATGGACGGTCGACGCTATTCCGATGGATTGCATCAAGCTATTGAAGCCAAGGAAAGCGTTAAAATTGAAGCTGCTACACAAACCTATGCAACTGTAACGCTACAGAATTACTTCCGAATGTATCAAAAATTGGCTGGTATGACGGGTACAGCCATCACCGAAGCAGGCGAATTTTGGGAGATCTATAAATTGGATGTCATAGAAATCCCAACCAATCGAACCATAGCACGTCACGATAGAGATGATTTGATCTACAAAACAAAAAGAGAAAAATACAACGCTGTTATTGAAGAAGTAACCCAATTGGCCCAAGCCGGGCGCCCGGTATTGATTGGTACAACTTCAGTTGAAATATCAGAGTTATTGAGTAAAATGTTGACCATACGTAAAGTCAAACACAACGTGCTCAATGCCAAGCTCCACAAAAAAGAAGCCGATATTGTTGCCGAAGCAGGAAACCCTGGGGTGGTAACAATCGCTACCAACATGGCGGGCCGAGGTACCGACATCAAACTTTCAACCGCTGTTAAAGAAGCAGGCGGTTTGGCCATTATCGGTACAGAAAGACACGATTCTCGACGGGTTGACCGACAACTTCGGGGGCGATCCGGAAGACAGGGTGATCCGGGAAGTTCACAGTTCTACGTATCACTGGAGGACAACCTGATGCGGCTTTTTGGATCCGAACGCGTTGCCAAAGTTATGGACCGTATGGGATTGGAAGAAGGCGAAGTAATCCAACATTCCATGATGACTAAATCCATTGAACGGGCTCAGAAAAAAGTTGAAGAAAATAATTTTGGAATTCGAAAGCGCTTGTTAGAATATGATGACGTGATGAATGCCCAAAGAGAAGTTATTTATAAACGACGCCGACATGCTTTGGAAGGAAATCGTTTGAAACTTGATTTGGCCAATATGCTCTATGACACCTGTGAAGAAATGGTTCTGAATAACAAGGCGACAAATGATTTCAAAAACTTTGAATTTCAAATCATTCGAAATTTCTCCTTTACTTCACCCATCGCAGAAGACGATTTCTTGAATACTACTGAAAATGAGTTAATCGAACAACTTTATGATCGGTTGTACACCAAGTATCAGGAAAAAATTAAAAACCATGCACAATTGGCTTTTCCCGTCATCAAAAATGTTTATGAAAAACCCGGGAATAAATTTGAGCGCATTGTAGTTCCATTCACAGATGGGGTCAAAACGCTTAATGTTGTTACGGATCTCAACGCTGCCTATGAATCCGAGGGAAAACAGCTCGTTATTGATTTTGAACGAAATATTTCATTAGCCCTCATTGATGAAGCATGGAAAACCCATTTGCGAAAAATGGACGAGCTCAAACAATCTGTACAGCTAGCTGTCCATGAACAAAAAGACCCGCTTTTGATTTATAAGTTCGAATCCTTTGAACTTTTTAAAAGCATGCTGTCTGGTCTCAATCTAGAAACCTTGTCATTCTTGTTCAAAGGTGGATTGCCAACACAAAACGAAGGTCAAATACAAGAAGCGCGTCAACCCAAATCTCGCGAAAATTATAAAACGACCAAAGACGAAGTATACAACATGGATGAATTGGCAGAACGCAACCGCAAAGCAGGAGCAAGTGCTGGTAAGGGACAGGGAGTACCCGCTGAAACCATTGTCCGTGACCGTCCCAAAATAGGTCGAAATGAAAAGGTGACCATACGAAATGTTGCCAATGGATCGACAAGAGAAGTAAAATTTAAACAAGCTGAGCCACTTATCCGCAGTGGACAGTGGGTTATTGATTCCCAATAAGTATGGAAGCCTACGCACAAGCTTTATTGATTGCAATTCCTGGGTTTTTACTCTTAATACTGATTGAAATTTTATATGGATTTTGGCGTAAAAATCAAACGTATTCTTTTATGGATACCCTAGCTAGTTTGAGTTCTGGTGTCACCAACATTTTAAAAGACTCATTGGGTTTGGCTGTTATTTTAATCTCCTACCCCTGGTTGGTCGATACAATTTCGCTGCACACCATAGAAAGCAATTGGCAGCTCTATTTTGTCGCCTTTATTTGTATCGATTTTGCAGCCTATTGGGGCCATCGATTGAATCACCACGTCAATCTATTTTGGAATCAGCATGTGATTCATCACAGTAGCGAGGAGTTCAATTTAGCTTGCGCACTGCGACAAAGTATCTCTAACATTGTAGGATACAATGCCCTGTTTTTGATACCAGCAGCCTTGGTTGGTGTCCCGTCAGAGGTAATCAATGTATTGGCACCAATCCATTTATTTGGTCAATTTTGGTACCATACCCGTCATATAGGAAAATTAGGCTGGTTGGAATACCTTTTGGTAACACCTTCGCAACATCGCGTTCATCATGCTATTAACCCCATTTATTTAGACAAAAATCTGGCCGCTATTTTTTGTGTCTGGGACCGCCTTTTCGGAACGTTTCAAGAAGAATTGGAGACTGAACCCCCTGTGTATGGAACCCTTAAACCTACCCAGACTTGGAACCCTTTTTTCATTAATTTCCAACATTTTTGGGGGTTGCTGACAGATGCTTGGCACACGCAAAGTTGGAAAGATAAATTTCGAATTTGGTTCATGCCAACGGGCTGGCGGCCAAGTGATGTAATGGATCGCTTTCCAAGAGTACTGACGGATTATAAAAAGCAAGTGAAATACCACACCCCAAGCAATCGATTTATGAAGATTTGGGCCTTGTTTCAACTGCTAGGAACCACCTTTCTTCTATTGAATATATTCGCAATCTTTGGAACGCTTTCTTATACCCAGTTATGCCTTTGGGGTTTTTTGTTATTCACAAGCGTTTTCTCCTACACGGCGATCATGGATGGACAACGATACGGTACCTATCTTTTACTTTTTTACCCACTAACAGGCTTGGTTTATCTTTTAGGTTTTACTGCTAATTTGTATGAAGTACAACCCGTTTTCTTTTATGGTGCCTTTATTTTTTTATCCTTGACTTGGCTTAGTGGACTCCTCATACCCAGTCAGGTCAACTTGCATACTGTCGATGAAAGCACCGCTTGACTACTTGCTTGTCAGTCCGGCATTTCCATACCGAGGGGGCATCGCAGATAGTACTCATCAGCTAGCCAAAGCGCTATCTCAGCAAGGAAACACCGTAGTTATTTGGACCTTTACAACATTGTACCCCAAGTGGCTTTTTCCGGGTACAACTCCATTTTCTAACATGGAAAAACCTACCGACCTAGACATAGAACGAAAAATACACGCCTTCAATCCTGTAAATTGGTTCGGTGTGATTCGACAGCTTAAAAAAAACCCACCAAAACGGGTTGTTTTTCGATATTATACCCCTTTTTTAGCACTCTGTTACGGAACCATAGCTGGCAGTATCCAAGCTCTTAGCCAATGTGTATTATTGGTAGATAATTGGACACCACACGAAAATCGATGGTTGGATCGATGGTTGAATTCCTACCTGAAAAAAAAATTCAAAACCTATACCACCCTTTCTGAAGCAGTAGCAGAAGAATTACGAAAAGAAAAGCTAGAGAAAATAGGAGCTGGGTTTCACCCTATTGAAGAGGGGCTGCGCCCCAGCATGGCACAACATAAAGCACGTACAACATTGGGCTGGACAAAAAATCACCCGATCGCGTTGTTTTATGGATTAATTCGACCTTACAAAGGCTTGGATCTGCTTATTGATGCGTTTGCTTTGGAACCCCTCAAAAGCAGTACCCTACGATTGGCTATCGTGGGAGAGTTTTATGAATCTTTAGCAGATTATCAAAAGCGTATCGCGCAACGAGGATTAACAGAACGGATCTATCTCCTCCCTGAATTTGCTGATGAAATACGTACACAGCAAGTTTTCTCTGCTGCAGATATTGCTGTATTACCCTACCGCTCAGCCACACAAAGCGGCGTGATTCCATTGGCCTACCACTTTGAGGTCCCGATCCTTGTAACATCGCATCCTGGACTTCGAGTGCCTATAGAAAGAGATCAAACGGGTTGGGTATGTCAATCGAATCCGGAGTCAATTTGTACCACCTTGACCCATTGTATGACGGCTGATATGGAGATCAAAAAGAAAAATATAAGAATGGTGAAAAATCATTACAGTTGGAAACGATACGCACAATGGTTGCATCAATTTTTAAAAAATGAAAGATAGTTTGTAGTTTGTCATAAATTTTAATCATGGAACTACACCCCTATCTCATCTTACATGGACAAGCCGCCGAAGCTCTAAGTTTTTATAAAAAAGCTTTGAAACTGCGAATTACACACAGTCAAACGTATAACGATAGTCCGTTACCGGTACCTCGTGAACGAAAAAAATGGCTGGTTCACGGCGAGCTAAGTCAAGGAAAAGATTGTTTTATGATGATTGCTGACAATCCGACTGCCAATGAAGGAAATGCAACTTTTATGCACTTAAGTCTCAATTTTGAAGAGCTATGGAAGGCACGAAGAGCGTTTGACATGCTTGCTGTTGGAGGAACGATCACCGCTCCTCTAACAACAGAAATCTGGGGTGCAACTTTCGGACAGTTGACCGATCGATATGGTGTTCGATGGATGATTAATTGTGAAAAAAAGAGAAAACAACCCTCAATGCCAACATTTTAAATATTTTCCTACAAAGCGACTGGCTATTCGATCACCTCCATTCAACCAATAAGTGAAATCGGGAACTCAACCGAAAAAAAGAATATCCCATTAGACAACCAAAAACAGCACCCGATAATATATCAAGAGGATAATGTACTCCCACATAGACCCGACTGTAGGCGACCAGGGATGCCAAAAGAAAAAACACCCACCGATATTGATTAAACAAGGGACGAATAGCTCCATAGAAGAATGTTGCCAAAGCGAATGAGTTGGAAGCATGCCCAGAGAAATACGTATACAAGCCCCCGCAGCCGGCCTTTACCAATCGAACAAGGGGCTGTAAATTCGGATCGTGGCAAGGACGCAAACGTTGTACTGTATATTTTGCCACATTGGTTAACTGATCCGTACAAGCGATTACAACAACAGCAACAACGACAAAGCGAAAGGCTGCCTTCACACCGAAACGATAACCATAAATTAGTGCGAAAGTGAGGTAGACAACAGCATTCGTAGCCTTGTGAGTCATCAATAACCAGAAATCATCAAAAAAGGGATTTCCTAATCCATTGAGGAATAAAAAAAGATTTTGATCATGGGCTAGTAAGCTATCCATAGCCTTCTATTCTAATGCTTCCATCTCCTGATCGTAAAAGGCCAAGGCTTCTTCAATCAGATTGGGCGTTAAGGCTTCTAATTCTTTCTCATCAGCCGGTTGGAATTCTTCCATCCAAACAATAACATCGTTACTGACATTCAGACAAAATCTGGGATAAGCGGTATGAATGACATAAAGCGTTTCGGGTTGTGATGAGGTATCAGCAATTAGAAACTTAGGGAGTTCTTCCATTATATTTATTTTGAGCAATCATTTTTTTAGTAAGATACTGAAATCGCCAGATCAATAATCCCGCCGAGGCTGTTAATCCAGAAAGCAAGCCTATCCAAATACCAACAACCCCCCAATCGAGTTCCAATCCCAAGAAAATGGAAATGGGAAGTCCAAAAATGATGTAGGCAAAGAAAACAATTCCAGCAGGGATATTGACATCTTGCAAACCTCGAAGGGCTCCTAAAACAACTGCTTGCATACCGTCAGAAATTTGAAAAAATCCAGAAACAATCAACAAAGAGGCGGACAATCCAATTACCTCCAGAATATTTTCCAAATCGTTAGTATTATTCGTGTCCAAATAAATTTTTGGGAGCCATTGATTGCCTGTCAAAAAGAATGCACAAAACAAAGTGTCCAACAAAAAGATTAGTAGAAATAAGGAAAGGGCAACCCGCCGCAATTCGCTATAGTCTTTTCTTCCTAATTGATTGCCAACGCGAATCATTGCAACCACACCCAAGCCCATGGCTACCATATAAGTAATTGAAGAAAGATTCAGGGCAATTTGATTGGCCGCCTGGGGATTCTTCCCCAGGATTCCTGATAACCAAATCGCTGCCGTAAAAAAACCGACTTCAAAAAACATTTGTAAGGCCGAGGGGAACCCCAATTGTGTGATTCGACGTATCATCACTACGTCTCGCCAACTCCAATTCAAACTGTGAATGTATATCTTAAAACGAGGATGCTGAAGCATATAAACGGCTATGAAAGCAACCATGGTTACACGGGAAGCTATTGTACCAAGCGCAGCTCCTTCCACTCCCATTTTGGGGAAGAACCCGATACCAAAAATCAAAAAGTAATTGAGAATCACGTTGACTACATTTCCCGTGAGTGTTGCGTACATAGAAGGCCGGGTGTATGACAAACCATCGCAAAATTGTTTAAATGCTTGAAAGGTGACCAAGGGAAAAAGCGATAAACTAACCCAAAACAAATACGGAAAAGCAAGTGAGACAACCTCTTCGGGTTGGCCCATTGAAAAAAGTAAGGGTTTGGCCAACCAAACACTTAGAGAGAGAAGTATCCCCAGAACCATACAAAGTATCAAACTATTGAGAAATAATTTTTTTGTCCGTATGTGATCTTGAGTCCCATCGGCCTCGGCAACCAAAGGTGTAATCGCTGTAGAAAAACCAATTCCCAAAGACATTGCAATAAACACAAAGCTATTCCCAAGCGAGACGGCTGCTAATTCGGCTGTCCCCAATTGACCCACCATGATATTATCTATAAGTTGAACCATGGTATGCCCAATAAGACCAACTACGACTGGGGAGGCCAATGCAATATTGTATCGGAATTCGCGTGTATAGTTTTGTAAATTCAAAAGATCGGCTTAAGGAGTTTCGGTTACACCCATGTGATCCATCAAATAAACCAAAGAAGTCATTGCCGCTGCACCCAATTCCAATTCGCGTTTATTAATGGCGTCAAATGTATCATTTGCAGCGTGATGGTAATCAAAATAGCGCTGCGAATCTGGACGAAGCCCTGCCAAAATAACTTTACCATCCTTTAATGGTCCAATATCTGCACCGCTGCCACCACGATCAAATTCATGAATTTGGTAAGGACTTAAATAGGAACGCCATTGGTTGATTTGTTCAAATTGTGCATCCGTACAGTCAAAGCTAAAGCCACGCGGGGTAAATCCTCCCGCATCGGATTCTAAGGCAAAATAATGGGTTTCTCTATTTTTTGAAGCTTCATCGGCATACTTTTTTCCACCGCGCAAACCATTTTCTTCATTCATATACAAAACGACCCGAAGGGTTCGTTTGGGGCGAATTTTCAATTTCTTAAACAGTCGTAAAACTTCCATGGATTGAACGATACCTGCACCATCATCGTGGGAACCATCACCCAAATCCCAAGAATCCAAATGCCCCCCTACTACGATAATTTGATCGGGATATTCGGAACCCTTAATTTCACCAATCACGTTATAAGAAGGTACATCCGGATAGTTTTTACAATTCTGTTTTAAAAAAAACTTTAGGTCCGGATTGAGTTTCAGCATTGAGCTTAATAATTCGGCCCCATTGGTACTGATGGCTGCTGCTGGGATTCGTTGTGCCAAAGGAATCCCTTCGTAGCGTGTGGAACCGGTATGTGGATAATCATCAAGTCGTAAGTTAAGAGAACGGACAATGGTGGCAACAGCACCGTACTTAGAAGCCTCAGCAGCCCCTCTTGTGCGCTGATTCGCAGCTGCTGAATAGGCTGCAAATGTATTGATTTGATTGGGATCCATAGGGCGATTAAAAAAAACTATTTTACCCTTTATTGCCGAAGTGCCTAGGGCGGCTAGTTCTTCAAAACTGTGAACTTCAACCACACCGGCTCGAATGCCCGCCGCTGGAGTAGCTATGGATCCTCCCAAAGCGCAAACAGGTACGTTGATTGTGTTTCCAGGACTGGTCTCTATGTTGGCGTATTCAAAGGTTCCACGAACCCATTTGGGTACCATTACGGGTTGCAACCAAACCTTGTCCAAGCCCATTTCATCTAGTGTTTCTTTACCCCATTCAACAGCGCGCTCGGCATTCAAAGAGCCCGATAAGCGACCACCTATTTGATTGGATAAATGATCCAACCAATCATAACTGTTACCTTCTTCAAGACTAATTCGATAAATGTCAGACAGGGTTTGCTGAACGTTCTCGGATTGAGCCATAACAACTTGACAAATACCCAGCCAAAGCATCATAGATTTTTTCATTGTACGTTTTTTTATTTTGGTGCAAATTGTTGAATATCTTGAACACTTACAGGATTATTGCCCAAAATAAGGAGCCGCTCAACAACATTGCGAAGTTCTCTAATATTCCCCGACCAAGGGTAATTTTGCAGCTCTCTTATGGCTTCGTCTGAAAAAATTTTGGGTTCCATACGTTGTTCCCCTGCCAAATCCTTCATAAAATGATCGATCAATAGTGGGATGTCGGATATACGTTCACTCAATGACGGTACCTGTATTATAATGACAGCCAACCGATGAAACAAATCTTCACGAAAACGACCTGCTTCTATTTCTTTTTTTAAATTTTTATTACTGGCTGCTATGACTCGAACTTCCACCGGAATATCTTTGTCGCTACCAACACGTTGCACCTTGTTTTCTTGAAGAGCGCGTAGTACTTTTGCTTGAGCGGCCAAACTCATATCTGCTATTTCATCGAGAAATAAGGTTCCCCCGTTCGCTGCTTCAAACTTTCCCGGTCGATCTTTAACAGCGGAGGTAAAAGCCCCTTTTAAATGACCAAACAATTCACTCTCAATTAATTCGGAAGGAATAGCAGCACAATTAACTTCTACAAAAGGTGCTTTATTGCGTTGACTTTTTTCATGCAATTGATGGGCTACCAATTCTTTACCGGTGCCATTTTCTCCAGTAATGAGAACACGAGCCTCGGTCGGAGCTACTTTGTCAACCATCGCCAGTACACTTTCTAGAGCAGCCGATTCACCAATCATTCGGTATTGCTTGGCGACCTTTTTCTTAAGGGCCTTATTTTCCTTTACTAAGGTTTTGACTTGTAACGCATTGCGCACAGCCGTTAAAAGACGATTTAAATCGGGCGGCTTGGGAATAAAATCATAGGCCCCTAATTTCATCGCTTCTACTGCTGTTTCTACATTCCCATGGCCTGTTAAAACAATAAAAGGAACGTGAATTTCTTTCTTACGAGTTTGTTGCAATACCTCTACTCCATCCATTTTTGGCATTTTGATATCACACAGTACCAGATCAAATTTATTCTTTTGAAGCAATTCAAACCCAACTTTACCATCGCCGGCTTCAGTAACCGTATACTGGGAGTTTTCTTCTTCCAAAATTTTAACCATCACCCGGCGGATGGGTTCTTCGTCTTCAATAAGCAGAATTTTAGCCATTTGTGTTTTCTGATTGAGGTAAATGTACAACCCGCTGTGGAAAAGGAATTTCAATTTGATGCGCTTTAAAAGTAGCATCGATAGCAAATCGTACGTCACTTTGAACGATATTGGACTCAAACGAACGATTGATGGCAAAGAGAAGTTCAAATTCAAGAGCACTGTCTCCAAAGTTGTTGAACAAAACCATGGGTGCCGGTTTTTTAAGGATCATTGGGTGTGCATGGGCAACCTGTATCAAGAGCTCCTTCACTTTGTTCACATCAGAATGATAGGCAACGCCAACTGCCACCTTTTCACGTGTCAGGGTCCCGTTTTCCGTCCAATTGTACAAAATGGACGCCATAAATTTATGATTGGGTATTATCAATACGCGATTGTCACGTGTCACCGCTCGTGTGGTTCGAAGTTGAATGCGTTCGACCTTGCCGACTTGACCATCTACTTGAATGATATCACCCACATGAACGGATTGATCAGCTAAAATAAAAATCCCAGATATAATGTCTTGAATAAAAGTTTGAAGGGCCAATCCAACACCCACCAGCAAGGCTGCGGAGGCTGCAAAAATAGTGGTCAGATTCAGCCCAATCGTATCAAAAGTGACGAGGGTAACGATGGTATAAACGAAGTAATTAAAAAAAGAAAAAATTCCTTTGAACTTAATCCGTGTTTCCGCATTTAGGGCTCGAGAAACAATCCGACGGATTAACTTTAAGAGCAACCATGTTAAGAAATAAAAAACAATAGCCAATAAAATCGCTTTGGGAGTCAAAATGACAGTCTTTCCTAAGTGGAATTCATAGTTGAATAAGTCCAATAGCGATCGCATTGTTTTTTTTATTAAATGTAGTGTAAAAAACAAAACCCACCCTTACGAATAAGGATGGGAAAAAATTGCTATGAAAAAGAAAAATAACACTAGAATTAGTGTTGTGTCAAATATAGTATAATTTTTTTGGCAATTCCAAATTATGCAAACATATCTTTTACTTTTTCAAAAAATGATTTGTCCGATTTTTCAGGATGTGGGCGAAAATTTTCATCCTCCAAAACACTTTCAAAAAACTTGCGCTGCTCTCTATTCAATTGCTTTGGTGTCCACACATTGATATGAACCAATAAATCTCCTGTACCGTATCCGTTCAAATCTTTTACTCCTTTGTTTTTGAGTCGAAGGGTTTTACCTGATTGTATACCGGGTTCGAGCTTGATCCGAACTTTACCCTCAACCAGATGAATTTCTTTGGAAACTCCCAAGGCTGCCTCGGCAATACTGATATACAAATCATGGTGCAAATGATTGCCCTCTCGAACAAAGCGATCGTCTTGTTTTTCTTGTATCAACACAAGTAAATCACCTGAGATACCGTTGCCAGGAGCCGCATTTCCTTTGCCACTCACTTTTAATTGCATACCATCGGCAACTCCTGCTGGTATTTTAATACTCACCGTTTCTTCTTCTTGGACCATGCCCTGGGCATCCGATCCTGCAGTTCGATTGGCAATTGATTTTCCTGCTCCTTGACAACTGGGGCAGACACTAGCCGTTTGCATACGACCAAGAATTGTATTGGTTACGCGGGTTACTTGCCCGCTTCCTTTACATTGAGCGCATGTGGTGTATTGAACACCGGGTGCCTGAACCTTTCGTTTTACTTTAATTTTTTTCTCAACACCTTTGACAATTTCTTCTAGGGTCAGAAGCACGCGAATGCGAAGATCGCTTCCTTTAACGCGGCGTTGTCCTTGACCAAATCCGCCAAATCCACCACCAAAACTGCCTCCAAAAGCACTACCAAAAATATCGCCAAACTGACTGAAAATGTCATCCATATTCATGCTACCGCCGCCAAAACCACCGTTTTCAAAAGCGGCATGGCCAAATTGGTCGTACTGTGCGCGTTTTTGTGGATCACTCAATACTTCATAGGCTTCAGCTGCTTGCTTAAACATAGCTTCTGCTTCTTGGTCGCCTGGATTTTTATCAGGATGGTATTTAATGGCTTGCTTTCGGTATGCTTTTTTTATCGAAGCCTCCGAAGCACTTTTATCGATGCCTAGTATGTCGTAATAATCTTGTTTCATGGATATTTATTTCCCGACAACCACTTTCGGAAATCGAATAATTTTATCACCCAAAAGATAGCCCTTCTCAACAATATCTATGATGGTTCCTTGTTGCTCTGGTGTTGGGGCAGGTATTTGGGTTATGGCTTCGTGTTTTTCAGCATCAAAAACTTCTCCAACTTCAATTGAAATAGCTTGAAGCCCTTGACTGTTGAGGGCATCCATAAATTTATTTTGAATCAATTGAAATCCCTCCACTTCTGGAGTAATTGCATCGGTGTCTATTTGACCGAGAGCACGATCAAAATCATCGGCCACGGGTAGCAGGGCCTGCAAAACTTCCTGACCCGCAGTTTTAAAAAGTTCTATCCGTTCTTTGGAGGTTCTTTTTTTATAATTTTCAAATTCTGCAAAAAGGCGTAAATATTTTTCTTTTTCTTGAGCCAAATCGTGCGTCAGTTGATCCCATTTTGAATCCTTTTTTTTGGCGGTTGCCTTTGGTTTTGGACTTTTAGCCGTAGTATTTTTTGACGTGGTTCCTTTTTTCTCTGCCATATTGGAATTTTAGTATCAAAGCGCAAAAGTATTGCCAAAATACCAAACTTGCCAAACTGTCATTTTTTTTCTCTAAAAATCTGTTTCAAAGCCCCTTCTAACTGGGGATATTCAAAAATAAATCCAGCTTTTTGTACTTTTTGAGAACTGACATATTGACTATCCAAGACCAAAGTACTGCGATCACCTAGTAACAAACGCATGAACAATGAGGGTATATTCGGCAAAAACAAAGGACGCTTTAAAATTAAACCCATTTGACGGATCAATTCATTTTGTGAAACCGGATTCGGAGCCACAGCATTGTATACGGTATGTGAATTTGCTGAACAAGACCACAGAAACATTCGGCATAAATCATCTAGGTGTATCCAGGATTGTCCCTGTTTTCCCGAACCAAACGCAGTGCCTACACCCCATTTGACTGGCATGCTAAGCGTAGGTAAAACCCCACCCTCGAGTGCCAAAACCAGTCCAATACGCAGTTTTACTAATGTCTTTGATACAAAAGTAAATTTTTCAACAGCTTCTTCCCATTCCGAAACAACCTCCGAAAGAAAACCCGATCCAGGGGCTGTTTTCTCGTCACTAAAGGTCTCTAAAGAAGATGGATACAAACCGATGGCGGAAGCAGTTACCACAGTATCGAGATGAGTTTTTGTTTTTTTTAAACTTTCCACCAACAACTGGGTACTTTGCGTCCTTGAATTTTTGATACGGGCTCGGTTTTTAGTGGTCCACGGAAGGGATATAGAGGTGCCTGCCAAATGTATCAGTACAGCGACTCCCTCCCAACACAGTGGATCAATTTCATTATTAGTTGGATTCCAATAAAAACCCTTTGCCCCTGGTATCTGATGCTTCTTACTACTGCTTGTAGTCAAAAAATGAAGCGAATGTCCCTGAGAAAGGATGTGCTGTGAAAGACGGGTACCTACCAAACCAGTGGCCCCGGTTATCAAAATTTTCATGCTTTTTGAGTCAAAAATAAAGCATTCTTATTTGACGGCTCGTATCATTTCTCGTTTCCCCGGCGGCCCTTCCAATCGCTCTACCTGCAGTCCCAATTCTCCCAAAGCTCTTCGCACGCTGCCTTTGGCACAGTAACTGACCCAGACACCTCCCGGTCGAAGCCCCTTAACACAACGCTCCAAAGCTGTTTTTTCCCACATCTCACTTTGTGCATGCGAGCCAAAAGCATCGTAAAAAATCAAATCAATTCCGAAGGAAGGCTTCCACTCAAAATAGTCAATCGTCCGTTTGCAAAGTTTGAAGGAAGAAAAAGGTTCCATGACATGGTTCCATTCTTCGGACAAAAAACGGAGAACATCTTCTTTTTTAAAATAATCTACAAAGAATTGATAAAGCCCCAATCGTTCCTGCAATGTAGCCTCTAAGGGATCGTTTTCGATACTTTCCAAAGTGATAAAAAACTGATTCTGGAGTCCATATTGCGCCGCTAATAGTGCATTTAACCCCGTTCCAAAACCCATTTCAAAAATATTACAATGAGTTGCCGATGGGTTTTGTTGATGCCAATAAGCAAGCCCTTTTTGGAGGTATACATAACGTGATTCTTGGAGGGCGCCATGACGGGAATGGTAGGTTTCATTTATTGCTTCACAAGCCAGGGTAAAACTACCATCGCCAGTTCGTAAGAGTTTTTTTTCTGGCATATTGTAGGAAAAAAAATTGTACAACAAATATAACCGATGAAGTATCCAATTAAAACAAAATAATTTACTTTTGATGTATGGATTTGACGGAGACCATAAAAATCAAAAAAACTTCGCAATCGCGGCTGCCAGCCGTAGATTTTGACAACCTTGTTTTTGGTGAAATCTTTACTGATCACATGTTTGTATGTGACTACAAAGAAGGCCAATGGCGGACTCCAGAAATTGTTCCATACAAAGACATCCCCCTCTCTCCTGCAGCTAGTGCGCTACACTACGGTCAAGCTGTTTTTGAAGGCATGAAGGCTTACAAAGATGAAAATAATGGAATCTGGTTATTCCGACCCGAGCTGAACTTTGAGCGAATTAATATCTCATCGGCCCGTTTGCATATCCCAGAGTTTCCAAAAGCGTATTTTTTTGAAGGCATGCAAAGCTTGTTGCAACTGGATTCTGAATGGATTCAGCCCGGTATGGGGAATTCACTTTATATCCGACCCTTTGTATTTGCAAGTCAAGCCTGTGTGCAAGCGGCCCCCTCAAAAGAATACAAATTCATAATCATTTGCTCCCCTGTAAAGTCCTACTACAGTGGTGAAGTCAATGTTTTAATAGAAAAAAAGTTTAGCAGAGCTGCTGCTGGTGGGGTTGGTTTTGCAAAAGCTGCTGGAAATTATGCAGCCCAGTTTTACCCCACCGCATTGGCCAATGAAAAAGGGTACCAACAAATCATATGGACCGATTCATCCAGTCACAACTACCTTGAAGAAGCCGGTACAATGAATGTCTTCTTTCGCATACATGATAGCTTAATCACAGCCCCAACAGGTGATACTATACTGAATGGGATTACCCGCAAAAGTGTCATCGAATGGGCCATCCACAAGGGTATCACTGTTGAAGAGAGACCCATTGCGATTCAAGAATTGATTGCAGCGGCACAGGATGGAAGCCTCAAAGAAATTTTTGGGAGTGGAACAGCTGTTGTCATTAGTCCTGTGAGTAGTTTTGCTTACGAAAATCAACGATACCAACTGGATCCCCTTGACAACTCTTTTGCCGAACAAGCTCAAAAAGCCATTACAGAAATACAATATAACATATCGGAGGATCCCTACGGATGGCGTTTCCCTGTTCACTAGGAGTTCATCACTTTTTTGATATTGGGTTTAAAATAATTGGGGCCTTTTAAAACTTTACCATCTTCGCGGTATATAGGCTTACCGTCCTCCCCTAGTTTGCTCATATTGGAACGTTGTATTTCATCAAAAACTTCTTCAATCTTATCTTGCATGCCGTGTGTAATGATCGTGCCGCAAAGAATGTAAAGCATATCACCCAGGGCATCGGCCATTTCGACCAGATCGTTATTTAAAACAGCCTCCAAATATTCTTCGTTTTCTTCCTTCATCAAGGCAAATCGAAGGTGTTTGATGTCCTCCGGAACATCGTTTGTTGGTTGGTTGTTTTGTAGCAATTTGTAAGTTGCATGGAATTGGGATACAGCTGCGATGGGTTTGTCTATCATAGTAAGGTGTTTACACCGAAAATACAGTTATTCTTATTCTAGCTAACAATTCGGGTCAGGGGATTGTCAACAATTTATTGGCTGCCGGAACAATTGACTACATTTACAAAAAAAATTTCATGTTTAGCACCGGACAATTAGTCTTTGCATTTTTATTTGTAATTGTTTTTGTTTCTGTTATCATACGGTCTTATCAAAAAGATAAAACGGAACAACCCGATTACTTCAAGGGTAGTTTTCGCGTATTGGTAGCCATAACTATTGTTGTAATTGTTTTGTTTGCCATCAAAATATTCATTGTTTCCTGATATGATTCTTAAACAATTGTTACTTGTTTTTATTGGTGGTGGTATCGGCGCATGCTTGCGCTTCTTACTTACTCTTGGAATCACAAACCCCTCTGTTACTTTCCCGTGGGCCACTTTTATCACCAATCTACTTGGCTGCTTACTAATAGGTATATTAAGTGGATGCTTAATCAGAATCCAACTTTTTAAATCTGACCTATCGCTTGTGTTACTCACGGGGTTCTGTGGTGGTTTTACTACCTTCTCTACCTTTTCCAATGAAAGTGTCATGTTGTGGAAAGAAAATCAGATGGGTACTTTCATACTATACAATCTTGGTAGCGTTAGTTTGGGGATCCTTTTAGTAGGCTTCGGGTATTATTTATCAAAATAATCTACCCCCCCCTTTTTTTTGGTTACATTCTTAAATAATCATTTATTTTTTTAGATACCCCTATTTTTTGAGGGGTTATTTTATTTATAATGTAATTTTTATGTATTGAACCTATTATTTTTAGGGGTTTATTTTTCGTTGATAGTACTTTTGTGACAAATATTTACAAAATGAAAAAAGTAGAAGCTATTATTCGAAAATCAAAATTCGAGGACGTCAAAGCAGCCCTGCACGACGTTGAAGTGAATTTTTTTAGTTACTGGGATGTTACTGGTGTAGGAAATGAAAAACAAGGTCATGTGTATCGAGGAATCAGTTACAGTACCTCAGAAATTCAAAGACGCTTTTTATCAATTGTTGTTTCCGATGAATTTGCTGAACGAACGGTAGAGGCGATTATCAAAGCCGGTGGAACAGGAAAAGTGGGTGATGGAAAAATATTTATTCTCCCTGTGGAAGAAGCCTATCGTATCCGAACTGGTGAAAAAGGAAATACTTCTCTCAACTAATTATACTATTAACAAACATGGAAACTACTATACTCACTATCAATAATGTATGGATGATGATCTGTACAGCCCTTGTCTTTTTTATGCACATGGGATTCTCCTTTCTTGAAATAGGACTAACACGTCAAAAAAATACGATCAATATTCTTTTTAAAAACTTTTTTGTGATCACTATTGGACTACTCCTGTATGCTATCGGTGGATTTAACCTAATGTATCCAGGCTTTGAAGAAGGATCGCTCGGTATCTTGAAATTTGCTGGCTTTGGTATTGGTGCACCCGAGGGAGGAATGGAATTTGGTTATGCTGACGGGGGATATACCTGGTGGACTGACTTTTTATTTCAGGGAATGTTTGCCGCCACAGCGGCCACGATTGTTTCGGGTGCCGTTGCCGAGCGGATCAAACTCTCATCCTTTATGCTTTTCGCCATATTGTACGTTGGCCTGGTCTACCCTGTCGTAGGTTCATGGAAATGGGGAGGTGGCTTTTTAGATCAATGGGGATTCTATGACTTTGCAGGCTCAACTTTAGTTCACTCGGTAGGAGGATGGGCCGCTTTAATTGTCATTTATTTCCTTGGAGCTAGAATCGGTAAATTCGATGAAAATGGAAATCCACAAGCCCTTTTGGGCCACAATATACCATTGGCTTCCGCAGGTGTTTTGATCCTATGGTTAGGATGGTTTGGCTTTAATGGGGGTTCTGTACTTTCTGCCGACCCTACGCTCACATCCCTTACCTTGGTAACTACATGTCTCGCAGCAGCCGCGGGGGGTGTGGCAGCAGTTATATTCTCGAATCTGCTGTATAAAAACTATGATCTTACCATGTTTATGAATGGTGTTTTGGGGGGCTTGGTTGGCATTACCGCTGGTGCCGATCAAATGGGTCCGATGGATGCTGTATTGATAGGGATCATTGCTGGTATCATCATTGTCCTAGGCGTTGCGCTTATTGACCGTTTAAAATTAGATGATCCTGTAGGAGCCGTAGCTGTACACTTAATCTGTGGTATATGGGGTACGCTTGCTGTTGGTATTTTTGGAGAGCTGGCCAGCTTCAAACAACTCTTGATTCAGTTGGCTGGTGTTGGTATCATAGGTGCCTTCTCTGTTGCTTGTTCGGTGTTGCTTGTCTTTTTAGTAAAAGCGCTAACAGGGGGAAGTATTCGCGTTTCCAAAGAAGAAGAACTCAAAGGACTGGACTTGGCAGAACACGGCATGGATGCTTATGCCGATTTCCGATTAAACCAACACTAACATCCAACCAAAAAACACTACATCTATGAAAACTATCATTTACAATTTAATCCTATTCAGTTTGTTATTTACTTTTTCAACAAAAGGGAATGCACAAGAATCCGAAGTAACGCCTAAAAAAACATTTGATTTGTCAGGCAGTGTCGATACCTATTTGAGATACAACTTTTCGGAGGATCAGCTACAAGCCCCAGGAACTTCGTTTGCCAATCAACCGGGTTTTGCTATTGGCATGGCCAATTTAATTAGCTCATACAGCGGTGAAAAATCTGGATTCGTAGCTGATTTAGTTTTCGGTCCCCGAGGAAATGATGCCGTTTTTGGCTCTACCGTTGGCTCCTCTCCCATTGTTAATCAGCTGTATGTATATTTCAATCTCAATGAGAAATTGACACTAACGTTAGGAAACTTTAATACGTTTTTAGGTTATGAGGTTATTGCACCTGCCGCCAATTTCAACTATTCTACCTCTTATATGTTTTCGTATGGTCCCTTCTCCCACACAGGAATCAAAGCAGATATTGCCTTAAACGAAGACTGGTCATTGATGCTGGGCTTATTGAACCCCACAGATATGACCGAATTCAATGCGGTTGATCAATATATGTTTGGAGCGCAACTGGGTTACAAAGGTCAATTCCTAAACTTTTTAGCTGGAATGGGTCAGACACAAATTGATTTTACAGGAGGTTTTGACCTATCGGAATCCTTCTTTTTAGGTATCAATGCTACTGATTATGACAGTGGGGAAGATTCAGGATTTGCAGGTGTTGCATTGTATCCACAGCTTAATGTCAGTGAAAGTTTTGCCGTAGGACTTCGCTTCGAGGCTTTTTCAGACGACAGTTATGTTTTTGACCAAGCAGATGTGGACAATACTTCTTTAACGCTGACAGGTAGTTTCACCTCAGGAAATATGATTTTTAAGCCGGAAATTCGTCTCGATAGTGCCTCCGAACAAATCTTCACGGGTGCTGATTTAGATCCTGCCGACAACTTGGCTTCTTTTGTTGTTGCAGCTATTTATTCTTTTTAAATATTTTACCATAAACCAATTTTAAAAACCCTCAGTCTACTGAGGGTTTTTTTATATTTAGGAAAAATATTTAATGAGACATACAAAACTGCTTGGTTTCCTTGTTTTTCTTTTTTCATACCATCTTATTCTGGCACAAGATGTGCTATCAGAAGGTCCATACGCGCAATTGATTATAAGAGGAGCCACCCTAATAAATGGCAATGGAGCTCCGCCCCAAGGCCCAGTAGACATCGTTATAGAAAATGACAAAATCACCCAGATCAAAGTTGTAGGTTACCCTGGAGTGGCTATCAGACAAGAACGTAGACCCAAACTAAAAACTGGAGGTCGTGAGATAGACGCCAGTAGCTCCTTCATACTTCCTGGTTTTATTGATATGCACGGACATATTGGAGGGGAAGCCCAAGGGGCTGATTGGGATTATGTTTTCAAACTGTGGCTGGCCCACGGAGTTACGACTGTACGAGAACCAAGTGGACGTGGGATTGATTATGCTCTTGATCTAAAAAAGCGTGCCGAAAACAACGAGATCATTGCTCCCAGAGTGATCGCCTATACTGGTTTTGGTCAAGGATCCAAGGGAATACATACGACAGATCAGGCACGCGCTTGGGTACGTGAAAATGCAAAAAAAGGTGCGGATGGCATTAAATTTTTTGGTGCGCCACCAGAAATAATGAAAGCCGCATTGGAAGAAAATAAAAAGCTTGGGTTGGGTTCGGCATGTCACCATGCACAACTGAGTGTTGCGCGTTGGAATGTATTGCATTCGGCACGAGCTGGATTGACCACCATGGAGCACTGGTACGGTTTACCAGAAGCATTATTTGAAGATCGCACGGTTCAGGATTACCCACTCGATTACAACTATCAGAATGAACAACACCGTTTTGAAGAGGCTGGAAAACTTTGGAAACAAGCTGCTGCTCCTTATTCGAAGCACTGGAATGCTGTTTTGAACGAACTGTTGGCTCTAGATTTTACCCTCGATCCAACATTCAATATTTACGAAGCCAGTCGTGATTTGCACAGAGCCCGTCGAGTGGAATGGCACGAAAAATATACACTCCCGTCTCTTTGGCGCTTTTACCAACCCAGTAAAATATCGCATGGTTCGTATTGGCACTTTTGGGGGACGGAACAAGAGATAGCTTGGAAACGAAACTATCAATTGTGGATGACATTTGTAAATGAATACAAAAATCGTGGCGGACGCGTAACAACAGGATCCGATTCGGGTTTTATCTTTCAATTGTATGGATTTGCATACATCAGAGAAATGGAATTACTCCGAGAAGCAGGTTTTCATCCACTTGAAGTGATTCGTGCAGCGACCCTTAATGGTGCCGAAGCCTTGGGATTGGATGATACTATTGGTACCGTCAGTGTAGGGAAACAAGCAGACCTGGTACTCATTGATGAAAACCCACTCGAGAATCTCAAAGTACTATACGGAACTGGGGCGATTAAACTCACCGAAGACAATGAAGTCGTTCGTGTTGGCGGCGTACGTTATACTATTAGTAATGGTGTTGTTTATGATGCAAAAAAATTATTGAAAGAAGTAGAACAAATGGTTTCAAAAGCAAAAAAGGACGAAAACTTCGAAATCAAACAACCTGGAATCGAATAATCGTCCATGAAAAACACAACCCTGGTTATGCATTGTCCCGATCAAAAAGGGATCATAGCCAATGTAACCAACTTCATTCACAAGAATAAGGGCAATATCCTGTATATTGATCAATATGTAGATCGTGAGAATGCTGTGTTTTTTATGCGGGTAGAAGTTGATTTTAAAAGCAATCCTAGCTTTACGATCAGTCAGCTTAGAAAAGATTTTCACGCAGCTGTTGGAGACCTTTTTGGGCTTCACTGTGCTATCTTCGATCCCACATCACCACCTAAAATGGCGGTTTTTGTTTCAAAATACGATCATTGTATTTACGATATTTTATCACAACATCTATCTGGTGAACTAGCGGTTGAAATTCCGTTTATTGTGAGCAACCACAGAGATCTGGAACATATTGCTAAGCGCTTCCAAATCCCTTTTCATCACATTCCTGTGTCAGCCGGACACCAAAAAAGAAGCGGAAATCCAACAACTCAATCTTCTAAAGGCTCATAATGTTGACTTTATTGTCTTGGCTCGCTACATGCAGATTATAGGCCCGAAACTTATAGCCCAATTTCCCAACAAAATCATTAATATTCATCATTCCTTTTTGCCTGCTTTTCCTGGAGCCAAACCATATCACTCTGCATTTAATAGAGGGGTGAAAATAATCGGTGCTACCAGCCACTATGTCACTGAAGAATTAGATGCTGGGCCAATAATTGACCAGAATATTGCGCGGGTTTCTCATTTACATCAAATAAAAGATTTTATTAAAATTGGTCAGGACCTGGAACGTGTGGTATTGCTTCGTGCCTTAAAACTGCACACCCAAAGAAAGGTGATGGTGTATAATAATAAAACAATTGTTTTTGTCTAACTGATCGTGTGATGTAAGAACCGCAGCATTGTTTGGTTAAATTCTACATGCTTTTCTACATTAACAACATGCCCACAATTGGGTAATACCGTCAAACGAGCTGATTCCTGAGAGGATACAATTTTTTGTACAGCAGGCAAAAACATATAATCTTCTGAACCCATTATATAAAGGGTTGGTATAGGCAAATCGGCCTGACGAAAGAAACGAAGTAAAGGAAGTACTTCGGCCGTTAATTTGTACCAACGTATGAATTCTTTTTGATACAGTTTTTTGGCTTCATTAATGAACAAAAGGCGGGATTCTTTATGGTTTTTATAGGGCATCATTATAAAGGCAAACAACCGGTAAATCCACATATATGGTAAAATCGATTTTGTCCAATTTCCAAACTTCATCAATACCCGGGAACGAAAATTGAACTTTAAAATGGCACCACCCATTATCATGCTTTGAATTCGTTCGGGATGCCATTCTGCCAATTGGCGGATAATAATGGTGCCTAAGGAAATTCCGACAAAATGAGATTGTTTTATGTTCTCGTGATCCAATACTTCCAAAACATCTTTAGTGATGGCAGCAAATGTATATTTCTTCAAAACAGGGCTTGAAAAAATATTTTGTGACCGACCGTGACCCCGCAGATCCACTAATAGCAAGTTAAAATGTTTGGAAAAAAAACGAATTTGCTTAAACCAAATCGAAGAACTCCCCCCTGCCCCATGGATAAAAGTTATCCAAGGTTTTTCATTACCTGCTGTATGGAGTGAGTAATGTAGCATTTAGCAAATATTCTTTTTTCGCAGCCATTGTGCCATCTGCTGTTGTAAATCCTGAGCCGCTTGGGCAGCGGCAGTTTCAAAGCCAGTCTTCTGGGAAGCGTAAATGATCCCTCGTGATGAATTGACCAGCAAACCACAATTTGCTGTCAGTCCTTCCCGTGCAACAGCATCCAAACTCCCACCTTGGGCACCAACTCCAGGAACTAACAGAAACGCATTGGGGACCACATTTCTGATTTTGCTTAAAGCATCGGCTTGCGTGGCACCAACAACATACATAAGACGATCCTGTGCACCGTTCCATTGCTGTGCGGTTCGGAGTACTTTTTCATACAATGGCACGCCTCCTTCGGAATGGTATTGAAAGTCACTGGCACCGGTATTAGAAGTCAAAGCCAATAGGATGGTGTGATGTTGTTCAAAAGCCAAAAAAGGCTCCACTGAATCTTTTCCCATATATGGGGCCACAGTAATGGCATCAAATTGCAACTGCTCAAAAAAAGCCTTTGCATAACGCGTTGCCGTATTCCCGATATCGCCCCGCTTCGCGTCTGCAATGGTAAATATTTCCCTGTGATGGGTATTGAGGTAAGAAATTGTTTTTTCCAAAGCACGCCACCCATCTATTCCATAGGCTTCAAAAAAGGCGATATTGGGTTTATAAGCTACTGCATAGGGGGCAGTGGCGTCAATGATTCGTTTGCAAAATTCAAATAAGGGGTCGGGCAAGGTGCGTATCGATGCCGGCATTTTATTGGTATCCACATCCAAACCCACACACAAAAAGGAGGCTTTCTTTTTTATCTGTGCTACTAACTGGGCCTGTGTCATAACAAATCTCCCGATTCTTTTAATTTCTCTGTATTCTGATATAATTGCAATTCATCAATAAGTTTCTGAATATCTCCATTGATGATGTTTTGCAAGTCGTATAAAGTTAATCCAATTCTATGATCTGTGACCCTCCCTTGCGGATAATTATAGGTTCGTATTTTTGCTGAACGATCCCCAGAAGACACCAGGGAGTTTCTTTTTTCTGCATCGGCTTGCTGCTTTTTTTGCAATTCCATTTCATACAGTCTTGTCCGCAAAACTTTGAGGGCTTTCTCTTTGTTTTTGTGCTGCGATTTTTGGTCTTGGCACTGGGCCACAATTCCAGTAGGTTCGTGGGTCAAACGAACGGCTGAATAAGTGGTATTGACAGACTGGCCTCCCGGGCCTGAGGAACAGAAATAATCGATTCGCACCTCATTCATATCTACTTCAACATCAAATTCCTCTGCCTCTGGAAGTACCATGACGGTGGCTGCAGAGGTATGAACACGACCTTGTGTTTCAGTCTGAGGCACACGCTGTACGCGGTGCACACCCGATTCAAATTTAAGTGTCCCATACACATCCTCTCCAGCTACTTCGAAAATGATCTCTTTAAAACCTCCTGAAGTTCCTTCATTTGAATCAACAAAATGAGTATTCCACCCTTGGTCCTGACAATATTTTGTATACATTCTGTACAAATCCCCTGCAAAAATACTGGCTTCGTCACCTCCTGTCCCTGCGCGTATTTCGACCACAACGTTTTTACTGTCTTCAGGATCTTTTGGAATCAAAAGAAACTTTATTTCTTCCTCCAACTTAGGTATTTCGGCCTTGGCCTCTTCCAGTTGAAGTTTTGCCATTTCGATCATCTCAGGATCACTTCCATCTTTGATAATCGCTTCGGCTTCTTCTTGATTGGCCCAAAGTGTTTTGTACAAATCAGCACGTTCCGTAAGGGTTTTTAAGTCTTTGTATTCTTTGTTGAGTTGAATGTAACGCTTTTGGTCAGCAATTATATCCGGTTGAATGATTAAATCAGAGACCTCATCAAAACGCTGTTGAATGATTTGAAGTTTTTCTAGCATGCCGCTAAAATACAAGTAAATCTAGGCTTTAGCAACCCGATTAAGAACCGCTTCGAAAGTATAAATCAAATTCAATTTGAATGGTATCGTTGATTTTAATCAATAAAAAAGAGGGTAAATCGACACTAAAATCAGTGGCTTGAAAATCAAAGGTTCCCATAAGTTGAAAACCCTCCTCAGTTTTGATATAATTGGCTTTGATTTGTTTGGGTAATGTAATCCCATGAAAGACCAACGATCCGTTGAGTATTACTTCAGCAGAAGAGGCAGCCTCTATATTGCCTGAAAAAAAACGAACTTCGGGAAATTGTAAGGCTTCTAAAACTTCCAGGGCATGACTGTCACGGTTGGCGTTGTTACTATCAAAATCACGAACGGCACCTTTGATTGCTATCTTTTGCAAGCCCGAGCTATCAACCACGGCGAGGCCTTGTAAATTTTGATTGCTTCCTTCCCAGGCATGTGCCATGTGTTTTGCCTTGTAAGTCAATTGGGAGGTAGCAACATCAAGTTGAAATTTCTGTGCTTCTAGTGAGACCGATCCCAATACAGTGAAGGCAAGTAAAAAAAATTTTTTCATCATTAAAAAGTTAAAACAATCATGGCAGTAGCATAACTACCAAATGCGGTATAGGCTGCAGCACGATGCCATTTTTTTCTTTCATCTGCTAATACATTGGTAGCTACCATTGCTGAAAAATGAATAGTCGCTAACCATTTGTGGGCTCGCGTAGAGGAAAGTCCTTTTTTTTCAGCTATCAGAGGTGGTGGTGCAAAAAGGGAAAGAGCTGCTGTAGTAAAATAAGTGGCAGACGTAAGGTTCCCCAAGATTTTATGCGTTTCATACAAATTGTACTTTCGATTGTACAACTGGGTCCCCAAAACTCCCTGTGCTACCATCCCTGCCAGCGTAACATAACCCAACAACTGATGGGCTACTAATACTTTTCTGCGAAGCTTGAGCTCCCGCTCTCGTTTTTCAACAGTCAATTCAAATCGATTAAAAGAGCGCATCAGCCCCTTCTCTCCCCATAACAAGCGTTGAGTAAATAACATTCGGTCAGGAAGTAAACGCTGCTCAATGGTTTCTAAAGATTCCATTTCTGCAAACAAATCTTCTGCCTCCTGGCCTTGAAGGGAATAAGTCATTATAAAAAAGAGCAACGCAATTTTTTTCATAGCTATAAAATTAAAGGGTACTACGCTCATAGGCAAATCCACCGCTTTTATTATTTGACCAACTGGTGAGCTTGATGTTTAAATAAATGTTGTCTTCAATCAAATGCAAAACCATAGGAACGCCAACCATATTTTTGGGTTTCCCATTACAGGCATCTCTAAAATTCTGAAAACCTAAATCAGCAACTTGATCCAAAGAACCAACGGCCCATTCCGTTCCAATGGGGCTGTCGGATTTCAATGCCGAGGAGGAAACAGCTGCATTATAAATTTGCTGCCCGTCATTGGCGCGTGTAATCCAAACTTTGTCTGTTATCCGATCTTGATTGGCTGTTTGATTGGGATCTGCTCCATCTGCTTTGGTAAAGCTAAGCGTATTGCCCTGCCATAAAATAGCACTGGTATCAAATGGATTGCTCGTTGACGAATCTCCTGTTGTGGTATTATCGTCATCATCATTATCGTCATCATCATTATCGTCATCATCATTATCATCGTCATCATTATCATCGTCATCATTATCATTATCGTCATCGCTGTCACTATCACTGGTATTAGCACTATCACTAGCATTGCTATCGTTTCCGGAAACTGTATCCGTATTGGATGTTGTATCTGTGGTTGGAGAGCTGGTATCAGATGTGATGGGAGCATCCGTGTTTTGTCCGGTTGTTATTGCTGTAGCTTGTGGATTGGTGCTTCGTTCATAGGCAAACCCGCCTTTTTTGTCTTGAGACCAAGAGGTGAATTTTACACTTAGATAGATGTCTTCTGTGGTTAAATGAAGTACTAAATTTTTATTGATGAGACTTTTGGGTTTGCCATCACCCAGGGAACGAAAATTATAAAATTCAAGCGATGCTACATCGTTTAAGCTCCCCAAGGCCCATAGGGTTCCTTCTGGACTGGTTTGCTTGTTGGCACTTTTATTTGCTTGTATATTAAAAATCTGTTTGCCATCATTCCCTCGTGTTAGCCATACCCTATCGGATATACGATCTTGATTGGCTGCCAAGCTGGGGTCGGCACCATTCGATTTTGTAAATCGAAGCAGGGGTCCGTCCCATAGGATGGCCTTCTCTGAAAAGGTATTTTGTCCTGTTTGTATATTGTCTGCATTATCCTCCTTAGCGCATTCGCTGAGAATAAAAAGCACGATCAGCAGGCCCGCATAGTAAAAGACTAATGTTGATTTCATGGCAAAAGATTTAGGAATTAGCAAAGTAATCATTATAAATGATTTAAACCGCTCAAAAGCACCAAAATACAAAAACTGATTCGCTGTAACAACTAGGTAACAGGCCTGATCAACATTGAAAAACAATCATTACATTCCAAAAATCGTTTGGAAGCACACTGTTTCTTAGGGTGTACTCCTCTCATAGGAAAATCCGCCTCCTTGCCCACTGGACCAGGAAGTGAATCGGATACTCAAATAGATATCATCTTCAATAAGATGCAACACCAAATCGGTACCTACTACATTTTTTGGTTTGTTGTTGACAGCTGCGCGGAAATTTTGGTACGTCAAATTGTCTTTCTGATCCAAAGTACCCACCGCCCATTCGGTTCCATAAGGACTTTCCGTTTTGTCGGCACTGCTACTGACTGCAGCGTTAAAAATCTGACCGCCGCCATTGCCGCGAGTGATCCACACATTGGGGGTTAATCTGTCTTGATTGGATGCATCCGTTGGATCGGCACCATTGGCTTTACTAAAAGTAGTTGTCGCAGCATTCCATACTCTAGGCCCTTCTCCTTGCACTGGGGTCGCAGCATCTGTTTCTAAGGGTGTATCTGTAGCATCCGAACTACTTCCTTCATTTTCTGAAACAGTAGTTTCGTTTGAAGCAGAATCAGCATCAGAGGTTTCTGTGGTTTCTATAGTTTCCGTATCCGTACTGCTTTCCACGTTCAAATCAACCGTCGTTTCAGTCGCATTACTTGAATTAGGATCAATAGAACTTTCCGCTGTTTGCGTAGCGGTATCAGAACTGCCTGCACTTGCCTCCGTGTTGCTGGTATCCGAGCTACTGTTTTCGGTATTGGATACACTGGAATCGGTAATGGCGGTTGCTTCTGTGTTGGTTGCCGTTGATTCGGTATTTTCAACGGCTACAACCGTTTCGGGTTCGGGAACAATTTCAACTTGTGGTTCTTCTGGAAGGGGCGTCTCTTCCGGAGCACATCCGTGAAGGACAAAAAGTAATAGCAACGCTTCTAAAAGCGTCTTTGTAATATTCTTCATTTTTTTTCTTTTTCGCAATTTGTAACAAACGAGAATACAATCTGTTTGCTAGATCAAAATTGCATAAAAAAGATTGAGCACCCAAAAAAATAAAATGGAATGTTAGGGATATGAGAATACCCCCCACTCAGAATCAATAGTCAGTTTCTTTGTTTCGGCGGCTTCCACTTTTCCAATAATTTGAGCGGGGACTTGAAAAGCCTCAGAAATAGCGATGATTTGTTTGGCGACATGGGGGGCTACGTATAATTCCATTCGATGCCCCATATTAAAAACTTGATACATTTCTTGACCTGATGTTTGAGATTCTTTTTGAATCAATTCAAACAAGGGCGGGATAGGCAATAGATTGTCCTTAATGATATGGTGTTGATCCACAAAGTGAAGGACTTTCGTTTGGGCTCCCCCACTACAATGTACCATTCCATGGATCGCAGAGCGTGGTATGTCATCAAAAATTTTTTTTATTATGGGTGCGTAAGTCCGCGTGGGGGAAAGAACCATTTGGCCAACTGTTCGATCAAGACCTTCAAAGGGTTCTGTTAATTTTTTACTCCCTGAATAAATCAAACTTTCCGGAACCGTAGCGTCAAAACTTTCAGGATACTTCTGCGCTAAATAATTCGCAAAAACATCATGCCTTGCAGAAGTCAATCCATTACTACCCATCCCTGCATTGTAATGGCTTTCATAGGTAGCTTGTCCACAACTGGAGAGTCCAACGATAACATCGCCAGGCTGAATTCGGGCATTGTCAATTACATTTTTTCTTGGCAAACGTGCTGTAACTGTAGAATCGACAATGATGGTTTGCACTAAGTCTCCAACATCGGCTGTTTCTCCTCCAGTACTCGTGATGTGGATACCGTATTCTCTTAAGTCCGCAATCAGTTCCTCTGTGCCATTGATAATAGCAGCAATAACTTCCCCTGGGATCCGCAATTTATTCCTACCTATAGTAGATGAAAGAAGAATGTCTTGGGTTACGCCTACGCAGAGTAAGTCATCGAGATTCATCACCAAAGCATCTTGAGCGATTCCTTTCCAAACCGACAAATCCCCCGTTTCTTTCCAGTACAAATAGGCTAAAGAGGATTTGGTTCCAGCGCCGTCAGCATGCATCACCAATGCATGTTCAGGACTTCCTGTCAGGGTGTCAGCAATGATTTTACAAAATGCTTTGGGATACAATCCCTTATCCACGTTGGCGATGGCTTTGTGGACTTCTTCTTTTTGAGCAGAAACGCCTCTCTGAGCATATCGATGACTGGACTCCATAAAAAGGTTTTGCACAAAAATACAGTATCCTCCAGTAAGGAAAAGGAAAAGGAAAGAGACTTTTTTAACTAATGCATAAACAGTAATTGACGGTATTTGGCCAGCGGCCACAGGGTGGCGTCAACGATAAGCTCCAATTTATCGCACTGGTACCTGATTTCTTGGAAATACGGAAACACCTCATGGCAGTAGGCCAACGCTTTTTCATGAATACGATCTTCCTTATTGGCCTTTTTTCGGGTTTCGATCATTGCATTGACTCCTGAATTGATGGCTGCCACATGAAGGGATATGCGCTCAATGATCGTCATTTGCTCTTTGGCAAATTCAATATAACGATCACCATAGATTTCTTTCAATCCGCGAACATTTTCAATCAATATGTTTTGGTATCGGATTCCTGTCGGTATGATATGATTTCGAGCAATGTCACCAAGCGTACGGGCTTCAATTTGAACTTTTAACACATATTCTTCCAAATCGACATAAAAACGCGCTTCAAGCTCTCGTTGGGACAGAATATTAAGAGATTCAAAAAGTTTTATGCTCTTGGCACTGATATAAGCTGGTAAGGCTTCTGGCGTGGTTCGATTGTGGCTGAGCCCCCGTTTTTTTGATTGTTTTTCCCACTCTTTTGAGTACCCGTCCCCCTCAAATAAAATATTTTTAATTCCTTTGATTTGATCCCGTAAAACGTTGAAAATAGCATCGTCTTTTTTCATGCCTTTGTTATCAATCAAAGCATCTGTTTCTTTTTTAAATAGCTGTAGACGTTCCGCTACCATAGCATTAAGAACGGTCATTGGCTTGGCGCAATTGGCATTGGACCCAACCGCTCGGAATTCAAATTTGTTGCCGGTAAAAGCGAAGGGAGAAGTTCGATTTCGGTCCGTATTATCCAGTAAAATTTCTGGAATTTTACCAATGACATTGAGTTTCAAATCGGTCTTTTCTTGAGGCGACAGCTTCCCTTTCGAAACATTTTCTAAATCCTCCAAGACTTTTGACAGTTGTTCCCCAATGAAGACCGATATAATGGCAGGAGGTGCTTCATTGGCTCCCAAACGATGATCGTTTCCTGCACTGGCTATAGCAGCTCGTAACAATGCCTCATGTTCCAATACGGCAGCTATTGTATTGATGAAAAAAGTCAAAAACTGTAAGTTTGACATAGGGGTTTTTCCAGGACTTAGAAGATTGACCCCAGCATTGGTTGCCAACGACCAATTGTTATGTTTACCTGAACCATTGATCCCTGCAAAAGGCTTTTCATGCAGTAACACAATAAAATTGTGTTTATCGGCAATGCGATTCATAATATCCATCAACAATGAATTATGATCAACGGCTAGGTTGACTTCTTCAAAAATGGGTGCCAATTCAAATTGACTGGGAGCCACTTCATTGTGGCGTGTTTTGACAGGAATTCCCAACAACCAACATTGTTGTTCGAGTTCCTGCATAAATAACAAAACGCGATTGGGAATGGAGCCAAAATAGTGATCATCAAGCTGCTGCCCTTTGGATGATTCATGCCCCATTAGAGTTCTTCCAGTTAAAATCAAATCAGGGCGCGATGCAGCTCTTTTTTTATCGATTAGAAAGTATTCTTGTTCCCACCCCAATGTAGCAACTACACGGCTTGTATTTTTATCAAAATAACGACAGACAGCCGTAGCCGCTTTATCCAGAGCATGCAGTGATTTTAATAGAGGAGTTTTGTAATCCAGGGCTTCTCCTGTATAGGAAACAAAAATGGTTGGTATGCATAAAGTAGTACCATAAACAAATGCAGGAGAAGAAGGATCCCATGCGGTATACCCTCTGGCTTCGAAGGTATTGCGGATACCACCACTAGGAAAACTTGACGCATCAGGCTCTTGTTGCACCAACTGATCTCCATCAAACTTCACTATGGGCTCACCGGTATCCGCTCGATCAAAAAAAGCATCGTGTTTTTCAGCTGTGGCTCCTGTAAGGGGTTGGAACCAGTGGGTGTAATGCGTAGCACCTTTGGAAAGTGCCCATGTTTTCATGGCTGCAGCAATTTGATCTGCTAAAACACGATCTATTGTAGTACCTTTTAAGACGGCTTGTGTAATCTCTGAAAAGGCTTCTTTATTTAGATACTGCCGTAGTACTGTTTCATTGAATACTTGGGCACCAAATTGAAGGGCGTAATGTTCTGTTTGCATAAAATGTTAATTGAGCAATGGGTCGTATTTAGGTAAATCAAATGGATAAAGAATCATGGATTTTTTATTAGGGGTTCAGACAAATATATAAAGCTTCCAAAAAAATATTGTTCGTGTGTTGGCTTTGATCTAAATCGCAACACTTTTTGGGGTTTTAATCTCGAAAATTAAATATTTTTCAATATTACCCTAAAAAAAATAAGGTATTATTAAAAAGAAATCAAATAGACAATAAACAACCCCTAAAAAGAAATGGCTTCCAGCCAAATCTATTATTTTTGAGCGTAATAAAAACTTTTAATGTAATGAGCAAATCTAAACTGGAATACATTTGGTTGGACGGTTATAAACCTACGGCCAATTTGAGAAGCAAGACAAAGATTGTTGATGATTTTAGTGGCAAACTTGAAGACTGCCCAACCTGGTCTTTCGATGGTTCTTCCACACTCCAAGCAGAGGGCGGTTCCTCCGACTGTCTATTAAAACCTGTAGCCATTTATCCTGATCCTACACGTATCAACGGATATCTGGTCATGACAGAAGTTTTAAATGCTGATGGATCGGCACATGAATCCAATGCACGAGCAACTATTGACGATGACGATAATGACTTTTGGTTTGGATTTGAGCAAGAATATTTCATTATGGACAAGGAAACACAGCTTCCGTTGGGATTCCCCGTGGGGGGTTATCCAGGACCTCAAGGTCTGTATTATTGCTCCGTAGGCGGTAAAAATACGCACGGAAGAGATTTTGTTGAAGAACATGCTGATTTGTGTATTGAAGCAGGGCTAAATTTTGAAGGGATCAACCAGGAAGTTGCCAGTGGGCAATGGGAATTCCAACTTTTTGCCAAAGGAGCCAAAAAAGCAGGGGATGAAATATGGATTGCGCGGTACTTACTTGACAGATTGACGGAACAGTACGGCTATTACATTGAATACCATCCGAAACCAATCAAAGGTGATTGGAATGGTTCCGGGATGCACGCAAACTTCTCAAACAACACATTGAGAACTTGTGGCTCACAGGAAACATATGAAAAAATTTGTGAAGCATTTAGACCGGTTACCAAAGAACACATTGCCGTGTATGGCGAATTTAATGACCAACGGTTAACGGGCCAGCATGAAACACAATCCATCAATGAATTCAGTTATGGAATTTCCGATCGTGGTGCTTCCATCCGCATCCCCATTATTACCGTTGAGAAAGGGTGGAAAGGTTGGCTGGAAGACCGTCGCCCTGCTTCTAATGGAGATCCCTATAAAATCGCTGCACGGATAGTGAAAACAGTGAAGTCTGCAGATGTTTAGCGACTGAAGCTATTTTAGAATTTGACTTGACGATCCTGTTTTGCTAAACAGGATCGTTTTTTTTATCCCATGATTAAGGGCCAAAGAAATAGAATGTAGAGGCAGAAAAGGATGACCCCATCCAATCGACCCAGCTGCATTTTTTTGGGAAGAAAAACCAGGGGAAGGATTAACAAAGAAATCATTAACATCCACCAAATATCGCTTTTTAACATCCCAGCATCACCAATGGGAATTGGAGTAACTAGTGCTGTTAATCCCATGACGGCCATTAGATTAAAAATATTTGACCCGATGAGATTGCCAATTGAAATTGCTTTTTCTTTGTTAATTACAGCCACAATAGAGGCAGATAACTCGGGAATACTAGTCCCAATAGATACTACGGTAATACTGATGATACGCTCACTTACACCCATACTATTGGCAAGAGAAACAGCACCTTTGACTAAAGTTTCAGATCCTAACCACAATCCAAAGCCTCCTAAAAACAAATACCCCAATGTTGTCTTCATCGGAAGGAGTTCGTCATCCTCGGGGGCCTCATCGATAACCGCTTGTTTTTGAAAAAGTATAAGATAAACAATAAAAACCAGCAGGAGTATGAAGAGAATGCCACCCTCCCACTGCGCTAAGTTTTTATCAAAATAAATAAATCCAATAAATATGCATGTCGCTAACACCATCATGGGCCAATCTGTAGTATAAAAGCTACGCGTAACATGAATGGGTGATATGATTACGGTAATACCAAGAACAAAGGCTAGGTTTGCGATGTTGGAACCGACAACGTTCCCTACAGCGAGATCCGGATGCCCAGAGAGGGCTGACTGCAAACTAACAATCAATTCAGGTGCAGAGGTAGCAAAGGACACCACAGTCATGCCAACTACAATCTTAGGAATCCGCATTTCTAAAGAGAGAGAGACCGCTGCGCGCATTAACCAATCGCCTCCTTTAATGAGGAGAATGAGCCCAACAATAATGGCAATAAAATTCATGATTTCCATTTCGAATGCCTAAGCATTTCAATTTGATTGAAGCGAAAATACAAAATATCAAACGGTTTTTTATTTCAGATGGAAAGCAACAGAACAAAAGATTTCTTACTATGCAACCTTCAATTATGATTTCTTCGCACAGAAGGAGGGAATGCAATTCCAATTATTTAGAAAAAAATCATAAATTTGCAGCCGAATCGGCCTCGTAGCATAACTGAATAGTGCACTTGATTACGGCTCAAGAGGTTGCAGGTTTGAATCCTGCCGAGGTCACTACGCCAATCCTTGGCTAACCAATTGAAGGTGTGCGTTTTGCACACCTTTTTTTATGATTGATTTTCAGTCTACAAGAAATTTCAATGACTCACTAGCATCGCATTCTTTTATGCAACTGTTGTATAGGCCATAGCAATAAATGCTGCTATACAAGCTGGTTTCTCTGAACCCTCCAACTCAAAAACAATTTGAATTGTATACTTTGCACCGCCAGAAAATTCTTCAAAAGCAAGCAGGCTTAAACGACCTCTAATATTAGAACCAGAAGGAACAGCATGGATAAAACGCACTTTGTCCAAACCATAGTTAACGCCCAACACAACATCTGCTAATTGGACCGTTTCATAACAGAATTTAGGAGCCATAGAAAGAATCAAAAAACCATGTGCTACTGTTTTTTTAAAGGGGGAATCAACGGCACTTTTTTTGGGGTCAATATGTATCCATTGAAAGTCTTCGGTTACTTCAGCAAACTTGTCAATACGGCCTTGTTCAATTGTCATCCACTTTGTCAAACCGATTTCTTTTCCTACATATTGTTCAAGGACACTTAAATGGGCAATTTTCGTACTATAGGAGGTGTCTTTCTTTGCTTTCATATATTAAATATAATTAGGAAAAAAATGAATGCGCATAAATTAAGAAACAGGAATCATTGTTTTTGAAATCACTTTTTGACGCAGCAGGAATAAAAAAAGAGTCATATGTTTTAAACATTCGTTCTTTATTGTAGGAGATCAATAAAAATTCTCACACATTTGGTTGAGGTACATTGAGGTATTCAATTCATGTTCTCTTTGTTAACATCCTTTTAATTCAGTCACTTGAAAACAATTCTCTACAGCTAGTTTTGTAGGCTTTGTATATAATTTAATAATAGCGTCACCCCCTCTTCATCATGCATTGTTGTCCCTATAAAAGGCATTCTTTGATTTGAAACATTTCTAATGATTTCTTCTTGCTCCAAAAAAATGCCGGTCTGATGGAAGGGGGTTTCATAACGAAAATCAAATCCCTGTAGAGAAGGAATATCCCATGCAGTAGGATTGTGGCAATGGGCACAATTGATGGCCAAATAGGCTCTTCCTCTATCAGATAGAGATGCATCGGGATCATTGTAGTCTACCATAAAAGGTGCATCCCAAACTGGGAAATCATTTAGAATTCGAATATTTTGAAAATGAATCAACTGGTTTATGGTCTTATTATTTTGCTTAATAAGAGTGTTTAGATTTTTTATGGTGGCACCTAACGGAATTACCGATTGGTTTGACAAGTGACAAGCGATACATTCATTAGAAGTAGGTATTTTGTATGATGTAGTTCTGGTATGACCCATTTGATTGATCCAAGAAATCTGCTTTTCATAACCGTTCTTTTCTAAAATAGCGTCAGTTTGCATATCGTTCCAACGATAGGTAGCAGCATTCCATTTACCAGCATCTTTAATGAGAAGTCGAGTTTCGATGATATTTCTTCCCTGACTGGTGTCTCTTTCGTCATTGTAATAATAAAATGTTTTTGTAAGAAGGGTTCCATTGGGGAACTCCAATGCATGATCTGGAGATTTTTTCAATTGAGTACCGTATGGTACTTTGATCAACCTTTGTTTGTATGCATAGTCAGTAAATAGCTTCGCATTAATTGAAATAGTTTCAAAGCCTGCTGCTGGGATCAAATTTTTTGGGGCCCCATCGAAAATATTATAGGCAGATAAACGATCAGCGAAATCAATTGTAGAAATCATATCGAATTTGGGTATTTCTATCCTACGATCATTGAAATCATCTCTATCACAGGAATAGGTGAATATAAAAAGGGGAATTAAAAACAAGAAATTCCTTTTCATACGGATAAAGATAAATATAATTTATCGTCGCTTTAAAGGACAGATCGTTTTGATCGTACAGATAAGAATAATCAATCACTGGAACTGAATCAACAAACAGTAAGGTGTGATGGATTGTTATGGTTACCTATGTGGTATGGCATCAAGTTCAACCGCCCTTTCCTTTCTAAATAACACCATGGTGATGCGACACTTAAATATTTCACTTTCGATTAAGTTTTGTCTAACTTTTTTCTTATATTTATTAAACAATAATATACAGCTTTCCCACACATTGAAGTTGATTGTTATTGACACAAGGGAGTTTGGACTTTCCTTTTTTCATTCTTATAAAATGTCATTTGTTCGAAATTCATTATGTCCATTCTCCCTTTTATTTCAATTTCTTCTGTAACTATTATCTATCCTTCTTTGCATTCCTTCACAAGGAATCAGTAGGGCGTAGAACATAATGATAGAACCGTAGAAATCAGTCCCTAGGGTCAATCAAAGACGAAATGGTGTCTTTTAAGTGATGAGTCGAAATCTAAATAAATTATTGTGGATTTTCATTAAAAAGAGTACACATTATACAAGGAATATTTTTATCATTGCTTCAAATTATTTCCAATGGCAATTCAATCAAATATTCACAACTGGACACCCGACAGATTAGCGAATTTGACTGGTAAAACGTATGTGATTACAGGTGCTAATTCGGGTACAGGATACGAGGCAACAAAGATTTTTTTAAAAAAAGGAGCACAGGTGGTCATGCTCAATCGCAACGAAAAAAAATCAAAAAAAGCAATTGATTCATTGAAAAAGGAATTCGGTTCCGATGCAAAAGTTTCCTTTGTTCTCATGGATTTAGCAGTGTTCTCCTCTATAAGAGAGGCAGCTAGTGAGATTAAAAATAGCATATCCCACATAGACGCTCTTATATGCAATGCAGCCGTCGCTCAAACCGCCAAACAAGAGTTCACTCCCGAGGGCTTCGAATACCAACTAGGGATCAATCACTATGGCCATTTTTTATTGGTAAAGCTCCTATTCGATACCATAAATGATTCCAAAGGGAGAATCGTTGTTGTTTCCAGCGAAGGATATAAAATGGGACTCAAAACGATTCAATTCGATGACTTAAATTTTGATTCCAATTACAATCCTATGACGACCTATTGTCACAGCAAGCTAGCACAAATGATGTTTGCTTATGAATTGCAAAATCGTATCCAAAAATCCAATGCAACCGCAGGTGTCTATGTTTGTCATCCCGGTGCTTCTAGAACTTCGCTAATTGACGAAAAGGCGAGTAAAAGAGACCGCTTCTTGTTCTCTATTTTATCTCTTTTACCCATTGTACAATCGGCCGAAAAAGGTTGTTATCCAGAAGTAATGTGCGCCACAGAAGACCCTTTGGAGCAAAAAGCTTACTACGGTCCCACCGGTACAATGAATTGGTCTGGCCCTGTTGGCAAATGCAAATTAGAACCCTTTGCTTTGGATGAAAAAATAGCCGCAAGATTATGGGAGATATCGGAACAAGCTACCCAATGTTCGTGGAATTTTAAGTAGTGTATTACTCCACAATCTTATTAGATTTCCTCTGTGAAGGGTGCAATTGAAATTCTAATACGGACCCCTCTGTACTTCAATAGAAAGATTTTTAGGCAGTTCGTAACAAGTGTTTTTGAATACACCATGAATCTTTTGAATTGAAATGGCACCTAGAATCATCGTATTTTTACTCAATTTATTTAAACCAAAATACTTCTGTAAGCCGCACTGCTATATCGGAAATGAAACAGAGGGGAATTTATAGAGCGTGTTGGAACCTTTTTGAAGTTGTTTTTCCGAAAACAACCAAAGATAGAATTAACAGATTCAAATTATTTTTTTTTATAAAAACCATGAACCAATTGCCCCAAAAAACTATTGGGTAGCTTTTCATCACCTGGGAAACCAAGTAATAGTGTGCCGCTATCCTCTGGAACATAATGGGTCTGGAAAAGATAATCCCAAAGGCTTAGACTAATGCCAAAATTCACACCCCATTTCCCCTTGGGTAATTGATAAGCGTGGTGGTATAAATGCATCACAGGACTGTTGAAGACATATTTAAATACGCCCCAAGTAATTCTAATATTTGCATGGTTAAAGTGTCCGATTGTGATGGCAAGAAAATGAATGATATAGGCTTGTTCGGGTTCAAAGCCTCCTAAGATCATCACACCAAATGTTTTTAAAGGCTTGTACAAAACATTCTCCATCCAATGATAGCGTAAGTGTGCAGCAAAACCCATTTCTTTCACACTGTGATGTACTTTGTGGAATTGCCATAAATAAGGTACCCTATGGAGTAGTATGTGCGTTAACCACTGTACAAAATCCAGAACCACAAAGAACACCAACAATTGTATCACTGTAGGCCATCCAGACCAGTCTATCAATGCCAAACGTATATTGTCAATACCCAAATCAGCAAACAATACCTCAAGTATTTTATAAAAACCACTGATGGCTATCGAAAACAAGAAAAAGTTAAAGAACATGTAAAATCCATCCAACCAAAAATCTTTTCTGAAAATCGATTGTTGTTTGCGCCAGGGAAATGCGATTTCTAATCCCCAAACAACCAACGAAATAAGAATCAGACCCCAAAAATAGTTGGTGTAAAACGGTACTTCAAATAGCATGGAATTCCACGTCCAATTAACAGTGCCTACGAAAGCACTTACAAATGCGTCTACATACTTTTCCATAACTGCTGTAAAAATACAGTAATCTTATCTTTTACAATAAAAAAAATTTTAATGTAACTAACCTTCCAAAGAGGACGGAATAAGGAGTAACCTGCGTTTTATTTTTTTGGAATGTAGCAATGCTTTAATCAAGCAAGAAAAAATCAAAATATGTAGACATCATTCGTAGACCGCTGCTGTTTTCATCCAGATACTTTAGCCTAGCTTAAAACCAATAGCCTAAAGCACTGCACGCTGAAACGGTATTCGCTTTAGAAAAGAGTGGACTATGTAGCGACCATCCAGCTAAAGAATTACCGAAAATTCTATCTAAAAACAGTAATTTTACCTAACGACAGATGACACACGAATTTGCATCCATAATCGATCAATCATTCCAATGGCAAAAAGTTGGAAGAAAAAATATTTTGGCTACTGTGGTCGATTTGGATGGATCTTCCTATCGTAAACCTGGTGTTCGTATGCTCATCAATGATCAAGGTAAGATGTTAGGTGCTGTAAGCGGAGGCTGTGTTGAAAAAGAAATTTGTCACCAGGCATTCCGTGTCATTGAGAGCGGCATACCCAAGATAATGACCTATGACGGGAGACTTCGCCTGGGCTGCGAAGGGGTATTGTTCGTACTTTTGGAACCTATTGAAATTTCGGAGCATGTTTACCATACTTTTAAAAAAGCTCTTGACCAACGCATACCCATACTTCTTAAATCTTTTTACCAACGTGAACCTGGACTTTGTTCACTTGGAGGGACCATCATTCAATTGGGGGCACATACCTACAATTTACACAACCAAAAAACAGATTTATCCGCACCATTAATTTTCGAAGAAACCCTATCACCGCTTTTTCGTTTGTTGATTATAGGAGCGGAACATGATGCCGTCCAACTCTGTAAAACGGCCAGTAATTTGGGATGGGAAGTCCATATTGTAGTGGCTCCAGATGAGCAAAAAACGATCGCTTTTTTTCCAGGAGCTCGACAAATCCACGCGCCTGTCAATCACCAAATCGATCGATCATTGGTAGACGAACAAACAGCTATTGTCTTGATGACCCACAGTTACACTAAAGATGTGTATTACTTAAATGCCCTAAAAAACACCTATCCGGTCTATTTTGGACTGTTGGGGCCCAAAAAACGCAAAGCACAACTAATCGATCGGTTATTGGACATAGACCCCGAGCTTGAATTGGCCTTTTTTGAGCAGTTTCGTGGACCCGCGGGCATCAATATTGGGGCTGCCTCTGCACAGGAAATTGCCATTTCTATTTTAGCAGAAATTTTAGCCGTCACCCGCCAGCAAGATCCCATACCCTTAAAAGATAAAAGTGGTGCCATCCATGACTGAAATTGCCCTCGTACTGCTGGCCGCTGGCGGTTCTTCACGGATGGGAAAGCCCAAACCCTTGTTACCCTGGGGGCATAGCACCCTCTTGGAAAACAGAATCGAAACCCTCCAAAAACTACAGCAACCCATTACCCTTCTATTGGGTTCAAAGGCAGCACAGATCGCCCCCCGTGTCACCAATAAAACCATCAAAACAGTTATACATTCTCATTGGAATCAAGGCATGGGCAGTAGCATCGCCTTTGCTGTTCAATCCCTAATGCGACAAACCCAGCTGCCTGAGGGAGTGCTTTTTACCACGATAGACCAGCCGCTAGTCGATGCGGACTATCTTAATCAGCTTTTGACTCAGTTTCGACCCCAACAAAAACACATCATTGTATCCCAATCCGATACCGGTTGGAAAGGCATCCCTGTTTTGTTTGACAAAGATTACTTTCATGAGTTAGCAGGCCTTTCAGGAGATGAGGGTGCCAAAGCAGTGGTTAAAAAATATAGCCATCATGTGCAATACCTTATGGCTGGATATAAGTTGGTGGATATGGATACGCCTGAGCAGTATGAACGACTGCTAAAATCAACCACCAATTCGGATCATTGATCGATTCTTACTATGACGGGCCGGATCCGCAAATGCAGAGGGAGAATCAAGACCGGAGCGAACCGCATGCTTGGCCCGTATAACTTTTTCGATGATGGGTTCAACGGGTTGCCCAGAACGAAGCGCCGCTAACAGGTCCGATTCCTTTTCTGAAAAAAGACAATTCCGAATCCTCCCATTGGCCGTCAACCTCAGTCTATTGCAACTGTCGCAAAAAGGGTTGGTTACTGTACTAATGACTCCATACGTCCCTGTAAAACCTTTTATCTTAAAGTTTTTGGAGGTGTCATTGGCTTCACCCGGTAAGGATACAATTTGGTCGTCTCCGAAATGACTGCTGATCTGCTTTTGAATTTCTTTGAGTCCAACGGTTTTTGACCGATCCCAATTGTTTCCATCAAAAGGCATAAATTCAATAAAACGAATGTGATAAGCTTGTTCCGCTGTCCACTTGACGAAATGAATGATTTCGTCATCATTTACCCCTTTTAGCAAAACCACATTGATCTTAACATCAAAACCTTCATGAATCAATAATTCCAGATTTTTCTTGACCTGTTCGAAATTGGATTTTAGGGTGATTTTTTGAAATCGCAGGGGATTAAGGGTATCCAAGCTAACATTTATTTTTCGCAATCCAGCCGCTTTGAAATCTACAATAAATCGATCGACCAATACAGCATTGGTGGTTAATGTTAAGGAAACAGGTAAGGTGGCCAGTTTTTGTAGAATCTGAAGAAAGTCTTTTCGCACCAGGGGTTCCCCTCCCGTTAATCGAATTTTATCAACACCGTGGGCGGTAAAAATGCTGGCCAGTTCAAACAATTCATGGGCGGTCATCAAATCTTTAGAAGGAGTGAGCGGCACCCCTTCTGCAGGCATACAGTAGGTACAGCGCAGGTTGCATTTTTCTGTCAATGAAATACGGAGATAATTGTGCTGCCGCCCAAATGAATCCCTAAGCAATGACTGGGTATTCTCCATCAGTGACGTTGGCCTTTTAAAACGTCAAACAAATGCAAAAGCGATGGAAATACCGCTTCCAACGATTCTACGGCGCCCTTGGTTGATCCGGGGAGTGCCAGTAAGATGCTGTCGCCCATAATACCTGCTACCGAACGAGAAAACATGGCTACTGGGGTTCTGTTCTGTCCATAAGCCCGCATAGTTTCTTCCACTCCTGGCAGTCGCTTGTCGAGCAGGTCTATCAATGCTTCGGGGGTATTGTCTCTGGGAGATACACCTGTACCCCCTGTAAAAACAATCAAATCTGCTTGTGAACAAATCAACTGTGCTGTTGATTGGATGGCAGTCAATTCGTCTGGGATGACTTGGTAATTGGCCATCGTCAAGCCATGCGATGTTAACAATTCACACAAAGCCTTTCCTGCTTGATCCTCCCCTTTTCCTGCCGCAATAGTATCAGAACAAACGATAACGGCTGCCCGTAGATCGGTGGAATATTTGGGCAAACTAGACTTCCCACCAACTTTGGATAACAAGCTAATTTTTTCAATCTGAACCTGCTTGTCGATCGGCTTTAGCATGTCATACATATTCAAGGCTGCAATAGATGCCCCATGCATGGCTTCGACCTCAACACCGGTTTTGTAAATCGTTTTGATGGTACACACTATATGAATAGCCAAACCCTCCATTTGAAAAGTAAAAGCGGTGTATTCAATAGGGATCGGATGGCAATCGGGTAATAGCTCCGGTGTCTTTTTGACCCCCAACAACCCCGCTGCTTTACTCATTTCAAAAACATCCCCTTTGGGTATTTCTCCATTCCGAATAGCATCCATTGTTTGCGTACTGCTAACCCTAACTATGGCTTGGGCTGTGGCGATTCGCAGGGTGTTTTGTTTATGTGTTATATCAACCATTAATTTTTATTCTTTTTCCATTGATGGGTAGCATCTTCAAAAATTTCCTTGCCAAAAATGGGTAAGCGATCTTTAATTTCTTGAACGATTTCCTCTAAAGCCACATACAAATCTGTACGGTGGCTAGCAGAAACAAAAACGAAAAAACACAGGTCTCCTGCGGCTACGGTACCCAAACTGTGATAGATATGCATACAATGAATGGGATATTTGTCAAAAGCCCGCTCTTTGATATCATGGCATAGTTGGTTGGCCATGGTTTGTTGAGCGGTATATTCTATAGCTTGTACCGTTTTGTCAGCAACCACATCGGCCCGTACTTGGCCCAAAAAAATGCAGTGGCCACCAATCCCTGTTTTACTTTGATGAGCGGCAATGGATGTTGCTATTTTTTCTGGTGGAATGGCCCCCTCTATAAATATATTTTTGATCTTTTTTTCCATTTAAAACAGCTTACAATCATCGATTTCGACCGCTTGCAGTGGTCTGTTTTTGATGCGATTTACATCCGCTTCATTTCGCATAAAGGTAAACCGTTTTTGGTCAAGGGTCAAAAGATTGACAGTCATCAATATACCTGATAGTATGTTTCCTAGCCCCAGGATGATTTTCAAAACTTCATTGGCCTGATACATCCCCATGACTCCAGGTAAAACGCCCAAAACGCCATTGTCCTCGCAGTTGGGAACTTCTCCAGCTTGGGGTGGTTTTGGAAACAAGCAGCGATAGGTTGGTCCATGCTGAAAATTAAAAACACCCAACTGACCTTCGAATTTATATATAGCAGCAAAAACCAGTGGTTTGTCTTGTTTGACACAAGCGTCATTGATCAAATAACGGGTACGAAAATTATCCGTGCAGTCGACTACTACATCATAGCTTTCGACCAAATGGAGCGCATTGTCAAGAGAAAAAGGTACGGGATACACACGCAAATCGATCTCACTATTCCTTGCTTGGAGCAATTCTTGTGCTACTTCAGCTTTCATTTTTTTGAGATCAATTTCTCTGTACAGGACTTGACGCTGCAAATTGTCCACCGATATACGATCTGGATCAACGATACCCAGTCTGCCCACACCAGCAGCAGTCAAATAAAGTAAAACAGGCACACCCAATCCTCCAGCACCGACCACTAAGACTTTGGCTTTGGATAGCTTGCGCTGCCCGCTGGGACCCACTTCCCGTAAATCGATATGCCGACTGTATCGAACCATAAACTAACCCCCAGAAAAAGGTGGGAAAACGTCAACCCCATCGGAAGACAAAAGGGCTTCTGCCGTTTCAATATGATTGTTTTGTGCAACTTGCAGGGTCATCCCCAATAAGGCGGGATGGCGTTCTGTCAAGAAATGAGAAAAATCACCAATCGTCTTGGCAGTCGTCTGCACTTGCTCCTTATGGGTACCTACCATTTCAGTGAGTTTGCCGTAATAGTTCACAGTTATTTGTTTCAAAATACACATAATTTAATCGATGCTGCAATCAATACTACAGCTAAAAATTGTTCCAGCCTATTTTTTTTCCATTTTCTTGCGCCGTAATAACTGCCTGCCCAACCGCCCAAGAAGGCTATACTTACCATGGGTATGACATTAGCGGACAGATGGACACCCGAAAAAAACATACCGCCCAAAGCAGCTGCCGAATTGACCCAGATAAAGATAGCAGATACCGCAGCAGCTTGTTTGACATCCGCCCAATTGAGTAATATCAACAAGGGGGTCAATATGATACCCCCTCCAATGCCAATCAGTCCGGAGAAAAACCCAATGGAGGCACCCATCAATACCGACACCCAGGGGGGTGCCTTTTTTATTTGGGTGGGTGCAGCCGGAGCCCATAGAATTCGAAGAATGGCAAAAAGTAACAACAGACCCAATATTTTTTTATACAAGGTCGGTTCAATCTGAAAAGTACCGCCCCAATAGGCCGCAGGAATTGAGCCCAGCGCAAACCATACAAACAAGCGCCAACGAAAATAGCCTGCACTGTTATATTGCAAAAAAGCGATACCCGCCACAAAAATATTGAGTAACAATGCTGTTTGTTTCATGGTATCGGGAGCCATAGAAAACAAAGCCATCAAGGCCAAATAGCCCGAAGCACCACCATGACCAACACTTGCATACAGAAAGGAAACAAAAGGCAACAGTACGAAAAAGAAAATCATTCCTTCGGTCATGGTCTTGGCAGCATCCAGGTTTGTACAATGGCTCCTTCATGGCAATTTCTAGTGGCTGCCGCTATATAAACCAAAGCATTAGCAGTGGCAAAACTTTGTAAACTGGCTGAGTTCATTTCGTCAATGACTGTCACATGACGATCAATAGCTGTCGCTTTGAGAAACAAAGCACGCCCCAATTTGTTTTCGTAGGAGTGGGTCAGCTTTAAATTTTTACGCAGCAAACCCAAGGACGAACGACCCATAAGACGATGCAGTAAGGGAACTACATATATATAAAAACAATTGAGTGTAGAAGCTGGATTGCCTGGCAGGGCAAAGACAGGGGTTTGGTTCTTTAACCCAAAAAACAGGGGTTTGCCCGGTTTTTGGCGCACTTTATAAAACAACGTTTCAACACCCAATCCAGTCAAACTATCGCCAACAAAATCATAGTCACCTACCGAAATGCCTCCTGAAATCAAAACCAAATCCAATTCCAGGGCCTGTGTTAAAGCTATATCGGTTGCCTGACGATTGTCCGGAGCGTAAAACAGTTGGGGCGACTTGCATCCCAATTGTTGCAGTGCTGCTTGTAGTACACAGCTATTACTTTCATACACTTGGCCAGCCGCAAGGGGTTGACCGGGTGAAACCAATTCGTCTCCCGTCACAACAATAGCCACAGAAGGTTGCTGACAGACTGGAACACTTTTAATTCCTAAGCTCAATAGTAAACCCAGTGCTGGAGGATTGATAAGCGTACCCTTTGAAAAAACCAAGTCCCCCTGACCCAATTGTCCTCCTTTGGGGCGGATGCTTTGACCGATACGTATGGGAGCCATAGCTTGTAGGGTGTTGGCTGTCCGTTTTACTTTTTCTTGCATAACCACCGCATTGGCGGTATCTGGAACCTTGGCCCCAGTAAATATGCGAACGGCCTGCCCTACTTCCAAAACGAAAGTCGCTGCGGAACCTGCTTGTACTTCTCCAATGACTTTATAATTCGGATTCTCATGCCAGTGTACTGCATAACCATCCATGGCAGATTGTGAAAATGGTGGGAGCGCCATAGGAGCCCTAACATCTGCCGCTAAGGTCATTCCACAAAGGGAAGTGTCCACGCTTTGCGTTACAGTTTTGGGTTGAATCGCAGCAGCAGCAACGATGCTTAGTGCTTCTTCAACTGAGATCATACCCCTTGCTGCCTAGGCGTTGAGTTCGTTAATAAAAGGCTGGTGATAGACCCGTTTGCCACTAGCACGGTAAATCGCATTGGCCAGGGCTGCTTGCACCGGTGGCAAGGGAGGTTCGCCCATACCTGTGGGCGCAATATCACTTTTTACAAAATCAACATGAATGTTTTTAGGAGATTCATGATGCCGAATGAGTCGGTAACGGTCAAAATTGTCTTGCTGTGGCACACCATCTACAAAGGTCATTTGACCATACAAGGCGTTTCCAATTCCATCGACTGTTCCCCCTTCGGCAAGATTGGTGGCTGCATCGGGGTTGACGACGATGCCGCAATCGACAGCCACATAGACATCATTGATCACAGGGGTTTTTCCATTCATTTCAAGATCAACCACATTGGCCACATAAGAATTATGACAGAAATAGACTGCCACGCCACGCTTTAAATTCTCGGTACCTGCTTGGCCCCATCTTGATTTTTCTTTGACCAAATTCAACACAGCTGCCATCCGCGCAGGGTCGTAATCGTTGCGTTCACCCACAGGATCGTTTTTGGCTCGTTCTAATAGCTGCAATCGAAAATCGATGGGATCTTTACTGGCAGCTTCGGCTACCTCATCCAAAAAAGATTGTTCGGCACTCGCAGCAAAGTTGGAGCGTGGTGCCCGATAAGCTCCAGTGGTGATATTGGAATCACCTTCCCAGCCTTCGGCCAAAAAATGATCGATCGTACCCGCTGGAAAACGGTTTTCGTAAAGCGCTTTTTCAGGAATACCCACCCCCACAACATGTAGGGCGGTCAAATTGTTGTTATTATCCAGAGCCGCTCGATATTTTAGGGAATAGGTTGGGCGGTAAGTCCCGAAAGTCATGTCGTCTTCGCGGGTATATACCAACTTTACTGGGGCTTTGACTTGCTGCGAAATCAGGGCGGCCTCAGTCACAAAATGACCATAGAGTCTGCGTCCAAATCCACCTCCCATTCGGGTCAAATGCACCTCTATTTTTTCTTTGGGTACCCCCAGGCGGCGGGACAGACTGCTTTCGGTCCATTCCGGCGTTTGCACAGGTCCCTCTACAAATACCTTTTCATCCGTTACATCGGCATAAAAGTTCATCGGTTCCAGGGTGTTGTGTGCCCGAAAAGGGGCGGTATAGGTCCGCTCGATGATTTTTGCAGCTTGTGCAAATGCTTTTGAAGGATTCCCGTCTTTGCGGAAAGTTTCCAAACGTTTGTCACCAAAGTCAAAGGAGGCCATTAGTGCCTTGTGATCGCTGGTATTTTCGAGTCCTGCGGGGTATTTTTTATTCGAGCTACGTCCAAAGAGTTCCAAATTTAAATTTCGTTCAGGTGTATTTTCCCAATCTACTTGCAGTGCCTTTTTGGCTTGCATCACTTCCCAGGTTGAGCGACCTACAACCACTGCCATTTTATTGAAAGCAGAAGTGTCAAAAGCACTTTGAGGTTCTGCATCGGAAAACACTGTCATTGGAAAAACAGCTTCAATCCCTGGCATATTGGCCACGGCTTCGCCATTCATGGATTTTAGTGTTTTGCCAAAAGCTGGGGCGTGCACAATCATGGCTGTCAGCATTCCCTCTTTGTAGGTATCCAATCCAAAAAGGGGTTGACCCGTGACAATTTTTTGTCCATCCACGTTCTTTTTGGACTGTCCAATAATTTTGTAGTCTTTAATATCTTTGAGTGTCACCGATTCTGGAACCTCCAACTGGGCTGCTGCTGCAGCCATTTGACCGTAGTGGGCTTTTTTTCCAGAGGCGGTATGTGAAATAATCCCGCTGACAGTAGTCAATTCTTCCACGGGCACCTGCCATTGTGTGGCGGCGGCTGTCAAAAGCATTTGCCGAGCGGTTGCTCCCGCCATGCGAAGGGGTTCCCAACTGGAGCTGATGGAACGACTCCCACCAGCTACCTGCCATTTGTATTGGCTAACATCCAAAGGGGCTTGTTCAACGATTACTTGGTCCCAATCAGTATCCAGTTCTTCGGCCACCAACATGGGCATAGACGTTTTAACATTTTGTCCAATTTCAGGGTTTGGAGATTGGATGGTGACTCGGCCATTGTCGCCAATTTTTAAAAATCCGTTAATCTTGAACCATGCTTTTGGTAATTCCTTTATTTTTTCTGGGCTGGTGTTGCAAGAGGCCAACCAATTGAATCCGATCATCATACCACCGCCAGCGAAAGATATGTTTCTGATGAATGCTCTACGTCCTACTTTCGTTTTAAATGTTGTCATACGCGTGTACTTTTTAGGATTCTGCCGCGCGTTTTACCGCTTTGTGAATTCGAGTGTATGTACCACATCGGCAAATATTGCCGCTCATCCCGTTTTCGATATCTGCTTCGGTGGGGTTGGGATTGGAGTTTAGCAGTGAAACAGCTGTCATGATCTGACCGGATTGGCAATAGCCACATTGGGGAACATCTTCTTCTATCCAAGCTTTTTGTACGGGGTGGTCGCCGGTTTTCGAAATACCCTCGATGGTGGTGATTTCGGCATTGCCCACCATAGAAACCTGAATTTGGCAGGCACGCGTAGCCATTCCGTTGAGATGAATGGTACAAGCACCACACTGGGCAATCCCACAACCATATTTGGTTCCTACCAATTGGAGATGGTCACGCAACACCCACAATATGGGGGTGTTTGGAGCAACATCTACTTGATGTTCTTGTCCGTTAACCTGTATATCGAATACTGCCATTGTTCCCTATTTTTATTAAAATTATGTTTTCTTACGAAATAATCAAAACAAACGTATTGCTTTGGAAAGCTTTGAATTAAAATTTTAAGGAAGCAATTCAATATTTGTATCGGGCTATCTTTATTGAAGTCCATCATAGGCATCCAATCTCTCGTCGTGTTGCTATTTATTCAAAAGGGATTGAACATTTGACATAACCAAAACCAACCACCAGGGAAACCTTTAAAACGTTGACAATTTGTAAAGTAGTTAATTAATTGATACGAGTGAATCTCCAAACCACTGTGTATTCATCTGAATCACCACTTTCTTCATCTGTCTCATTTACTTCTTCAATGATGCGTAATTCAGTGTCTGTGATTCTATCTATGATAAGGTTTGTTTCTCCATCTACCAACATACGTGTTTGGTCGGTATTGGTGAATTCCCAATCGTTTACATCCACTGCCACAGTTTCGTCATCAATAGAAACAGCAAAGATATAGGTTCCAAATGCAGAGAAAGTAACCTCAATTTCAGCCTCAATGCTTTGTGCCAGTTCTCTTGCTGCTGTTTCAATAGCATTCCCACATTGTTCACCCAATGCTTCCCACTCTTCTTCACTTGGCTGGTTTGCTTCATATTCTGCAAAAATTGCCTCAGCTTCTGCTACAACCCCCTGAGTCAGCGCTTCTATTTCAGATGCTAATGATTCAACAATTTCTAATTGAGCATAAATAACGGCTGCTTGTGCTTCGACAGCCAAAAATTCTTCTTCTGTGGAATTATCATTTATCGTGCTCCAAAGAGCATCCAGGGTTTCATTAACCGTTTCCAAATCAATAGTAACACCAGCATTCGCATAAATTTCTTGGGCTTGAATCTCAAGTTGTTCATATAAAGCCTCCACCTCAATATTTGGATCGTCAGGGAGAACAGCCCCGTATATTTCATCACATAATGCTTCTTCATCTAAGTCAGCAAAATCTTCAGCAACAAAAAGTTCAATATCTTCTTCTTCTCCATCGATTTCTACGCTGGTCAATCGCCAGGCATTAACCAATTTGGCAAAGTTGGTATTTCCACTACCTGCTTCTTCACTTACTACAGGCTCGTCTTTATCTGCTGAGTAGTCCCCAGAAAGGTTCCCGCAAGGGAAATCTTCTGCAATGTCATCGGGCAAATTAAAATCTACAGTAAAATCGGCATTGAGTTCGCCTGCATTCTCTTCTACTACAATGTCTGTCAGAGTAGCAATCTTGTAATCAATACCTTCTATGGTTTCAAAAAGTTCTACAGCAGTGACATTACCGTCAGTACCTTCAACCAAAGTATAAGGTCCGTAAGCATAAATGGACTCGTCCAAGTTTTCTCCAGTATTTGGGTCAAATCCTTCAATATCGAACCGCAAGGCATAGCGATCCTCTGTAAATTCAACACCATAGAAATTACAACTACTATTTCTTTTGGAGGTCGATGGGGAAGCATTAACATCCCATTTTCCATTGATTGTTTTCTTGGCTTCTTCCACAGTTTGTTCCGATACCGAACCGACGGCATCAAATTCGAATTGAACATCAACAGGATTACCCGGGTCTTCCTTGGCACAACCAACAAGTAGGATGACTGCTAAAAAAAGACTAGAGCCTAGAATATTTTTTATCATGATTTACTGATTATATTCGTAAATATAAAATTTAATTTACATAGCACCCAATATGCGCACCGTTGTTTGTGTTTTTTAAATTGAAAGAAACAAAAACAAGAGGGCAAAAAGGACTTGCTTTCGTCAAACAAGCTTACCGCATTTCTATATCTGCTTTAACCCCAAAAACAATGCTGCTATCAATAGAAGAACACCACTAGCTGAATGTATCCAAGTATGAGAGTGACTGTTTACTAATGAAACTAATCGATCTGCTATCAACCCGTAACCTAACAAAAATACGCTATCAAGAATCAAGTAGGTTAAGGATAAAACAATAATTGTATCCAAAAATTTCCTTCAAACGAAATAAATTGTGGAAAAAAGGCAGCAAAAAATAAAATTGCTTTTGGGTTGGATGCAGCGGTTATAAAACCCTGAAAAAAAAATTTCTGTTGGATTTTCTTATAACGGATTGACCTTTCGATAGATTCCTGGAATGTGCACTTTTTAACAGGTATAAAGCATACCCAATCAAATAAAATACCCCCACCCATTTCACGGTATTCAATGCCTTAGTAGAAGAAACTACCAAGGTTCCGATTCCAAGGCCTGCAGCGCACATTTGCAGTAGGTTGGCTGAAAGATCGCCCAATGCTGTAGCAATGGAGAGTTTAAATCCATTTTGAGCACTGCTCGAGAGCATTAACAAATGGCTGGGGCCAGGTGTACTCATCAAGATGAAAACGGTAGTTATATAAATGATCCAATTGTCTAATGGCATGGGAACTTATGAATGGATTCGTCAAATATTAATTTGGTAAAAGGCAGTTAATTCGATAATGCTTTTTCAATATAGGCTTTACATTTTTTTACCTCTGCAACAGGATCGGATCCCTCTGGCATATCATATTCCACCTCTATGGTAACGGGAAATTCATATTTGTTTTTGGCAATCATTCGAACCACATCACCGATGGGGGTATCACCTTGTCCCCAGGCCAAGTTGCCCCCTCCATTGGATTTCTTTTGTCGGTCTTTGAGATGCATACTGGCCATAAAAGCACCTTTTTCAGCAATAAAATTGACCGCATTTTCATTTTCTGCTGCGATATAATGTCCAAAATCAAGATTCATTTTATTCCTTTTGGATTGGGTAATTGCGGTATCCCATAAAACGGGGGTTTGTTGTTCGTGTCCGTGATAGGCCACATCAATTCCAACCTCTTCTGCCAAGCTTGCAAGGCGTTGGGTATGGGCATCGTCTTCTGGATGTTCTAAGGTGACATGATCTGCACCCAAAGCTAAGGCTGCTTGCATCCCGTATCGAATGGCTGCATCACTATTCTCTTTTCCAAAAACGCGTGGCTTGAAGGCAAATATTTTGATTCCTTCTGCAGCATACAGGTTTTTTAAACTATCAAATAAGCTATAATCAACCGTTTTGTACCAAGCCGCTTTATCTTTTCTAAACGCTGCCATTTTTTGGTCAAATGCTGCAGCCAAAACTTGCTCTTCTTCGGTCAGGACTTCTTTTCGGTAACGTTTGTATAAAATAGGCCTGTAAGTAGTATCCGACATTGGATTTTTTGGGGCACCCGCAAACGGTTCCGCATGGTTTCCCATCAGTTCAACATATTGAACTCCTGATTTTTTAACGTAAGACAAGATGGCCAAAGGACTTTGGTCTTCCATGGTACGAAAAGACCACGTCTGTACGCCTATTTTCATTTTATAAGGTGCCATTCGGGTATTGTTACAACGGACTGAAACAAGGAGTATGAGTACGGCAAAAGTAGTTTTGAATATTTTCTTCATGGTTTGTGTTCAATGGTAAAGCGAAGATGTACGCTTTATGTTTGTATTAAAAGAATCAAATCGTGTCAATTGTTTGATCATTGTTAATTTAATATTAGTAAGCTCTGATCGGCTCAAAACGTGAATGTCAAGAAAAAATATACAAAAACCTTGTCTTGGTAATGTTTATTCTAGAAAAGTTGTTTAAAAAAGATTTTTGGTAGGAAATTATCACACATTAAAAAACCTCTAAGTTGCCTTAGAGGTTTTGAATTTTATGTAAAAGAATTAGCGATCCTGACCAAGAATATAGGGTGCCCCTGCAGTCTTTAATTTTTGATCAAGAGCTTGTAATTGTTGTGCAATCTTTTCCAGTTCAGGCTGAAGCGTACTGATCATGGCTTTAGCCTTTTCCAAACCTTTACGATGCAAAGCTGTTGGACCATAGGTGGTAGACAATCCGCGAGCAGCTGCCCGTAGATGGGTTCTGATGGAAGGTGGATTGCGCTCCCCTATTTCCTCCCGTGCTGGGCTGCCTTCAGCTTGTCTTTTTAAAGCCGTCATCGCTTGTTGAATAGCGTGTAAATCGGCTGCAAAAGCACCGGGTTTCAAGGGGGTTTGTGCTGCTGCTTTGATCAGACCTTTGTGCTTTTTCTCAGCCTTGTCGAATTTGTCCTGTACCATTTGCAGCTGTCTTTGAACTTCCGTATATGCTTTGCGATAGCTGTCTAAAGTCGCAAAATCTACTCCATTTAGCACGCCTTCTCTAATGGGCCGCACAGCAAAGGAAACCGCTTCTCCCAATGGGGTGACAATCCCATTTTGCTCCAAGGCCAATTGGGCCAAGTAGGTCCCTGGTATGACCATGGGGCCACTGCTGTTCCAACGGGAAGCTTTCCGATCTGGATTGATGGCCGCCGTACTGGCATGACGTAAATTCCAAGCAATTCGATGGGTTCCCTTTTTTGCTTTTTGCTGCAAATGGCGAATCACATTCCCTTCACTGTCTTGAATGGTCACCCAAACTTGCGCCGCTTTTTCGTTGTTTTCTGCATCCAAAGCTGCATAACCGGGAAAAGGAATATCAGCTCCTTTTTTGTTAAGGGTTTTTTCTCGTTTTTTACGTGCGGCTTTTTTTGTGGTAAAATCCCCTGCCAAATGATAGGTAAATACCGCACCAAACTCAGGGTTTTTGGCGATGTAAAAATCGGCTCCTGTGTTTCCTAGATTACTCCTGGGTACATACCATTTGGCGGGTCTGGGAGCAAAGAGTTTTCCTTTTTCTTGCAACACAGCAGGGGTCATCTCACGCAAAGCACTATAATCATCTAAAACAAAGAACCCACGACCGAAAGATGCGGCCACCAGGTCATTTTCTCTTTTTTGAATAACCAAATCTCTAAAGCCCATATTCGGCGTACCGGGTAGTTTTTGCCAATTAATTCCGCCATCCAATGAGGTATACACCCCAAACTCGGTGGCCAAGAAGAATAGATTTTGGTTGACATGATCTTGCACCAATCGCCATAGCAAAGTTCGCTTGGGGAGGTTTTTAGAAAGTGATGTCCATGTTTTTCCTCGGTCAACACTCTTGTACAGGTAAGGGTTAAAATCGCCTTCTTTGTGATTGTCAAGTACAACATACACTGTATTGGGATCGTGTAAATCAGCCTTGATATCATTGACAAAACTTCGGGCAGGCAGACCCAGCTGATTGACAGGAATGGCTGACCAATCTTGGCCACCATTGGCGGTGACTTGTATATATCCGTCGTCTGTACCGGCATAGATCAATCCCTGAACCAAGGGTGACTCGCTCAGCGAAGTGATGGTGTTGTAATTGGACATCGCCCCAACATCCCAGGCATTGTCCCAGGATTGTTTACGCCCCATAATCGGTAGCGAAAGTCTTTCTTCATTGCGCGTTAAATCACCAGAAATGGCGGTCCAATCATCGCCTCTATTTTCTGATTTCCAAACCCGGTAAGAAGCGAAATACAAAGTTGCAGGGTCGTGGGGTGAAACCAGTATGGGGGCATCCCAGTTAAAACGCTCGTGTGGATCGCCCAGATCGGCTTGGGGTTGGACAAAAACCTGTTCCCCTGTTGTCAAATCAATACGATGAAGACCACCTTGTTGGGTCTCTGCATAAATGATATCATTGTATTCTGGGTCTGTTGCTGATTGATGTCCGTCAGCAAATAGGGTTTTATACCAATGCTTGTTGCTGATCCCTTCGCGCTCATCAGTGGCCGAAGGACCGCCAGCAGAACCATTGTCCTGTGTTCCACCAAATATGTGATAAAATGGCTCGGCATTATTTACCGCTACCTTATAAAACTGTGTTAAAGGTAAATTTTTGTGGTACCGCCAATTTTCAGCCAAATCAAAACTTTCGTAAATCCCAGCATCTGTCCCCAACATCAAATAATTGGGGTCGTCTTTTTTAAACACCATCACATGATTGTCCGAATGCTTTTTATTCTCTTTCAATTGCACAAAAGTTTTACCACCGTCATCAGAAGTCAATACACGGACATTCATCAAATAGAGTCGGTCAAATTTATGTGGACTGGCATACAGTTCTTGATAATAGTGTGGACCCGTGGCACCTGAAACGGCATTGGACATTTTTTTCCAGGAAGCGCCCTGATCTGCCGAACGATAGACACCACCAGTGGTACGATCCAACTCAATGGCAGCATAGATAACATCGGGTTGTTGTGGAGAAATGGCGAGCCCTATTTTACCCATATGGGACTTTGGTAAGCCATTGGACAATGCTTGCCAGGTCTCGCCACCATCCGTGGATTTGTGTATCCCAGATCCAAGGCCGCCACCCATCAAAGCGGCAACGGTTCGGTGTCGATCCCAAGTGGCTGCATACAAAACCTGTGGATTTCTTGGGTCGATCATAAGGTCTGTAGCCCCAGTCCATTCATTGTTCCCCAATACCCGTTTCCACGTTTGGCCACCATTGGTCGTTTTATACACCCCGCGTTCTCCCCCTTTGTTCCAAAGAGGCCCCTGGGCTGCCACCCAAACGACGTTGGAATTGTCTGGGTGTACAATGATCTTAGAAATGTGTTCAGAGGCTTTTAATCCTCTATTTTGCCAGGTTTTACCCCCGTCTTGAGAACGATAAATGCCATCTCCATAAGCCACATGACGACCCCCGACATTCTCGCCCGTTCCTACCCATACCGTTGCAGGATTTTGCGGATCCAGAGTGATGCAACCGGTTGAATAAGAAGCCTGTTTATCAAATAAAGGGGTCCAAGTAGTACCTGCATTTTCCGTTTTCCAAACACCTCCCGAGCCCACTGCCACATACCAAACATTATCGTTGTTCGGATGAAAAACAATGTCAGCAATACGACCCGATAAAAAGGCAGGACCTACAGATCGAAATTCAAATGCCTCCAGGGGAATTTCTTTTAAAGCATCTTTTGTGGCTTTATTTTTTTTGCGTTGTGCCCATCCATCAAAGGATAAAAACAACACTGCTACCGCAGTTAAGTAAAAAACAATTCGTTTCATCATTCCAAATTTTTCATTTTTCTAATGTATTAAATATATTAGTAGAACTATATATCAAAGGGGATGAAGAAATCATTTCCCAAGATTCGATATATTAATATCTACTATTTCTTAGAAAAACCATAAAATCATGCAACGAAAAATTCTCTTAGAAGAAAAAGACATCCCAGAACAGTGGTATAACATTGTAGCGGATATGCCGAACAAGCCTTTACCACCGCTTCACCCAGCAACAAAAGAACCTATCGGTCCAGAGGCTTTGGCTCCCCTGTTTCCAATGGAACTCATCAAACAAGAAGTTACCACCGACAAGTATGTGGCCATCCCAGATGAGGTGAGACACATCTATTCCCTGTGGCGACCCACACCGATGTATCGAGCCCATAACCTCGAAAAAGTACTTGACACACCAGCCAAAATTTATTACAAATATGAGGGTACCAGCCCAACAGGGTCGCACAAACCCAACACCGCTGTTCCCCAAGCATACTACAATAAAATGGAGGGGGGTTAAAAAAATCACCACCGAAACTGGTGCTGGACAATGGGGTAGTGCACTGAGCTTTGCTTGTCAACACTTTGGTATTGAATGTGAAGTATATATGGTCAAACTATCCTTTGATCACAAACCCTATCGAAAGGTCATGATGAATACCTGGGGAGCAACGGTTCACCCTTCTCCCTCTGCGGCGACTGAAATTGGAAAGAAAATCCTTTCAGAACATCCAGATACAACAGGATCCCTGGGAATTGCTATTTCAGAAGCTATAGAAAGTGCCGTACAAAATGAGACGACAAAATACGCCTTAGGGAGTGTTCTAAATCACGTGAAACTCCATCAAACAATTGTTGGCCAGGAAGCCATCAAACAGATGGAAATTGCTGGTGATCTTCCGGATGTTGTGATTGCTCCCTTTGGAGGCGGATCCAACTTTGCAGGATTGGCTTTTCCATTTCTAAGATTAAATTTTGACGAAGGCAAGTCCATTCGGTGTATTGCCAGTGAACCTGCTTCTTGCCCAAAGTTGACAAAGGGTGTCTTTCGGTATGATTTTGGCGATACAGCAGGTATGACACCATTACTCCCGATGTACACCCTAGGTCATGATTTTGTTCCTGCTCCAATCCATGCCGGTGGATTGCGTTATCATGGAGCGGGTGTTATTGTAAGTCAATTACTCAAAGATCAACTCATCGAAGCCAGAGCACACGACAATTTGGAAGTGTTTGATGCTGGGGTGACATTTGCGCAAGCAGAAGGCATCATTCCCGCACCGGAGGCCACACACGGCATTGCTACAGCAATTGCAGAAGCCGAACGTTGCAAGCGAGAAGGCAAGTCGGAAACCATTCTTTTCAATTTATGTGGACACGGCAATTTTGATATGAAAGCCTATCAAGATTATTTTGATGGGAAAATTGTGAAACACGAGTTAAGTGAGGCTGAAATTCAAGCTTCATTGGCAAAACTAGATACGCCACAGATTCCCTGATGCATTAATGTGCCTGGGACAGCAAGAGCCAGCCACCCTGCTTTGGGATTCACTTGGCTTAAACTCCCAGCCGCTGTAGCAGCTGGGAGTTTAACTTTCTTTATTTGCTCAAAGTACTATCCTTTCAACCTTATTTTTATATTTTTCACTAAAATATGATCTATGCAACGACGCAAATTTCTTCAAAATAGCAGCTTGATAGTAGCCGGAACTACCTGTACGGGGGCCTATGCATTGGGTGGTTTCACAAACAAACGATATAAAATAGGACTGCAATTGTTTACCGTTAGAGATGCTATGGCAGAAGATCCGGAAGGCACGTTGATCAAGCTGAAACAAATGGGATATGAAGATTTTGAAACCTATGGCTTTGATCCACAAACCAACCGTATTTACGGCTACGAAGTAGCTGAATTTAAAGCCCTTCTTGATCGGTTACAACTGACTACGACCAGTGGTCACTACGGCTTTTCAGATTATTTTGATGCCGATGATGAAACCTTATACTGGTTTGTAGATCGCTGTATTAAAGCGGCAAAAACATTAGACTCCCGTTATATAACCTGGCCCTGGGTACATCCTGATCGACGCAATCCTGAAGGGTTTCAACGTTTAGCCATCTTACTGAACCGAATAGGACAACAAGTATTTGAGGCGGGCCTTGGTTTTGCTTACCACAATCACGGATACGAATTTGAGGATTGGAATGGGCAAACAGGCTTTGATATTTTGGTAGAAAAAACAAATCCCAAATGGGTCAAATGGCAAATGGATATGTACTGGGTCGTACATTCAGGAAAAACTCCCATGGCGTTAGTAAACCAAGACCCAGGTCGGTTTGTTATGTGGCATATTAAGGATATGGACAAAGAAACAAGGGACTATACTGAATTGGGCAATGGTTCCATTGATTACGTCCAAATGTTACCCGACCCAGAGCGATCAGGCATGGAGTATTACTATTTGGAACAAGGGGGTAATTTTGCAGTTAATTCCATGCAAAGTGTCTTAGATAGCATGGATTATTTCAAAAAGAATCTACAAGCCAAACTGCAGTGAGGGGAGCTCCTGCACGAACTGTATTCTTTAAAAATCAATTTTAGGTATGGCTGATCCATGTGGATCTTTGTGATGCTGTGAGAGCATTTCTTTGACCCTTCTAAAAAACAATGGGGCATCGACATGTTCCAATTCTTCTGCAATCAAATGAACCGCATCCGATTCAAAACCCATGATCTCTACCAAAAAAGATTCAATAAGTCGGTGCTTGGCAACCACTTTATCTGCCATGCGTTTCCCTTGCGCTGTTAGCGCTATTGGTTGATAGGGAGCGGTATCTACCCATCCCATTTGCACGAGTTTTTTTAACATATTGCTTACCGAAGATTTGGAAACACCCAGGCGATGGGACAAACTAGACACCGTCACCGGCTGCTCTTCTTCACACATTTTGTAAATCAACTTGATATAATGTTCCTTTTCTTTGGTGTTTTTCATTAGTTTTGCAGTGGTGAACTTTTATATTAATTGTTTTGTTAAAATTATAAATTATGCGCTTACTTTGGGTTGTTGTATTCATGTTCTCGCAATTTTCTATAGCACAGCAGCTCGGCTATGTATATGATGAGAAAGGGGAAGCCATTGCTGGTGCCACGATCTATAATAAAACGCAAAAAAAAGGACAACTCAGCCAAAAAGATGGTAGCTTTCAGTTAGAAGGTAGTGATTCGGATGCCGTGTGGATTGTATCCTTCGTTGGGTTTCAACCAAAGCGAATCACCACAGCATCTCTTAACGATCAAGCATCGCCCTTAAAAATATATCTCTCCCCAGATGATGATCTCGAAGAAGTAGTAGTCACAGGGACTTTAGATGCTGTTCGGAAGACAGATAGTCCCATCCCCGTTTCACGCTATGCACAAACCTTCTTTAAAGCCAATCCCAGTCCTTCTGTTTTTGAAGCCATGCAATTGATCAATGGTATCCGTCCACAACTCAATTGCAATGTTTGCAATACAGGGGACATTCACATCAATGGTCAAGAAGGAGCCAACACCATGGTCTTGATAGACGGCTTACCCATTGTCAGTGGTTTGGCAACCGTTTATGGATTGGCAGGTATTCCACAAGCACTAATAGAACAAGTCGAGCTAATCAAAGGGCCCGCCGCAACCCTTTATGGTTCTGAAGCGATTGGCGGAGTGATCAATTTGATTACCAAAATGCCGGAATCGGCGCCGCAATGGAGTATTGAAAGTTACACCAGTAGTTGGGGCGAAGTCAATACCGATTTGGGGGCGCGCTATACACTCGGAAAAAACAAAGGCTTATTGGGGGTAAATTACTTTAATTTCAGCCAACCCATCGATCAAAATAAGGACAACTTTACCGATCTTACGTTACAACACCGCCTATCGATTTTCAATAAAATCACAGGCCCTAAAAACAGTGTGGGATTTCGGGTGTATTACGAGGACCGCTGGGGAGGAGAAATGAATTGGACACCAAAATATAGAGGGGGTTCGGAACGCTATGGTGAAAGTATATACACCAGCCGTTGGGAACTTTTCGGTCGTTATGACATAAACCAAAACTGGTTTGTGCAATACAGTCTGAACAGCCATTCGCAAAATGCCGTCTATGGACCTACCGCTTATTTGGCTGACCAACACATTGGATTTTTACAAACCGTCCACCTGCATTCAACCGCAAAGCAAAAAACCCTTTGGGGACTCAGCTACCGTTTTACTGATTATGACGACAATACACCAGCCACGGTCCAGAGAGCACGCACCCATCTCCCGGGTGTTTTTATTCAAAAAGAATGGTTCCCAAAGCCCAATCACACCTTTTTGACCGGTCTGCGTTGGGACTACAACACCCTACATGGAAATATTTTGACCCCCAGAATCAATTACAAATGGAATAATTCGGCGGATACTTCAGTATTTAGACTAGGGGGCGGAACCGGGTACCGAGTGGTTAATGTTTTCACCGAGGATCATGCTGCACTTACGGGGGCAAGAGAAGTGATTTTTGAAGAAAAGTTGAAACCAGAACAATCATGGAATATTACAGCAAACTGGGTGCAAAAACGATACACAAAAAATGGCAACCGGTTTACGTTGGACGGTAGCTTTTTCTATACCCACTTCAGCAATCGTATCTTACCAGACTATGACAGCAATCCCAACCAAATTCGTTATGCTAACTTAGACAGCTATGCTATCAATCGTGGTATAGCACTAAATACCAATGGCATCTTGACAAATGGACTTCAATTTCGACTGGGAATGACATGGATAGATGCACAGTTCAACGAAAATGGTAAAGCATTAAGACCCATACTCACAGAAACATTTACTGGAAATTATAGTGTTAGCTACCGATTACCAACCCTACCATTGCAATGGGACTGGACAGGAACCTTGATCGGCCCTATGCGCCTGCCCGTATTGGGTTCCTTAGACCCCAGGCCCGCCATGAGCCCTACCATTCACGATAGCAATATCCAACTGCGTTGGCAAGTCAATACACTTACTTTTTTCGGAGGGGTTAAAAATATTTTTAATTTCACACCTCCCGACAATAGCATAGCGCGTGCGTTCGACCCTTTTGATCGAAATGTTACGTTTGATAATGAAGGAGCGATTTTGACTACGCCTTCCAATCCTTTCGCCTTGAGCTTTGATCCCTCTTACGTGTATTATTCCAATCAAGGGAGGCGGTTTTTTCTTGGTATGCGCTATCAGATTTTATAAACGCTACAACAACAATAAAATTATTGTCATCGCAACACCAGCCAAAGAGAAGTAGATACCTTTTTTAAAAACATCGGTGTGAGGGAGAAACATCCAAAAAGATGATGCAACAAAGAACAGCAAGGAAGCGCCAAAAAATAGATTCATCCAATATGCAGGACTGTTTGTCGTTGCTTTATGAAGGTGTATCAATTTATCCAATACATAGGGATACTCCATTTTTTTCAACAGCACCAAACCAGAATTTTTGTAGTAAACACCTTCTTTGAATTGGATTTTGCTGTTGTCCGATTCAAGAACTTCAAATTTTTTCAGTTGGAGTGCTGTTTCAAGACCTGTTTCACTGAGGCCTATTTCCAGTTGTTTCTCGGTGATTTTTTCTTGTTTAAATACATCCGTTCTGCGGAAAATTAAAATCGAGCCACTAACAGCATAAACCGCCATCACCCCGACCAAATAGAAGCCAAGATAGCGATGCCAGATTCTCATTTTTTGATTCATGTTCATTGTAAAAAATGTATTAATTGGGACGGTATGCTTGCATTGTAAAGTGGCAAAAATATAAAATTTAGAAATGTGGCACGTTGAAGTTTTTTAAAGATTCCTGCGTTTAATTGACTATTTGATTATATTTGTAGGATAAATCGATTTTTGACAAAAGACAAACTAATAACATGAAAAAAACATTTCACTTTGGTCTGGCATGTGCGTTACTATTAAGCACTAGCATGCTCGTAGCACAAACTGAAGAAAATCCCTGGGCAGTCAGCATCGGTGCCAACCTTGTAAGCATTCAAGATGACGATGTTGATGCAGGAACCAGTTTTGGGGTACCTGCGATCAGTATTAGCCGCTACATTACAAGTGGTATTTCAATTGGTGCCCAATACGCTTCTAATAATATCAAAGATGCTCCAGCAGAAGGAGACGAATTAGGTTACTATTCTTTGGACGGTATTTTAAAATACAATATCGGTAGTAGTGATAAGGTATTACCTTACCTCTTTGCTGGATACGGTTTCACGAACTTTAGCGAAGGTGAAACGGATAGTGACGGTATGTTCCCTTCAACAGAAGTATCGAGAACTGTTTTAGGAGGTGCTGGTGTCAACATTCGAGTAACCGATAATCTCAAAGCCAACGTAAGTGCTTCCTATCGTTCTTCTTCGGAAAACTATGCCTACAACCACTTACAACACACTATTGGTGTGAATTATATTTTCGGTGCTAATGATGCTGATAAAGATGGTGTCTCCGATAAAAAAGATGTTTGCCCAGATGTGCCTGGACTCAAAGAATTCGATGGTTGTCCTGATACGGATGGTGATGGAATCCCGGATAATAAAGACGCCTGTCCAGAAGAAGCTGGTAAAGCCGAGTTGAACGGTTGTCCTGACGCAGACGATGACGGTATAGCGGATGCTCAAGATGCTTGTCCCAATGCTGCTGGTTCTGCTGAAATGAACGGTTGTCCCGACAGCGACAGTGACGGTGTTGCCGACAAAGACGATAAATGTCCCAACGAAGCGGGACCCGCAGAAAACAACGGCTGCCCCTGGACAGACATGGACAATGATGGTGTCCTTGACAAAGATGACGCTTGTCCAGAGGAAGCAGGTGATGCTGCTAACAACGGTTGCCCTGCGGAACCCAAAGCCCTAATGGATATGCTAGCAAACGAAAGCACGGTCATCTATTTCCAAGCAAGTAGTGCTGATATTTCTGGAGATGCATCTTCTTTGATACAATCACTTTCCGAAATGCTAGCGAAATACCCTAATGCTACCATCAATGTAAACGGTCACGCATCAAGTGATGGAAGCCGTGGTTACAATCAGAAACTATCTGAACAACGTGCCAACGCTGTGAAAGCTGCTCTTGTAGCTGCCGGTATTGCCGAGGAACGTATCCAGGCAGTCGGTTACGGGGAAGATAAACCTGTGCAACCCAACAACACACGTAAAGGTCGTGCAGCCAATCGCCGTGTTGATTTTGATAGAAAAGTTGAGATCTCTATTGAAGAGTAATCCATCCAATCAATACTTAAAAAACCTCTCTTTATGAGAGGTTTTTTTTTGGACATTCGTCAACAGCACCTTCTTTTTTCTTACTTTCATTTGACAAACCAAAATAGAATAATGAAACCACCGTTACACATTCGATTTACTTTCATTTATTTTTTTCTAGTATGGGGCTCAATTGCTGCTCAAATAAGACGTTTGCCCGTAGACACACTGGTAACGACGAACCATACAACCGTCATCAAAGGGCAGAAAATAACCTACCGCGCCCAAACGGGCACACAACCGGTGTGGGATCAAGAAGGAAATCCCATAGCTAGCCTTTTCTTCACCTATTATCAAAGAACCAATGGGGGAAATTCAGCGCAACGTCCACTCATTTTTTCATTTAACGGAGGGCCTGGATCTGCATCGGTTTGGATGCACATGGCGTATACCGGTCCCCGCATTCTTAACATAGACGATGAAGGCTATCCGGTACAACCCTATGGGTATAAAAGCAACCCCTATTCCATTCTGGATGTAGCAGATATCGTTTTTATCAATCCTGTAAATACAGGGTATTCCAGAATTCTAGTGGAAGAAAATAAAGAAAAACTTCGGAAAAAATTTTTTGGAGTCAATCAAGATATAAAGTACCTGGCCGAATGGCTCAATACATTTGTAAATCGAATGAATCGGTGGGAATCGCCCAAATATCTAATTGGAGAAAGCTATGGTGGTACCCGTGTAATGGGTCTGTCTCATGCGCTTCAACAACAACAATGGATGTATTTAAACGGGGTGATACTGGTTTCCCCAGCCGATTATAAAGTTATCCGCGTAGGAGGGCCTGTATCTTCTGCGCTAAACCTTCCTTATTACACCGCCGCTGCTTGGTATCATAAAAAACTCCCTGATGCCCTGCAGCAAAAAGATCTTATAGACGTATTACCCGAAGCTGAAGATTTTGCCATTAACGAATTGATCCCGGCATTGGCCAAGGGTGGATTTATTGCCCCTGAACAGCGCAACACAATCGCTGAAAAAATGGCACAATACTCAGGACTATCTGCTCAAGAAATATTACAACACAATCTGGATGTCCCCAACTATTATTTTTGGAAATCACTACTAAGAAAAGAAGGAAAAACAATTGGGCGCCTTGATTCACGCTACACTGGGATTGACAAAAAAGAGGCAGGAATCCGACCCGATTATAATTCAGAATTAAGTTCTTGGCTACACTCTTTTACCCCAGCCATCAACCATTACATAAAAAAAGAATTAAAATTTGTTACCGATATCAAGTACAATATGTTTGGTCCTGTCCGACCCTGGGATGATTCCAATGATGACACACGGGATGACTTACGCAAAGCGATGGCAGCCAACCCCTATTTAAAAGTATTGAATCAGTCCGGATACTATGATGGAGCAACTACCTATTTCAATGCAAAATATACCCAGTGGCAGGTTGACCCTAGTGGCAAAATGAAAGATCGCTTCTATTTCAAAGGGTACCGTAGTGGGCATATGATGTACTTAAGGAAAGAAGACTTAATCCAGGCCAATGAAGATTTGCGAGAATTTATCCAAAATTCTCAAGCCAATGGCCGTTCAGCAACCTATGATTAACGTACGTTAGATCGTAACACAATACGGTGTAATAGTTTGTTTGAAATTCGTTTGAGGTACACCCCTAGTTTTTCTTTTTTACCAAAAGAAACTTCCCAGCGCTTTTGCTCAATAGCTTTCATTACCTTTTTCACAAAAGGGCGCAATTCCAATCCGTTGGCAGTTGCCTTGTCGTCACTACCCAAACTACTCCCATCTCCTGTTAATGCATTAACTGTTACTTGTGTGCGAACAAAACCGGGGCAAATCATAGTTACATCAATACCATCCTTTTGATGCTCCATTCGCATAACATCAAAAAAGCCATGCAGTGCATGCTTGGCACCACAATAGCCCGAACGGTAGGGCGAACCATATTTCCCCATGACACTAGAAACAACTACAAACTGTCCCTGCTGTCGATTGATAAAATGGGGTAACAAGGCTCGACTCAAAGCAACGGTCCCTAAATAATTTATCTGAATAAGGCGTTCAAAAACAGAATAATTGGTGTCTTTAATAAGACTGCGCTGACTAACCCCTCCGTTGTTAATTAATACATCAATATACCCATAGATAGAGAGGGCTTTTGACACGTTTTGAGGAGCTGTATTTACAGCTTCCAGATCCAAAGATAGAACCGCAACATCTGCCACGGAACCACACTCAGATTGAACCGCTTCTAATGTATCTTCTCTTCTTGAGGACAATATTAAGGCTGTATTAGGTTGTTGGGCGTATTGCAACGCCAATTCTTTACCAATGCCCGAAGAGGCTCCTGTAATCCAGATCACTTTTTTTTTCAAATGTCTTTATTTGACAGATTAAACTTCCCAGCCCTTGCGATAACTTCGTGTTACAAACTGATTGGCTTCTTCTAAATTGGTTATTTTCATGGCCTTCCCGTCCCACAATAATTTTTTTCTTGCATAGTAATCCATTCGACCATTTCGTTTCTTTTTTCTAAGTAAATAACTTCGAATTGCAATATTACCCATTAAAACCGTTTCCGTTAGTGGCCCTGCATAATCAAAGGAGGATGTCAGATTTTTATGTTCAGCACTATCAAAACCCGCGACTATAGCATCGATCCATTTTCGATGGTGCCCGTATTCGGGTTCATAAGATGAAACCCTTGGCGCTTTTTGAACGGGTTCACCTGCCCTATACAATCTTGGATTCAGACCATATACCCCTGAAGTAATAATGCCCATTTCGCCAATCATCATAACACCATTATTACCTCCACTTTCACCTAAATCCTCATTCGGTGGAATCAAGTCGGGATGGGGGGGACGAATGCCTCCATCGGTCCAAGTCAATTGAATGGGTACCGGATTCTTTTGTGTAGATTCAAAGTTAAGGGATACAAAAGATGCGGGAGGACACCCCTCCGGTAAATGTTCAGCGACCCACATTTGGCGGTATACACTACCCACGCTACATTCAACGGCTGTGGGATACTGTAACCCCAAAGCGCGAAAGGGGACATCTATCAAATGGCACCCCATGTCACCCAAAGCACCGGTACCATATTGCCACCAACCACGCCAATTGAAGGGATGCATTTCAGGCGTGTATTCCGTCCAGCGTGCAGGTCCCAACCACAAATCCCAATCCAACCCTTCGGGTTGTAGGCTGGCATTGGGCTGTGGCATCGGTATCCCTTGGGGCCAAACCGGGCGATTGGTCCATACCTTTACTTCTTTTATGGTACCAATGACACCAGAATCGACCCATTTTTGAATCTGTAATTGATCTGGATTGGAGGCACCTTGGTTTCCCATCTGGGTAACGACTTGTTTTTCACGGGCCATTTCAGTTAAGATACGGGCTTCTTTTACATTATGCGTCAACGGTTTTTGAACATATATATGTTTGGACCGTTCCATCGCATAAACTGAAATGGAGGCATGCGTATGATCGGGGGTAGCGATGGTTACAGCATCAATATCCTTTTCTTGATCCAACATACGCCGAAAATCCTTATAAAAATGGGCCTTGGGGAAGTCCTCGATACTCTTTAAAATATCTCTTTGCCCCTTCCCTTTGGTATCCACATCACAAAGTCCCACCACACGGACATTTTTTGGCAAGGCGGCATGAAGTAAGTCCGTTCGACCCTTTCCCCCAATTCCTACTGCAGCCAAATTGATTTGATCGCTTGGAGCAACATACCCACTACCTCCTAAAACATGACGCGGAACAATAAAAAGAGTTGATGCAGCTGCAGCATGCTTAATAAATGATCTTCTTGTGGTTGTGTGTTTTTGGCTTTTCTTCATGGTAAGAAATCTGTTTTCCGTATGAATATAACCAAAATAAATATGTCAAGGCGTCAAATAACAACCAGACCAACCGTTGTCTAAATCAAAGCGGGATCGAACATGATTGGGCCGTTTTAACTTAAGGCTTTCAATACAGTAAATTTTAAACTGGAGGGCGACAAAAAAATGTTGCTCCCCATTGTAATGAACCGCATCGGGATTTGTTATTTCTGACCCTGGGGGTAACGCTGTGGTGTAATCTTTTTGTGCTGGTGGTGGCATGAGATAAAAGGGTTTGGCATCACCTGATTGTTTTTCCAATTGCACAGCAACCTGAATTTGCCAAAGTTTTTTGGGATCATAAAATAGTAAGGAAGCTTCTTTTTGAACTCTTAATTCGTTAATTTTTTGTGAGCGCCGATCGGTATAAATGGTCAGAACCATACGTTGCGGATCAAAATCACGTAAGACTACCGTTCGGGATTTGGGGATCCCTTTTTCAGTAACAGTACTCAATACCAAATTTCGGAAGGGGTGTTTTTTTTGGTATTTTGCCCGAACCCATTGGTCTTTGATTTGCATGAAAATTTCAGAGAGCATTCTTAGAAGATTTATTTAACCAGGCCGTTGCCCGTAACTGGGCATTGTGGGAAATATCTTCCCAAAAAAGATTGATGTCTGCGAAATGATAACTTTTTACAAAAGATAGCAAAAGCCGTTTTGGAATTTTAGGTAATGAAGACCATAGCATGCCATCTGTTTTTTGAATGGATAAGCTATTGGGATAAATTTTTAGGTCGCGATTCAAAACACCTTTGTGTGCCGAAGCTGGTGCTGTGACGGAGGCATCCCATAATATAGGGTTGGTTGTTACCCCTCCCTTGTACCAGGCAGTATAGTTCGCTGGAAGTTTATTCCTTTTGTAGGTATTCCAACTAACAAAACCACCGGTTGCTTGTGGCGTTTCCATTGGTTTGATGTTTGTAAATTCATTGGGTAGGATGCGTGCTCCAATCAAATAGGCTGCAACCAATTGGGCCTGGAGTGGTGTTCCATCAAAAAACTCCTTTAGCAATCGCTTGCTATGAAGGGTTCCTTGGCTATGTGCAGCTAGAATTATCCCTTTTCCTTGATTGAAGTGTTGTAAGTAATAAGTAAAAGCGGCTTTTAAATCTTGATAGGATATTTCCCATGCAGGCTGTCCCTTTTCGTTATGTGGGGGAACAAAGATTCGATAATGTGTTTGTCGGTAAAAGGGTACATAGATATTTGCTGCTTTCCCCCAGGCAGAGGCTTGATAGGTAACAGCCGATTCCTCCACATTGCTGCGAATCGCCGCATTGTATATATCAGCATTCCAGTCACGTGCTTTGCGATCCACAAAAAGAGTTGGGTAAATGAAGAAAACGTCAATTTCTTTTTCAGATACCGACGTTCCCAAAATTTTTTTTAACCCTTGTGGGTAGTTGTTTGGAAGCACCGCCCAACTGGATTCTTGACTGTAATCAGGTGCTTTTGGCAATGTTGTTTGCTCAAAAGGAACCATAACATAGGCTGGTTTACAGCTCTGGAAAACAGGTATCAAGGCAATACCCATTAGGAATAAAAGGGTTTGGTATCGTTTCATAGCACCACAAAAATAAGAGAATTTATCAGATCCCTATTTGGTGGTTTGTTTTTGTTTGTCCTACCTTTAATGAAAAATAACATATGAGAAAAACAATAGGAATCTTTCTTGGTATTACAAGTTTGCTGGTAGCGTGTCAACAGGCACCGAAAAAGAAGATAAACAAAGAAAAGGAGAGTGCCTCAAAACAAGTCGAGTCTGGCAGGTCGTTAAAAGTTGAACTCAACGCCAAGAGCGGATCTGAAACAAGCGGTCATGTCACTTTTGAGGAAAAAGAAGGCAAGGTATTCATGATGGCCCACATTAATGGATTGACCCCCGGGATCCATGCCATTCACATACATGAAAAGGCAGATTGCTCTTCAGAAGATGGCAAGTCCAGTGGGGGACATTGGAACCCAACCTTTGAGAAGCACGGAGCCTGGGGAAGTGAATCGGGTTACCATAGAGGAGACATTGGTAATTTTACAGCCGATGAAGGAGGGCATGGAATGATTGAATTTCAAACGGAACAATGGTGTATTGGTTGCGATGACACGGCTAAAAACCTGATGGGGAAAGCCATCATAGTTCACCAAGGGGAGGATGATTTAAGCTCCCAACCTTCTGGTGCAGCCGGTGCACGTGTCAGTTGTGCTGGTATCATCCTTTAATTCAAAAGTCATACTGACGGGTTGCGTTTAGTCGTTCTTGTTCGTCAATCTCTTCTTGACTTAACACTTTTAAAAAAGAAGGATGTTGCTCAATGGCAAATTCGATTTTCTCAATAATAGTATCTACGGATTCATTTTCGTAATCAATTTCCAGGGGAGGCTTGATGTGCATACTTTGCAAAATTCCTCTTTTCTTTATCAATAAGCCTTTCTTATCGAAAGAGCGTCGAAACCCGTCAATGACTATAGGAATGACTATGGGTTTGAATTTTTTAATGATATGCGCTGTTCCCTTTCGAATAGGTTTAAAGGGCTTGGTTGTTCCTTGTGGGAAGGTAATTACCCAGCCGTCATCCAAGGCGACACCAATATTGGAAATATCAGACATGCGTACAGGACGATTGATTTCCTTACCCGAATCGCGCCAGGTTCGTTCAATGGATACGGAACCAGCATAGGCTAAAATACGAGGAAGCAAACCCGCTTTCATAGTTTCTTTTGCGGCCACATAATAGATATTCAATTTGGGGTTCCAAATATATCCTATGTTTTTGATGGAGTCGATACGCCCCTTGAGACTGGCATTAAAAACATGGAACATAGCCACGACATCGGCAAAATAAGTTTGATGATTGGAAATGAACAAAACATTGGTTTCAGGTAAGTCTTTGAACCTTTCCGATCCTTCTATTTGGAGTTCGTTAAACCCCCGATAGCGTCGGTGTGTCATGAACCCCATGTAACGTATCAGCCATTTTTTGAGAATGAGATAGTGCCCGAAAGGATTTTTTTGAAAGAAGTACATATTCTAAAATCGCTCAAATATATAAACTTTTACGGGGCTTCATTTCTTTTGCCCAATAAGCTCTAGAAAAACTTATGTACCTTGTCACAAAAAGTATGCAGAAATTTCTCTTTTTATTGGGGGTGGTTCTCCTTGGATGTCAGTCCGCCCCTAACGAAAAAAAATCTATACAAAAGAAAGCACCCAACGTCAAACTAAAAAAGGACCAGCCTCAAACACCTTCCGTTAAAACGCACAAACCCCTCACAGCCAAAACGGCCATACCCTTTTTTTTTGAATATGGAAAAAACAATCCAGAAACAAGAGTTGAGATTGAAACACAATTTGGAACCATAGCGATTGAATTGGATAAAAACAAACCCTACCATCGTGCCAATTTTATCTATCTGGTGAAAAACAACTATTTCGATGGTACGCTGTTTCACCGCGTTGTTCCCGGTTTTATTATTCAGGGAGGCAACTCTGACAATACTAAAATTATGCAGAAACGCCGCGTATTGGGACGTTACTTGATTCCTGTCGATGCGGATCCTTCTGATCGACATCATCGGGGGGTTATATCCATGCCAAGTAGTGAAATTGACAATCCTTATAAATTGGCTTCTCCTTATGAATTTTTTATCGTCCAACAAAAACCGGGAGCATATCACCTTGATGGCAATTACACCCCTTTTGGCCGGGTTATTCGTGGGATGGACGTGGTAGATAAAATCAATACAGTAGCAACAGATAAGAGAGAAATGCCCCTTATCAATGTCAGTATGAAAATTCGAATCCTCCCTTAAAATAGGAAATTATTCTTTTTATAAGTTTTTTCTATTAAATTTGCTAATCCAATAGATAAAAATGACACTCACACAGCTTCGATATCTTATTTCTGTTGCGGAGCACGGTAATTTTACCCTTGCTGCTGAAAAATCATTTGTCACCCAACCTACTCTGAGCATGCAAATTCAGAAGCTAGAAGAAGAATTAGCAGTATCGATTTTTAACCGAAATACAAAACCAATCGGCCTTACAGCAGTAGGTGAAAAAATTGTTGCTCAAGCTAAAATCATCTTACAAGAGGCCCAACGAATGGAGGATGCCGTTGCAATAGAAAAAGGGAGTGTCTCGGGAAGTTTTCGTTTGGGAATCATTCCCACAGTAATGCCTACCCTCCTCCCCTTATTTTTGACCAATTTCATTCATAAATACCCGAAAGTCGATCTTAAAATAGAAGAAATCACAACAGAAAATATTTGTGAGAAAATCGATAAAGGTGCTTTGGATGCGGGTATCGCCGCCACACCTTTACAGCGAGATAAATTAATTGAAAAACCTCTTTTTTACGAGCCTTTCGTAGCTTATCTACCTGAAAATCATCCGTTGCTCAAACAACAAAACATTGAAATTGATGACTTGAGTCACAATCCCATTTTAGTTTTAGAAGATGGACACTGTTTTCGAGATCATGTACTTAATTTATGCCAGGCCAACAGCTCCCCAAAACAATTTGATTTGAAAAGTGGAAGCTTTGAAACACTGATCAACCTAGCTGATAAAGGTTTGGGCATGACCCTACTTCCCTATCTGCATACCGAAGACCTACGGAAAGAACAAAAAGATCAATTGCGTAATTTCCCCAACCCCGCTCCGGCAAGAGAAATCAGTTTACTTCACAGCAAAAATCAACTTAAACTACCTATTGTAGAAGCCCTACGAAACACCATCCTAGCCGTTGTAAGAGGAGCTATAGCCTTTGATAATGTTCGAATTATCGCTCCCAAACAATTGTAATTGCTTCTTAAAACGGTAGGATTATTTTTTTATAGTACTATGTATTGCATAGTTCTATTTTTTATTTATATATTTGCATAACCATCATCTAGATTACAGCACATGAATTTGGAAAACACCAAAGCACAAATGCGAAAAGGAATTTTGGAATTTTGCATTTTATCTCTGCTTCAATCAGAAGCAAAATACGCCTCTGAAATACTGGAAAACCTAAAAAAAGCAGAAATGCTGGTTGTAGAAGGCACCCTATACCCCTTGTTATCACGGTTAAAAAATGCGGAATTATTAGAATATCATTGGGAAGAGTCAACTTCTGGTCCGCCCCGTAAGTACTATCAGATTACCCGTCAGGGTACCGAGATGCTTACCGAATTGGAAAAATCTTGGAAATCCCTTCAAAAAGCAGTGAACACCTTAGTTAAAACCAAATAAACCAAACCCATGAATAAAACAATAGACATTAATTTAGCCGGTGTATTTTTTCATATCGATGAAAAGGCATACACCCAACTAGAAAAATATTTAAACGACCTACGAAAGACATTTTCTGACACAAAAGGAAAGGAAGAAATTCTAGCGGATATCGAGGCTCGGATTGCCGAATTATTGGAAGAACGCAAAGCCAATAAAGATCAAGTTATTGAAAGTGACGATATTGAAGCTGTCATCACCATCTTAGGACAACCCGAAGACTATGTCATTGACGAAGACACCCAAACACATTCTGCAAAACAACGCAAACTGTTCCGAGATAGCGATGATTCGTATGTAGGGGGTGTGGCTTCTGGATTGGCACACTATTTCGGTTTGGACGTGAGTTGGTTACGCATTTTATGGGCCTTTCTGATTTTTTTTAGTGGGGGAAGTTTTTTAGTCATTTATATTCTTTTTTGGATTTTGGTACCCGAAGCCAAAACCACTGCTGAAAAGCTCCAAATGAAAGGGGAACCTGTTACGGTTGAGAATATTGAAAAAAAAATAAAGGAAGAGGTTAACGCGCTGGCTGACAAAGTCAAAAATGTAGATTATGAAAAAGCGGGCGATACTTTAAAAAAAAAGTCAAAATCTTTTTTCGACAATTTCTCAAAAGTAATGTTGTCGCTGATTAAAATAACAGGAAAACTGGTTGGAATCTTTCTTATTTTGATTGCTTCTGTTAGCTTGTTTGGAATCACTCTCGGTTTTATCGTTTCCAATATTGTGAATTTATTTAGCATGCTGCCTCTAGAAATATTTAATGTGGCCGTATTTCAAGAACTCCCTTTTTGGTTGTTACTCTTGTTACTTTTTTGTGCCCTTGGAATTCCACTACTGTTTTTATTGATTCTCGGGATCAAATTGGTCGCTCCCAAATCCAATCCTTTTGGTTTTTGGGGGCGCTTGGTCTTAGTCGGAGTTTGGTTATTGAGTTTGATTGTGCTCATGGTGTTGGGAACCCTTGAAGCACGTTCGCATTTATATAGTTACCAAGCCATAGAGCAAGTTCGTTATCCTAAACTTGAGGACGATACACTGATCTTAGAAAAGCATAAACTTCCTGAATTTCAGGATCGATTCACACAAGCCGATGAATTTGATATAATCGTTGACAAAAGTGGTAAGAAACATATTCTCCTTGAAAATGTGACACTACAAATAGCTGCAACGGACAAAGATTCGATTTATCTGAGTATCCAAAAAGAAGCCAATGGTTCTTCCTATTCCAAAGCACAGAAAAATGCGCGACGCATAGATTACAGTGCTACACTAGAAAATTCAACCTTGTTTTTGAGTAGTTATCTTACAACGACTGCTGAGCAAAAATTAAATGACCAGGAAGTCGATTTGACGCTTTATCTGCCGCAGGGACAAAAACTTTTTATAGCCGATAATCTTTTCAATATGCTTGGAAGAAATATCCCCAACAATCGTGATTTTATCCGGAGAGGACTTGCGGGACATCTATGGATCATGGAAGCAAATGAGTTACAATGTTTAGACTGCACCGAAGAAAAATAGCGGTAAAACTTCAATATAAAAAGAACCTTTTGATTTGCAAACTTTGTAATTAGCACTATCTTTGACCACCTTTTCGGGGTGTAGCGTAGCCCGGTCATCGCGCCTGCTTTGGGAGCAGGAGGTCGCAGGTTCGAATCCTGCCACCCCGACAAGTTTTACCCACCAAATTTCGGGATGTGGCGCAGCCTGGTAGCGCACACGCATGGGGTGCGTGGGGTCGCAGGTTCAAATCCTGTCATCCCGACTCAAAACCATCATTGTGATGGTTTTTTTTTATCCCAAATTCCATGTACTTTTCCCAAAAATTCAAACACCAATGAAAACGTTTTTCACCACCCTGCTGATTGGCATTGCACCGCTCCTAACTGCCTGCGCACAAAAGGAAAACACACCTCCCATACAAACTCCTATCCAACAAAAATATACCTATGAAACCATCATCGATGGAATTGATATCCCTTGGGGGATGGCTTTTATTAATTCAAACACCCTACTGGTTACTGAAAAGGCTGGTACATTATTTCACGTAAAAAACAAAAAGAAAACAGTAATAACAGGACTTCCGACTACTTATGTCCGAGGGCAAGGGGGACTATTAGACGTGGCTTTGGATCCCGATTTTGAAAAAAATAAGCATCTTTTTTTTACAATGGGTGTCAATATTGAAGGTGATAAAGGTGGGAATACCGCCCTATATCGTGCCCGCCTTGTAGGAGAAACACATTTGGACTCAGTCCAACTATTATACAAAGCCGTTCCCAATACCAAAACAGCTCAACATTGGGGATCCCGTATTGTATTTGATCATGAAGGCCATGTTTATTTCACTATTGGTGACCGTGGGAATCGAGAGGTAAACCCCCAAGATATCAGCAAAGATGGAGGAAAAGTATACCGACTCAATCGAGATGGCAGCATCCCAAAAGACAACCCATTTGTTGGGAAAAGCGATGCCAAAGAAGCTATTTATTCCTATGGTCATCGAAATCCACAGGGGATGGTTGTCCACCCAGAAACAAAAGCTATCTGGACTCATGAGCATGGGCCCAGAGGCGGAGATGAAATCAACATCATAGGTGCAGGAAATAACTATGGTTGGCCCAAAATCACCTACGGCATCAATTACAGTGGAACCACAATAACAGATGATACCAAGATGCAAGGAATGGAACAACCCCTATACTATTGGGTGCCCTCTATTGCACCAAGTGGAATGGCTTTTGGGACTGATATATATCCCGAATGGCACAACAACCTCTTTGTTGGGTCTTTAAAGTTTGAGTATGTAGAACGCTTGGTACTAAAAGATGAAAAAGTCGTACAACGAGAAAAAGTCTTGGAAGGTATCGGTCGAGTTCGCAATGTTGTAACAGGTCCCGATGGTTATTTGTATTTAGGAGTTGAAGGAAAAGGCATTTTAAAAATAATTCCAAAATCATGAAAACACTATCCCTCCTCAGTGTTGTCGTCTACCTAGCTATCACAGGTTTTTTGTATCAAAACAAACCATTGGAAGAAAGCATTCGTGAAGGGGCTATTTTATATCAGGATTTCTGTTTGCAATGCCATATGGCTAATGGTGAAGGTGTCCCTGGAACTTTTCCACCTCTAGCACAATCCGATTATTTACGAAACGAACTTGAAAAATCAATACAGGGTGTTAAATACGGTATGCGGGGTCCTTTAGTGGTGAACGGAACAACCTACAATGGCATCATGGTAGCGCAAGGGTTGGATGATGAAGAAGTTGCAGATATAATGAATTATGTCCTACAAAGCTGGGGCAATGCCGGGGATATACAGGTTACAGAAACACAAGTAGCAGCTATTAAACGTCCTTCGTATTGAAAAGACTCAAAGACACACTTGGTTTTATCCTTAGAAAAAGACGTGTCACCTATTTCCTTTTAGGGATTGGTTTTCTTGTATGGATGCTTTTTTTGGATACCCATTCTTGGCTGATTCACAGGGAATTAAATCAAGAAATAGTAGAATTAGAAGCTCAGAAAAAGGAATTGCAGAAAGAAATTGACAAAGACCAAAAAGCTATTGAGCAACTGCAAAACTTAGATAGCTTAGAAAAATTTGCCCGTGAAAATTATCTGCATAAAAAAGAAAACGAGCGCATTTTTTTGATAGAATTCAGGGACAGTCTTCCCGAACAATAAAATAGACAAAGCGTTGATAAATTGGAATCGAGTTATTTCTTTATAGTAGTAAGAAGTTGTATTTTGGCAACCAATCCACACACACTATGGGAAAAATAATCGCTATCGCCAATCAAAAGGGGGGGGTCGGAAAAACGACTACTGCTGTGAATTTGGCCGCTGCTTTGGGTATTTTAGAAAAAAAGGTGTTATTGGTGGATGCCGATCCCCAAGCCAATGCGACTTCAGGTCTTGGATTTGATGTCAACGAACAAAAAAAGACCACCTACCAACTTTTGGAACACAGTACGAGTATCGATGAAGCAACGCTTGAAACGAGTAGTCCTAATTTGAATTTGGTACCCTCGCATATTGATTTGGTAGCTGCTGAAATTGAGCTGGTTGATAAGGACAAAAGGGAATTTATGTTGGGACTGGCTTTGGAAGGAAGCAAGGATCACTATGATTATGTCCTTATTGATTGTGCGCCCTCCTTAGGCCTTATAACTCTGAACGCGCTGACCGCAGCCGATTCTGTAATTATACCCATTCAATGTGAATATTTTGCTTTAGAAGGATTAGGAAAACTACTCAATACAATCAAAAGTGTACAAAAAATTCACAATGCGGGATTGGATATTGAAGGACTTCTTCTAACCATGTATGACTCACGACTACGACTTTCCAATCAAGTTGTCGAAGAAGTGAATAAACATTTTGGGAAAATGGTTTTCAAAACGCTTATTCAGAGGAACATTCGGTTGAGTGAGGCACCCAGTTATGGTGAAAATATTATCGCTTATGACGCAACGAGTAAAGGTGCTGAAAACTATTTGGCCTTAGCTAATGAAATCATCAAAAAAAACAAGCATTAATCCATGGCAAAAGCAGCAAAAAAAATGGCTCTGGGCAAAGGGCTTTCGGCCATACTAAATGACCCTGATATACAAAATTCTGCTTCGTTACAGGCCGAAAAAAACATAGTGGGTAATGTCATTGAAATTCCATTGGATCAAATCAGCGAAAACCCTTTCCAACCGCGAACCAATTTCAATGAAGAAAAATTGAGAGAATTGGCTACTTCCATTCGTGAATTGGGTGTTGTTCAACCGATTACAGTACGAGAAATGGAATCCAACTCCTACCAGTTGGTGGCTGGTGAAAGACGGTATCGTGCTTCCAAATCCATTCAGCTTCAAACCATACCTGCCTATGTTCGCAAAGCGAACGATCAGGAATCCCTGGAAATGGCCTTGGTAGAAAATATCCAAAGACAAGATTTGGATCCAATTGAAATTGCTCTTTCATACCAACGACTGATCGATGAAATCAAACTTACTCAAAACCAGCTGAGTGAGCGTGTTGGAAAAAAACGATCCACTGTCACCAATTATTTGCGTTTGCTCAAACTCGACCCCATCATCCAGACGGGCATGCGCGATGGCTTTGTTTCTATGGGGCATGGTCGGGCCTTGATCAATATTGAAGATCCAAACATTCAACTCAACATATACGAAAAAGTTATTTCAAAGGGGCTATCCGTTCGAGCAACAGAAGATTTGGTCAAAAAAACCAAATCAGAGCCCGCGGTTTTTGAAATTAAGGAGCAAACAGCTGTTGCTATTGATCAAGAATGGTTGGACAGTTTTCAATCCTTTTTTGATTCCGACGTGAAAATTCGAACTTTGGCCAATGGAAAAGGAAGCATACAAATCCCTTTTGACAATCTCAAAACCCTACAAACTTGGGTAGAAAAAATCAAAAAGTAGTCCTTCGCTTTTTTTGTTTGGGGATTGTCCTATGTACTCTTTGGAGTCCTCTTCAAGCCCAAACAGATAGCCTTCAACGCGCTTCACTAAGCCGAAAACAACGTCTCATAGCCAACCCCCTTACCCCATCCAAGGCAGCCTTTTATTCTGCTGTTCTTCCAGGACTCGGTCAAGTGCATTTGGGTCAATATTGGAAGGTTCCCCTTGTCTATGCGGCCATCGGAGCTTCGGCCTATTACTACAAGATTAATAACGATGAGTTACTAAAGTATCGCAATGCTTACAAGCGAAGATTGGCCAACTATTATGACGATGAATACACCGAAATCATTCCCGATAGAGAGAAACTTTTGGATGGCATGCGCTTTCATCAGCGATACAAAGACATTGCATTTATTTTCATTATTGGCACCTATATGCTCAACATACTCGAAGCAAATAAAAGTGCCCATTTATTACAATTCAATGTCAACGATCAACTGAGTGTTCGGCCCCACTTTGAACGTGACTTCTTAGGAGAACAAAATCAAGTAGGTCTTCACTTACATCTTTCTTTTTAAGCATGATAAAAATAGCACTTCTCGGATATGGTAAAATGGGGAAGGCCATTGAAAAGATCGCATGCGAGCGAGGGCATGAAATCACTGCCATACAAGACCCGAATACAACCAAAGGGACTTTAGAAAACGCAGATGTTGCAATTAACTTCAGTGTCCCAGATGCGGCTGTTGAAAATATCAAAAGTGCCTTGGATATTTCGATTCCGGTAATTTGTGGAACGACTGGGTGGCTGGATCGAAAAGACGAAGTGATTGCCTATTGCCATCGAAAAGAAGCTGCCTTTTTGTATGCCTCTAATTTTAGTGTCGGAGTCAATCTTTTTTTCGCATTGAATCAAAAACTTGCGACTTTAATGCAAAACCACCCCAACTATTCAGTGTCATTGGAAGAAATACATCACATCCACAAATTAGATGCGCCAAGTGGCACTGCATTGTCACTTGTAGAAGATATTATTGAAGCCTCAACGTATCAGTCTTGGACATTGGGAGAACATACAAAGCAACGCCTCCAGATTCCTATTCATTCGATTCGGGAAGGTGAGGTCCCTGGGACCCATAGCGTCACGTATCAAAATACCGTGGATTCTATTCGTATTCAGCATCAGGCATTTAATCGAAATGGGTTTGCCTTGGGAGCTGTTATAGCCGCTGAATGGATCGTTGGTAAAAAAGGGGTTTTTTCCATGACTGATGTGTTAAATCTATGAGAAGTCTGTTAAAATTAAAATACGGATTTGTAATTTGAAAACAAAAATCTTATGAGTTGGACAGAATGGTTGCTTTTATTTTTCTTCTTAAACGGAGTCCATTTTCTAAGTACATGGAAACTGTATCAAGTAGCTGGTAAAAAAGCCTGGGAAGCTGCTATACCACTCTACAATGCATTGGTGTTGATGGAAATCATCAAGCGCCCAAGATGGTGGGTTTTGCTCCTTTTCATACCGATTATCAATCTTATAGTAATCCCTGTGGTTTGGGTTGAAACCCTGCGCAGTTTTGGTTATCATTCAACACAAGACACTCTATTCGTGCTGTTCAGTGGTGGGTTGTACATTGCAACCAAAAACTATGGGCACCAATTGACATATATTCCTGACCGCAGTCTGACTCCAAGAACAGCCTTCGGAGAGTGGATCAGCTCGGTTTTGTTTGCAGTTGTAGCGGCTACTTTAGTTCACACCTACATCATGCAACCCTATATTATTCCAACAGGATCCCTTGAAAAAACACTTTTGGTCGGAGATTTTTTGTTTGTCAGTAAATTTCATTTTGGGTCTCGTGTTCCCATGACGACTATATCCTTCCCCATGGTTCACGATACTCTTCCATTGATCAAAACACGCTCTTATCTAAAAAAACCCCAGCTCCCCTACCTTCGATTTCCGGGAATCCAAAAAATAAAACGGAACGATATTGTCGTTTTTAGCTGGCCTGCCGATACGGTCCGACAATTTTTTGTCAAAGAAGCGGGAGTCCGAAAACCAATTGATAAAAAATCAAATTATGTCAAACGCTGTGTCGCACTTCCGGGCGATACCCTAGAAATCAAAAATGGTCTTGTTTTTATCAACGGTAAACAGTCCCAACTACCTGACCGAGCAAAAGTACAATACACCCATAAAGTATACGCGGACAAGGGTGTCTCTGCGCGGAAATTGAGAGATATGGGCTATAAAGATTTTGAGAGAGTATACAAAGTTCAAAATATTACCCAACAATCGTTTAATGCACTGCGACCTTACTTGACAAGAACCCGCGGTTCCAGTGTCGAGGATTTTCGTCTTGTCACTGCTAGTTCGGGGCTACCGGTCTCAGTCGTTCAGGATTTAAGGCTTTCCGTTACCGAGATACTGGAAAGAGAAAAACAAATGACTCTCACTCTTAAAGAAGCACAAGAATTGGCAGGCGAAACTTGGATTGACAGTATCACTAGAAAAAATCAAACAGAAAAGGTTCCCAATACCCAATTCTTTCCCAATTCGCTACCCTATGATTGGAATGAAGACAACTTTGGTCCTGTTGTTCTTCCCAAAGCAGGAGCGGCAATTACCCTAACAAGCACAAATTATCCACTCTATAAAAAACTGATTAGGGAATACGAAAAAAATCAATTCATTAAGAAAAAAGACGGTTTTGAAATCAATGGTCAACCAACCCAACAGTATACATTCAAACAGGACTACTACTGGATGATGGGGGACAATCGTCATAAATCTGAAGACAGTCGATTCTGGGGTTTTGTCCCTTCGGATCATATTGTTGGAAAGCCTGTTTTTATTTGGTTTAGTATTGAAGGATTCACCGAAGGCATTAAAAATTGGCGCATTCGGTGGGATCGTGTCTTTACCACAGTAGGATTGGACGGCCCTCCACGCTCCTACTTTCCTCACTTTTTAGCTTTTGTTGTCCTTTGGCAAGTGTTGGGTTGGGTTCGTAAACGCAAACAACGAAAAACTGCATGACAACTGTATTAATTCCTGCTTATGCACCCCCCATTTCTTATATGGCTTGCTTGTTAAAACAGGAGAAAATCACTTGGGTACAGGGAACCGCTTATAAAAAACAAACCTATCGCAACAGAGCTTATATATATGGTGCCAATGGGCGGCTCACACTCACCATTCCAATTGTACATACGGGACAAGAACAACGTCAAAAAGACCACCAAGTACGAACACATCTCGATTCGCGATGGCAACAATTACACTGGAAATCGTTGGAAGCAGCCTATCGTTCCTCTTCTTTTTTTGAATATTATGAAGATACGCTGCATCCTGTTTACGAAAAAAAAAACAGGAATTTATTTGACTTCAATAAGGAACTCATAACTACTATACTCGGCTTGATGGATGTTTCCATTCCCCAAACAGCCTCCCCCTTGAACCCGCTCCACCATAAAATTAATGAGTCTTTAATGGATGCAAAAAAGAAAACCATCGTGTTGCCAAGTTACCGTCAGGTTTTTGGTCACAAATTTGGTTTTATTTCAAACTTGAGCATCCTCGATTTGTTATTTAATCTCGGACCTGAGAGCCTTTCTTATTTGAAAATATGTCAACATCGTCTCAATTCCAGTTGAATTTGGCCGAAATGGGTTGATGATCTGATAATTTAATATCGTGTGTAAAATAATCTAGAACTTTAAGCCGATTTGAACTGAATATAAAATCAATCCGATAAGGGATTCCGCCCAGGCTATAGGTAGCTCCAAAACCTTTACCGGCTTCAACAAAGGCATCATTATGGGGACCCCGCAGGTTGCGATACACATCCGAAAAAGCGGTATTGTTTAAATCTACACAGATCAAACTAGGATATTCGTTAAAATTTTCAACTTGTTGCCATTGCAGTACTTGATCAAGTTGTTTTTGATAGATTTTTTCTAGGCGACGAACCAAACGAACGGAACGCGTTGGATCTGTTAACGAATCATTTTTTTGCAATTGATAAGATTCCAAATGCAAATTATATATACGTAAGGTATCCTCTTGAAAGCGAATGTCAGCATAAATCCCGCTATTATAACTATTATCAAAATCAATCTGGCCGGTCTGAATTAAGGGGAATTTAGAAAATATGGCAACCCCGTTATTTCCAAGGGCAGCAGCTGTTTTTATGTAGCGATACGGGTAGCGTTTTAAACTTGGAGCAGTACTACTGCTATACTCTTGTAAACACAGTATGTCTGGGTTCTCTTCATAAACGAAAGATTCAATGGCTATTGGAACTTGTTTGTTATTGATCCACTTAAATTCGTTGAATAAACGGACATTGTAAGACATCACCTTAAACCCCTCTGAAACCACTATAGCATTGTTCGGAAACCGATACAACAAACTCCACTCTTGAAAATTCAAAAGAAAAAAAATCAAAAAAAGAACAAACGGCCACTGCATTCGCAAAATCCAGTACACAAAAAAAACTAAATTGATTACCGATAACAGGGGGATAAAAATAGCTGGTAACAGACCTTTCAAGGGGAAATATCCAGTCATGATCAAGAACTGACATAACAAAAAGAGTACATTCAAGGAAACTAGAGAACGTCGAAAAAAAGATTTTTTTGTTTTCATAAAGCACCCTTTCCAATTACGAATTATTGCCTGCACGAAACAAAGTATCCTTTTCTTCTTTGCTCAAACTATCATAACCTGATTTACTTATTTTATCTAGTATGGCATCGATCTTTTGCTGGTCCACAGCTTGGGTACCTCTTTTTGTTTTCTTGGGATTTTTATACACTTTTTTGACTTTGGGTCGAGGTCGTAACCATTGTCCGAGTCCGTCCCAGAAACGTTCCCAACCCGAACCTATATCTTTGCCCTTTTGCAACTGGCGGGCATACAAAAAACCTAAATAGGCACCCCCCAAATGAGCCAGATGCCCCCCTGCATTGCCATTGGGTATCTGGATGATATCAAGAATTACAAAAGCCAGAGCTAGATATTTTAAAGAGATATTAAAAAAGAAAAATCGAACTTGCTGATCAGGGCTGTAGGTACTGATAAAAATAAAAACTGCCATGACACCCGCACTCGCCCCTACCATGAAGGGTCGCATCCCTTGGAATACGGGGAATAAATTATAACTCAAGACAAAAACCAAGCCACCAAGGACAACTCCCATGAAGTAAACGTTTGAAAAAGTCTTGGAGGAAAAAAGATTCAAAAACAACTGCCCGCTGTAGTATAAGAGTATCATGTTCCAAAATAGATGAAAAAAACCCGTATGTAAAAAACTGTAGGTTACCAGTGTCCAGGGCCGAAATATTAATGCTTCCCAATTGGATGAAAGCTGAACCCAGTTCAGTAGAACGCCGTTTGAAATCTGAAACAAATACAGTATTGTTTGCAAAACAAAAGGAATAACAAAACAAAGAACATTGAGAACGATGAGTTTCTCCGCTACGGAGAGGACTTTATACCGATACTTTAATTGATTCCAATTCATCGTTAATTCCAGCGATTTTGGTTAAACTGGTTCCGTTTCCAATACCACATCATCAACAATCCTGTCAACGCTCCGCCAACATGGGCGAAATGAGCAATAGGACCTACGGAATAAGAAGAAAATCCAAAAAAGAGATCTGCGAGAATCAATAGGGGGACCAAATATTTCGCCCGGATCGGTATGGGTGGAAACAACAGCATCAATTGTGCATTGGGAAACAACATGGCAAATCCAACCAGAACGCCATATAGTGCACCCGAAGCACCCACCAATACGGCTTGATAGGATTGGTATGCTCCTTTTAAAGTTTCGAAATCAATTGAATTTGACACTCCAAGAGGAAGATCCGTGGTTTGAAAAAAAGAATTGATTTGGCTGCTATCCAGTCCTAATTCTGAAAGGTTGGCCACACCCGCTTGCACTTGAACATAATATAATGCCATCTGCAACAGTGCTGCTCCAATACCTGTGGAGAGGTAGAAAAAAATAAATTTGTTTCGCCCCCACATCTGCTCGAGTGGTGAACCAAACATGTACAGGCCAAACATATTAAAGAAAATATGCATGAAATCACCGTGCATAAACATATGCGTCAAAGGCTGCCAGGGTTGAAATCGAGGATTATCAATATAGTGTAGGGAAAACCAATCATACACAACAGGCCCCAACGATAAGGTCGCCAAAAAAAATAAGGCATTGATAATAAGTAGGTGTTTGACCGTTTCGGAAATCGTTCGCATTAGTTCATTTTTTTTTCCAATTCGTCTTTTTCTAATGTAACAAATATCTGCTTATTGAATGGTGATACTTGGTTTTCTTTACATGCGAAAAGATCGTTTATAAGTTGTTCTTGTTCGGGTACACTTAGATTTTTACCGCTCTTTATGGATAGCGTTTGTGCCATGATTTTAGCAATCAAATCGGATGGACTAAACCGTTCTGCTGGATTGTCATCGATACCTAACAGTGCATCTATGACCTCGTTGACCTGTGTCTCAGAGCAAATGGAAGGAATGGCACGAAGGATGAGTAGTTCCGTGTCAATATCCGCATCGAAACCCAAAGCTACCAGTGTTTCTTGGTGTTGTTCAAGAAGTGCTTTTTCATATGGACTGATTTCTTTTTTCAAAGGAAAAAGGAGTTGTTGTTTCGGTCCTGGTTGGTCGGTAAGATGCCCCAAAAACTGCTCATACAATACTCTTTGGTGGGCTCGCTGCTGGTCAACTACTAACAAACCCGAACGCAAAGAAGTCACTATGTATTTTTGAAATACTTGAAAAAACTTGGGCGTCTGACGGATTCCTTCTAGGGGTAAGGTTGCTGTTTCATTGGAATGGGTATCGAAGCCAGCATATAGACTGTCCCAATTTCCGCTGTCTTTATTTCTTTGGGATGTATTTTGCTGAAATGGATTGAATGATGCGTCCACTTCTATCGAAGGAGGACTGGGAGTGGATTTGGTCGCTTGATAGGAGGGATCCATAGTTGGGTCGTGTTCAAAATCGAGCGTTGGCGTCACTTGAAACATGCCCAAACTGTGTTTGACAGCCGATTTTAATATGGCATATAAACTCTGTTCATCTTCAAACTTTATCTCGGTTTTCGTCGGGTGAATATTGATGTCTATCTGCTCGGGATTGATCTGTAAAAAGATAAAGTACCCCGGTTGGTATCCCTCTCTGATGAGTCCTTCAAAAGCCGCTGTGACCGCGTGGTGTAAAAAAGCACTTTTCACAAAACGCTGGTTCACAAAAAAGAATTGTTGCCCTCGCGATTTTTTAGCAAAGCTTGGCTTCACCAAATATCCTTGTATTTGTACTATGGGGGTTTCCTCTTGAATGACAACTATTTTTTCATCAAACTTCCCCCCCATAACCTGTGCCAGTCTTCTTTTCAAGTTGGTTGCTGGCAAATCAAACAATTCACTTCCATTATTAACAAGAGAAAAGGCAATATCGGGATGCGCTAAGGCAATGCGTTGAAATTCGTCGATGCAGTGACGGAGCTCTACAGCATCGGACTTGAGGAAATTACGCCGTGCTGGAATATTAAAAAATAAGTTTTTAACGGCTATAGAAGTTCCCGCTGGGGCCACAGCCACTTCTTGACCAATAACATGTGTTCCTTCAATTCGCAAACAAGAGGCAACTTCAGATCCGTGCAATCGACTATGCGCTTCTACATGTGCAACAGCAGCAATGGAGGCAAGTGCTTCGCCACGAAACCCCTTGGTGTCTAACTGAAATAGATCCTCTGCCAAACGAATTTTGGAAGTTGCATGACGCTCAAAAGCAAGCCGTAAATCATTAGCACTCATTCCTTTACCATTATCAATGACATGGAGAAGTGTTTTTCCTGCATCTTTAACGAGTAGTTGAATATTTGTGGCTCCTGCATCTACCGCATTTTCAATCAACTCTTTTACCGCCGAAGCAGGTCGCTGAATAACTTCACCGGCAGCAATTTGATTGGCTACGTGATCGGGTAGCAACTGAATGATATCGGCCATTAGTTGAACTGGGTAAAAAGGGTCCAATCAAAATCTAGAACGTACAAAGCAAGTAAACTCAACAATCCGATAAGCAATAGAAGCAATGGGGAAATCGATCGGTTTCCTCTGTGTCGCATTTTTTCTCGGGCATCCTTCCATTGATGACCAAAATCATTAGCATTGTAAGTTTCGCGAAAACGTGAAAATTTCGAATCAAAATCATACGGATTCCCTTCCTCTTTCCCCTTGTAATAACGGGGGGTGTAATTATAGCGTCTGTTTTTTTGAGTCTTGAAGGGATTGCCTCGGAACATCTGTTTCAGTTTCTATCAAAAATAACAATTCCCAAGGATATGTGGTACTCGATACGGCTTTACTGAAAAGAAATTCAAGATTGATGTAGAGCAGCCATTTTTAGGGCCGTTACCGCCGCTTCAACCCCTTTGTTGCCATGCATACCACCAGAACGATCTTTGGCTTGTTGCCATGTCGCATCCGTTAACACACAAAATATAACTGGGCCATAAGCATTTGTATTCAACATCGTTATCCCATGAGTAACCCCCTGACACACAAAGTCAAAGTGACGTGTCTCTCCCTGAATGACGCTTCCAATTGCAATAACAACATCAGATGTTTTTTGAGCTAGCTTGCATCCAAAGACCAATTCAAAACTTCCCGGCACATTGATGCGGTGTATTTTTTCTGGAACTACACCATGCTTTTGTAGGGTATTGTATGCCCCTTGGTATAATCCTTCAGTAATCTCTGAGTTCCATTCAGATACAACGAGGGTTATCCGTAGGTGTTTCCCCGAGGGGACGGTATCTGCATCGTATTGAGACAAATTGTTCTGTTCCGAAGCCATATGGATCAGGGACGATTTTCCAGGCGCCCCAGCTGTACGTCAACCAGTTCTGCTTCCTTGGATGAGGGAAATTCTTCCTTTATTCGTTTGAGATACGTTAATGCGATTTCGTTTTTTCCCAAAGAAGCCCCTATGGTGGCTGCTTTAAACAAATATTTGGGGGTGCTGAATAGGTTTTCATTAACCGCCGAAGCCTCCACATAATAATCAAAAGCATCCTCCAATTGTCCAATTTGTGCAAAGGCATCACCAATGGCACCTTTCGCCAAGGCACTCAACAAGATATCCTCCGCATTAAACTGATCCAAATACGTAATGGCGTTTTTGTACTCTTTCAGGTTTAAGTAAGACATTCCCGCACTGTAGGTTGCCAATTTTGCGGCAGGGGTACCCGAATAGTTTTCGATGATATCCAAAAATCCATATTTTCCATCACCTCCGTTGAGGGCTCTCAGGTAAAGTGAATCGGAATCGGTACTGTTGACAGCCATATCAAAATAATACTGAGCTTGGTTCAATTCGTTGATGGCTTCTTGTTCGTTGGGAACGGCAACAAATTGTTGGTAACCTAGAAAAGATAACACACCTAAGGCTACAGCACCAATAACACCGAGAATTATATTTTGGTTTTTTGCAACAAATTCTTCCGTTTTGGAAGCACCAGTATCCAGTCGCTCAAAAACCTCAGCAGTGGTACTTTCCTGTTCTGCTACGGGTGTTTCAGGTTTTGTTATTGATTTCTTATAGCCGCGTTTTTTGTATGTCGCCATCGCTCAAATTTTGAAACACAAAAGTACACTTTTTTAGAAAATAGCGAAACTCTAATCCATGCCTTAAAACCACCTCTTTGCACCTACTATATGAAATTCATAAACCCAAAATTCAAACTGAAATGATTTGCTATTAATTGAATTTCAATGGGCTCTAGAGTGGTTCAAAAATATATCTTTGTCGCATGCATCTAAAACGGCTGTCACTCACAAACTACAAAAATCAGAAAGCCTTTCAAGAAGACTTTGAAGCACCCATTAACGTGTTTATAGGAGATAATGGAGTGGGTAAAACCAATATTCTGGATGCCATCTATCATCTGGCATTAGGAAAAAGCTATTTCAACCCCGTCGCCACACAGAACATACACTTCGAAGCTGATTTTTTTCATTTAGAAGGTCATTTTCAAAAAAAAGATCGAGAAGAGATTGTTGTTTGTAGTTTTAAAAGAGGGGGTAAAAAATTGATAAAACGCAATGGGAAAGCCTATGAGAGAATTGCCGAACATATTGGATTGGTCCCATTGGTTATTATCTCCCCTGCAGATCAAGATCTGATAGCTGCCGGGAGTAGCATACGGCGAAAATTTATTGATGGAATCATTGGACAAACAGATACGACCTATCTACAAACCCTCCTCAATTACAATCGAATTTTAGAACAGCGCAATGCCTTGTTAAAATACTTTGCTGCCAACCAAGAATTTGACCCAACAACACTTGGGATCTATGACGATCAACTGGTAGCATTTGGCAATCCAATACATCAAAAAAGAAGGGCTTTTATGAATGTATTCACCCCCATATTTCAAAAGCGTTATGCGCAGATTAGCAACCCAGAGGAAGATGTTCATATTCACCATCAAAGCCTTTTGGAAGGACACACCCTGGAACAGTTATTTAAAAACAATCTAGCCAAGGATCGTGCGTTTCAATACACCGCTGCGGGGCCTCATAAAGATGACTTTCTCTTTACTTTAACAGGTCATCCTGTTAAAAAATTTGGCAGTCAGGGCCAACAGAAATCATTTTTAATCGCACTAAAACTAGCTCAATTTGATTATATGCAAACCCAACAAGGCGTCCCTCCGATCGTTTTGCTAGACGATATATTTGACAAACTCGATCAAGATCGGGTAACAAAAATTGTGCATCTGCTGAGTTCAGAAGCTTTTGGTCAGATCTTTATATCAGATACCCATGCAGACCGGACAGAAAAAGCCTTACAAAGCAGTCCTCTAGCTTTTGATATTTTTCGTTTGGAAACTAAAAAATCCAGTACTTTGTAGCATGAATATGAAGAGTGAATTTTTGTTTGTTAGTATCTTTTGTTGGGTGGTTGGCTGTACACCAAGTATGAATACGGAATTGCTTTCTGGCTATTGGCAAATTGAAAAAGTTCAGCAAGGAGGAGAAACTTTTTATCCCGCCTTAGGCAATACCCAATACGATTATTATCAGCTCACTGATGAAAGAATTGGTTTTCGAAAGAAAATAAGCCCTGGTATTGGTGAGCGGCTCAACACCTCCTTGGATCAGACGGACTTTCGCATTGAAAACCGTTCGGGATTTTGGCAATTGCAGTTTCAAACACCTTGGGATTATTGGCAAGAAACCATTGTCAAAATAGACTCTCAAACGCTGGTCTTAGAACACAACAGCAAACGTTACTTTTACCAACGAAAACGCATAACCAATGAACAACCCTAAGTTTGAACCGCGTTCATTAAAAGAAGTCCTAGAGGAGTTTACCCAACAAGACGGTCTGCGCAAGGGTATTTCTGCTGTTCGTTTGCAACAACTTTGGAAAGAAAGCATGGGAACTTACATAACTCGGTATACGCATTCCATTCGTTTGGAAGGAACAACCCTCGTTGTAAAGCTTACCAATGCTGTATTGAAGGAGGAGATGCGCTATGCTGAAAAAGCACTCTTAGAAAAATTAAACGGGCAGTTACCTAGCCCACGCATCAAGAAAATAATTGTTCGCTAGAACAACTCGCGTTCCGAAAAGTGAAAAGCTGCTTCAATAGCCGCATTCTCATCACTATCAGAACCATGCACAGCATTTTCACCAACAGAGGTTGCATACAACTGTCGAATGGTTCCTTCAGCAGCCTCGGCTGGATTGGTAGCTCCGATTAGCGTGCGAAAATCACTCACGGCATTGTTTTTTTCCAAAACAGCAGCAACAATTGGACCCCGTGTCATAAAAGCAACCAATTCATCAAAGAAAGGACGTTCTTGGTGTACAGCATAAAAAGCCTGCGCATCGGCCTTTGTCAATTGTGTTTTTTTCAATCCAACAATGCGAAAACCAGCGCTGTTGATTTTTTCTAATATGGCACCTGTGTGCCCGTTTTCTACCGCATCGGGTTTGATCATAGTGAACGTTCTATTCATTTTCTAATTTTTGTGCAAAAGTAGTGTTTTTTAGTATGTCTTCACTAACTCTACTACTAACACAATGCATCCCTTTCTTCTGTCTTTTTTTTCTTTCGCTTTGGAATTTATTTCAAACTGTCTGGGCCAATCCAAATCCCTATATTTGTCAAAAAAGGCATGGAAATCCCACAACTTAAACCCCTGCAGCTTCTTTTAGAGGATACCAAAAGAATTGTAGTCATTCCACACCAAAACCCAGATGGTGACGCATTGGGGAGTTGCCTTGCCTGGGCCAAATTTTTGGAAAAGAAAGGACACCATACAACAATCGTTTCCCCAAACGATTACCCTGATTTTTTATCATGGATGCCGGGGCAAGAAAATATCCTTTTGCATTCACAGCAAACTGAAAGTGCTGAGAATGCCATTCAGCAGGCGGACATCCTGTTCACACTTGATTTCAACGACTTAGTCCGTATCGATAAGCTAGCCGAAACAGTTAAAAAAAGTGCTGTACCTTGTGTGATGATTGATCACCACCAAAACCCAAAGGAATATGCTGAAATACAAATTTCTTATCCAGATATTGGTTCCACTTGTGAGTTGGTATACCACCTTATTAACAACTGGGATGCAATGGCCATTGATACTTCCATCGCAAGCTGTTTATACACTGGTATAATGACGGATACAGGCTCTTTCCGGTTTCCAACCACTACGGCTACCACACACCGTGTGATCGCCCATTTGATGGATTGCGGAGCACCCCACAGCAACATCCATCAAAACATTCACGATAGCTATACTTTTGATCGGGTACGTTTACTAGGAACGGGACTTACCCACTTAACACAACTGGATGGGGTTCCAGCCGTGTATCTCACTTTATCCCAACAAGAACTCAATGCTTGTAATTACCAAAAGGGAGATACAGAAGGTTTTGTCAATTACGGTTTGCGGTTAAAAGGAATTCAATTGGCTGTGATTTTGATTGAAAATCAAAAAGAAGGAAAGATCAAAATGTCTTTTCGTTCCAAAGGCACTTTTCCAGCACATACATTTGCAGAAACTTTTTTCAATGGTGGTGGGCATAAAAATGCTGCTGGCGGGGTTTCATGGGACAACATGATAAAAACAACAGAACAGTTGATGAAGGCCATCAATGAATGGAAAGACCGTTTCGAATGAAGAAAATCTATCTTTGGAGTCTGCTGTTCTTCTGGGTCCTTGCATGTGAAAATCCTGTACCCAGACGCCCAATCAATAAGAAAAAACAATTTTTTTTAAGCCAATCTGCACAACGAAATAAATCGAGAATTGCAACAGAACAAACATTATTTCGTCAAATTCGTCGGGCTGAACCCCAACACAACTATCAAAATTCCAGCAAAGGCTTTTGGTACGCCATTATTGACAACGCAAACACTCACAACCCCCTACCAAAGAAGGGACAGGAAGTTACTTTGGCTTATCGTATTGAAGACCTAAACGGCAATCTTATCTATGATGAAAAACAGTTGGGAACGGTACGATTTCTAGTAGACCAAGAAGACTATCTCCCAGCACTACGAGAAGCTGCTAAGGTATTGCGAGAAGGGCAACAAGGTATTTTCTTGTTTCCCTCCTATTTGTGTTTTGGGTATCAAGGTGACTTTGAAAAAATAGGCAGTAATCAACCCCTGCGTTTTGTTATAAAATTAGTATCATTATCAAAAATTAATTCATGAAAAACACACGCCCAATCTTCGGATTCATTCTTTTCGCACAAATACTAATCGGATGCAACGCACCCTACTCGAATTTACAGGATGGAATGTATGCAGAAATGGAAACTTCTAAGGGTACCATATTACTTGCATTGGAAATGGAAAAAACACCCATGACTGTTGCCAATTTTGTTGCCCTAGCAGAAGGAGATCACCCAGAGGCTATTACAGAATTTAAAAACAAACCTTATTACGACGGTTTGGTTTTTCACCGAGTTGTTCCGGATTTTATGATTCAAGGGGGGGATCCTACCGCTACTGGTTCGGGTGGCCCTGGCTATCGTTTTCCCGACGAAATAACGGACTTGACCCATTCCGGACCGGGGATTTTATCGATGGCCAATGCGGGTCCAGGCACTAATGGGAGTCAATTTTTTATCACACACAAAGAAACAGCTTGGTTGGATGGCAAACACACTGTTTTTGGAAAAGTACTGGACGGGCAAGCAGTAGTGGACAGCATTGTGCAAATGGATACCATAAAAAAAGTAACTATTATACGCAAAGGAAAAATGGCCAAATCTTTTGATGCGCCAACAGTATATGCAGAAGTGCTGCAGGACATACAAGAAGATTTAGAAATAGAAGCAGAAAGACGAGCCGCCATTAGTGCCGCAACAAAAGTCAAGTTTGATGCCCAAAAGGCACGTGCAAAATCCACTGCATCCGGATTGAGCTACCTCATCCGTGAAAAAGGAAACGGACGAAAAGTCACAGCAACCAACAAAGTACTTACACATTATGCTGTGTATTTTGCAGATGGAAGATTGCTGGAAACCAGTATGGCCAGTACTGCAGAAGCCCTGGGGGTTCTTGATAAAGCGCGTGAAACTGCTGGAGGCTATGCCCCCATCACAGCAGAGGTGACCGAAGAAGCCCGCATGATTGATGGTTTTAAAGAAGGGCTTCGTTTGTTAAAAGAAGGAGACAAAGCGACCCTTTTTCTACCTTTTAAAATTGCTTATGGTGAACGTGGAACACGAGGTATTCCCCCAAACTCTGATTTAATATTTGAAATCGAGATTGTAGAAGTCATCGATTGACAGTAACGTGCGACAAATCTCCCTTTGGATACTGATATTCTCCTGGATTCCTCAGCTCATTTTTGTTCGCTTTTGTCAAAATCATCCCGAGTGGGTAGACCAATATTATGCCCAAACAATCTATCCAACGGTGCAACACCTACGCTCCATTTTTTTTGGTTACATCCCTTTTTCTGTAGGGGACTGCCTCTATGGTGTCGTTGGTCTGACTGGTATCTATTTGTTCTTTGGTCGAGTAAAAAAAATGTTTCGCCAACCCCTCATCGCTCTTCTTCAAGGTGCTGCACTGCTTGCAGCAATCCACTTATTTTTCCAACTCAGCTGGGGTCTAAACTACTATCGAACTGCTTTGGCTGAAACCATGCAGGTACCCAAATCATACGATAATTGGGAATTGGAAAGCACTACTTTAAAGTTACTTAATCAAACCAATCGCTTGCACCAGATCCTAGCAAAAAATGATAGCTTAGCTGTTGTTTTTCCAAAGCATAATGCATACTATAATCGTGTTCTAGGGAATGCTTCTTCTAAAATTTCCCTTTGGAGTCTTCCTCTTAGTTATATGGGATATGGTGGTTATTTGAATCCATTTACGGGTGAAGCCCAGATTAATGGTCAGCTCCCTACACTTGCATTCATCACCACCTCGGCCCACGAGCAAGCCCACCAAAGTGGGATCGCAGCGGAAAACGAAGCCAACTTCCTTGCTTTTCTAAAGACCTACAAACATGCCAATCCCTACATTCGATATGCAGGGTACAGCTTTGCATTGCGTTACTGTTGGAATGCACTCTATCGAAACCATCCCGATTGTGCCACCGAAATAGCCTCAAAGCTGAGGATAGGCGTACGTAAGGATTATCAAATACTTCAAAATTTTTGGTTGGCACATCAAAATCCACTGCAGCCCGTTATCAACAATATATATGACCATTTTTTAAAAGCGAATGGACAGCAAGAGGGAGTACATAGCTACAGTCAGGTAGTTGCTTTTTTGATTCAGCACCGGTACCATTTCTAGGGTTTTATTTTTGTTTTCTTACTTTTAGGCATTCAAAAAAAATTCAAAATGAGAAACCTATTAGTGATATTGGCGACACTATTTGTTAGTATGGTATCAGCACAAAGCTATTACCCAACAAATCTAGGAACAAAAACATCGGATAACCATTATCAGGCCTTTACTGAGGTGACCTTACATCCCAGCCCTGGGCAGACTATTGAAAATGCTACTTTATTGGTATACAACGGTAAAGTTGTACAAATAGGCACCCAATTGTCATTGCCCAAAAACACTGTTGTAACAAAATTAAAAGGACATCATATTTACCCTTCATTCATCGATTTATACAGCACCTTTGGAGTAGCTAAGGCAAAAAGTAAAGCCCGTAGTGGCCGAAGTACCCAATACAAGCGCAGTCAGGAAGGAGGCTATTGGAACGATCACATTCAAGGGGATTATCAGTCCGTCAATGATTATGCCTATGATAAGAAAAAAGCAAAAACATACCGCGAAGCTGGTTTTGGTGTTGTCAATACACACCGAGCTGACGGCATCTACCGCGGTACGGGACTGTTGGTCGCTCTAACAGATGATAAGAGTGAAAACGATCGTATTTTGGAAGCGCAATCTGCTGCTTTTTTATCTTTTGATAAAAGTAAATTATCCAATCAATCCTATCCCAGCTCAGTTATGGGTTCCATGGCTTTATTACGGCAGTTATACCACGACACAGAATGGTACAGCTCTGGAAACAGTCCTCATACAGATTTGGATTTACAAGCCGTTTTAGACCAAAAAAAACTACCTAAAATATTCGAGGCAAAAAACAAGTTAAATGTACTACGAGCCGCCAGAGTAAGCTCGGATGTGGGCAGTCAATGGATCATCAAAGGAAGTGGAAAAGAATACGAACAATTGGAAGCACTAAAAAAATATGGTAATACACTTTTGCTCCCATTGAATTTTCCAAAAGCCTTTGATGTGAAAGACGCGGCTTTACTCAAAAAAATCCCACTAAGCCAAATGCGCTACTGGAATCAAGCTCCTACCAATCCCGCTAAAGTGGCTGCTGCAAACATTCCCTTTGCCTTCACAATGGCAGAGAGCAGCTCGGCTAAAAGCTTCTTGACTCAACTAAAGCAAGCCGTTGCTAACGGACTTCCGAAAAGTAAGGCATTGGCAGCTCTCACCACAACACCTGCAGAAATCCTTGGTCAAAGTCACAATTTAGGTACCTTAAAAAAAGGGGCTTGGGCCAATTTTATTCTCACATCGGGTCCCTTATTCGAACCCGAATCCAAAATTTTATCACACTTTGTCAAAGGGAATCATCACAAGGTAAACGATTCGAAAAATGAGTTTATTGATGGCAGCTACACGCTTGCACTCGCCAAGGATACATTGAAACTTGAGATCATCCAAAGTGGCCAGCCAAAAAAAATCGATCTCAATGTTTCCTTAAAAAAAGAAAACTGGGAGAGTACCATAGCTCTTGACAGAGCATCACTTCGCATCTCAATTACCCATCCCCAAGGAGGAATCGCTGAACTTCAGGCAAAAATAGATACGGAAAATCCAACGCTTAAGGGATCCGGCACCGATTTTGAAGGAGCAACCATAACATGGGAAGCCAAATCTCTGGAGAAGAAAAAGAAAGACCAAACCATTACTGTATACGACCCCGTTCCGCTGACATTTCCCAACAATGGATTTGGTTTTACTGAAATGCCCAAACAACAGCGTATTTTATTTAAAAATGCCACTGTTTGGACCAATGAGGAAGAAGGAATCCTCAATGAAACGGACGTCCTCATTGACCAGGGTAAAATCCTTGCTATTGGGAGCAAGCTCAAAGATGATACAGCTGTTGAAATAAACGCTTCGGGTAAACATTTGACCAGCGGAATCATTGATGAACATTCCCATATTGCGGCTTCAAGTATCAATGAAGGCGGGCAAAATTCATCTGCAGAAGTTACCATTGAAGATGTTATTGATCCAGATGATATTGATATTTACCGCAATCTTTCGGGGGGGGTTACTACCATCCAAATCCTACATGGATCTGCAAATCCAATCGGGGGTCGCTCGGCAATTATCAAACTCAAATGGGGAGCGAGTGCAGAAAAGTTACTTTTCCCAAAAGCAGATCCCTTCATCAAATTTGCACTGGGTGAAAATGTAAAGCAATCCAATTGGGGTAGCTATAACCGATTCCCACAAACACGAATGGGTGTAGAACAAATGTTTGTTGATTATTTTCAACGTGCTCAAGAATACGGTGTCGATTGGACTCGATACAATAATTTATCAGTACGTGAAAAAAGAAATACACCCAAACCACGATATGATATTGAAATGGAGACTTTGTGGGAAATCCTTCGTGGCGACCGCTTTATTTCATGTCATTCTTATGTACAAAGTGAAATCAATATGCTGATGAAAGTAGCTGAACGCTTTGGAATTCGCATCAATACATTCACGCATATTTTAGAAGGATATAAAGTAGCCGATAAAATGGCTTCCCATGGGGCAGCCGGCTCTACCTTTTCAGATTGGTGGGCCTATAAATACGAAGTAAAGGATGCCATTCCTTACAATGGCGCCATCATGCACCGTGCTGGAGTTACTGTTGCATTTAATTCAGACGATGCCGAGATGTCACGCCGTTTGAATCAAGAGGCTGCAAAAGCAGTAAAATATGGTGGCATTTCAGAAGAAGAGGCATGGAAATTCGTTACGCTAAATCCAGCGAAAATGTTGCATTTAGACAACCGCATTGGCAGTATCAAGGTAGGTAAAGACGCAGATTTGGTTCTTTGGTCACACCACCCCATGTCAATCTATGCCCAAGCCGAGAAAACTTTGGTTGATGGAATTGTATTTTACGATGCCGAACGCGCCAGAGACCAAGAAGCAGTCATCGCAAAAGAAAAAGAGGTATTGATTGCACAAATGAAAAAATCACAAAAAAATGGCGGTGCTACACAAGCCCCAAAAAACCCAACAAAAAGAGAGTTTCACTGTGAGACGCTCGACTAAAAACGATCCTATGAAAAAATTCATTTTTATACTTTTCTGTTTGCCTTTGTTTGCCAAAGCACAGCAAACCCCTGCCCCCACTCAAAGCGAATCCATATTGATCAGTGGTGTTACCGCACATATTGGTAATGGAGAAGTAATTGAAAACGCAGCCATCGGTTTTGACCAGGGACGAATTACCTATGTGGGACAAGCTGCTGATGCTCCAAATGATTTTAAAAAACGAATCGACGGTAATGACCAACATGTATATCCTGGCTTTATAGGTATGAATACAACATTGGGATTGGTTGAAATTGATGCAGTCCGAGCTACCAATGACAAAGATGAACTGGGTGCCCTACTGCCTCATATTCGAGCCGCTATTGCCTACAATGCCGAGTCACAAGTTGTGGAAAGTGTCCGCCCCAACGGCGTTTTGATGGCTCAGGTCACACCCCGTGGGGGACGTATATCGGGCAGTTCTTCGGTCATGCAATTGGACGCATGGAATTGGGAAGATGCGCTTCTTAAGGCTGATGATGGAATCCATCTACGCTGGCCCAACCCCTTCCAACGTGGCCGTTGGTGGCTGGGCGAGGATCCCAATCTCAAAAGAAATAAAGAATACAATACCTCTGTGGAGGAATTGGAGAACTATTTTGCCAAAGCACGAGTGTACTTAAAAAACACCCAACCCAAACACTTGCCCTTTGAAGCAATGGCTGGTGTTTTTGATGGAAGTAAACGACTTTATATCCATGCCAATAGCAGTGAGCAAATAGAAGAAAGTATCACAAAATTAATGGAATGGGGCGTTCAAAGATTGGCTATTGTAGGTGGCCACGAAGCCCCCATGCAACTGGATCTATTAAAAGAACATAATATCCCAGTAATTATACCCCGCCCCCATAGGCTACCAAACAATGAGGACGAATCCCTTAAAAGTACATTTACACTTGGAACACAGCTGATTGAAGCAGGTTTGACTGTTGCTATTGAGATGAGTGGTCGTATGGAAACAATGAATACCCGCAATCTCCCCTTTTATGCAGGGAGCTTTGCTGCCTATGGAGTACCCTATGAAAAAGCAGTCGCGTTACTAACCGCCAATCCTGCCAAAATTTTAGGTATTGATCAAGAAGTTGGGACCCTTGAAGTCGGAAAAAAAGCAACCTTATTTGTATCCAAGGGAGATGCGCTCGACATGCGAACCAATCTGTTAAGTCATGCTTTCATTGATGGGCGTGCAATCAGTTTGGAAACACATCAAACCCAGCTATGGCAACGATATAGTGAAAAAGTAAATTAGCCCTTCAAAGGCGATTGGGAAAAGGCAGCTTGTTGACTATTTTTCATAGTCAACAAGCTTTTTTTTTATGACCTTTGCAATAATGACCCATACAACATACATAAAAAGCCATCAAAACCCACAGTTCAAAGAGTTGTTACGCTTGTTTAAAAAAGCCCGTGAGCGTAAAAAAAAACAGCTTTTTGTCATAGAAGGGATACGAGAAATGGAACGAGCACTTACCCATGGATATGAACTCCAACAACTTTGGATGCGTGAAAAAACGAACCGTAAAATTCCATGGAATAGCAAAATAACCTTTGAGCTTCAGGCAACTCTTTTTGATAAGGTAACACAACGCGGTGGCAGTGAATCGTATTTAGGGGTTTTCAAAATGAAAAATAAAAGACTAACCGATTTAAAATTATCTTCATCTGCGCATGTTCTTGTGGCAGAAGCTCCTGAAAAACCTGGAAATATCGGTGCCTTAATTCGGACCGCCGCAGGAGCTGGTTTGGATGCCGTATTGATAGCAAACTCAAAAACAGACCTCTACAGTCCCCCCTGTATACGCAATAGCATGGGCGGCTTGTTTTCGATACCAGTCATTCAAGAAGATACAGAAACACTGATCGGTTTTCTCAAAGAAAAAAAATTTTTTATTGCAGCAGCAGCCTTGTCAGATACAAGCATTGCCTACACAGAAACAAATTATCAAACCCCTTTGGCTTTGGTTGTTGGAACAGAAGCTGTGGGTTTAAGTGAGGCCTGGTTAGCAGCTGCAGACGTTTGTGTTCAGATCCCAATGACCCCACCGATTGATTCGTTAAATGTTTCTGTTGCTGCAGGAATTTTAGTGTATCATTCACGGGAATCAAAATCATTTCCTAGGAAATTGATACCTTAGTAGTAGATGCTCACCATAGATACAGAAAAAGAAAATAAGGAAATTGCACGGCAGTATAAAGAGCTCCTTCGTATCAGTTATCAAACCCTCACAGCGGGAGACAAAAAACTGATCCGAACCGCATTTGATACAGCTGTTGAAGCACACAAAGAACAACGACGTAAAACCGGAGAAGCCTACATTTTTCACCCCATTGCTGTAGCAAAAATCGTTGCCGAACAGATTGGATTGGATGCCACTTCCATTGCTGCCGCTTTGTTGCATGATGTCATTGAAGACACCGAATACACACTTGAAGATTTGGAACGATTGGTGGGAACGACGGTTGCTCGAATCGTACACGGGCTGACAAAAATCGCACATTTAAAAAAGGATAAGGACGTGTCCTTGCAGGCTGAAAATTTCCGCAAAATGCTCTTAACACTTCATGATGATGTGCGTGTGATTATCATCAAAATTGCGGATCGTCTCCACAACATGATGACCCTTGATGGGCTAGCGGAATACAAACAAGTCAAAATTGCCTCTGAGACCCTTTATATTTATGCCCCGTTGGCGCATAGAATTGGCCTGTATAATGTCAAAACTACTTTAGAAGATTTAGGCTTTAAGTACACAGAACCCAATCAATACTTGGCGATAAAAAATAATGTAGAAGAGGACAAAGCCTACCAGAATGCATATATAGACTCATTCACTGATCTGGTTCACAGTACATTAGACAAAGAGGTAGCTAGTTATGAGATAAAAGGAAGAAGCAAATCGATTTATTCGATTCACAAAAAAATGCTGAAACAAAATGTCCCATTCAATCAGATTTTCGACAAGTTTGCTATACGCATCATATACAAAGCCAAACGCGATCAGGAAAAATTGGTCGCTTGGAAAATCTATTCAATTATTACCGATCATTTTGTCCCCAATCCCACACGATTGAGAGATTGGATTACAACTCCCAAATCAACTGGATACGAAGCCCTTCATATCACTGTGATGGGACCTGAAAAAAAGTGGGTCGAAGTACAAATTCGCTCAGAGCGTATGCATGAAATAGCCGAACGAGGTTATGCTGCTCATTACAAATACAAACAAGGGAATCAAAAAGAAATCGGCATTGAAACGTGGTTGGATCGCCTGCAAGAAGTGCTCGAAACCAATAATACGGATGCCGTAGATTTTGTTCAGGATTTTAAACTCAATCTCTATTCTAAAGAAATTTTTGTCTTTACCCCCGCCGGGGAACTTAAATCCCTTCCCAAAGGCGCGACCGCTTTGGATTTTGCATTTCATATACACACCGAAGTAGGGATCAAAACGAGAGGAGCCCGTGTCAATAACAAATTGGTACCTTTGAGTTACAAACTCAAAAGTGGCGACCAAGTGGACATCATCACCTCGGAAAGTGTCAAACCCACCGCCAACTGGATTGATTTTGTCATCACCTCACGAGCACGGTCCAAAATCAAATCTTCCTTGAACGAGGAAAAAAAACGTATTGCAGAAGAAGGCAAAGAATTGCTCCGTCGCAAACTTAAACACTTGAAAGTGTCAATGGATGACAAATGTTTGCGGTATATGGTGCGGTATTTCAAAATCAATGCAACACAAGATTTATTTTATCAAGTGGGCATTGGTACGTTGACCAATAGAGATATTCGAACATTTGCCAACGACTATACCAATACCTTTTTAACCTTTTTTAAAAAAAGAATACGTCATTTTCAAAAGAGAACGGGACAAGTCAAAGAAGTTCAACACCAACCCAACTATGATAAATTGGTGTTTGGGAAGGAAAAAGAAACCCTCCCCTACGCTTTGGCACAATGTTGCAATCCAATTCCTGGCGATCCCGTTTTTGGTTTTGTCACGGTAAGTGAAGGGATTAAAGTCCATCAAAAAGACTGCCCCAATGCCATTGCATTGAATGCCAATTATGCCTATCGTGTTATGGATGCGCGCTGGATGGATTCTACTGTTGAAGAATTTTCTGCCAAACTCATCTTGACAGGGATTGATAATTTAGGGCTAGTCAACGAAGTTACCCGTTTGATATCGAATAACATGCACGTAAATATTAGTAAAATATCCTTTGAAGCTAATGATGGTGTATTTGAAGGACGTATCCGTGTCAGTGTGAAAAACAAAAATTTATTAGACAAACTGGTAGCCAATCTGAAACGTCTTCAAGGGATTGAAAAAGTAGTCCGGGATTGATACGGATACCGTATATTTGACACATGGCAACTTCCGAAACCAAAGACCCACAAGAAATTGTTAAAGACGTATTTATCAATTTTTTAAACAAACAAGGACATCGTAAAACACCCGAGCGTTTTGCCATTTTATATGAGATTTATGACAATCAAGATCACTTTGATATTGAGTCACTTTATCTTACCATGAAAAACAAAAACTATCGGGTCAGCAGAGCAACATTATACAATACCATTGAATTGTTATTGGAGTGTGGACTGGTTCGAAAACACCAATTTGGAACCAACCAATCACACTATGAAAAGTCCTATTTTGATCGTCAACATGACCACATTATTTTTACAGATTCAGGTGAAGTAAAGGAGTTTTGTGATCCACGTATTCAGCATATCAAAAAAACCATAGAAGAAGTTTTTGATATCGAAATTCACAACCATTCTTTATACTTTTACGGCACCAAGAAAAAAGACTCATCAACTTAGTATAATACCCAATGGTAGATCTATTACTCGGCCTTCAATGGGGCGACGAGGGCAAAGGTAAAATTGTGGATGTGCTCACCCAATCCTATGATATTATAGCACGGTTTCAAGGAGGACCTAATGCCGGACATACCCTCGAATTTGAAGGGCACAAACATGTCCTCCATACCATTCCATCTGGAATTTTTCACCCAACAGCCACCAATCTTATTGGAAATGGTGTCGTTATTGACCCTGTCATTTTCAAAAAAGAACTGGAGGGGTTGACTTCTTTCGATATTGATTTTAGAAGAAAATTATTAATCTCCAAAAAAGCACACCTGATACTACCCACCCACCGCTTGCTCGACGCGGCTTCTGAAGCCGCTAAAGGAAAAGCCAAGATTGGATCGACCTTAAAGGGAATTGGGCCTACCTATATGGACAAAACGGGGAGAAATGGAATCCGCGTGGGAGACACTTTGGCATCGAACTGGAAAGAACGGTATCAAAATTTAGTCGAAAAACACATCCGTTTGCTTACCCATTACCCGAGTGAGATTGATTTTGATCTGAAGGAACTTGAAAACGAGTTCTTTAACAGCCTTGAAAGCCTAAAAATGTGTCGAATCGTTGACAGTGAAAACTACCTTCACGAGGCTATAAAAAAGAAAAAGAAAATTTTGGCAGAAGGCGCCCAAGGTTCTTTACTGGATATTGATTTTGGGACCTATCCCTTTGTGACCTCATCCACTACAACTGCTTCTGGTGCTTGTACAGGTTTGGGAATTGGTCCCAACACCATCCAAAACGTTTTGGGTATTTTTAAAGCCTACACAACACGCGTTGGGAGCGGCCCCTTCCCTACCGAGCTGTTCGATGCAGATGGAGAGCGAATAGGACAGATTGGTCACGAATTTGGAGCAACAACGGGTCGTGCCAGACGATGTGGGTGGCTTGATTTGGTCGCCCTGAAGTATGCGATTCGAATCAATGGTGTCACCGAGTTAATGATGATGAAAGGAGATGTTTTATCAGGTTTTTCATCCATAAAAGTCTGTACAGCATACCTGATAGGAAATGAAGTCGTTACACATCTTCCTTTTGATTTATCCGACCCCTCCATCCAGCCCGTTTGGAAAGAACTACCGGGATGGAAAGAAGACCTTACCCGAATGACTTCAGAGACGGAACTCCCTAAATCATTCCGGGCCTATGTTGATTTTCTGGAAAAAGAACTGGAAACACCCATTAAAATAGTTTCCGTAGGCCCCGACCGAAAACAAACCATTTTTAGGTAACATGAAACACTTGTTTCCTCTTCTTTTTGCCAGTTTGTTGACCTTCTCATCATGGGCACAGGAAACAAAAATCGTTGAAATCCAAAAGGCAGGAAGCTCACAACAGGATGAAACCCTATTCCCCGGGGCTACAATTTTACTTCGCAGTCCCGAAGAACGCGTCCATCTTTTTCATGAAGGAGCACTCGTTATTTCGGATCGAAGTTATTTCTATGCCAAGCGCAATTTTTTTCGTGCCCAAGGAGATGTTGTTTTCACACAAGGAGATAGCCTGAAAATGACTTGTCAAGAAATGGAATATGATGGTCAAAAACGAAAAGCCAAAGCATGGGGAACAGTGGTGTTACAGCGACCGGATATGACTCTTGAAACAGATACCTTGTACTTGGATCGAATAGCCAATCAAGCATTTTATAATACTCCAGGAAAAATCATTGATGAGGAAAGTACACTGACCAGTGAAAGAGGAATCTATTATATGGAAGATAAAAAGTATCGTTTCCTCTATAATGTAAAAATTAAAAATCCAGAATATAAAGTCAACGCCCAACAACTTGATTACTTCACCGAGTTGGACTATGCCTATTTTTATGGCCCCTCTACCATTGAGGGGAAAGACTATACTATTTACAGTGAACGGGGCTTTTACAATATGAAAGCTCAAAAAGGAAACTTTGAGAAAAATGCACAAATTGACTACGACGGAAGGGTGATCAATGGAGATAGTTTATACTTTGAAAACGAACGCGAATATGCTGCTGGTACGAACCGTGTTCGGATTCTCGACACCTTAAATCAATCCATCATTCAGGGACATTATGGGGAAATATTTAAAGCTCGTGACTCTGCCATTATCACACGACGCGCCATAGCAACTAACATCATCGAAAAGGATTCTCTTTTTATCCATGCCGATACATTGGTCGCTACAGGTCCTGAAAACGAACGTATCCTTCGAGGCTTTTATGATGTTCGCATCCTAAAGTCTGATATGCGAGCCAAATCAGATTCTATTTATTTCAACGAAACGACAGGCGGGATTCGACTTTACAAACGGCCTTTGACAAGCAAAGAAAAACAAGTATTTACTGAAAAAGACCTTACGCAACGAAATCCAGTTATGTGGTTTGGAAACAGTCAAATGACGGGAGATTTTATCGAATTACTTTCCAATGTTGAAACAAAAAAATTAGATTCTCTTAAAATCCGAGGCAACGTTTTTGTCATTGAGAAAGATTCACTCAGCAGTGATGGATATAACCAAATCAAAGGGGGGCTCCTCAATGGCAGTTTCAAAGAAGGGGATTTAGAAAACATTTATGTAGAAAAAAACACCCAAGTTGTCTACTATTTATACTCGGATGAGGACAATGAACTGATTGGCATTAACAAAACCCTTTGTAGTGCTTTGGATATGGTGATGGGACAAAATGGAATTTCTGATATAACCTTTTTAGTAAGTCCCGGTGGAGACGTGTTTCCGGAGTTGCAAATTGACACCAATGAGCGAAAATTAAAGGGATTTTTCTGGAGAGACTCTGAAAGGCCACGAAGAAAAGGCGATTTGTTTAGTCAAAAAGACATTCGAATGGTGCTCCCAAAAATCAGCGGTATTCCTTTGCCTAAAGAATTTGACCTGCAAAAAAAATGAGAGCAGATTTTCTTTCGTATCAGGCACGTACTAGCCCCCAACCATTAGGGATTGAAGTTAAAAAAGCTAAAGGTTCCTACATCTGGGATCAGGATGGAAAAAAATATCTTGATTTCATTGCTGGGGTCTCTGCCTGCCCCCTTGGTCATCGGCACTCAGAAGTGGTAAAAGCCATACGAAAACAAAGTAGAAAATACCTCCACGTGATGGTCTACGGGGAATTTGCTCAAGAACCTGCCGTTTGTTTGTCAAAACAACTGATCGATCAGTTACCCGATTCATTAGAACAATTGTACCTGACCAACTCGGGAACAGAGGCCATTGAAGGTGCCTTAAAAATGGCCAAACGTTTTACCGGAAGAACAGAGCTTGTTGCCGCCCATGAATCCTATCATGGCAGTACTCACGGGGCACTTAGTGTTACTGGTTACGAACCACAAAAGAAAGGATATGGACCCCTACTTCCTGAGGTCAATTTTATTGTATTTAATCAAGTGAAAGACCTTGAGAAAATAACAGATAAAACGGCTGCTGTGATTTTAGAAACCATTCAGGGGGGCGCTGGATTTATTGTACCCAAACCAGGCTATTTACAAGCCGTTCATAAACGCTGTAAAGAGGTGGGTGCCCTGCTTATTCTAGATGAAATTCAACCTGGCTTTGGACGTACAGGGACTCTTTTTGGCTTTCAGCATTACGGTATCGTACCTGATATTTTGGTTATGGGCAAGGGCATGGGTGGAGGACTTCCCATTGGAGCTTTTGCCAGTTCCAAAGAGATCTTTAATTGTTTGACAAAAGAACCAGCCTTGGGCCATATCACTACTTTTGGTGGGAATCCTTTGATAGCTGCTGCAGCTAATGCCACACTATCGACACTATTAGAAAAAAATATCATGACCGATATAAGTAGAAAAGAAGCTTTATTTCGGTCGCAATTAGTCCATCCTAAAATCCTCGAAATACGTGGCAGAGGACTCATGTTGGCTCCTTTGTTCCGAGATTCCGAAACAGCCAGGCAATTGGTTTTGAAAGGGCTTGAAAAAGGATTGATCCTTTTTTGGTTGTTGTGGGAGAAAAGAGCTGTTCGTATCTCTCCCCCACTCACTATATCAGAAAATGAAATTAGAAAAGGATGCCGTATGATTAAAGAAATATTGGATACGCTCCCAACCGATGTTAATTAAATTGTTAAAAACAAAACGACTTTGTTTAGATACCCCTTTTAGGTCTTGTCTAATTTAGAAAAACGAAAGTTACTTCTATGTACGACGATTTTTCAGATTCTTCTGGCACTTCCGTAACAAAGTTCGAGGAAATGCTCAAAAGTGAAAAAATCCATTTTTTCGATGCCCAAGAGTTTGAAAATATCATTCACCACTACCTCGACTTCGGTCAGACCAATATGGCAAAAAGGGCAATTGCCCTCGGCTTGCAACAACACCCAAACAACACCGATCTCTTGTTATTAAAGAGTGAGCTTCATATTTTTGAAACCGAACTTGATGCGGCTGAAACCATACTCGATTTTGTCAATACAATAACCCCACAAAATGAAGAGGTCTTTCTTCAGCGTGCCAACATCCATTCAAAGAAAAAAGAACACCACAAAGCAATAGCAATGCTCAACAGAGCCCTCCTTCTTACAGATGAACCGATAGACGTATGGTCCTTATTAGGAATGGAGTATCTTCTCATAGAAAAATTTGAAGCGGCTTCGAAATATTTTCGTTTGTGTCTGAAAGAAGTACCATTGGACTATCAAGCACTCTACAATATATTGTATTGTTTTGAGCAACTTGAAAAACAAGAAGAGGCCATTGCAGTACTCAATGCGTTATTGGAAGAACATCCTTATTGTGAAGTTGCTTGGCATCAATTAGGGAAAATTTACACCCAAACAGAACGTTACAAAGAAGCACTCTCAGCATATGACTTTGCCATTATTAGTGATGATACTTTCACTGGGGCTTACGTAGAAAAAGGAAAGCTCCTTGAAAAGATTGGCCGTTTTAATGAGGCCATAGAAAACTATGAAATTGCTATGAAAACAAGTGATCCGGGTAGTTATGCCTACCATCGTATCGGAATGTGTCACTTGCATCTGGGCAACAAACAGTTGGGTATTAACTTTCTTAAAGAGTCGATCCAACTGGAACCTCATTTTGAAAAATCATGGATGGAGCTTATTGATTTTTTCTTATCTGAAAACAATCCTCTAAAAGCCTTGTATTATTGTAAAAAAGGATTGCAAGCAAATGAGGACTGCGTCCAACTATGGAAGAAAAATGGAGAAATACAATTCCTAATCCGACACTATGCAGAAGCCGATTATGCTTTTGAAAATACCATTGCTTTAGGGAATTATGAGTTGGATACCTGGACACAATGGATTGATGCCTTACTACATCTTCGCGAATGGGACAAAGCACTAAAAATAGGGCTGCAAGCGCGCGAGTTCTACCCAGAGGTTGGTGCCATTGCCATTCGAATTGCTGGGTGTTATCAAGCATTGGGCAAAAAAGATGAAAGCCACTACTTCAAGAGAACATTTCAAAACGATAGCGAACTAATCGCTAAAATGGCACCATTCTTTCCAAACCTCGATCCGGAAACAAATTAATTCCCGTCCCCGGTAAAATTTATCCGTACATTAGCCTTAAATAACACTATTGAACCGCACATTTACTGTTTTTTTTAAAGGGATGATGATGGGACTTGCTGATCTGGTTCCAGGTGTCTCGGGAGGAACCATAGCTCTCATTGCGGGTATCTACCAAGAACTTATTGAAACTCTCAACAAACTCCGACCTTCTCTGTTAAAGACATTATTTCAGAAAGGACCGGCCGCATTTTGGTCAGCTATAAATGGACCTTTTTTACTGAGCGTTTTTGGAGGGATTCTGAGCAGTGTATTTCTTTTTTCCAGCTTGATTCAATGGATGCTCATACACAAGCAAATACTCCTCTTTGCCTTTTTCTTTGGCGTTCTCATTGCAAGTTTATTAATTCTGAGGAAACATGTCTCACAATGGAATCTACCTCATCTCCTATTGCTATTGGGAGGTGCCCTCATTGCTTTTGTTACCACCCAATTGGTTCCTACGCATACTGAAATTGATTCCGCCTACTTGTTTTTTTGTGGGTTTCTAGCCATTAGTGCCATGATTTTACCTGGTCTTTCAGGAGCTTATCTTTTACTCGTACTGGGAGCTTACGGAAGAATTCTCCAATTGGTACAGGACGCTATACAAGTACTAACTGAATTTGCATGGACAGATTTTTTTACTGTCTACGGAGCCTTATCGCTTTTTGTATTGGGAATCATTACCGGACTTTTGACTTTTTCACGTATCCTCCGCTGGTTTCTTAAAAACTATCCATCTAAAACTCTGGCATCACTCCTTGGGTTGATGCTGGGTGCCTTACATAAGATATGGCCTTGGCAGCTGATACGTGAAACGAGTTTTCAAGGTAAAACACGGCAATTCTATACAGCGGTCTGGCCCCATCAATACCCTGGTGATCCTGAGTGGTTGATGGCTGCGACTGCCTGTATCCTTGGTATTGGCACCTTATTTGCACTAGAGCATTTCAAAAAAAGACAGTCGTTGGTATGAAAGATCGCACCCTTACTGACCAGATTTATTTGCTTCTCAAAGGCATTGCTATGGGAACGGTTAATAAAGTACCTGGAGTTTCGGGAGGTATTGTCGCCCTTATCGGTGGTTTTTATGAAGAAATGATTTATACTTTTCAAAAATTCAATTTTAAAGCATTGGCTTTATTTTTAAATGGACGATGGAAAAGTTTTTACTATTACGTCAATCTCTCGTTTTTGAGCTGGCTTCTGATGGGAATTGTCATCAGTTACTTCTCAACAGCACTTCTTTTAGACTATTTTATTTCAGTTTCTGAAGTCAATGTTTGGGGTAGTTTTTTTGGAATGATTCTAGCATCCCTATTTTACATCCACCCGCAAGTGAAAAAATGGTACCCATCAACGTATTGGATTTTATTGGGTGGTTTGGCACTGGGACTTGTAGTGAGTTTTTCAAATCCCATCCCTGAAAGCGATCATTTAGGTTATGTTTTTATCTGTGGGATTGTAAGTGTTTGTGGGATGACATTACCTGGTCTTTCTGGATCATATTTGCTGTTATTATTGGGCAACTACTCCCTTTTATTGGTCGATACAGTCAATGATTTGAATCGTATTGTTATGGCATTGCTTCAAGCTAATACAGATGTTTTAAAAATAACTTCGAATCAACAGTCGCTTTTGATTATAAGCTGCTTCGTTCTAGGATCGATTTGTGGGCTTGTCCTTTTTTCAAACCTTTTGGCCTTTTTATTGAAACAATTCAAAAGTCAAACACTCAGTGGTATCATTGGATTTATTATTGGAGCAACTCGAAGCGTATGGCCATGGAAAAAGACCATTTACCAAACCAATACGCAAGGAGAATGGATTGTTTCTGCCGCGGGAAAACCAAAAATCGCTTATTATCAAACCTACTGGCCACATTGGGATGAAACATCTACTTGGGTAACCTTTTTTTTTATTTGTCTTGGTGCTGCAATCGTTATTGCTCTAGAATGGTATGGAAAAACACAAACACGATAACATAAGACGTTATGGGCTATTGGGCAAAAACATTGCCTATTCGTTCTCACGAGGTTATTTTGCCAATAAATTCAAAAAGGAAAAAATTGAATTATGCCAATATGAAAACTTCGATATCGAAGCAATCGATGATGTGAAGAAATTGTTCGTGGACACTAGTATAGTTGGCATGAATGTTACCATCCCTTATAAAGAAGCCATACTCCCTTATCTGTATGATGTGAGAGGCGATGCAGCGGCCATAGGGGCAGTAAACACCATAGCCTTTGATTCAAATAGAAATCCAATAGGATACAATACAGATGCCTATGGCTTTGAAACGACACTAAAAAGCAGGCTTCATAAAAAACCAAAAAAAGCGCTTATTCTCGGAACAGGAGGTGCTGCCAAAGCCATTGCATATGTACTTCAAAAAAATAATATCCAAACTCAATTTGTATCGCGAAAGGCTACTGACCACCATCTTTCTTATGAACAAGTGAACACGGAAACCATTGTTGCACACCCACTCATCATCAATTGTTCCCCCCTAGGCACTCATCCAGATATTCATGAAAAACCCAACATCCCTTATCATGCCCTCACGTCCGACCATCTTTTATATGATTTGATCTATAACCCAGAAAAAACAAGCTTTTTACTACATGGAGAGCAGTATGGTGCCAACATACAAAATGGTTATTCCATGCTCGTCCATCAGGCTGAAAAATCTTGGGCTATTTGGAGACAACGGCAGTAGTTTTTTTTTCGTATTTTACTGGAAATATTCGATAAGACCAAGATAAAAGGGTATGGAAAATCAATTGAACGATCCCACCTTGGAGGAAAATAACCAGGAGGGTGCACCAGAAAAGCAGGAAGAAACAACAAGCCAAAAAAAGAATCAAGAAGGACAGGCTTCAGCAATAGATTTCGATGGAATTGAAAATGCTTCTCTTGAAGAATTAGTAGCCTTATTCAAAAACGCATCCCAATCCGATAAATGGTTTGAATACCGGACTGAATTGCAAAAGGTGATGGTTCAGTTTGAGCTCCGATACAACGCCGAACTACAACAAAAAAAAGAAACTTTTCTAGAAGAAGGAGGCAATAGTATCGACTTCTATTTTCGCCCTCCCGTTAAAGAGCAATACGATCAACTGACACGAGCCTACCAGCAGCAAAAAAGAAAACACTACCAAGAAGTAGAAAAAAATCAAAAAGCCAATCAAGAACGAAAAGAGCAAATCATTGAAGAAATAAAAGAATTGATTGGCAAGGATGACAATTTGAATACCCTGTATTCAACGTTCAAAAATTTACAAGACAGTTGGTATAAGACAGGACCCGCGCCTCGAAATAGTAACAACAGTCTATGGCAAACCTATAAGCATCATGTGGAGCGTTTTTATGATTTTGTTCACCTGAACAGGGAATTACGGGCCAAAGATTACGAACACAATTACAAAGCAAAAGTTACAATCATTGAAAAAGCGGAGAACTTAACAACACTCCCCGACGTTGTTCGTGCCGGACGGGATTTGGACCGTTTGCATCGGCAATGGAAGGAAGATTTGGGACCTGTGGCCAAAGAACACCGAGAAGAATTGTGGAAACGCTTTCAGGCCGCTACATTAGAAATACATAAAAAAAAACAGGAATATCAAAAGAATTTTGAAAGCATCCAAAAAGAAAATCTTGCTGCTAAGGAAATGCTTTTGAAAGAAATGATTGCGCTTAAAGACAAAGACCATCCCAGCCACAGTCAATGGCAAAAAGCCATTCAGACCCTTCACGAATTACGCGAAAAATTCAAACAAGTTGGACCGGTACCCAAGCAGGAAAGCAAACGAACATGGGCCACTTTTCGTGATATAAGTAAAGAATTTAATCAACGGAAAAACGAATACTACCGCGATTTAAAAAGTGCTCAAAGAGAACACATACAACAGGCCAAAGGGTTGCTCGAAGAAGTTCGCGCCATATTGGAAGCTGACGATTGGAAAACGCAATCCAATCGCATGAAAAACATTCAAAAAGACTGGAAAAATTTAGGCCCTATACCACGAAAACTGATCGTAAAACTTCGGAAAGAATTTCAAGACAAATGCAATCTCTATTTTGAACGATTAAAATCTGGCTATCAAAAACTTAGTGATGCGGAAGTTCCCATCTACGACGCACGTCAAAAATTCATCAAAAATTTTGAACAATCTGAAACACCCGAAAAGTCTGATACTTTATTAAAAACACTTGAAGTTGCTTGGGAAGAATGGAACTCGATGGGTGCCTTAAATACGCAAGCATTTCAGGCTTTGAATGCTTCTTTTCAAAAAAGTATTGACACTAAAATCAGAGCTACCAAAGAAAGTATTGCAGCCAAAGAAAAACTGATTTTTGAGTTCAAACGGCGTTGCTTCTCCGGAGACGAATCAAATTTACACGAAGAACTCATCCGTGTCAAAGGAATCTATGAAACGGTGTTAACAGAGATCAATCAGTTGGAAAACAATTTGGAATTTTTTAGCGATTCCAGTGATGAGAATCCCTTGGTCAAGGAGGTTAAAACAAAAATTGATAAACTCAATAAAAAAGCACAAACCTACCAAGAACAACTCACTGCCTTACGAAGTGAAATTCGTGCAATTAAAAAAAACCAAAGTGATTCTTCGGATTCAGAAACAACGGAAGATTCAGACTAGTTCCTTTTGCTTTTTTGCCACAACACTTCCATTTCCTCCAAAGTAAGGGATGCGATGGGTTTCCCTTCTTGCCGGGCAGACTCCTCCATGAATTGAAAGCGCTGGATGAATTTTTTATTGGTTCGCTCCAAGGCAGAATCAGCATCAATGTTTTGGAATCTTGCATAATTGACTAAGGCAAACAATACATCTCCAAACTCAGCCTCCATCGCTTCCGTATCAAGCTTTTCTACTTCTACATAAAACTCTTCTAATTCTTCTCGTACCTTATCCCAAACCTCTTTTTTATTATCCCAATCAAACCCGACACTAGCAGCTTTGTGTTGAATTCGCTGGGCCTTAACCATAGCAGGCAACCCCTTAGGAACACCTGAAAAAATGCTCTTTTTCCCCTCTTTGAGCTTTAATTTTTCCCAGTTTTTCTTCACTTCATCTTCATCAGCAGCCAAAACATCACCATAAATATGGGGATGGCGAAAAACAAGTTTCTCAGCTATTTGGTGGGCAACATCACCAATATCAAAGGCTTTTTTTTCATCTCCCAGCTTTGCATAAAAAACGATATGCAAGAGCAAATCTCCCAACTCATTTCGAATCTCATCCATATTTTGATCCAAAATAGCATCGCCGAGTTCATAGGTTTCTTCTATGGTTAAAGGGCGTAAGGTTTCAAAGGTTTGTTTGCGATCCCAAGGACATTTTTCACGCAGGTCTTCCATGATATCCAACAACCGATTCAAAGCCTGCAACTGAGCTTCTCTAGTCATTGTTTTCAGAAGATTGAATTGCTTTATTGACTGGTATTTGCAACCTTTCTTTGTCTTTGAGGAGCAAATACCATTGAATAATTTTTTTAATATCACTAGCATAGACACGCTCCAAATCATAATCAGGGATGACTTCCTGAAAAAAAGATTTAAGCGTGTCTTGATCCGCCTTGGGTGAAACCATGGCAACACCGGATAATTCTTTTTCGCCTATCTTTAGTAAAACTTCACCGAGTGGTACTTCACCGGAATAAGTATATATTTGAATATCGGATAGGACACTTATTTGATCTGTTGATTGGGTTACGATCCGTTTGCCATCTACCAAGCTATGAGCAATCACTCCAACCCGGGTTTGGGTTTGAATTTCAAAAAGACCAGTTCGACCGGCTACGGCAATAATTTTTTCCATGTTCTTTACAATCTAAGGTCATTTGGAAATCGCATAACATAATCAGCATCCACCTTACCCCGAGCAATTTGAGTTAATTTTCCTTTTAATAATCTTTTTTTTAACGAAGAAAGCCGGTCGGTAAACAACACCCCGTTGATATGATCAAACTCATGCTGTATCACCCGGGCTGCTAGTCCAGTATAGGTCTCTTTTTGAGGCCGCTTTTTTTCATCCGTATAGGAAAGGGTAATAGTATCCTTCCTGTCAACATCTTCACGGATGTTAGGAATACTCAAACAGCCTTCGTTAAAGCCCCACAAATCTCCTGTTTCTGACTCGATTTCAGGATTAATAAATACTTTTTTAAATGATTTTAAAAGCTTTTGCTCTTCTGGACCGAGGTTTTCATCGTCAGCAAAAGGCGAAGCATCAATAATAAAAAGACGCAAAGAACGGCCCACTTGAGGTGCTGCCAATCCTACACCACTAGCCGCATACATCGTTTCCCATAAGTTCTCAATGAATCCAGGGAGTTCAGGGTCGTCCAAAACTACTTCTTGTGCTTTCATTTTTAAAACCTTGGCACCATATGCAACGATAGGTAAAATCATTTGTGCTTATTTTTTTGTGTATCCAAAAAGGACTGTAATAAAAGAGTTGCGCTGATCCGATCCAATTTTGATTTATCCTGTCTGGATTTCTTGGATCCGCCACTGATATGAAGAACGTGAGCAGCCATTTTTGACGTATAACGTTCTTCTTGACGATACACTGGAATCTCAGGATAATGCGATTGCAATGTTAGGATGAATGCTTGTATTTGGGATTCAATAGCCGCTGATTGTCCATCTTTTTGAGTCGGTTTGCCTACGATAAAACCCAGAATATTTTCTTTTTGTTTGTATGTATTCAGATACGTAACTACTTTTTCAGGATGCATGGTTTCCAATGCTGAGGCTATCAGTTGGAGTGGATCGGTATGAGCCAGTCCTACTCTTTTGGAGCCATAATCGAATGCCATGTACACGCCCTGCTTCATTTGTCACAAAGATACTTTTTTGATGATGAAAAATAACAGTCTAACCCTACTGAATTCAGTATTTTTGCTAAAAAGCAACGGAATGAGAGAACTAATTGAAGCCGCTTGGGAAAACCGCAGTCTTCTTGATGACCAAAAAGTACAAGATTGTATTCGCGAAATTATTGACCAGATAGACAGAGGAAAATTACGAGTTGCCAATCCAACCGAAACTGGTTGGCAAGTCAACGAATGGGTAAAAAAAGCTGTCGTATTGTACTTTCCAATCCAGAAAATGGAAACTCTTGAGGCAGGCCCTTTGGAATTTCATGATAAAATTCCATTAAAAAAAGACTACGCCTCACGCCAAATACGAGTGGTACCCCATGCCGTTGCCCGTCACGGAGCCTACATTTCAGAAGGAGTCATTTTGATGCCAAGCTATGTGAACATAGGAGCTTATGTCGATACGGGAACAATGGTTGACACATGGGCCACAGTTGGGAGTTGTGCACAAATAGGAAAAAATGTGCATCTCAGTGGTGGTGTTGGAATTGGGGGCGTCCTAGAACCGCTACAAGCAGCACCAGTGATCGTAGAAGATAATGCCTTCTTAGGTTCTCGCTCTATCGTTGTCGAAGGGGTCCATGTAGAAAAAGAAGCTGTTTTAGGTGCCAATGTGGTATTGACTGCCTCAACCAAAATTATTGATGTAACCCAGAAAGAACCCGTCATTTTTGAAAAAAGAATCCCTGCGCGTTCGGTTGTGATTCCGGGAAGTTACACCAAATCCTTTCCAGCCGGAGATTATCAAGTACCCTGCGCACTCATCATTGGGCAAAGAAAAGAAAGTACAGATAAAAAAACATCTCTAAACGAAGCTCTAAGAGAACATCAGGTAGCTGTTTGATTAGTTTTTTTCCACACCGTTTCTCGCAACAATGCGCTTTTTCAAGCAGGAGTTCTCAAATCGACTGATATCTTGCGTATGTTGTGGTGACTTAGGGATTCGATTGGGCTGATACATAAAGGCTGCCCCTTTAAGTACTTTTGATTTGACACCCAAATGTGTCAACCGAGAAAGCAAGTCGTAATGGGTATAAACTTCGGTTTCATAATCTTCATCATACCCATTGATCAAATTAAAATCTTCTCGCCAAAAAGAAATGTTTTGGATTTCATCCTGAGTTGAAAAAAGTGATTTTGATCGGGTCAAATGACTTCGTAGCGGAAAGTAAAACGCATCACCTGATGCCTTTGCTTTTTTAAGAACATTTTGAAAGGTTTCGGAAAATTCGAAATGCTGCATTTCTGTTATCTTCGAAATAACACCATTGAGATACAAACCCCGTTTTGAAAATTGATGGTGGTGATACAAACATTTAGGATGAAACAAACCATTTCCATTGGCAACTATTAAAAAATCACCCTTGGATAGGTGGATGGCTGTATTCAATCTTTTGGCCAACAAACTATTGGTTGGGAACGAAAGATACTCGATTGCAAAAGAAGCCTGGGTTTGCATTTGAACAATACGATCTTCATTTTCCTTTTGACCCGAACCATCAATGATAAACAATTCATCAGGTGCTTGTGATTGTTGAATCACAGAGGCAACCTGATATTTCAACAGAGGAGTGGGTTCGTTTACTGTTAAAAAAAGTGAGGTAGTCATTCTGGGCAAATATAGTTTTTCAAAAAAAAAGTGCCACCGTCTTCGCTATTTTTTATGCCTTCAATACGCTATTTTTGCAAAAAATACCGGTGGAAATTATTGTAAAAAAAACTGTTGCCTGCCTTGAACAACAAGGTATTATCTTATTTCCAACAGATACTATTTGGGGATTGGGCGGAGATGCTCGTTTGAAGGAAACCGTATCCAAAATTTATAGACTAAAACAAAGAAATCAATCCAAGGCACTCCTCTGTTTAATGCGAGATACAAACATGCTAAAGGAGTATTTTAAAAATATTCCAGAAACTGCCTTTTCCTTTTTTCAAGACGAACGTCCCACTACTGTAATACTAGATGCACCAAGGGGGATTGCGAGCAATATGATAGCCGATGACAACAGTTTGGCAGTACGAATACCCAAAGATTCTTTCTGTAATGAATTGTTAGCTGTTTTTGGCTTTCCCATTATCGCTACATCTGCCAATACCAGCGGTCATCCCAGTCCCAACTCATATCTCCAAATTGAGGAGTTGATTTTGGGCGGCGTTGACTATGTTGTACCTTTGAAGAAAACGGTCAAAATGAATCAACCCTCAAGAATTGTCAAGGTGACACCAGAGGGTTTTGTGACAGTGATACGAGAATGACAAATAATTCGTCTACCATACAAAAAGCTCTAGCGGCACCACATTTCAAAATGATTGGAGCTGTCGCTGACGATTTAGGGTATCCCTGTTATGTCGTTGGCGGTTTTGTTCGTGATTTGTTATTGGGACGAAAAAAAGGGGATGATATTGATATTGTATGTGTTGGATCGGGTATCACTCTGGCCCAGGCGGTACAAAAGAAAATAGTACCTACTGCGAAGGTGCAAGTATTCAAATCCTATGGAACAGCGATGCTTCAGTTCAAAAAATTTACTTTGGAATTTGTAGGTGCTAGAAAAGAATCCTATCGCAGAGAAAGTAGAAATCCTACCATTGAACCGGGTAGTTTAGAAGACGATCAAAACCGACGTGACTTTACCATCAATGCGCTAGCCATTGGGCTCAATGCTGAAAACTATGGTGACCTTTTAGATCCCTTTGGGGGCATTACTGATTTGCATCAAAAAATCATCAAAACACCATTGGACCCTAAAATAACATTTGATGACGATCCACTCCGTATGATGCGAGCCATACGGTTTGCAACCCAACTCGACTTCACCATTGCACCTATAACATTTAACGCCATTCATTCTTTTTCAGACCGTATTTCGATTATTTCAAAAGAGCGAATCGTGGAGGAATTACATAAAATTCTAGCTACATCAAAACCATCCATTGGTTTTTTGTTATTAGAAAAATCTGGTTTATTGAACGAAATAATTCCCGAATTAATCGCTCTCAAAGGGATTGAAGAAATTGATGGCCATCGCCACAAGGATAATTTTTACCACACCCTTGAAGTGGTCGACAACATCTGCCCGCACACTGAAGACATATGGCTTCGCTGGGCGGCTCTCTTGCATGACATTGGCAAAGCACCCACCAAAAAATTGCTCCCAAAATCGGGATGGACCTTCCATGGTCACGAATTTGTAGGGGCCCGAATGGTGTACAAATTGTTCAAACGGCTTAAGATGCCGTTGAACGATAAAATGAAATATGTTCAGAAATTGGTGTCGATGAGTTCACGACCCATTGTGATAGCGGAAGACATCGTTACAGATGCTGCTGTTCGGCGATTGCTTTTTGATGCCGGCGACTCTATTGAAGACTTGATTACACTGTGTAAGGCCGATATTACGACCAAAAACCCCAAACGATTTGAACGCTACCACAACAATTTCAAACTTGTTCGTGAAAAAATGATCGCCGTAGAAGCAAGAGACAAAATCCGAAACTTCCAACCGCCCATTACAGGTGAAATGATAATGGCACATTTTCAGATAGGCCCTTCCCCTGCTATTGGAACCATCAAAGAAGCGATAAAAGAAGCCATTCTTGAAGGTGATATTCCAAATGAATTAGAGGCTGCACAAGAAATGATGATTGAAGAAGGAAAAAAACTAGGACTGATTCCCCATGGATAACAATCGTTTTCAACAACTGATCAAACTGAATTTGATTTTGGTTTTTCTGGTCATTGCCGCTGGATCCTTTGTACGTATGACAGGCAGTGGCATGGGTTGCCCGGACTGGCCTAAATGTTTTGGTTATCTGATACCACCTACAGAGCGTGTCCAATTGGAATGGAAACCTAATCATTACTACAAAAAAGGACAAGTCATCATTCGTAAGGAATCCTTAGAAGTAGTCAAACAAGATTTTACTAGTGCCTCAGAATACCAATCGCATCATTGGGAACCCTACACCAAACACGACTACGCCCAATTCAATGTCTATCATACTTGGATAGAATTTATCAATCGTTTATTGGGTGCTTTGGCAGGGTTGACCACCTTGGCCTTATTAGTCGCTAGTAGCTTCTTCTGGAGCCAATCCAAACGTAGTTTTTTTCTCTCACTTGCAATTGTTTTGGGAATGGGGTTTCAGGCATGGCTGGGAAAAACCGTAGTTGACTCCAATCTTCTTCCCATGAAAATTACCCTCCACATGGGCATGGCCTTGGTTATTGTAGCCTTGTTGGTAGGAATACTCCACATCAGCATACAACGGCCTCCTCTTAGGATTGCCAATAAAAACTTCTTAGGTTTTACCCTATTCGCTTTGCTATTGAGTTTGCTACAAATAGCCATGGGTACACAAGTACGGCAATACGTAGATCAGCAAATGCATCAATGGCAGCTCCTTCAACCTGAGAAATGGCTTGCCAACAGTCCCCTCATATTTTATATTCACCGTAGCTTTTCATTACTGGTTTTGGGTGTGAATGGGTATTTGGCTTGGCAGCTAAAAAAATATCGCCTACATAACCCCACTATATATTGGGTGATGGGTTGTATTGGTTTCGAAATTCTAACGGGCATTGCTATGTATTATTTTGATTTCCCAATTGCTTCCCAGCCCTTGCATTTGGTCGTAGCAGCCGTCCTTTTTGCTACGCAGTTTTATATCTTATTACAACAACAGTTCATAAAATTACAAACATGATATTACGTATCCGAGTCATCTTGGATGTAGAAACCGATGTGTTTCGCGACCTTGAAATTGATCATCAAGCGACCCTGGAAGAATTGCATCTCGCAATTGCCCAATCTTTTGGTTTTGCGGGAAATGAAATGGCCTCATTTTATCAATCAAACGAAGCGTGGGAACAAGGCGAAGAACTCCCTATAGTCGATATGGGATTGGGAGCAAAAACACACGAAAATACCCCACTGGAAGCTGTTTTTTCAGAGCGTGTTCACCATTTAATTTATGTATACGATTTCATGGCACTTTGGACCTTTTTTGTAACGTTGATGGAAATCGTTGAACCCGCTCCAGGAATGAGTTATCCACATTTGGTTTTTGCCGAAGGCGAAGTCCCCGAGGAAGCACCTGTTAAGTCTTTCGAAAGTGATAACGATTTTGATGCTGCTAATGAAGATACTTTAGATGAGGACCCAGACCCAGACTACGATGCCTACTTTTAATTGGCAAACAAGGAAGTCATACTAAGGTTTTCGTAATTCCTTCTGACATAGGCCAAAGAAGCATCCATGACTTCACCCATGGATTGACATTTTTGAAAAGCCTCATCCTTGGTAAACTTGTATATTTCACCCTTTAAATTATCCAAATGTTTTGGAAGGGTAAGCTTGGTTTTTTTCATTTCATCCAATAGAAGATTGATTCTTCTTTCAGAACTTTTCAATCTTTTTGCCACTATTGAGCGTTCTTCAATTTTGTATTGTTGGATCGAATCAGTTGTTAATTTTTCTCTGACCAAAGTCATAATTGGCTGATTTTCCTTAAAAAATTGAGGACGATAAACTGTGAGTTTGCCTTCAAAACACTGTTGATCAAAATCAATTGCACGTATCTTATACACTACCTGATCAAAATCATGAATTGGAATGATGACGTAATTATAAGCTCGCATATCACCTAACAACCGGATCATGCAGCGCTCATTAAATTTGACATATTCTTTAGCAATTTGTGCTTTTTGAGCATCCGTACAATCCAATAAATTATTCTGAATAAATTCATCTCCAGGTATCCCAGCAATGTGTTCTTCTATAAGCGTTTCTTTGTTGAGCAAAAAATTCAGATTGTAAGGGGACAACATATGCTCAAACTCCAGACCACACACCCGTGAAGCATCTGTTTTTTTCACATAGAAATACGTGAAATTGTCATTGAGTACATTCCGAATTTTCACACGAAAGGGTTTGGAATTACCGAAGGTGCAATAATCGATGGCATCGACATTTAAATAAGGGAGGGATTGCTCATTGCCATCAGAATGCAGTAGGGTGTATATTTTTTTTAAGTCGTAGTCAATACCCTCACGTTCCGAATCCGTATAATACACCCGAACCCAAAGGGTGTCCTTATCATTTTGATCATAGACCGAAACTGAACCTGAAAAACGCAATAAATCCGAATAACTAATCGGTGTATCAACCCAACGATTAAAAAATTTCAGATAGTCAATAAACGATTCCGTTAAAGAAAAAAAGGGCTTTTTTTGGGAAATCAATTGATCCATCTGTGCATTTTTATCAAAGGTAGTATCTTTTGAGAGAACGCGTGAGCACAAAAAGGATTGGTGGTGAAACGTATAAGATTGCTTTTGAATAACTACTTTTGAGGATTCGTTGGCTATGAAATTTGAAATTGTATCCCCTTTTTCTCCCACTGGAGACCAACCACAGGCCATTCAACAAATTGTTTCGGCCTTTGAAGCCGAAGATCCTTTTGTCACCTTACAAGGGGTCACTGGATCCGGTAAAACGTTCACAGTGGCGAATGTGGTGGAGAAACTCCAACGACCTACCCTGGTTTTGGCTCATAACAAAACACTAGCGGCGCAATTGTACTCGGAATTCAAGCAGTTTTTTCCAAATAATGCAGTGGAATATTTCGTATCCTATTACGACTATTACCAGCCTGAAGCCTACATTCCTGTAACCGGTACCTACATTGAAAAAGACCTGTCAATTAACGAAGAAATAGAAAAACTCCGACTGAGTACCACCTCTTCTCTCCTCTCTGGAAGGCGTGATGTGTTGGTCGTTGCCTCTGTGTCATGTTTATACGGTATTGGAAACCCCCAAGAATTTCAAAAAAATGTCATAGAACTTCACCGAGATCAGGTACTTTCTCGTACCCAGCTTCTTCACCGTCTGGTGCAAAGTTTATACTCACGAACAACGGGGGAATTTAGTCGTGGAAACTTTAAGGTACAAGGCGATGTCATTTCGATTTTTCCTGGCTATGCTGATACGGCTTTTAGAATTCACTTTTTTGGAGACGAAATCGAAGAAATTGAATCCTTTGACCCGATCAATAATCAAACATTGAATCAATTTGAGCGGGTTACCATTTATCCAGCAAACATATTTGTTACCAGTCCGGATTTACTCCAAACAGCCATTCATCAAATTCAAGACGATTTGGTCAAACAAGTTGATTATTTTAAAGAAATTGGTAAGCCCTTAGAAGCCAAAAGACTGGAAGAACGAACAGAATTCGACTTGGAAATGATACGTGAATTGGGCTATTGTTCTGGGATTGAAAACTATTCGCGTTATTTGGACGGCCGCGCACCGGGTACACGTCCGTTTTGTCTACTTGACTATTTTCCCAGTGATTACTTAATGGTTGTTGATGAAAGCCATGTAACCATTTCACAAGTTCATGCCATGTACGGAGGGGACCGAAGTAGAAAAGAAAATTTAGTTGAATACGGTTTTCGACTTCCCGCAGCTATGGACAACCGTCCACTCAAATTTGAGGAATTTGAAGGCTTGCAAAATCAAGTCCTATACGTCAGTGCCACCCCAGCAGATTATGAATTAAAAAAAACCGAAGGGCTGTATGTTGAACAGATCATTCGACCTACGGGTTTGTTGGATCCCATTATAGAAGTGCGCCCTAGTTTGAATCAGATCGACGACCTGATTGAAGAAATTCAGCAGCGTGTGGAGAAAGAAGAGAGAACCCTTGTAACCACACTGACCAAAAGAATGGCAGAAGAGCTCACAAAATACTTGACACGTGTTCAAATACGGACTCGCTACATCCATAGCGATGTGGATACTTTGGAGCGTGTCGAAATAATGCAAGATTTACGGAAAGGATTGTTTGACGTTTTGGTTGGTGTCAATCTTCTTCGAGAAGGATTGGATTTGCCCGAGGTATCATTGGTCGCTATCATAGATGCTGACAAGGAAGGATTCCTCCGAAGCAATAGGTCTTTGACACAAACTGTTGGTCGAGCAGCTAGAAACGTCAATGGAAAAGCCATTATGTATGCCGATACGATTACACAAAGCATGCAAAAAACGATTGATGAAACCAATTACCGACGGGACAAACAAACAGCCTATAACAACCAGCACAATTTAACCCCCAAGGCGCTAAATAAATCTTTGGACAACGCCCTATCAAAGAATTCAGTTGCCACTTATGTACAAGAAAGAGAAAAGCGAAAAGTTGCCGAAGCCGAACATCGTTATGAAAGTCCAGATGAAATTAAAAAACGGATTCAAGGTTTGCGCAAAGAAATGGAAGCGGCCGCCAAAGCTCTTGATTTTATTGAAGCGGCAGAATTGAGAGATACCATCGAAGATCTAAAAAAACAACTTCTCTAAATCCAAAAAAAAGCGCCCCTAAGGCGCTTTTTCAAACAAAAACAAAAAATTGATTTAATTACCGGATACGGATTGATTTTTTGGCTTCTTGAACAGCTTCTTTTTTCTTGGGCAAAGTTACCGTCAAGACACCCTCTGCGTATTGGGCATCAATTTTTTTCGAATCTACGTTTTCTGGGATCGAAAACGTCCGACGGAAAGCAGCATAACTATACTCACGACGTGTATAGTGTGTGTCCGGTTCCATTGTACTTTCTGCTTCTGAGGCAATAGAAAGCAAATCTTTTTCAACCTCAACAGTCAAATCTTTTTTGTCAAACCCTGGCGCTGCTAACTCTAGCACAAAAGCTGTGTCGGTCTCTTGAATGTTAACGGCTGGACGTGGATCTGTCAAAAATGATGAGGCATGAAAGCCTTCGTGTTGTAACCACCCATCCACTAGGGAAGGAATCCATGGGGTTGTTTTTCTGCGTACTAAGTTCATTGTATCAAATTTTAAGGTTAATTACACCTTCCCTAGTACAAAAGAAGTACCAATTGTTTTTTATGTCATTATGTCGTTAAAAAGAATATTATTAATGACATATTGTCACTATAATACGGATTGCACTTTTTGAGCGGCTTCTTCGAAAGCCGTTGCCGATAACACATTCAGTCCGGAGGCATCAATCAACTGCTTGGCTTGATCGGCATTGGTTCCTTGCAAACGAACAATGATAGGAACTTGTATCGCATCTCCCATATTTTTATAAGCATCTACGATTCCTTGTGCGACACGGTCGCAACGAACAATACCACCAAAAATATTAACTAAAATGGCTTTCACTTTTGGGTCTTTCAATATGAGTCGAAAAGCCTTTTCAACACGAGCCGCGTCTGCCGTACCACCAACATCTAAGAAATTTGCTGGATCACCGCCGGATTGTTTTATCAAATCCATAGTAGCCATCGCCAAACCAGCTCCATTTACCATACAGCCTACGTTGCCATCCAAGTCTACATAGTTCAATCCAGCTTCATTGGCTTCTATCTCAACGGGGTTTTCCTCTTTAAGATCTCGCAGGACTGCATACTCTTTGTGGCGGAATAAAGCATTATCATCTAAGGTCACTTTGGCGTCTACAGCCAGTATCTTATCATCAGAGGTTTTAAGTACAGGATTGATTTCAAATAAAGAAGCATCGGACCCAACATAAGCACGGTATAAGGCTGTAACGAACTTTGTCATTTCTTTGAAAGCAGCTCCGCTCAAGCCTAGGTTAAACGCTATTTTACGAGCCTGAAAGGCTTGTAATCCCAAACCGGGGTCGATTTCTTCGGTAAATATTAAATGCGGGGTTTCTTCTGCAACTGTTTCAATATCCATCCCTCCTTCTGTAGAATACATAATCATATTTTTCCCCGATGCGCGGTTCAATAAAACAGACATATAAATTTCACTTGTCTTGGACGGTCCGGAATAATAAACATCCTCAGCAATCAATATTTGATGTACCGTCTTTCCTTCTGGTGGGGTTTGTGGTGTCACCAATTGCATACCCAGAATGGTGTCGGCTAGTGCCTGCACCTCATCAAGGTTTTTAGCCAATTTTACACCACCTCCTTTACCACGCCCCCCCGCATGGATTTGTGCTTTGATTACGTGCCATGAGGTTCCTGTGGAATCTGTAAGAGTTTGGGCCGCTTTGACTGCTTCATCAGGTGAAGTTGCAACAATTCCCCGCTGGACATTGACGCCAAAACTGGCCAGTATCTCTTTACCTTGGTATTCGTGTAAATTCATAGTCATTGATTTCGCAGTAAAATTAAGCATTCTATTGACTATCAACGAAGGAAAAAGTGCATTTAAATTGTTGTAAAAAAAACAATTTGTTGTTTTTTATTATAATAACTCTCCTTAAAGCAAACTACAGAATAACTTACTTATTTTTGTGCCAATGTATAGATGAAATGGAAAACAAAGATTTATTTCAAATTGCACAAAAATATGGAGTCCCTATATACGTGTATGATACTGAAAAAATAAAACACCAATTTGAGCGTCTTAAAAAAGCTTTTGCTAGCGTGACTAATTTGAAAATTAATTACGCTATGAAGGCCCTTTCTAATGTTTCCATCCTCAGTTATATGTCCAGTTTGGGTAGTGGTTTGGATACCGTATCGCTTCAAGAAGTACAATTGGGATTGCACGCCGGTTTCTCTCCCGACCGCATCATTTTCACTCCCAATGGTGTGTCAATAAGAGAAATAGAAGCCGTTGTCGAATTGGGGGCTCAAATTAATATTGACAATCTAGCTACTTTGGAAGAATTTGGTAATCGCTACCCTTCCGTTCCTGTTTGCATTCGTATCAACCCACATGTCATGGCCGGAGGTAACAGTAATATTTCCGTGGGACACATCGATTCCAAATTTGGAATTTCCATTCACCAGATCCCACATTTACTTCGAATTGTTGAAAATACAGGCATGACAATTAATGGGGTGCACATGCATACTGGTTCGGATATTTTAGATATAGAGGTGTTTTTACATGCTGCCGAAATTCTCTTTGAAACTGCGAAGCATTTTAAAGATCTTGAATTTATTGACTTTGGAAGTGGTTTCAAAGTTCCCTACAAACAAGGGGATATCGAAACCAATATAGAAGAATTAGGAGAAAAATTAAGTTTACGGTTTCATCAATTTTGTGACGAATACGGTCGTGATTTGGCCTTGGCCTTTGAACCGGGTAAGTTTCTAGTTAGCCAAGCTGGATATTTTATTGCCCCCGTCAATGGGGTAAAGCAAACGACTTCCACCGTCTTTGCTCAGGTCGACAGTGGCTTTAACCACTTGATACGTCCCATGCTTTACGGATCGTATCATGAGATAGAAAATTTATCCAATCCCAACGGAAAAAAACGGTTTTACTCTGTAGTCGGTTATATATGTGAGACGGATACCTTTGGCAGCAATCGTCAGATAGCTGAAATTAGCGAAGGAGATTTTCTTGTCTTCCACAATGCCGGAGCGTATTGTTTTAGTATGGCTAGTAATTACAATTCAAGGTATCGACCTGCTGAAATCCTGTGGCACGAAGGAAAAGCCCATTTGATTCGCCAGCAGGAAAATTTTGATGATTTACTCAACAATCAAACCTTGCTTTCATTTCATGAAGCATCAATGAAAGCATAGGGCTGCAAAGCATCAGTCATTTTTCAATTGAAAGGTTCCCAATGCTCCCAATCGCTTCCATGCTGCATTGTATTCTTGTAACATCTCTTGTACGATTTCTTTCGCTGGTAGTACTTTGTCAATCAAAGCAGCTATTTGACCAATTTCCAATTCTCCTTCGCTAAGATCCCCTTCAAACATTCCTTTTTTAGCACGCCCTTTGCCCAAGAATTCACGCAGCACAGCTGGTGTAGCGTGCTGCTCATAAAGATCTAGAAGTTGCTTGTAAAAATTATTTTTGATCAGGCGCACCGGGGTAATTTCTTTCAGCGTCAAGGCGGTATCACCTTCTTTTGCATTCACAACAGCTTCTTTAAAGGAAGGGTGACAGGAGGCTTCCACCGAAGCTACGAAACGGGATCCTACCTGAACCGCTTCGGCACCTAGAGCAAATGCCGCCAGCATGGCATCTCCCGTAGCTATTCCTCCAGCCGCAATCAGTGGAATAGCAATCGCTTGGCGCACCAGTGGGAGCAGGGTTAAGGTTGTCGTCTCTTCACGACCATTATGACCACCCGCTTCAAAACCTTCTGCTACAACTGCATCCACACCGGCAGCAACAGCTTTCAGGGCAAATTGTACCGAACTCACCACATGAACCACGACACACCCCTGTTGTTGGAGTTGCTGTGTCCAAATAGCTGGATTTCCTGCTGAAGTAAATACAATAGGGACTTTTTCAATAGCAATGATAGCCATCAAAGCTTCCATTTCAGGATATAGCAACGGAAGATTGACAGCAAATGGTTTTTCGGTTACTGCTTTTAATTTGTGAATATGATCTTTTAAAGTTTCAGGATGCATGGAACCAGCTCCAATGATTCCTAGCCCACCTTCTTGACTTACAGTGGCTGCCAGTTTCCATCCACTAGCCCAAACCATTCCCGCCTGAATCAATGGATAACGAATATTAAATAGCTGACAGATACGGTTGTTTTTCATGCGATCACACCAGAGCCTATGAGTTCATCGTTTTTATACCAGGCAGCAAATTGCCCTGGCGTGATGGCAGACTGTGGGACGTCAAAAATAATATACAAACCGTGATGGGTGAGTTGTAACTGTGCTTTTTGAAGCGGCTGACGGTAACGGATCCGTACCTGATAGACCATTGATTCACCTACTGACAGTCGCTTCCCAGGATGCACCCAGTGAACCTCGTCAGCTGCTATATATAATGCTTTTTGAAACAATCCAGGGTGGTCTTTACCTTGCCCTACATAAATAGCATTTTCTTGCGTATCAACAGCCAATACAAAAAGAGGTTCGGGCGTCCCCCCCACAGCTAATCCTTTTCGCTGGCCTACCGTAAAGTAATGTGCGCCTTGATGGCGACCCACTTCTGTGCCATCAGAAGGCATATAAGTTCGACGTTCTGACCAGTATGCCCATTGCTCTTCTGGTGTTTCAAATGTTGTAGAAATGGTTTCAAACCGTCGATTTGTTTTCGGTATTTCTATAATGGGCCCTACTTTGGGTTGTAGCTTTTGCTGTAAAAAATCTGGCAGACTGACTTTACCAATAAAACATAAGCCTTGGGAATCTTTTTTTTCAGCTGTTACCAAATCTTGTGCTTTGGCTATTTGACGAACAACTGTTTTTTGTAGATGACCAATAGGAAAAAGGGCCTTCGACAGCTGCTTTTGATTTAACTGACATAAAAAATAAGACTGATCTTTGTTGGTATCAGCCCCACTTCGGAGGTGGTAAATGGCACTGCCATCAGCTTGTAACCCCTCACTTTTTTGACAATAATGCCCTGTTGCAACATAATCGGCCCCCAATGACAAGGCGATGTTGAGAAAAACATCAAACTTTATTTCACGATTACAAAGTACATCTGGGTTGGGTGTACGACCCGCTGCATACTCTGCAAACATATAATCTACAATACGGGCTTTGTATGCTTCGCTTAAATCTACCGTTTGAAAAGCTATTCCTAGTTTTTGTGCCACCAACATAGCATCGTTACTATCTTCCAACCAGGGACATTCAGAGGAGCGTGTTACCGACTCGTCGTGCCAATTCTTCATAAACAGGCCAATGACTTCACACCCCTGCTCCTTGAGTAAATACGCTGCCACGGACGAATCCACTCCGCCTGACAAACCAACAATCACGCGCTTCCCTTTCATAAGGCAAAAGTAGGGAAGAATTTACAATAGCACTTACTTTTTGCCGCGCGCTCTTTGTTGTTTCTCGGCTTCTTCCATAGCCTTTTGCAAGCGCGCAGAAAAACCTCCTGACTTTTTCGGTTTCTTTTTATTGGCCTCTATCTCCGCATGGATTTTTACGTCGTCTACGATATAGTTTTTGATGACTAACATCAAAATGATCGTGATCAAGTTGGAAATGAAATAGTACAAACTCAACCCACTGGCATAATTGTTAAAGAAAAACAACATCATCAATGGCATGAGATAAATGATCACTTTCATATTGGGCATACCGGGCTGTTGCGGCATGGCTTGTTGCCCTGTTGTCATTTGAGTATATACAAATATGGCAGCTGATGCGAGTATGGGAAACAAACTCACATGATCACCGTAAAAGGGTATGCTAAAGGGTAATTCTAAAATGGAATCATAAGAGGACAAATCATCAGCCCAAAGAAAAGACTCTTGACGAAGGCTGAAGGCTACAGGAAAAAAGGTGAATAGCGCAAAAAAGACAGGCATTTGCAACAATGCTGGGATGCATCCTGACATAGGATTGACACCTGCCTGGCTGTATAAACTCATGGTTTCTTGTTGCTTTTTGACCGCATTGTCCTTGTACTTGTCATTGATCTGTTCAATTTCAGGACGGAGTACTTTCATCTTGATTTGCGAAACATAGGCCTTATAAGTCACTGGAGACATGGCCAAACGCACCAAAATTGTCATAACGATTATGGCAATTCCAGTAGGCAGAAAACTTCCTAAAAATCCAAATAGGGGAAGAAAAATAAATCGATTGATCCAACCAAATATTCCCCAACCCAAAGGAACGGAATCCTCTAAACCGGAACCGTATGATTGTAAGGTTTTGAAATCCGTAGGACCAAAATACCATCGGAAATTGCTATTGATTTCATTGTTTGCTGTTACTAAAGGAATGGAAGCATTAAATTTTTTGGTAAAACGTTCTTCCAGGTCCTCATCTTGCGACAAATCCACAGAGCTCAATTCGACCCCATCTACAGGATTTTCAGTCAGAAAAACAGCACTGAAAAAATGTTGCCGAAACGACACCCAATGAAGGGCATCCACTGTTTCATTATCCGATCCCGAAATGCCTAATTCATCTACTTTATCTTCTCGATAGCGGTAGGATAATTCGGTATACCGACTCTCGTATTCCAGGCTTTTTGAATTGCGAAAAGCTTGTGATTCCCATTCCAATTTTGCCCCTTGGTTTTTTAAATAGGCCTGCATCCCCATACTATGTACGCGATAATCAACGGTATAGGTATTGGGTTCAATACGGTATTCTATGACAAATGCCAACCCATTTCCCGCTAGTGCGGTCAAGATTAAGCGATCGGAGTCATCTTCTTTTAGTAATTCAGCATCAAAATAAAAATCACGACTATTCAATACCCGACCATCTTTTAGTGGCAGTTGGATATTAAAGTCTGAGTTGTTTTGATCTACCAACAGCAAGGGTTCTCCTAAGTAATTTTCAAATTCTTTGAGCTGTACCTTTACCAATTGCCCCCCCTTTTGATTGACTTCCAGCAAGAGTTTTTCAGATGAAAGAGTATGAAGTCCCGCTTCTTTGGGTAGCATCAAATCAGCTAGCGCACCAAAACTATTTTGCAAAGTGGAACGTTGGAGAGAGTCCAGAACAGCCGGATCAAAAGTTGGCTCCGAGGGTATTGGAGCTTCAACCGTAGGAGTTGGGTTGTTTTGGGTCTCGGACTGGGGTTGGTTTTGGTACAACATCCATGTTAAAATCATGGCAATCAATACAAAACCAATAAATTGATAGGGGTCAAATTTTCTTTCTTCCATGGCGTAAAGATACTTTTTTTAAGCTTGGCTGTGTCGCTGTGCTGCAGCGACAAAAGCAGCAAATAACGGATGGGGATTGGATACGGTACTCTTGTATTCAGGATGGAACTGCACCCCTACAAACCAGGGATGATTGGCGTACTCCACTATTTCAACCAATTGGGTTTCGGGATTGTAGCCTGCTATTTTAAATTGGTTGTCAAACAATTGTTCACTGTAAGCATTATTAAATTCATAACGATGCCGATGCCGCTCAGATATACGTGTTAGCTTATAGATATTGACCAGGCCAGAATCGGGTACCAAATCACATGCCCATGCTCCCAGACGCATCGTACCTCCTTTATTTTGAATATTCTTTTGGGATTCCATCAAACTAATTACTGGGGTTTGACAATCGGGATCCATTTCAGTGGAGTTTGCCTGGGTCAATCCTTTGACATTTCTCGCATATTCAATTACAGCCATTTGCATTCCCAAACAAATCCCCAAAAATGGGATGTTGTTTTCACGAACATAGCGAATCGCATTAATTTTTCCCTCTATCCCACGTTCACCAAATCCAGGGGCTACAACAACGCCGTCAAGCTTTTCAAACAAAGAAAAATCAGTAGTTGTCTCTAGGTGCTCGGAATGAATACTGACCACTTCAACCGCTACTTCGTGTTGGACCCCAGCATGGGTGAGTGACTCTAAAATGGATTTGTAGGAATCTTGCAACTCTACATATTTCCCCACCAATCCAATCTTAACTGTTGATACGGGTTGTTTCAGTGCTGATAAAAAAGATTTCCAATTCGATAAGTCATGTGGCTTTTTAGGTTGTAGGTTCATTTTTTTAAGAACCACAGCATCCAGTCCTTCCTCAAGCATTTTCAACGGCACCTCATAGATGGTATCAACATCAATTGACTGGATGACAGCTTCTTGCTTTACATTACAGAATAAAGCTAGCTTTTGACGCAAGTCATCAGTTAGCTCGTGCTCTGTTCGGCAAACCAATACATCAGCTTTGATTCCGCTTTCCATAAGTGTTTTTACTGAATGTTGCGTAGGTTTGGTTTTGAGTTCTTTAGCCGCTGCCAAATAGGGGATTAATGTAAGATGGATTACAACACAATTTTCATCCCCCAATTCGTTGATCAGTTGCCGAACAGTTTCAATATAGGGAAGCGACTCAATATCACCGACCGTACCGCCGATTTCTGTGATGACAATATCATAGCCACCCGTGTTTCCCAGTAATTGCATACGTTCTTTAATCTCATTAGTGATATGTGGGATGACTTGAACGGTTTTACCTAAAAATTCACCACGACGCTCTTTTTCTATTACGCTTTGGTACACACTACCCGTAGTCACATTGTTGGCTTGAGAAGTGGGGACATTGAGAAACCGCTCATAGTGCCCTAAGTCCAAATCTGTTTCAGCGCCATCATCGGTAACGAAACATTCACCGTGCTCATAGGGGTTAAGGGTACCCGGGTCCACATTCAAGTAGGGATCAAACTTTTGAATAGTGACGCTAAAGTCTTGTGATTGCAACAGTTTCGCTAGAGATGCAGCTACAATTCCCTTTCCTAAAGAAGAGGTGACTCCGCCAGTAACAAAAACATATTTGGTGTTGGACATCCGGTGCTTGTTTTTTAAATTGTACCGGGCTCAAATTTACAAAAACTCCACCACCCAACCGTGTGTTTCTCGCTATTTCTTCAGCACAACAATCCCATCTTCTCGATGCTGTAAAAGGAAAACACCTTGGTTGATTACAGCACCATTGGGCAGTAACGCATAATCAAAGCGATTCTCTACATATTCCGTTTCCCCAAGGGAAATACCTTCATTCAAACTTCCTTTTTGGGTGATTCGTAACAATAAGTCAAGTGTCAAATCATAACCTCTTTTGGCTTCCTTGGATGGATACATTCCAAATCGGTCCAAATAACGTGCTGCCATTTCACCCTCTTCCAGCTGTTGAGGGTGATACCCAGAACTAAAAGTAAAGCGCAATGAAGCGAGGGTTGCTTCCGGCATATTGGGGTTTTCATAGGCCGCACCCCGATAGGTGGTAAATAATTGGATGGGACGACTCGGTGTGATTTTTCCACTCAATTGGGAACTGATACTGGATATCAGTGAGAAGTTTTCGGACTCTAAAATCACTTTGTTTGGGATACTGTCCAACAGTAATGAATCCATTAATTCAGAATCCAAATAGCCCCCTTCTTCAGGACGAAATGTAATGGCAAAAGGGTAGCGTTCGTTCAGAACAGCTTCAATTTCACGATGCAACGAATCGGCAACAACAACCACATGCTCTTCCTTTGATAAAACATTGTCTAAATGGGTAAACATTTTTTCCCGGAGCACTTCTTTGGGTGGAATGCTTTGGTAAACATTGGGACGCAATTGGACTTTTTTGTAGGACAAAGGTGCTACTTTCGGAATGTTTTCTATGATTGGTGAACGAGCGAATTGATCAAAGTTTTTTGGAATCATCGGGCCAATTAAAACCTCCTGTTGCGCGAGTTCTTTTCGTTGGGATAAACTTCTTAATTCGGTCTTACTATTTTGCGTATCAAAAACTGTTAGTATCGTTGCAATACCTTCCTTTGATAAATCTTCTAAAGCCAGCCGTACACCTGCGTAGAAATCGAAAGCCAAATTATGCAAATTCCGTCTTGTAAAGAGTTTCTTTGTCTTTTCGAGGGAATCCAACTCTAAAGATCGTGTTTTAAAAGGAAGCAAAAGACCAACTCGAAGCGGTCGGCTCAATGGGGTCAAGGAATCCAAGAGATCTATTTTTTCGACCAAAAGATCATTCTGCACCTTTAGATCCCCTGAAAATTCGAGGGGTATTTTTAAAACCATACCCACTTGCAGACCGCGCTCTGGAAGCTCCGGGTTAAGTGAATCTAATACCGCTTGTGAAATCCCCAACTTTTTCTCCAAACGGTAGTATCCTTCTTTAGGCAATACAGTGTAATAATTGTATTTTGATGTCGGAGCAATCAAAGAGTCATTCTGACTTACAGGTACTTGAATCGTTTGCCCGGCTTTGAGTCCAGCTTTGATCGAAGGGTTTAAATCTTCCAACTCTTGGATGGTGATGCCATAGGTGTAGGCAATCCGCCATTTGGTTGCTTTGGGTGGAACCAAATAATCTTGAGTATTCGTTTCCTGACGAACAGGGGCTTCTTCTTGCTTGCGAAAAACCGGAATCCTGACACTCATCCTGCGTTTGAGACCATGTTTGGCAACGGAAGGATTGTATTCTTTGATTTGATCAATACGAACTCCGTACTGCTGGGCCAAACCATAAAGGGTCTCCTTTTTTTTGACTTTGTGGATCAGAAATTTTTCTGGAATTTGTTCTTGTGCTGTAAGCGTACCCATGCAGCCCAGACAAAGCAATAGAAAAGAACCAAATTTTTTCATGCGCTAAAGATATCAAAAACTATTCCCATTCGATGGTTGCTGGTGGTTTGGAACTGATGTCATAAACCACTCGATTGACCCCAGGCACTTTATTGATAATCTGATTGGAAATATCTTGAAGGAAAGCATAGGGCAAATCGACCCAATCGGCCGTCATTCCGTCAGTGGACTCAACAGCACGCAAGGCCACGCATTTTTCATAGGTGCGTTCGTCTCCCATCACCCCAACAGATTGTACAGGAAGTAGTATGGCACCAGCTTGCCAGATTTGATCATACAGCCCAGCATCTTTTAATCCCTGAATAAAAAGGGCATCTACAGCTTGGAGCATCGTAACTTTTTCGGCAGTGATGTTACCTAAAATTCGGATGGCCAAGCCAGGGCCTGGAAAGGGATGGCGTCCCAAAATATCAGGAGTAATACCCAGGCTTTTCCCCACCCTACGCACCTCATCTTTGAACAACATTCGAAGCGGTTCAACAATTTTTAATTGCATATAATCTGGGAGTCCACCTACGTTGTGGTGTGATTTGATGGTAACCGAGGGGCCATTAACAGACACCGATTCGATGACGTCAGGATAAATGGTCCCTTGCCCCAGCCAAGTAGCCCCCTCAACTTGTTTGGCTTCTTCATCGAACACGTCGATAAAAGTCTTCCCAATGATTTTCCTTTTTTGTTCAGGGTCACTGATACCTGCCAGTGCACCCAAGAAAGTTTGGCTGGCATCAACGCCTTTGACATTAAGCCCCATGCCTTCGTATTGTAGTAGAACTTGTTGGTATTCTGCTTTGCGCAACAGCCCATTATTAACAAAAATACAGTTGAGCTGATCGCCAATGGCTTGATGTAATAATACAGCGGCTACGGTGGAATCGACCCCGCCAGAAAGACCCAAGATGACTTTTTCGGCACCAATTTTGGCTTTTAATTCCGCAACGGTCATATCGACAAAAGAATCGGGGGTCCAATCAGCCGATACTTTAGCTATACGGGTCAAAAAGTTTTCGAGGATCACTTTTCCATCTTTGCTGTGATAGACTTCGGGATGGAATTGTAAGGCAAAGGTTTGCTCCCCTTCGATGCGATAAGCGGCATGTTTGACATCGGCTGTACTGGCCAGCAAAACTCCGCCTTGAGGTAACGTTTCAATGGTATCACTATGGCTCATCCATACCTGACTGTTCGCTGGCACTTGGGCAAACAAGGGACTATCAATATCATGGTAAGACAGATTGGCCCGTCCATATTCTCTTGTATCGGAAGGACTGACTCGCCCCCCCGAAAAATGTGCCAAATACTGTGCTCCATAACAAACGGCCAATAAGGGTTTTTGACCTCGAATGGCTGATAAATCGGGATGCAAGGTATCATCTGATCGAACAGAATAAGGCGACCCTGAGAGGATCACAGCTTTATAATCAGAAAGGTCTTTGGGAATTTTATTAAATGGAAAGATTTCGCAATAGGTATTTAACTCACGAACTCTTCGCGCAATCAATTGGGTGTACTGTGACCCAAAATCAAGGATCAGGACTTTTTCTTGCATGGGCAAAAATACAATTATTTCAATGGGAAAAAGCGTCTATATTTTGGGATTTTATCTAATCGAAAATGTTAAAAAGTCAACCTTCGATCCAAGCCAAATGACCTCCTAAAGGATCAAAAGCTTCCAGGAGATTTGGAATCAATGAAGGACCGTATTCCAAGTAAAATGTAGTAAAATTCAGCTGTCGTTCTTGCAGACTTTCTCCAGGAAACAAGCTTTCATAAAGCTGGGTGAGTCGGGCTACTTGATCCCTTAGTTTTTTCTTTTGAGCCTGGAGCAAGCGCTTTTCCAAATGATCAATGCCTTTGAATTGTTTTTGTTGCTGGGCTGCCACAGCCCCAATAAAGGACGCATCGGTCTGCTGGGTAAGTTTCTCTAAATGCTGGAAATTTTCCTTTAGTGTATTTTTTAGAAACTGCAAGTCAAGGTCTATATTGCTAATCTGTCGGATTTTTTTGTTGATCAGGGGGGTACGGCGGAGGAAAAAATCTTGGGGTTGGAGATTAAAATTGGTAATCTTTTGGGCTGTTTTTGGCGTGCACAGCACAGCCGAATTCCGAAGGATCAAAAGGGGAAAATCCATTTGCTGTGATTCAAAATAGGTTTTCAACTCCAGCCAATACGCCAATTCACCACCGCCCCCGATATAGGCAACATTGGGCAGGATTACTTCTTGATACAGGGGGCGCATCAATACATTGGGCGAAAACCGCTCAGGATGGCTATGCAATTCTTTTAACAACTGCTGCTTTGAAATATGGCTAGGGTCGCCGTCAAGTTCAAATCCCTCGGTGTGGGAGAGGATGCGTTGGCGGGCTGCCGGTGTTAAATAAAATAAATTGATTTCACGGGGACTGACTTGCGGGCGATACGAATTGTTGTAGTTATTCTTAAGGTCCGTGATTTGTTGTTCTACCGTAGTTTGACAGCGGGATTCCAGTAATTCTTGCTCCATATGAGGTATGAATTGCTGTTTTAAAGCCGGACTATCACCGTCTACAATCACCAGACCGTATTCGCCAAATAACATATTAACGAGCTTGCGGGTAGCCTCTGCCAAACTTTTACTCTTCCCATAAGCTTCTTTGATCCATTTTTTAAGGTTTTTTCCCGATTGACTATTGGGCAACTGTTGCTCCAATAAAGAAAGCACTGGCTGGAGTGAATCCAGGTCAAGGGAACCCACTGCACCGCCTGTGGCAGGATGGGACCATTTGAATTTTTTACCACCGAACAAAAAACTACTAATTTCTTCAAAATCATGGTCTTCTGTCGCCATCCAATAGACGGGAACGTAGTGATGTACTGTATCGGAAGCATTCAGTTGGTCACACAATTTAATGGTCTGGACAATCTTATAAATAAAAAACAAGGGACCCGTCATCAAACACAGTTGATGTCCAGTGGTAATCGTCACGGTTTTATCTTCTTGTAGTTTATCGAGATTGGCCTGGGTCGCGACTGATACCGTGCGTGGGTCGAATTGTTGTCTAAGCGTAGTTAGTAAGACCTCTCTTTTTGAAGCCGAAAATCCAGCCGATTTCTGTTGGGCTTGTGCTTGTAAAGCATCCATGGTTGGAAAAGCCGTGTAAAAAGAAGACAGGCCAGGATGTTGCTGTAAATAGTCTAGGATGAGTGAAGAAAAATACCCCGTCTTTTCATAGGGAATGTCGTGGACATTCATAGTCAATCTTTCCGTAAAGATATTTCAATTTTCTTTAGGCGCCCCATACAGATCAAATTCAGTGGCAGCCGTAATATGAATGGTAGCAAAATCTCCAATTTTAAGGTAGTGCGCTTCGGCAGGTATTAAAACTTCATTATCCACATCGGGGGAGTCATATTCGGTGCGCCCCACAAAATAGTTCCCTTCTTTGCGGTCGATCATACAACGGAGGGTATGCCCGATCCATTGCTGGTTTTTTTCACGAGAAATTTCGGTTTGTATTGCCATGATCTCATCTGCCCGAGCTTGCTTAACCGCTTCAGGAACATCATCTACCAAACCATAGGCGTGGGTATTTTCCTCATGGCTATAAGTGAAACATCCCAAACGATCGAAACGCATTTTTTGAACCCATTGCTTTAAGGTCTCAAAATCGGCCTCGGTTTCGCCTGGATAACCAACGATCAATGATGTTCGGATGGCCATTTCAGGGACCGCTGCTTTAAATTCTTCTAATAGCTTTGTGGTTTTGGCTTGGGTTGTGCCTCTTCGCATCGACTTCAGAATGGAATCTGAAATGTGCTGTAAGGGAATGTCTATATAATTACAAATCTTGGGTTCTTGCCGCATAACCTCCAATACGTTCATAGGAAATCCCGTGGGGAAGGCATAGTGTAAGCGAATCCATTCAATACCCTCTACAGTAGCCAAGGCACGCAATAAATCTGCCAATCGACGTTCTTGGTATAAATCCAAGCCATAATAGGTCAAATCTTGGGCAATCAAGATCAATTCCTTGACTCCCTCGCGGGCCAGGTGGGTAGCTTCTTGCACCAAATCTTCTATCGCTTTGGACTTGTGTTTGCCACGCATCAGTGGAATGGCACAAAAAGAACACGGGCGGTCGCAGCCTTCTGCTATTTTCAGATAGGCGTAATTTTTGGGTGTCGTTGTCAATCGTTCGCCCAACAATTCATGTTTGTAGTCAGCACCCAACACTTTGAGTAATTGAGGTAAATCGGTGGTCCCAAAATATTGGTCTACCTGGGGGATTTCAGCCTCTAAGTCGGGCTTGTATCGTTCACTCAAGCAGCCCGTAACATACACCCGATCGACTTCACCCCGCTCTTTCTTTTGGATTTGTTCCAGGATGGTGTTGACCGATTCTTCTTTGGCATCGCCAATAAAACCACAAGTATTGACTACTACAATATTCCCTTCTTGTTCGTGTACAACGGATTTACCCGAGGCTTGTAATTGTCCCATCAAAACTTCGGAATCATATAAATTTTTGGAACACCCAAGGGTGATTACGTTGATGGTATTTTGCTGACGGCTTTTAGTACGCATAAAAATCTAGGGTTGAGACAAGCTGTCACTGGTTTGGGTTGGCAAAGGGAGTTGTGCACGAAGAAAAGCCATAGTTTCTTGCGCAACTTCACCATAAACATCCGTATTCAAATAAGAAGTGATCACATGGCTTTTGGCTTCTGGAAAAGCCTTTTTGCGCTTGAGGGAATCTGGGGTACCCAATTGGTCGAACATCACTAGCATGTCTGCTACTCGAACAGTGTCATCTTGCAGGCTGTCATTTTTATAATAATACCCCATAAAAACAGGAGCTTTGACTTTAGCAAAAGTCTCAGGAGTCATGGCTGTTTCCACGAGTTTTTGCACATGCAACAAGGCCTCCAAACGATAGAAAGTGGTATTGAATTGTTCCTTTTCGGGAGTGATGTCATTCATGTAATTGTACTTACCGCCTTTGATCAGGCGCGCCAACTGCAGCCCCCAGGGCCAAGTTAGAAGAAAAGCACGCTCGTCTTTGATTTTGATATTGGGCGAATAGAGTCCCAATGCAGCCAAATCCGGATCGTTGCCCAAAGTGAGTGCCAGTGTCGCTCCATTGGAAGTGGCCAAAACAATCACTTTTTCACCCAGAGATTTAGCGATAGCAAGGGCTTCGCGTCCACTGTCCAAAAAAGCGTCTGCGGTATAGTCCAAAAGCGGTTCCTTTTCTTGGCGTCCATGGCCATACAAACGGGGCAAATACAAATTGGCCCCAAGCGATTTGGCTACCATTGTATGAAAAGGGGCACCTTCTTCGGAGGATGCTGGAAAACCGTGGAAATAAACCACGCTATAAGGTGTTTTTTGTGGGATGCTGTCTGCAAAAACAATACGAGAAGCATTGCCCGGACGAATATCCCCGATAGCAGCTTCTTTACTTTGGACAAAAGCTTCTAATGCTGACAAATCAGCGGGTACTTCGGGTAGTGGTTTTTCTAAGACAGGTGAGCTAGGGGTTGGACCTACCACATACAATAGTATTGTAAAAAGTAATCCTAGCCCTATTTTTTTTGTGTTTGACATGGGTTTATGCATTAAAAAATGAGAAAACAAAAGATGTCGGGTCAAATCGTTGTAAGTCTTCAATGCCCTCTCCTACTCCAATATATTTAACTGGGATTTGAAACTGATCTGAAATCCCCATAACAACCCCACCTTTGGCAGTGCCATCGAGTTTGGTGATGGCCAATGTGGTAACTTGGGTTGCAGCGGTAAACTGCTTGGCTTGTTCAAAAGCGTTTTGCCCTGTGGAACCATCCAGCACGAGTAACACTTCGTGCGGGGCTTGGGGAACGATTTTATCCATGACCCGTTTGACTTTGGTCAATTCATTCATCAGATTAACCTTATTGTGCAAACGACCCGCTGTATCGATCAACACCACATCAGCTTTTTGTGCCACAGCAGATTGCAACGTATCAAAAGCTACAGAAGCAGGATCACTTCCCATCGCTTGTTTGACAAGGGGTACGCCTACCTTATCCGCCCAAATTTGGAGTTGGTCTATGGCTCCAGCTCGGAAAGTGTCGGCTGCGCCCAATACCACTTTTTTACCGGCTTGGGTATATTGGTGTGCCAACTTGCCGATAGTGGTAGTTTTCCCGACACCATTGACCCCCACTACCATGATCACTTCGGGTTGGTGGGGCAGCGGATCGGTAAAGTCATTGGGTGCTGCTCCATCTGGACGAACCAAAATACGGGTGATTTCTTCGGTTAGTAATTGCCCTAGTGCCTCAGACCCCAAATATTTGTCCTGTGCCACGCGGGCTTCGATGGATTCGATGATTTTAACGGTTGTGGCCACGCCCACATCAGATTGGATCAAAACACCTTCGAGCTCGTCAAGCAGTTCTTCGTCTATGGAAGTCCGACCAGCTACGGCTGTACCTAATTTTGAAAAGAATGAGCGTTGGCTGGACTGCAGCCCCTCGGTAAGGCGGCGTTTTTTTTCAGCCGAAAAAAGCTTGTGGAGTTTGCTCATATTTAGATACAAAAAAAGCTACCTCACAGTAGCTTTTATGATGCCCATTCCAATGGGAATTATTTTTTATTCAACCAATCATTAACCATATCTGGTGGTAGGATGGTTTCGACAAAAGAATAGCCAGTGGAGCCTTCTTTTTTGACCATTTTGATTGCCTTTGTCAATCGCTTGGAGCCGGTTTGTAAAGTTGCTACTGATTTCTTTGCCATGACTATTTAATTTCTTTGTGAACCGTCATTTTTTTCAAAATGGGGTTGAATTTTTTAATCTCCAATCGGTCTGGAGTATTCTTTTTGTTTTTGGTCGTAATGTAACGAGACGTTCCAGGTTGCCCTGACGCTTTGTGCTCTGTGCATTCTAAAATGACCTGAACGCGGTTGCCTTTTTTTGCTATGTCCTAGCTTATTTTAATACACCTTGTGCACGGGCTTCTTTTAAGACCGCGCTGATTCCTTTTTTATTAATCGTTTTCAGTGCAGAGGCTTTCAATTTAAGGGTGATCCACTTGTCTTCCTCTGGAATGTAGAAACGCTTTTTAATCAAATTGATATCGAAACGACGACGCGTTTTGTTCATCGCATGGGAAACGTTGTTCCCAAACATCACTTTCTTACCAGTTATTTCACAAACTTTGGCCATATATCAAAGGTGTTTGCATTAAATCGGACGCAAATTTACATTTATTTATGCGAGTATCAAAAACTTATTATGAAATAAATTTAACGGGCATTCACGCATCACACAAAGCTTTAAACAACAACTCAAAAGCTTTATTGACAGACTTTTGAATGACTCTTTCTCGGTTTTTTCCCATGGTAAATTCAAAACTTTCCACGCCTTTGGGGGTCGCCAAACCGATAAAAACTGTTCCAACGTCAGCCTTCCCTTCCAAAGCGGTTGGACCGGCATTGCCTGTTGTGGCCAGTGCATAATCGGCTCCAAGGGCTTGCTGTACACCCTGTGCCATGGCTTCGGCAACAGGGCCACTGACAACACCCTTTTCGGCAATCAAGCTGGGATCGACACCCAACAATTGCGTTTTCGAAACGGTGGCATAGGTGACACTACTCCCCAAGAAAAAAGCTGAAGCACCTGCTTTGGCTGTTAGGCGACTTGAAATAGCCCCTCCCGTACAACTTTCGGCTATGGCAAGGGTTTGGTTTTTGGCTACCAGGCGTTTCCCGATCAATATCTCTATCGGTTGGTCTTCTTCTTCCCCGTAATAGATATCTTCTATCAAAGGGCGTAATTGGGCAACGGCTTCATTGACTTGCGATTCTAAAACGGTGGCATCAGAACCTTTGGTAGACAAACGCAAGCGAACCCGACCCAAACTGGGTAGATAAGCCAATTTGATATGTGGCGGTAGCTGGGCCTCCCAGTTGGCTATGCGATCGGCGATCACACTTTCACCCAGTCCATAGGTCATGATGGTTTTGTGATAGATATGCGGCGTTTCAAATTTTTCCTGTAAAGCAGGCAATACGGATTGCTCCATCAACGCTTTCATCTCATAGGGCACCCCCGGCATGGAAATCACTACGACATCTTTATCTTCGAACCACATACCCGAAGCAGTGCCGATCGTATTTTTAAAAATACGTGCTTGTTTAGGCAACTGTGCTTGTTCCCTATTGGAATCGCTGATGGGGGTTGGTACATATTTGGCAAACATCTCTTCAATATGCTCCAAAATGTCAGGATACCAGATCAACTCATCCGAAAAATATTCGGTCAGCGTATGCTTGGTCACATCGTCATTGGTGGGGCCCAAGCCACCAGTCAACAACAACACATCGGCACGTTGTCGGGCTTCGTCCAACGCCTTTTTGATGGTTTCGGGTTGGTCAGAAATAGATGTGATTTGGATAACTTCTATCCCAATGCGATTGAGGGATTTGGATAGATACACAGCATTGGTGTTGACAATCTGACCAATAAGGATTTCATCGCCAATAGTAATAAGTTCTGCTGTCATTTATTTGATTTTGGCTTGGAGTAGCTTTTGGTTTTCCAAAAAGCCTTCCAACACATCACCCTCAGCAACGGGTCCCACCCCAGCGGGTGTACCTGTAAAAAGAATGTCCCCAATCTTTAGTGTAAAATATTGAGAGACGTAGGAGATGAGTTGGTCAATGGTGTAAAGCATCAATCGGGTATGACCCGTTTGTACCGTCGTTCCATTTTGGGTTAAATGAAAATGCAGGTCTTGTATGTTGGTAAAATCTTTTTTAGCGACCCATTCCCCTAGAACAGTGGCGCCATCGAAAGACTTGGCTTTTTCCCAGGGTAATCCTTTGGCTTTGAGTTGGGCTTGGACATCACGGGCTGTAAAATCGATCCCTACACTGATTTGGTCATAATACTTGTGGGCAAATTTTTCTTGAATGTGCTTTCCAATTCGGTTAATACGAACGATAAGTTCTATTTCGTGTTGCACATCATTGGAAAATGCGGGGAGATAAAAAGGGGTATTTCGCTGACCGATGGTCGTATCAGGCTTGATAAAAACGACGGGGTCTTTTGGCCTTTCGTTTTCCAATTCGGCTATATGATCGGCATAATTCCGGCCAATACAGAGAATTTTCATTGCTACAGGCCTTGGTTAAATTTTCGTAAACGAATTTGTGTCAGTACTTTTTTGGTATAGCGGGGGAAATCAGCTTTCATCAACCATCCAAAATAGCCTTGTTCTTCTTCCAAAACTTGATCAACGGTTTTGCCTTTGTGCTTGCCAAAGGAAAAACATTCTTTCCCTTCCTTATTGAAAACAATAAAACCTGCCAAGTCTGCTGATTTTCTTCTGGCAGTAAAGGTATTGAGAAAATCTACAGAGGGCTCCAATGCATCGTAACGCTCGAGTTGGGCTTGTAACACCTGAAAAGTGGCGCGTGTATCGGCCATAGCGGAGTGTGCATTGGTCAGTTCTTGTTGACAATAGAATTTGAATGCCGCTGTCAGTGTGCGTTGTTCCATTTTGTGAAAAACAGTTTGCACATCAACGGTTTTGAGCTTTTTCATGTCAAAATCAAAATCGGCCCGTAGCATTTCCTCGGCCAAAAGTGGGATATCGAAACGGTCGGAGTTAAATCCTGCCAGATCGGACTGGGAAATAAAGGCACTGATTTCGGGTGCCAATTCTTTAAATGTTGGGGCATCGGCAACTTTATCGTCAGTAATCCCATGAACAGCAGCCGCCTCGGGTGGAATGGGAATTTCAGGATTGACCAACCAAAGTTTTTCTTCTTCAGTACCGTCAGGATGAAGTTTGAGAACTGCCATTTCGACAATCCTGTCATTGGTAATATTAACACCTGTTGTTTCCAAATCAAAAAAACAAAGCGGACGAGTAAGTTGTAACACCATGACTTAAACTGGAGCAGGTTCGTCCCAATTTTCAAGGTAATTGGCAACATTTTTAACAAACTGACCCCCGGTGGCTCCGTTAATTATACGGTGGTCATAGCTATGAGACAAAATTAATTTCCGTCGAATCCCAATAAAATCACCATCGGGTGTTTCGATTACAGCAGGCATCTTACGGATCACCCCTACGGCTATGATACCTACTTGGGGTTGATTGATGATTGGGGTTCCCATGATCGATCCAAAGTTACCCACGTTGGTCACGGTGTATGTCCCGCCTTGTACCTCATCGGGTAATAATTTGTTTTCTCTAGCCCGTTGTGCCAGGTCATTGACGGCTTTAGACAAGCCAAACAAATTGAGATGATCTGCATTTTTAATGACAGGTACAATCAAGTTACCATCGGATAGGGCTGTAGCCATCCCAATATTGATAGCGCCTTTTTGGATGATTCGATCTCCGTCTACAGAGCTATTGAGAATGGGAAAATCTCGTAAGGCTTTTAATACGGCTGTTATAAACAAAGGGGTAAAAGTGAGTTTTTCACCCGTACGATCAAGGAAAGTATTTTTTATTTTTTCACGCCACTCCCACAATTCCGTCACATCGGCTTCGACAAAAGACTGAACATGAGCAGAAGTTTCTTTACTATGAATCATGTGATCCGCAATCATCTTACCCATGCGTGACATTTCAATGATCTGGTCTTGCCCACTCACCATCTTTGGAGCTGTCAAAGGGGTTGGAGTACTTTCAGCTGATACGGGCTGTTTGTCAGTAACCTGAGGGCTGTTTTTAGTTTCAGTCGCTGATGGAGACTTCTTTGTTGGAGCCACTGGCTTATTTTGACCGCGCGTTTCCAAGTAAGCCAACATGTCATTCTTAGTAACGCGTTGATTTTGACCAGTTCCCGGAATGGCGTCTAATTCGGCTTGAGAAATGTTCTCTTTTGCAGCCATATTTTTGACCAAGGGAGTATAAAAACGCTCGGTTGAACTGGCTATGGGCTGTAACTGTTCCTGTAGCTGCTGTACCTCTTGAGCAACTTGTTGTACTGCTTGTTCGGCTAGGGGTGCGGTTTTTGGTGCTGTAGATATGGGTTTAGAACTTGGAACATCTGTTGTGGCTGTGGTTGCTGTATCAATATCTTCAGCTGTAGCCAAGGGGCTATCTGTTTCAATAACTGCCAAAACTTCACCTACTTGAGCGACTTCATCGGGTGCAAAACGTTTCTCTATTAATATACCTGCTACCTCAGAAGGCACATCAGAGTCTACTTTATCTGTAGCGATTTCTACAACGGCATCGTCCGCGGCAATGGTATCCCCTTCCTCCTTTAACCAGGCAGTAATGGTAGCCTCGGCAACGCTTTCCCCCATTTTTGGGAGTTTAAGTTCATATTTCGCCATAGCAGATTTTACATACAAAAGTACAAAAAGTACACCACTGTTTCTGGGTCCTTTTTGGCATTATTGCTGAATTGATTTTTCGTAGGGCAAGCGGGTATTAATACTTCTCGCTAGGGTTACCTCGTCCGTATACTCCAATTCTTCACCAACAGCGATACCCCGAGCAATGGTGCTGAGTTTAACAGGGAACTTGCTCAGTAGTTTGTACATATAAAAATTGGTTGTATCGGCTTCCATAGTAGCACTCAGGGCAAAAATTACTTCTTGCACAGCACCCGACTTGATTTTTTGGACCAGCTTATCCAGGGTCAAATCTTGCGGTCCCATCCCATCCATAGGAGATATCAGACCTCCCAAAACATGATAGTAACCTTTGAACTGGCTTGTAGATTCAATTGCCATCACATCACGGATATCCTCGACCACACACAACAAGCTATCGTCCCGAGCGGGATTGGAGCAAATGTCACAACGCGGTGCATCGGACAAGTTATGGCACTGCTCACAAAACTTTATATTTTCTCGAAAGCTTGTCAAGGCCGCAGACAGACGCTGGGTATGCGCTTCGGGTTGTTTGAGCAGATGCAAAGCCAGACGCAACGCCGATCGCTTTCCAATGCCAGGCAATTGGGCGATTTCTGCTACTGCATTTTCAAGCAACTGTGAAGAAAAATCCATGCGCAAAACTACGAAAATAATGCTTCGGACAATTTTCTATCTTTAAACTCAAAACCAATTTGTATGCTCACCCCCACTGCTATTTTGTCTCTGATACTTGGTTATTTCGCTGTCTTAATTGGTATCTCTTATTGGACAGGTCGTCAGGAATCGAATACTGTATTTTTTCAAGCCAACAGAAATGCCCCTTGGTATTTGGTGGCATTTGGTATGGTCGGGGCATCTTTGTCTGGGGTGACCTTTATTTCGGTACCCGGGTGGGTGGCAGCTACCCAACTGACCTATTTTCAAGTTGTCTTGGGATATGGAATTGGTTATTTTGTCGTAGCCTATTTTTTGCTACCGTTGTATTATCGGTACCACATTACCTCTATTTATGAATATTTGGGACAACGACTGGGTCCCAATAGCCACTTGACAGGTGCGGCCTTTTTCTTTTTGTCCCGAGTGCTGGGAGCTGCTTTTCGATTATTTTTAGTCGCCTTGGTACTCCAACAGTTCATTTTCGACACTTGGGGGGTGCCTTTTGAACTTACAGTGGTGTTATCTATCGCATTAATTTGGCTTTATACCTTCAAAGGGGGGATCCAAACTATTATATGGACCGATACCTTGCAAACCCTGTTGATGATTGCCGCGGTAGTTTTATCAGTCATTTATCTGCTTGACGCCTTGGACTGGACGCTGGGGTCTTTTTTTGAATCAACTGCTTTTAAACAGTACAATCAGATTTGGGTAACCGATGATCCTTTGGCTCGCAATTATTTTCTTAAATCTCTTATTGGTGGTGCTTTTATCACCATTTGTATGACAGGCTTGGATCAGGACATGATGCAAAAAAACCTGACTTGCCGCAATGTAAAAGAAGCTCAGAAAAATATGATCAGTTTTAGTTTTGTCTTGGTGGGCGTGACCTTTTTGTTTTTACTGCTTGGCATTTTACTCTACAGCTACGCCCAACAAAATGGCATAGCAATTCCAGAGGTTGATGGCAAAGCCAACACAGATTTACTTTTTCCTGAAATTGCCTTAGGAGGTGGATTGGGTATGGGAGTGGCCGTTACCTTTATATTGGGACTCATTGCTGCAGCATACAGCAGTGCAGACAGTGCCTTGACATCGTTGACTACGTCTTTTTGTGTTGACTTTTTGAAACTGGATACCCAATCCAAGACGACACAAGTTCAAACGCGCAAAAAGGTACATATCCTAATGAGCCTGGTATTGGTCCTGGTTGTTATTTTATTCAAACACGTTTTGGATCGGAATGTCATTGATGGACTATTGACAGTAGCCTCGTATACCTACGGCCCTTTATTGGGACTGTTTGCCTTTGGCATGTTTACCAACTACCGTATTCAAGATCGAAAAGTACTTTGGATCGCATTAACATCTGTCGCGATTGTTTTTGGATTGGGACAAATTCCCAGTAGTTTTTTAGGTGGTTACCAGATTGGGTATGAACTTCTCCCCCTCAACGGGCTACTTACATTTATGGGATTAATACTGATCCGTAGTAAGTAGTACTAAATTACAGGCATTTTCTGTTATGATTCCCCTGTTTTGTAATTGTTTTGAAAGAAAAGGGTTTTCAGTACCGGGATTGAACAGCACCCGCTTGGGTTGGTATTGAAATATGGCTTCAATGTATTGTACTTGATGCGCCTTTTGTAAATAGACACTCACGGTATCTATTTCTGTCCAAGTAAGATCCATTTGTGTTTGCACTTGTACATCGGCTATGGTGCCTGCTTGACGTCCAACAGCCAAGACAGGGTGCCCCGCTGCACGAAGTTTGAGAATGGCCTGGTGGGCATAGCGTTCGGGCTTGAGTGAAGCACCCAGTACCAGAGTTTTTTTGAGGGTCATGCTACCAACGAATGATGGAACTGCCCCAAGTAAAACCACTTCCAAAAGCAGCTAAGACCACCAAATCTCCTGATTTTATTTTTCCTTCTTCCCAGGCTTCAGTCAAAGCGATGGGAATGGAACCTGCAGTGGTGTTACCATAGCGCTGGATGTTGTTATAAACTTGATCGTCGGACAAACCAAATTTCTTTTGAACAAATTGGGATATACGTAGATTGGCTTGGTGGGGAATCAACATATCAATTGCACCGGGACCGAGCTTATTATGTGTTAGGCCTTCCATGATTACTTCGGAAAAACGAACTACAGCATTTTTAAAGACCAATTGACCATTCATAAAGGGATAATATGTAACGTCTTCAGGATCATTTGCCTCTAGAATCTCAGGTACCCAACGATTGGTACTGGGCCCAATCAGAGAGAGTTCTTCGGCGTACTTTCCTTCGGAATGAAGATGTGAAGACAAGACTCCTTTGTTAGGATCTTCTTCACGGGTCAATACAGCGGCACCTGCACCGTCACCAAAAATGACGGATACCCCACGCCCCCTTGTTGTAAAGTCCAGCCCTCCGGAGTGGTTTTCGGAACCTATGACCAATATATTTTTATACATCCCCGATTTGATAAATTGGTCGGCTGTTGCCAGTCCATAAACAAAGCCAGAACACTGGTTTCGAATATCCATCGCTGGACAGGTAGGGATTTCTAACAATTCTTGAACCAATACCCCAGAGCCAGGAAAATAATAGTCTGGACTGAGCGTAGCAAAAAGAATAAGATCGATATCTTGTGGGGTGAGACCCGCTCTTTCAATAGCGATCCGCGCGGCAGCCACACCCATGGTGGCGGTTGTATCCCCTTGTCCCTTGAGAATGTGACGGCGTTCTTTGATCCCCGTTCGTTCTTGAATCCATGCATCTGAGGTTTCCATTCGTTGGGCCAAATCGTCATTGGTTACTACATTTTCTGGGAGGTATTTCCCCAATCCGGATATTCTAGAGTTGTACATTGACATTCCTTATTTGTAGCGCAAGATAAAATAAAAAAACACCCTGCTAAAAACAGGGTGTGGGATAATTACACAATAAAATAAACCAATTAAACAAAATTCATGTAATTATATATGTTGACTTTGGC
>JBMHCG010000028.1:0-13681 GCA_049890035.1 Flavobacteriaceae bacterium | reverse complement strand
TCAGTTTGGAGATAATACAGAAATTGTTTTGATTTCAATTTTGCTCTTTCATATAATATTTTTCGCTGTTTTTTACTTTGTTCAAGACCATTGGCATAATAGTCGTTCCCATGAATAGGCCAATTGATCATGTATTTATTGTTAGGAAGTTTGCCATAGGTCATCATTTTTTCTTTGGACCATAAAACACGATTCATTTTTAATTGGCATTTGTTATTTTCCGTTGAACAATAAAAAACGGAAGGGTCATAACCATTTGGTTTGATTGGAGTAACGAGTGAGTCTGAAGCTTCAAGTATGAGTACATAGGTCAAATCTTGAATGATCTCATTTGACAACTCAGGGGCTATTTCTTCATTAAACACATCACGACTATCCATTCCAATACTGTAGGGGATACCAACCTTTTTTGAGACATCACCCAATTCAGTTGCATCAATAACTTGTTTAGCTTTTATTTCAAATTGGGTGTGTTTATTGGAAGCAAAAACACGCCAACCATCTGATAATTGTACGATGCTATCCCATGTGGTTTCCATTTTTGTTGTAAGATATTTTTCGTTTTCAGCCATATTCCAAAAAATCTCAGCACCAACAGAAGGTTCGAACATATGGTTACTAACCCAGCCTGTTTTAAGTTGATCAGCACCTTGGTAACGATCCACCAGACTATCTCTAAACTCACCCCAAAAACCAGAAAGAAGTTTTGTGTTTCCATCTACTGCACTAACACCAGCAGAAGTAAGCATCCCCCCCAGCCATGGCGTTTCATTAATCAACATTGTTTTGACGCCCATTCTCGCGCTACTAATAGCAGCTGCGGTTCCCGCAGTCCCTCCTCCGACAACGAGAACAGCTGTTTCATGATAGCTTGGAGGATTGCAACTAGTGGCGAATAAAATCGCAATCAATAATAAGTTATATTTTAAAATATTGTTCATTTAATGCTTTGTTGTTTCCTTGGAGTTACAATGACTTTAAAGTTAGTTTTTTATCGTTAAGTCAGGAATGAGGTTAATGGGTTTAACACAAAAAAATTAGGTCTAGTCATAAACATATCTTAGTTTAGAAATAAAAAATGAAAAAGCTTTACCTTTTGTTCCTAGTGTTTTCATGTGCACCTGAGAAAGAAACTATTATAAATAATGTACCTGTCTTTGAATCCATCCAGTATATCACGCTTACCAATGAAAATACAGAAGGTGGGTCACAGATTGCTTTTCATTTATCGGGTATCGGCCAAAATAGCATGGAATTTTGTTATTGTCAGGAATTGTGCCAGCGGGAATTCATTGTAGTTTCTGAATTAGAATTCAATAGGGACACAACAGAATACCGATACAAGATAAATCTTGATGACGAGTTTCAAACTGCCAGTTCCAGTGATTGGTGTACTCTTTTTAATTGAGTTTATCTATAAATGGATAAGAAAAAGAATTTTTCGTTTTCTGTAAAATAAAATCAGCTACTTGCTTTCCTTGCAAAATACCCTCTTCTATAGCATCTCTGTAGTGAATGCCACCATACAATCTTGAGATACAGGCTTCCTTAGCCGCTTGGTCAAAGGATACGTATCGTCTCGTTTTCAAACCAAATTCTTTTTCTGTTGTATCCCTATATCGAAAGGATGGTCCAAAAATCACGGTTAAAATTTCTGCCGCGGCTGTAGAAACAACACTATGACCTGAAACATATTCTGGAAAAGGAGGTGTTTGTAACAAGGGCCGCCACATTCTGTCAAATCGACGATTGATAACGGTTTCAGGACGAACTCGATTTGAACGGTATTTTTCATCCCAACAAGCAATGAACGCATCATGCATAGTAAGAGATAAAAGAGTATGTGAGAAAATGGTCTGTTCTAGGCTAAACCTAGCTTTTAGAGAAGCGATTCCAGCTATTCCAATCCAATGCCCCCCAGGTGATATTTTTTTCAACCCAAATTCTAAATGGCCAATTTGTGAGATGGCATAGGGATTGCAATCCCAGAAAGCAGCTATTTCATTAAATTCTTTATCATTGCGTTCGGTAATTTCTTTTACTTCAAAAAGAAGTTTATAGAATTCTGATTGTGGATTCAAATCATATGCTATTGGTGGGCGGGTTTTATATTGATCAGCCGCTTTCAAAAACATTGGACTTAAACTGTTCCAATGCGGTTCTACGGGGGCCATGTAGGCAGGGCCTGTGGGTTGCCAAAATGATTCTCCTCTTTTTGGAGTATATTTTTTTAAATTATTGAGTTGTAGAAAGCCGTCTTGATTAGCGTAAGAAATGATATTCTTTGCTATGGATTCGATATAATTCATCTCGTGCTTGGGAAGCGCTTGTTGTAGGGTGACTAATTTAGATTGGAGCTTATCTCCAGATGGTAAAAGCTTTTTTGCACTGTAGAGCAATGCATACCTATAAGCTAGGGAGGGATCTTCTAAATCGATCTTATTTGGAAATGAAGTTATTAATGACCGTTCAAAAAATTGAAAAAAACTAGGATAATCTTTAGGATTATTCAAAGACAGAATTTGATAGGCTGTTAATGTTGTATAGGCATAATAACGTGCTGCAGCAACAGGAGAAGTCACATCATAAACCATAATGTCAGTAATTGCCTTTAGGTCGGCAATAAATTGTTTTGATTCCTTCCTTTGAGCAAAAGAGAAGTGGACCATCAGTAATAAAATAAAAAAGAAATACGTCCGAAGGTATCTATTCATTGTTGATAGTAATGATTAAGGGTTTGCTATTGTTTACACCAACAACTAATTTTTTATTGTCGGAGGTTCGAATCATTTCAAGAGAACGAACCGATCCATTTATTTTAATTCCCGTCTCCCGGTTAGAAATGTAGCTAAAATTACCTTTTCCATCCCCTTTGAGGTAGATGCCAAAAGTTGATTCCCTTCGGCCTATTCGTACACGATTAAATGGCACGTTCCCTGCAAGGAACATATCTTTAGCACCATCATCATCAAAATCATAGACATAAATTGCATGGATAGATGAAATATTTACTTCATTAGGCAATTTGCGTTTGACAAAGACCCCCTCCTTATTTTCAAACCATGCAGTTTCTAAAAAGTTGGTATAGCATTTGGGGCTTTCATCGAGTTGTTCCGTTGTAAATATATCCTCCATGGTTTCATTGGCGAAAGACGCATAGGTGACATATTTTTTTCGTAGAGAAACGATTTGATCCGTCAATTCATCTTTCAATACAAAGGGATATTGGTTGTCATTATTGAAATAAGACCATATGGGATCAATGTATCCATTTTCATCAAAATCATCATAGTACAATATCATAGGTTCTTCCTGTGAAGGTTTGAATTGATTATTTGTTCCCCAATTTCCTAGTACCAAATCTAAATCGCCATCATCATCTACATCATTAACGTGGATTGTATTCCACCAACCATACAGATTTTCAGTAAAGAATTGGGCTGTTTTGTCAATAAAACGTCGCTCTTCAAAAGCTAATACGCGAGGATAATCCCAATCACCTACTACAAGGAGTTCTTCCACCTGATCCCCATCAAAATCTCCAACTTTTGCATCGGTGACGCGCTCAAAAAAAGGTAATTTTCTTCTTGAAAAGTTACCACCACCATCATTAACAAGAAGTAGGGAGGGTGCACTTTTGGGAAATTCAGCCTGTTTTACGCGACTGCCAACAAAGACATCTATATCACCATCTAGATCAAAATCCCAGGGCACGGCAACAGCTCCCACCAAATTATCGTGTGTTAATTGGCTTGTAAGAACGAACAAGCCCTTATCGTTTCTGTAAAATCGATCCTCAAGAGATATGCCTGAATCCAAAGCGCCATACCCACCTGAAACAATATAAAGATCCAAGTCTCCGTCTGCATCGGCATCAAAAAATGTGGCATTAGTATCTTCGTAGTAACTTGAAGCATCTAAATCAGGTTGTGCGGATTCAATGAATGATCCGTCGCTTTTCTGAATCAGTAATTTGGGTGCTTGTCCTTCGGGACTTGGAATAAATAAGTCATCTAAGCCATCTTGGTTAATATCTACTTTTTTGATTTTAGGACCATGATAGGAAATCATATAGGGTAAAAGCGGTTGCACTTTAAAATCATTTACAAGTAATTCTCTATGATGACTTCTCAGTGTGTCACATGTTACTTGAAAAATTGATTTAAAATGTTTGATTGGAAAGGATTTGTCTTCTTTTTTTTCGATTTTCAGTCGCTGATTGGGTTTTATGGGGCCCTTGACTACTTGATGCGTTAGATCATTCCAGTCAATATGTATAGAATCTATCACATAATCTCCTACCCCAAAGTGAATGGGTTCCATAAGGGATGACTGAAATCCTCGAGATGGGTTCACTTCACGGATCATTTTCTCTCCATTAGACGTGAATAGGGATACTCGTGAACCTATTCCATAAGGATTTTTATTTTTTTGTAATAGATTAATCTGAATGAAATTAGGGTTTTGTCCTTTTTCAATGGACAAATTTTTAAATATTTTTGCCTTTTGATTCATGCAGTTTACGACGATTTCTAAATCACCATCATTGTCTAAATCTGAATAAATGGCACCATGTGAGAAATCGGCACCTGTAAAACCTGCTTCATGGGTCATGTTTTCGAACTCCATACCCCCCCTATTGACAAAATAATAATTTTGAAGTGGGGTAGATGGGATTCCTTTAAGGGCTTCAAACATATCCTTATTGGATACCCCCTCTGTAAACTTAACTCGTTCATCGATATAAAATTTCATCACATCACGATTGATCATATCCCGACCATAACCATTAGTTATATACAAGTCTATTAAGCCATCATTATTGAAATCTGCAAGCAAAGGTGCCCAACTCCAGTCTGTACTGGAAACTCCAGCTAGCTGACCGATATCACTAAAGGTTCCATTTCCATTATTGAGCTGTAACATGTTTCGCATAGATTGATGGTGAAATCCATTAAAAACCATATTATTATACAGTTCAAAATTGTCTGGCGCATAGAGTAATTTTTGTCTTTCGTTGTCTTCTGGAAGCATATCTAACGTAATAATATCTACCCAGCCGTCATTATTAATATCTCCGGCATCTACACCCATTGAGAAATTTGAAATACAAGACATTTGACTCTTTAATACATTACTGAATGTGCCATCTTGATTATTTACATACAAATAATCTTCTTCTACATAATCATTGGAAACATATAGGTCTGGCCAGCCGTCGTTGTTAGTATCAGTTACTATGACTCCCAGTCCGTAGCCAATAGGGTTTGAAATTATTCCAGATTCGAGAGTAACATCTACGAATCGTGTTCCCATATTTTCATAGAGACGATCTCCTGCATCCTCATCTGTTTGCGTTTTGGCGTAGGCCGCATCAAAATTTCTAAACAGTTTGGTATTGTGGTTGAGGACGAATAAATCAAGATCTCCATCTTTATCGTAGTCAAAAAAAGAGGATTGTGAGGTAAAGCCAAAATCATCAATCCCATATTTTTTTGCTTCTTCACTAAAGGTTAAATCTTTTTGATTGATATACAGTTGATTTTTTCTATTTTTCTTTTGATAATTTCCTGAGTAGGATATGTAAAGGTCCAACCATCCGTCATTGTTTACATCGGCGAGTGTGATACCCGTCTTCCAACCGCTAGCTGTGTTCAATTTGGTTTCAGACGTGATGTCTTTGAATCGGAGTCCACCCAGATTAAGATATACTCGGGCCTCCCCTTGGTTTGATGTGAAAATAAGATCTGTCAACCCGTCGTTGTTAAGATCTCCAGCAGCTACTCCACCACCATTATAAAAATACTCGTAAGTAATGATATTACTTTTGGGAGTTTCGATGAGTTTATTTTCGAAGTGGATACCACTATGGTCTGGTGCAATGAGTTCAAAACCTTGACCCGATAGTTGGAATAAACCAATACACACGAAAAAGATAAAGCAACTTGGTTTCTTCATACTATAAAAAAAGGTGATACTACTCGTATCACCCTTTAAAAATAATAAAATTATACTTTTTATTTATCCCACCAAACACGTGTAGTTAGCGTATTAGGCCCTTGTCTTTGCACGGCGGCTGCAAAATTATCAGGGTTGGTACTTTCTTCACTACTAGGATAAATCATTCTACGCGGAATTTGCCCGTTTGTTTCGTTTCCTGGGTAAACAGCTTCCCCACCGAAAGGTTCAAGAGTTGGGAATCCGGTTCTTCTCCAATTAGCAAAAGCCTCATATTCATTCAAAAAAGTTGCTGCCCAATACTGCGTATGGATCATTTCCATTCCAATAGCAGGGTCATAAGGGGAAGCTGCTAAGTAAGCACTTACTTGATCGTCTGATATATCTGAAGCGTTGGCATAAAGCATTCCCAACATTTGCATTGCTGCTTTAACTCCATTGTTATAGTGCGTTTCCGGATCACCTGAATGCCAACCTCTGATGGCCGCTTCTGCCTTTAAGAATTCAACTTCGGCATAGGTCTGGAAAACCATGGGAGTGTCTTCGCCGCCAAGCACAGAACGGTTGGGTTCAGCATAAAAAGAGCTATCATTGCCATATTTTTCTTCAAGTGCGCCAGAGGTTAATCCATTTGGCATTCCTACTAGATCAGCGGGATTAGTACTACCATCGCTACGTCGTGCAGCTAATATGGGTAGCCTTGGATCGTTACCGCCTTGTAAAAATTCCATAAAAACTTTAGAGATTCTCATATTACCATCAGCTGAAAATACTTCACCGTGGCCATTTTTATTGATACCTGCTGGTCCAAGCGTATGTTGAATATAGGCAATATCATCGTTGGAATTCATGGTTCCACCGCTTATGGCTTTCTGAGCCCAACTTTGTGCTGTAGCTGGATCTGCGTTTGTTAATCGCATAGCCAAACGAAGCATTAGTGAATTACCAAACCTTTTCCACTTATCAACATCGCCCTGGAAAATTAAATCAGAAGCTCCTAAATTACTGCTGCCGAGCTGAGAAATACCTCCTTCAATTTCAGCCAACATATCTAGGTAAATAGATTCCTGACTATCGTAAGCGGGTTTAAGAATCCCCTCTATGTAGCCTTTTCCAGCTTGAGAATACGGGATGTCTCCGTACAAATCAGTAAGACGGTGATAAATAAATGCTCTCCAAATCCTTGCCACTCCCATTTGAGTTCCTGTAACCTCTTCTTGAGTTAATTGATAAATAATATCTTCAATTTCTTTTACTTGTTCTGGATACGCTCTGTCAAATAATGATGTTGAATACCCTTGGTTAAGCGTATAAAAATTTCCTGTCCAATATGTAGCTGTTGAAGACATATGCTGGATTATCTGTGAGCTATAAATTAGACTCGTTCTCCAGTTTTCATAACGTCCACCTGATGTTCGAAGAAATACAGAAGCAAACTTGTTGTTTACATCAATTTGGGAAGCCTTTGTTGGGTCAACATTCATTTCCTCGAATCCCTCATCCAATTCACACCCTGTGAAGACGAGGCTAATTGTCGTTAATATTATATAAATTCTTTTCATCTTATTTTAAAATTTAAGGTTTATATTGAGACCTAAGCTTCTTGGTACTGGTAAACCAAACCACTCCAAACCTTGTGAGTTAGAAACATTGTAACCAGATTCTGGATCAATATTTTCAACACTATTTGAAATCAAAAACAGGTTTCTTCCAATCAAAGATACACGAGCATTTGAAATAAATGTATTTTCTAGTAATTCACTAGGTACATTATAACCCAAACTAACTTGACGAAGTCTCAAATAATCGTTGTCGTATACAGATTCTTCTGCAATTTGATAGGTTCTTCTCCAATAATCCTCTATTCTGTCGGGTGCTATGGTAGTATTAAATGTATTGCCATCAGCATCTACCCCAGTGACAGTGAAACCATTTTCGCGTCCATCAGCATCAATTGTAGCTTTATGTGCTCCAAAATATTTTGCCAATGCATTGGTTCCAGAAAAAATTTGACCACCCGATTTTCCTTCGATTAAAAAGCTCAGCGAAAAATCTTTGTAACTAGCGTTAGCTCCAAATCCCAGAGAAATAGGTGAAACGCCAAAACCTAAAATTTTTCTTGGACCTACTTGTGGAATTGGCGTCCCGTCTTCCTCGATATCGTGAATGATTCTACCCTGTGCATCTCTGTTGTAAGAAGTACCATAAAGGGCACCAAATTGTTCCCCAACAATATGAGTTACATTTAAATTTCGCGAACGTGGCTCATCAAGTGTAATATTTCCATTTGCATCATTGGTTGAAACTATTTCTGAAATGTTATTAGCATAGTTAAATGTCAAATCAACTTTTAGATCGTTCTTATCTATAACGTTTGCATTTAACAACAACTCAATCCCTTTATTACTAATAACACCCAAATTTGCAAGTGCACTGTTATACCCTGACGTAGCAGAAGCACTTACGCCAACAATATCTCCGTCCGTCTCGTTATCATAGTAGGTGAAATCTATAGAGTACTTATTGTCAAGTAATCGAAGATCAATACCAAATTCTGTCTCATTTTTTTCAAATGGAGTAATTTCGGCATTAGGTATCGATCCGTTAGATATTCTTCCCAGTGATGCACCTTGATGTCCTTGGTCAACAATACCGTAAGTCAGATTCAATCGATAAGGATTACCAGCACCACCAGCAACTTGTGAATAACCAGCTCTCAATTTCGCAAACGAAATGACTTCAGGTAACACAAATAAATCCGATAAAACAGCGGACAAAGATGCAGAAGTGTATAAATCATTATTAGCCGACTCTTTTCCTGCTAAAGAAAGAGTAGAAAACCAGTCATTCCTTGCAGTTACACTCAAAAATAAGGCATCTTTAAATCCTATTTCAGCCGATCCATAAACACCAGCAATTTCACGTTGACTGTAACTGTAACCATTTCCTTGATTTTGGGTGTTCTTTACATTGTACAAAAAGGGAACAATGAAATTGGATCCGCTGGCAGAGACTTGTTCAAAAGTTATATTATTTCGGTTCATCCCAGCGAAAGCTGTTATAGAGAAATCACTAAATTTAATATTATCTGTTCCAATAAATAAATCTGTATCAGTTTGCTGGCGTGTAAGTTTTTGCTCATTCATGCTTCCCAAGGGTTGATAAGCTGTCCCAAATGGTGTTCCACTGGTTCTATCATAATCATAACGATCAACACCATAACGGTATTTAACATATAGATAGTCTGTAATATCATATCTTACAGAGCCAGATCCAATAAAACGATCTTTTACCGAATTATCAAAATATTGATAAGCTGCAAACCAGGGGTTTTGAGAATAAGTATTATCACTTGTTCTAAATTCAGATCCATCTGCATTTGTACCTAAACCACCTTCACCAAGCATATCATTTACGTCAATTGAGGGTGCAAACAAACGGATACCAAAGTTGGCGTTACCGGGTGAATCAGACAGTCTGGGTGCTCCGATAGCGTCATCTGTGATGTGCTTTAAATTTACATCGAAAGAAAGATTTTTAATTTTTTGTGCAGCATTTATTCCAATTGAATGCCTCGTCAGAGAAGAATTGGGAAGTATGTCTTTGTTTTGCAAATTCGAGTAAGACATCCGTAAATTTCCAGAATTACTAGCAGAGGAAATGGCAACGGTATTGATGTAGGTTTCCCCTGTATTATAAAACTTTTCTAGATTGTTGCCTTTGTAGGAATAAGGTCTGGATACACCGTCCCATTGTTCAACAGAAGAACCGTTTAACGCTGGGCCCCAATTCGCATAGGTGTCTACATTGTCAGAGGAAGTAGAAAAGTCACGTCCTTGTCCATAAGTAGTCTGCGGATCATAAGGGTCGTTATTGATATCATCAAATTGAAGTGAGCTGGTTAATTCAACTTGGATGCCTTCGACTCCGGTCCCCTTTTTGGTAGTAATCAAAATTACCCCATTTGACGCTCGGGATCCATATAGGGCTGCCGCAGCGCCCCCTTTGAGAACCGAAACGGACTGCACTTCATCGGGATTCAAGGCTGAAATACCATCACCAGCATCAGCACCACCCCATACCCCGGCAGAACCCAGGTTGGTATTGTCTATGGGTATTCCATCAATAACGTAAAGTGGCATGTTGTTCCCGTTCAAGGAACTGTTCCCCCGAATGACAATTCGAGTAGAACCCTTAGCACCTGCCGCGTTACCAGAAATCTGTACCCCTGCAATCTTCCCTTGTAGGGCTTGGAGTGCATTTGTTGATTTAACCTCATTGACTGCATCACCACCAACCTGAGTAACAGAATATCCTACAGCTTTTGCGTTTCTTTCAATTCCCAAAGCAGTTACCACAACTTCATCAAGTTGACTGTCCTGCTGCAAGGATATATTGTAATTAGCATCAGATCCGACTGTAACTGTTAGGGTTTTGTAGCCAACAAAACTTATAGTTAAGTTTTGACCATCCGAGGCAGAAATACTGAAATTCCCATCAAAATCAGTCGTTGTACCTTCGTTTGTTTCTTCAACAACAATTGTTGCTCCAGGCAATGGAATGCCTGCTTCATCCTCCACTACTCCCTGAATTGTTTGCTGTGCATAACTAAAACTGCACACCAATACAAGTAGAGTAATAAAAGAATAGTTTTTAATTAATTGATTCATTTTGTTATTCATTTAGTTACTTAAATATAATATGTTAATTACACAATTAAAAATTTTAGTGTCAATATTTTATTCATATAGCAAATAATTATTTCAAAATATGAGAATTAAATAATTTATGTAATTTAAATCTCAGTTTTAAATATTGAGAAAAACATTGATACGGAACCATAATTCAAATAAACTATGAGCAAGCAACTAAATTCAAGAAGAGCATTTCTCAGGTCTACTACTCTTGCAACGGGAGGAATCTATATTTTACCACGACACGTATTGGGCAGGGGATACACCCCACCAAGTGATACCATCAATTTAGGAATTATTGGTGCGGGTACCCAAGCACGGGGATTAGCCAATATCTTCATTGATTTAGAGCAAACTAATGTGATTGCAGCAAGCGATGTCAATGAAAAAAAAATGGATGCCTTTGTAGATAGTTATATTTCCCAACAAGCTAAGAACCAACAATCAAAAACGGCTCGTGATTTACATCAGTATGTTGACTATCATGAAATGATCGGACGGAGTGATATCGATGCGGTAGTGGTTGCTACCCCTGATCATTGGCATGCCAAAGCATCAATTGATTCAATGGCGGCAGGTAAACATGTTTATTGTGAAAAACCATTGTCACACACAATACAGGAGGGTCGATCGATGGTTAATGCGACCAAAAAGTACAATCGAATCTTGCAAACAGGAAGTCAACAACGATCTGATGATCGCTTTAGAAAGGCTTGTGAATTGGTACGAAATGGTTATTTAGGGAAAATTAACACCGTTTCTGTTTCTGTTGGAAATCCCTATTCTGCATGTAAACTCCCTTACCAACCTACGCCAAATCATATTGATTGGGACCGTTGGGTCGGTGCTGCCCCCATGCGGCCTTATCATGCAACACTGGTGGATGCTGATTTTTTCCCACGCTGGAGGTGGTTTAAAGAATTTGGAGGGGGAATTATTGCCGATTGGGGAGCACATATGTTTGATATCGTTCAGTGGGCACTTGGGTTTGACCATACAGGACCTGTTCAAATTACACCCCCTAGAGAACCGAACGCGGTAAGAGGATTGTCTATGGTTTATAAAAATGGAATAGAAGTAATACACGAAGATTTTTGCCGTGGTAACGCCGTTCGATTCAAAGGCGAAAAAGGAATCCTTAGCGTAAGTCGACATTTCCTTGACAGTGATCCTGCTACGCTTGTAACTGCAACTATTGGAGACAATGAAATTCATTTGTATCAATCAGCGCATCATCAACAAAATTGGATTGATTCCATTAAAAACAACACCACGCCTATCTGCGATGCCGAAATCGGTCATCGTACTGCCTCAATTTGTCATATTGCAAATATTGCTTACGAATTAAACCGTCCTGTTCAATGGGATCCAGAAAATGAAATTTTTATTGGTGACGAGGAGGCGAATCTCAAAAGATCAAAACAGTATCGGACCCCTTATGGAATTTCACAATTAAATAGCTTGACATGAAAAATTTCACACTGCTAACACTCTTTTTTTTGATCTCCTGTCAAAATCAAGAGTGGATATCACTTGTGGCAAGTGAGAACCCTCAAAAAGATTGGGTAAAAATTGGTGGGGACGCCATAATAACTTTTGATGGACTCCAAGTCGCTGGTATCTGTGTACCAAATTCTCCCAATACTTTCCTCGCTACAAGAAAGGAATATTCTGACTTTGAATTGGAATATGAGGTTCTTATTGATAATGATATCAACTCGGGCGTTCAAATTAGGAGTCACAGTCGAAAAGATTATCTCGATGGTATCGTTCACGGTTATCAAATCGAATTAGATCCAAGTTCACGTTCCTGGAGTGGTGGGATATACGAAGAAGGCAGAAGAGGTTGGTTGTATTCTCTTGAAAATAATCCTCAAGCACAAAAAGCGTTTAAACCGAATGACTGGAATCATTTTAGAGTACGTGCATTGAAAGACAGTATTATTACTTGGATCAATGGTGTCAAAGCAGCCGAGCTAGTAGACAACATGGAATCTTCCGGATTTATAGCTTTGCAAGTACACGGGATTGAAAGCAAGTCACAAATTGGCAAACAGGTGAGATGGAGAAACTTGAGAATCAAAGAATTGAATTAAACGACATTTCCTTTTCAATTTTTCTAACCAACTAATATAGAATATGTTCTTAATTTTTTGAAGGCAGCGATAAGTCTGGGGATTTAAACAGCCCTAATGAATGTATTAAAACTTGTTTTTTATAATCCTCAAAAATAAGTCGTACCCCCTCAACAGACATTGTTTGAAAACGAATCAGCCGTTTGTTCCCTACAGTTGTCCCGCTACGAATAGTAACCCAATTTCCTTGATGTAAAATTTGGAACGAAAATGATTTGATACGCTGCCCTAGGGGGATATATTCTTGTATCTTCAATGTGTTTGCATCAACCGCTTTATCCAACAACACTGTAAGTTCAGGTTTTTGATCTTTCCGCTCAGAAGTCCAATAGGTTGTAGACTCTTCGTCTACAACATTTTCAGCTGGATATCCATTTACTGCGGAACTGGTTGAGACGTCTTGATTGTGCAAAAAATTGGCAGAAAAAGTAGTTTCTATGAAATGGGCAAGTTGCATGAGTCGAGCTTGATCATTTTCATGAATCAGTCCTCTTTTATCAACAGGTATATTCAGGAGTAAAGAACTATTTAGCCCAACTGAATTAAAATAGATGTCTACAAGCTGCGCTAGGGTTTTAACATTAGCATCTTCTTGTTTATGATAATACCAACTGGGTCGAATGGAAACGTCAGTTTCTGTAGGGACCCAATGTGTTCCGTTTTCCTGACCGGCTGAAAATCTTTGAAAATCAGGCATACCAGGGTACAAACTGTCTCTGTAAATCGAAGACCATGAAGTTTCGTTTGCATAGCCTTTCTCGTTGCCAACCCATCGAATATCGGGACCGGCATCACTAAATATTACAGCTTTGGGTTGTAGCTTTCGTACTAGTGCAATCGTATTAGGCCAATCATAGTAGGTTTTTTTGTCAACTTTTCGGTATTCATTGGCTC
>JBMHCG010000027.1:0-11877 GCA_049890035.1 Flavobacteriaceae bacterium | reverse complement strand
GTTCGATTGGTTTCGGTCAAGAATGTTAGGGGGTCGGACCAATCATTGGGGTCGCATTTCCCTTCGATTTGGGCCCAATGATTTTAAAAGCAAAGACAGAGATGGACTTGGGGAAAACTGGCCAATAGGATATGATGATATCAAACCGTATTATGATAAAGTCGATAAACTGATTGGCGTATTTGGCTCTAAAGAAAAAATCTACAACGAACCTGACGGGTTTTTTCTCCCGCCACCCAAACCAAGATTGCATGAACTGTTCTACATAGAAGGTGCCCGAAAATCAAACGTCAAGGTGATGCCTTCCCGACTTTCTGTTTTGACGAAACGAATAAATAACGAACGTGGAATCTGCTTTTATTGTGGGCAATGCAGTAGAAGCTGCTCCGCATATGCAGACTTTTCTTCGGGCTCTTGCTTAATTTTTCCAGCCCAAAAAAATGGCGGACAAGTTGATCTTTATGTAGAGAGTATGGTTCATCGAGTAGATGTAGACAACAACGGCAGAGCCACTGGGGTCTCTTTTATCAATAAGAAAGATAGACAAGAATATAAATTAAAATCCAAAGTCGTCATTCTTGCAGCATCAGCCTGCAGCAGTGCACGCATACTTTTGAATTCTAAATCAAGTAGCCATCCCAATGGACTGGGCAACAGCAGTGATTTGGTAGGGAAATATTTACATGACTCCACGGGTGCAGACCGGGCGGTATTTATTCCAGAGCTTATGAATCGAAAAATTTATAATGAGGATGGCGTTGGTGGCATGCATGTCTACTCCCCATGGTGGCTGGATAATAAGAATTTGGACTTTCCGCGTGGGTATCACATAGAAGTATGGGGAGGCCTGGGAATGCCATCCTATGGTTTTGGATTCAATCCTAATGACCTTAACCGTCATCTGGGTCTTACAGTAGGTGGCTATGGAAATTCTTTGCGGGCCGATGTGAAGAAGTTTTACGGATCGGTAGTCGGTATGTCTGGTAGAGGAGAATCCATTGCACGTAAAGAGAATTACTGTGAAATCGATCCCACCCAAGTCGATCAGTATGGAATACCCGTACTGCGATTCAATTATCACTGGTCAGACTTTGAGAGAAAGCAAGCCAAACACATGCATAATACGTTTGAGGAAATTGCTCACAACATGGGAGGTATTGTTCTTGGTGATAAACCCGGAGCAGACAAAAACTATGGTTTGCATGCCCCTGGCCGAATTATTCATGAAGTTGGAACAACAAGAATGGGTAATGACCCAAATACATCTGTTGTCAATGAATTTGAAAGATTGCACGACGTAGATAATGTCTATGTTGTTGACGCAGGTCCTTTCGTTTCTCAAGCTGATAAAAATCCAACATGGACTATTTTAGCTTTATCCTGGCGAACGTCAGATCATATAATAGAAGAATTTAAAAAACAAAATTTTTAAATATGGATAGAAGAGAGAGTATCAAATCCTTAATGCTGGGATCGCTGGCGGGAGGACTTCTCATTGAAGGGTGTACTACAAATGATACGGAAGCTATTCAACAAAGTATATGGAAATATACCTATGGTAGAACTCCTGAAGAAGAAGCCTTTGATCAGAATCTTCTTAAAAATTCATTCTTAATGGATGATGAATTGGTACTGATTAAAGTTCTAGCAAACTTGATTCTACCCCCTAGTCCAGAGGGAACTATCGAAGAAGCCAATGTTCCTGACTTCATTGAATTTATGGTTAAGGATTTTCCAGCTTTTCAAACACCTGTTCGCGGTGGGCTGATGTGGCTCAATAACCACTCCAAGAATCGATTCGGAAAACTATTTGTTGAAGCTACATCAGATGAGCAAAAATCAATTCTTGATAGGATTGCCTATCCCGATTCAAAGTTGAAAGTTCAAAAACACGAGGTACAGTTTTTTAACCTTATGCGTAACTTGGTGATGACTGGCTATTTCACCTCACAAGTTGGAATCAAAGAACTGGGATATCAAGGCAATTCTCCCAATGTATGGGATGGTGTTCCTGATGATGTATTAAAAAGTGTCGGAAAATCGTATGATGAAGAGTGGTTATCCAAATGCATTGACCAAAGCAAGCGCAATGAAACTGCCGAATGGGATGAAGAAGGTAATCTATTGACCTAAATGTTTTTTACCCTGCTTTTTCTGGGTTTCCTTTTAATGGGCTGCCAATCATTTGAACAAAATGAAACCCTTAAGGTTGACCTGAAAGAAGAAATTGTTCAACCCAATAACTACGTCATCACACGAACCCAACATGCTCCTGTAATTGACGGAAAAGGAAATGAGTTAAGCTGGGAAAAAGCTGTGTTTTCAAGCCCTTTTATTGATATAGAAGGCAAAAAAAAACCAAAGTACAAAACCCAAGTGAAAATGCTTTGGGATCCAAATTATCTCTATGTTTATGCCGTACTTGAAGAGCCCCACATATGGGGAAATCTTCGTGAAAGAGATACTGTGATCTATTACAATAATGATTTTGAGATATTTGTGTCTCCTTCGGGAACAACGCGAAACTATGGTGAAATAGAAATTAATTGCTTAGGAACGGTTTGGGACTTGATGCTTGACCGACCCTATCGGGACCAGGGTAGGGCTATCAATCAATGGAATTTAAATGGCCTCAAGTCAGCTGTTCAAACCTATGGAACAGTAAACGATCCGAATGATATCGACTCTTTGTGGACCATAGAAATCGCCATTCCACTTCCTGCTTTACTTTCCTTGAAAAAAGGCAACAAGCTCCCCCGTGAGGGGGAACAATGGCGGATGAATTTTTCTCGCGTAGAGTGGAACTTTGATTTGACAAACAATCAATATGCTCGGAAAAAAGATGGAGATGGAAATTTTCTTCCAGAGTACAATTGGGTTTGGAGCAATCAAAACACAATCAATATGCATGAACCGGAGAAATGGGGCTATGTTCAATTTACACGAAAAGCAAGCGCACAAGAAGTGAAATTTTTACCCGATAGAAACGATACCATTAAACAAATCGCCTATGCACTCTACCGAAAAACAAAATTTGGATCCCTCCGATCGTATCTTGAAAAAACGAGTGGCTATTCACAGAAATTGAAAATCTACTATGGAGTGGAACGTCCAGCCAGTGCCCAATTTTACAAAACAAACTACGGTTTTGAATATCGAGTGCAACAAAACGATTCTTCAACCCGCTTCCTCATCAATGATTCTGGAATAATCAAAAATATGCCATGAAACAAATTATCTGCATAGCAGTCATAGTCCTATTAATGGGATGCCAACCCACTAAGGATTCTAAAGAAAAGTCTGCATTTACATTTGCAAGTTGGACGCATTCAGGAAAATCATTCAATAAAGAAAAATGGATTGCGCGTTTGAACGGTTATCACGAACTCGGAATTAGTGAAATATTGATAGGTGGAAACCCAAAAATCATTGAAAAAATTGTACCCATAGCCACTTCAAAAAATATTTCTGTCCATGCTTGGATGTGGACATTAAACCGTCCTAATGATTCCATAGCCAACCAACATCCAGACTGGTATGCAGTCAATCGATTGGGAGAGAATTCATTAGAGAAACGTGCTTATGTTGATTATTATCAATGGCTTAGCCCATTTCATCCAGCAGCGAGGGCCTATATAAAGGATAATGTAAAACGATTGTTGAAAATCAAAGGCCTTGCGTCCATCCATTTGGATTACGTCCGATACCCCGATGTTATTTTGGGAGCCGATTTACAGCCTAAATATGGGATTGTTCAAAACAAAGAGTTACCAGAATATGACTATGGCTATCATCCAATAGCTCGCGAAGGGTTCAAAGAAATCTTTGATGTGGATCCCATGGATTTTAGTCATCCTGAATTGAGTACAGAATGGAGACAATACCGTTTGAATGCAGTTACTAGTCTGGTCAATGAAATTGCTGATTTGGTTCATCGAAACAATCAAAAAATCACTGCAGCTGTTTTTCCATTTCCTGAAATGTCGCGACAAATGGTTCGGCAAGCTTGGAATGATTGGAATTTAGATACTGCATATCCCATGCTGTACCAGAATTTTTATCGACAAAATATTTCATGGATTGGTTTTGCGGCACAACAAGGGGTCAAAGATGTAGACTATCCAATCGTTGCAGGGTTATACAGCCCAGGACTAAAAGAACCAAATGACCTTGAACGCGCCATCCGATTGGCCAAAGATGCTGGAGCAAAGGGGATCGCTATTTTTACAGCAGACAATTTAAGTGACCGACAAAAGGATGTTTTTTTAAAGTTAAAATCAGAGTTTGGATTGTAACAGTTATGTCTATCCATTCCATCTAGTGGATTTTTAAATGGAACTCTCTTACTTCCAATACCCTTGTTGGAAGTTGAAAAAAAAAATCAATTACCAAAAAAGAACCTCATCGACAAACAACCAGGCATCTTCTCCTGCTGCGGGATGCCATTCTGGCAATTTACCAAAGTTCTCAACGACCACCTTTAGTTCTGTATATCCTTTGGTATCAACCGCTAGGGTAAAACTTTTTTTTGTGTTTTCCGTAGGGATATTTTTAGGTCGGTAGTCGTATTTGGCAATTCGTTCAAAATCTGATGAGGCATTACGAGCAAACACTTGCAATCGTTTGGGATATATAATCCATCCTCCGATGGATTCCATACAACTAACTGTTATATTTTTAATTGATTCTTGCTGCTTTATTTTGGTCGTGAAGATGAGATCATTACCAGAAAATCCAAGCCATTTCCCGTCTGCAAAATTGAGCGTTCCTTCTTCAAAGTCAAAAAGTTTATGAACTCCAGCGTATCGATTGGACGGTCGGGTGAGCATCTTGTAGTCAACCAATTTCTTTCGAACTTTGAAATATTCTTCACGTAAGACTTCACTGGGCAACCACCCCTTTTTAAAGCTTCTGGCTTGCAAAGTTAGGGACTTATTAATCATAATGGGTTCGCTGTAAATAGCGGCAGTGGAGTCAGGTATAGAGCCATCCAGGGTATAGCGTATCACATTTCCTTTCACTTTATTGTAAAAATTGACATCCAATACACTATCAAATAGGGTTTTAGCTGTAGTCAGCTGCGGAGGTTTTAATTGTTGTGGGTTTGAGAAGCCATCAAAAACACCAAAAATCAATTGGATAGGTGTTTTTTGCTGCAAAACTATTTGCTCATCTTTTTTTATTTCAGTGTTCCAGACATAGAGACGTTCCAATGAAGGATGCTTCAATAAATGTTCCATCCCTTTAGCTGAAATTGATGTCCCCACCAGATTTATTGATTTTAACGGTAAATCGATTAGATGGACTAGGTGTTCGTCTTGTACATTGGATTCATCAAGGCGTAATTTTTGTATGTTTTTTAACTTTTTTAGTAGTGGCCAAAAACCACTCGGTAAATTCAGTTTTGGGAGCTCCAAGACTACAATTTGTTCAGCAGCAGCTTCCATTGCATCCAACCCTTTTTGATCCAACAAGGCACCTTCAAATCGTAGCTGGATAAATGGAGTATGAGCAATATAACTAGTTACTCGAAATTGTGCTGCCTGTAATTTTTTCAATTCGGTCAAACTCAAGGATGCTACGTCAGGCACTGTTTTGGGTAATAATTGGGCAAGAATGTTCTGGATTTTCTCTGGCATATTCTTCACGTAGTTCGTATCATCAAACGAGGCTCCATTGTCAATCCAATAACGGAGTACATTCAACTCATTGGAAGTAAGTTGTGTCCGACCCCGTGGAGGCATATGCAATGGGTCTTCTATAGGTAAATTGGCATAGCTAATTATTCTGCTTTGACTAGCATTAAATTCCGTGTAGGGAAGACCCCGCTCCCCTCCTTCTATTATTGCCTGTGGTAGATGCAAAGCAAGTCCGCCTTTGCGTTTTGAAAAGTTGTGGCAACTAACACATTTTTTGTCAAAAATTTTTGAGATAACTTGATTGTATAATTGAATGGAATCTGTGGCTATTTGGCTTTGGGGAGGCGTAGGAGTGGGTAAAGCCAAATAGGTTTCACCGTGGGTTAGTTGTCCACCAAAATGACCTGTCAATCCAATAACGAAAATACTGGTCAGAAATATTGGTAAAAAAACGTGCTGATACGGAACTCGTTCAAAAAGAAACCATAAAATAGCTAAACAAAGCGTCGATGCCCAACCCAGCATCAAGTGTATTTGGACTGCTTCTTCCTCATAGCCACCAGATTGATACAATAAGTAGCCGAGGCAGCTAGACAGTAAAGCACCCATAAAACTGAAGGCCAAACTTAATTTAATAGCCTTTGCATAGGTGGTGTATTCTTTCAAAGCCATCAACACCATCAAAAGGGTAAACAATAGTGCTCCTATGGGAAGGTGTACGGCTAAGGGGTGAAATTTTCCAAAGTAATCAGCCCACATTACAAAATATCTTTTCTCATCATTAATAAACAATCAGTTCATCCAAAAATAACCAGGCCGAATGGCCAACTCCCGGATGATACACCGGTAAATTGTTGGGTGTAAAATCCAGTGTTAAATCCTGTGTTTGTGCTCCCAATGGAATAGAAACAAATTGGTGTTTCACTATCGTTTCATCATAGGACACACGGATGGTATCTGTAATTTTCTTTTGCCCAGCTGCATTTGTATCCCATTGAAGTTGAACCGTTGACAAGGGTAAAATCCAAGCTGAAGAATCTACTAAAACACCCAAAACAATCGAATCCACAAGCGTTTGTTTGTGTAAATGTATTTGAAGTTGAAAAGGTTTATCTGCTCCGATCCAACCACTGTCACGAAAGTTTAACGGCGCGTGTTTTCCGTCTGTCAATACAGTACTCCCTTTTTTAAAATAAGTAGGTGTAGTGACTGATGACCATTCCAATTCTGCCACAGGCATACCCAAAGGAAGTATTTCAATTGAGACCCAATCACTCGGCTGAAAAGGTTCTTGTAATGCCCTAATTTCGTAAGAACCAGGAACAGCCAGCACCGCGGTTTGTAGTTCTTTCCCTGTTTCTTTGTGAACGACTTGCAACTGGTTCTGAGAAGGCAAGGCCGTTGCCAGCAGTCGATTGTGGGGGGAGGAAAACAGTGATGTACTCTCTACCATCGGTGTAGCAAGAGAAACTGTATCAGCAAAAAGATAGCGAGCGTCTTTGTCCTTACAACCAAGATGGAATAACAAAATAAATCCAATAACAATCCACCTCATACACGTTCGAGTTTTATTGGATAACTGTTACCCGAGTTCCATTGGGCTACATAAATATTCTCGTCTTGATCAATACAAACATCGTGGGGATACTGAAAAATGCGTAGTTTTTGCTGAAAATAAGAGGTTCCCTCTTTTTCGATTCTTATTGCTCCTGGACATGAAACTACCGAGTCATTTTCATCCGTAATCAAAACAAAACCTGAATCAGAATTACCCACGCCTGTATTGCTTTTAAGAACACTATAGTAACAATTCTTTTTATGAATAACAGGACGACAAATATGGGCACCAGGAAAAGAAATTGTTTGTAGATAGTCACCTTCCAATGAAAAACGCTTTACAGCCTGTTGCTCTCTAGCAGTTATGAGTAAAGTTGGTAACTCATTGTTGCGATCGTCAAGACAAATACCATGCGCATTAATAAATTGATCTTTTTCTGTACCGTACCCCCCAAATACTTTTATCAAGTGCCCTTGTGGATCATAATGTAAAATATTTTGGGCACCATATCCATCCGCAACAAAGAGACTCCCATCGGGTGCAACTGCTGTTTCTGTTGGTTTGTAGTTTGTTTTATCCCTGTATATTTCGATGTCTTGCGGTGCATCTAGGGTAAGGAGAATCTGGCCGTTTAATGTTGTCTTAAATACCTGATGGCGTTCATAATCCGTGATCCAAAGTACCTCAGTACCGTTCTCGTCGAACAAAGTTAAACCATGAGCCCCTGGAAATTGTGTGCCCCAAGCATTCGTTAAACGACCGTCTAAATTGTAAACCAAAATATTGTTTCTGGTGTGATTGGTAAGTAGATACAGATCACCATTTTTGGTTTGTACCATTTCATGGCAATCTTTGACAGGAAATCTTGTTGCATCAAGCCTCCCCCAATGCGGTACAATACGATATTGAAAATCATTTTCGCCTATCACCAAAGGAACGTTTTCACGACAACTCCAAAATGCATGGGGCAACAGCGAACTTGCTCCTGTCATCATGGTAGTGTGTAAAAAACTACGTCTTGAAATCATTCACTAACTCAATATTGAATGAATAACATTCCCAGATACATCTGTCAGTCGAAAGCGACGCCCCTGATATTTATAGGTTAGTTTGGTGTGATCCACCCCCAATTGATGCAACATCGTAGCCTGTAAGTCATGAACATGCACAGGGTCTTTGATAATATTGTATCCAAATTCATCTGTTTCACCATGGGTCAATCCAGCTTTTATTCCACCGCCAGCCATAAACATGGTAAAAGATCTGGGATGGTGATCACGACCGTAATTTTTTTCGGTTAGGGTCCCTTGACTATAATTTGTACGTCCAAATTCGCCACCCCAAATAACGAGGGTGTCTTCTAATAACCCGCGTTGTTTGAGATCCATAATTAGTGCTGCCGAGGGCTGGTCAACGTCCTTTGCTTGTTTGGCTATTTGGGTTGGTAAATTGTCGTGTTGATCCCAGCCCATGTGGTAGAGCTGGATAAATCGGACATCCCGTTCAGCGAGACGGCGTGCAAGAATACAATTCGCAGCAAAAGTTCCTGGGGTAAGAGCATCGGGGCCGTACATTTGAAAGACATGATCTGGTTCTTTATCAATATTCATAACATCCGTAACAGAAGTTTGCATCCGATAGGCCATTTCGTACTGCGCAATGCGATTGGCGACTTCAGGATCACCAAATATTTTTTCCTGTTCCTCGTTCATAGCGGCGAGATAGTCTAGCATTTGGCGCCGGTCTTTGCGAGAAATTCCATCCGGATTTTTCAAATATAACACTGGGTCTTTTCCAGCACGGAATTGAACACCCTGATGCAGTGAGCTCAAAAATCCATTGCCCCACAATCGGGAATAAAGAGGCTGACCATTCGGTCGTCCACTCCCGCGTGATAGCATCACTATAAATGCAGGTAGGTTTGCATTTAAACTCCCCAAACCATAACTCATCCAGGAACCAAAACTGGGTCGTCCCGATTGTTGTGAACCGGTCTGGAAGAACGTAATAGCAGGATCGTGATTGATTGCTTCTGTGTGCATTGACTTTACAAAACACAATTCGTCTGCAATTTTAGCTGTGTAAGGCATTAATTCACTTACCCAAGCACGAGATTCCCCATGTTGCTTAAAATCAAAAACGCTACCCGTTAAAGGAAAACTTTCTTGACCGGAGGTCATCCCCGTCAAACGCTGCCCTTTACGAACAGACTCGGGTAAATCCTGTCCACGCATCCTATTCAATACTGGTTTATAGTCAAATAAGTCCAACTGGGAAGGTCCCCCACTTTGGAATAGGTAGATAACACGTTTGGCTTTGGGAGCAAAATGTGGAAGGGGTACGGATCCAATCTGTAAAAGTGAAGTAGCTGCCTCGCTACCCGAATGGCTAAATGGATCCATAAGACCACCCAAAGCCAAACCACCGATTCCCAATCCTAATTTCTGAAGAAAATGACGCCTGTTTTGGTTTAATAAATGCTGATGTAAAGGATCCATTAATTAACTTTTTTGTGTGGTTTCGTCTAAATTATACACCAATAAAGCAAGATCTATGTAATGATTACCCTCTGTAACTGCCTCCTTTTGAAGTAAGGAGTGAGAATATTTTTCCAGTAGTTGCATTTCTTCATCTGTAGGGTTTCGTAACGTTATGGATCGAAAAAGCAATACAATTTTTTCGCTATCAGTTTGCGTTGTTGAATCAGCATTGATTATGGAGGCGAGTGCACTTGCTGCATTAAAAAACTGAGGATCGTTCAGGAGCACTAGGGATTGAAGTGGGGTACTGGTCTTCTGACGTTCGACGGAACAGTAATCACGAGTCGAAGCATCAAAAGTAATCATGTTGGGTGGTGGAACGGTTCGCTTCCAGAAAGTATATAAACTTCTTCTAAATCGATTGGAACCACCATTGGCTTGATACTGAGTTAATCCTTGACCGGAAGTGGTTTCTTCCCAAAGTCCCTCGGGTTGATGTGGTTTCACACTGGGTCCACCGATACTCTTGTTTAACAATCCGCTGGTTGCCAGAGCATTATCTCGAATCATTTCTGCAGTTAATTTTTGTCGAGGATAGGATGCCAGCCATTGATTGGCAGGGTCGATTTGTTGAAGTTCAGGACGCAATTTGCTGGATTGTTTGTAGGTAGCAGACAAAACCAATCGTTTGATAAAGGTTTTAACATCCCATTGGTCAGTTTCTCTGAATGTGACCGCGAGCCAATCCAACAGTTCTGGATGTGATGGGCGTGCCCCTTGATTACCAAAATCATCCGGTGTTGCTACGATACCCTTCCCAAAAAATTGCTGCCAAAAACGGTTGACCACAACCCGAGCTGTCAAAGGGTTTTTTTCATCAAAGAACCATTGTGCCAAGCCACGCCTGTTACTCGGATACTGGGATGTGTCAAATAGTAAAATTTGTTCCGGTGTGCCCGGCTTCACCTCCTCCTCAGGTGCATCGTACTGACCTCTTCCAAGCGTGTATGTTTTTCTCAAGTTCTCGGCTTCTTCCATGACCATCAATTCGACTTTAGTGATCGAATCTGGTAAGTGTAGGAAGGACAGGTTCTTTTCAACGATATCTCTATCAATCGTAATAAAGGGGGCCGGAGTCTCACCGTATTCAATACGACCTTTTTCGTCGATATTATTAAAAAAACTATACAGACTAAAAAATTCTTTTTGGGCAATAGCATCGTATTTATGATCATGACAGCGCGCACATTCTACCGTGATCCCCATTAGGGCTTTTGCCGTAGTAATCGTTCTATCAGCTACGTACTCTACACGGTATTCTTCGTCAATGACACCTCCTTCTTGCGTAATTTTATGGTTGCGATTGAATCCAGTGGCTACAATTTGTTCCAAAGTAGGTTCTTCAAAAAGATCCCCTGCCAACTGCCATGTAATAAATTCATCATACGGCAGGTTCTTGTTAAACGCATGAATGACCCAATCACGCCATGGCCACATGACACGTTCAAGATCGTCTTGATAACCATGCGTATCAGCATAACGTGCCACATCCAACCAGACCGATGCCATTCGTTCTCCAAATTGTGGACTTGCCATAAAGTGATCCACCATTTTTTCATATGCATCTATGGATTCGTCGTTCAAAAAACGATCCATCAGAGCGATACTTGGAGGTAACCCCGTCAAATCAAATGCCAATCTTCTTAATAAAATTTCCTTTTTCGCCGTAGGGGAAGGACGCAAACCAAAGGCCTCAATTTTTGAAGCAATAAAATGGTCAATGGGGTTGTTGACCCACTCGGTATATTGTGTTTTGGGTAGTTCAGGCAGAACTGGCAATTGATACGCCCAATGCCCTTCCCAAGAAGCCCCTTGATCAATCCACTGTGTCAATACTTCTTTCTGATAGTTGGTCAGATTGAGGTTTGAATCAGGGGGAGGCATTTGCGTTTTAGGATCCTGACTATTAATATGATACAGCAATGCACTTTCTTGTGGCTTGTCCCTTGAAATGATAGGGCGCTGACTCAGATACTGCGCCATTCCGAAGGCCCCTTCTTCAGTATCTAAGCGCAAGTCCGCCTGGCGGGCCTCTTGATCAGGACCATGACAAGCATAGCATTTATCAGACAGTATCGGTTTTACATCAAAATTATAACTGATTTTCTCTGGAACGGATTGTTTTTTTTCAGAAAGGGCA
>JBMHCG010000026.1:0-3333 GCA_049890035.1 Flavobacteriaceae bacterium | reverse complement strand
GGCTTGCTCTAATTGTTTGGAAAGTTCCAAATAGACACTGTATATTAAGTCATATTTGGTTTGAAGCTTCTGAAGCTGTGCCGTAAAAATAGCTGTCGAAATATTTTTATTTTGATCTTTGAATTGAGCCAAATCCTTTTGCGTTTGTTCATACTCTTTTTTCTTCAACTCATACTGATCGGTAACATATTTTAATACGCGTTGGGCGTTCTCTGTTTTATACTGTATGATATACTCTTGAAGTAAATTTAAACTGCGTGAGGCAATCGTTGCTGCATGGCGTGGGTTGTTGTCTAAAACACTAAGGGAAATAAACCCTTCCTTTTCGTTTACCTGTACTGATATATTTTCATCTAAAGATTCTAATAATTCATATTTCTCCTTAGAATATTGAGTGATCTCAGAACTGGATGCTTTTGAATCATCGGATTCTTCCCAAAAAGACTTGATAATAAGACCTGGAAGTCCAATAGTATATTCCCTAATTGTAGCTAGGAATGTGTCTTGGTTCTCTAAAAGATAGTCTTCATAGTTTGTTTGGTTATTCAGCTTAGTAGATAATATTTGTTGTCTAAATGGAAGTCCCGAAACAATCTTAGGGTACAGAGAGGGCGGGAGGTCTCCACCTGTTTCTGATTGCAAATTGATCCCTGCTAGTGCCGCTAGCCCGCTAATGGAAGAACCTACTTTTTGATCTGAGTTTTGAACAACAAATACGGCACTGGCTTTGAATACTTTGGGAGAGAATATAGCAACTAAAAAACCAACAAACATGAAAGCCAATGTGGTCTTAACAATGAAAACTCTCTTCCTGTAAAGAGCTGCCAGCAGTGCTACCAAATCAATTTCGTCTTCTTGTAGGGGTTGTTTTGTTTCCATTATTGGCCAGATATCAGGGAATTAACTATAATTAATATGGTCGAAAGCCCCGAGCTTATCCCAATGACCTCTTGCGAACTCAATTTATTTCTTTCCGGGCGCATTCCAACGACGATCTCTGAACCCGGTACAACCTTCGGTTGTTTATTGAAAAACAAGAACCGTTTGGTAGCATAGACTTCTTTATTGGGATAGATTACACTGACATACCGTTTACTTCCTTGAGAAGATATACCGGCTTTGTTAAGATAATAGGTGGCATTGGTTTTTTCATAATTCAAAACACTGGGCTTAAGAACGCCTCCTGATACTTCAATCTTATTGTTTAAGGAGCTGATAACTAACTCATCATCATCTTGAAAGTAAAAACCTTCAGAGAGGTCAGAGATTGGTACAAAAAAAGTAGGCATCTCGACTTCTGAACCGCCCAGTAAACTGTCATTTATTATTTCGTTGACAACATTGTTTGTTTTTTGCCTTTTTAAATAGATTCCGTTGAGGTTGGCAAATGGTGTCAGTCCACCAGCTTGTTCTATCAGCTCTTTAATCGATGAATTGGATTGAGATTGAACATATACCCCTTGGTTTTTAACTTCACCTGTGATGGAAATGCGAATGGGATCGAAGTTATTTTTAGAAACAAAGGTAATTACTTCATCTTGTTGCAGTTCTTGATGCAACAATTCGGTGAGGGATCCACTGAGTCGCAATTTATAGTCATTCTCTTGCTTTTCCTTTATGATAACATCGATTTTTTTCGGGTCTATTTTTAAGCCTTCGGACTGCACAACGAGATCTTCTATCCGCATGCCAGGAAAATAATTTTTTTCTCCAGGTGCTTTGACTTCACCAGAGGCGAAGATTGATTTTTTTCCTGTAAAAATGGCCTTTGGGTAAACAACCAAGCTGTCGTTTTCTATCAATTGAATGGCGTCAGTAGTTGAATTGGTGTCTTCTTCGGTATTAATTCCTATCACCGATATACTACCGTCTTTTTGCGTTCTAAAAAGGGCAATATCTTCTCTGTAGGCTTTTTCTGTAAATCCTTTTGCTTGAGTCAGTAACTCCTTGACTGTCCCAACCGACCCAAGGCTATATGCTCCCGGAACCAAAACTTCACCGTGGATACCAACGCGCATCGTTTTTTGTTCGTTTATATTTCCGATGGTTAATTTGTCTCCATCTTCAAGCGATATATGGGTATCTGATAAGGTGTAAGTTTTGTAATTCGCACCATCAATTCGTTCCAACAAAAAACTGTCATTAACCCCAGCAGAAGCGATACCTCCGCTATATTGCAATACATCTTGCAACTGTTCCTCCTTTTTCACCTCGAAAATACCTGGGTTTTTGACCCCACCACGTATTTCTATGCGATTGCCGTAATAGGGGACAACAATTACATCTTGGTCTCGTAAGAAATGCTGAGGAAGCTTTCCTTTGATAAAATATTCGTAGAGGTCAATCGAAAAGGCGCGCTTTCCAGCACGCAAGATGTGTATGTCACGGTACCCTCCATTTTCAGCAATACCCCCTGCTGCATAGATTGCGTGTAGGGCAGATGACATACCGTTGAGCGTGTAGAGCCCCGGAACATTGACTTGACCAACAACACTTACAAATATCGATCGTGTTGATTGCAATCCTACATCTAAATTCACTTTTTCGCTCTCCAAACGACTATTGAGCCCACGGTAGATTTTTGATAGCACACTCCGAATTCGAACTCTTGCTTGATCCAGACTCAGTCCATTGAGCGAAATGGGTCCCACACCTTCAATGTTGATCTTCCCTTGTCTCGAAATTACTTTTTGATAATTGGCTTCTGAGGCACCCCAAAGCAATATGGTAATTTCATCCCCAGGACCCAATTGGTAATTGTTGGGTGTTGCAATGTTTATTTGAGGACTAAAATCATATGTAAGGTTCCGAAAATAGCTGGATCCGAATACCTCCAGTGAGGCACTGTCCTTTTCAAATTCGCGACTGGGATTTGAGGGGTAACTAGAATAATCATTCTGGTTTCTTTGCCTTTGCTCAGTAACATTTTCAGTTGAATTACTTGGAACAGTGGCGGTAGTACCTCTTTTCAAATTGCCAATTTCGTAGCCATTTTTTTCAGCAAGATCAAGAATTTGTTTGTCACTGTACCCAGCTTTTTTGAGTGTCTGGTAATAGTCAGTTAATGCACTCGGATTATTTTGACCGATAACAAACAAGGGAAGGAGTAAAAATAGAATATAGTAAAATTTGACCATGGCTTCGCCTCTTGACAGTTTAATGACCGTCAATATAAATAAAATAAAAGATTAATTTATCCAACAGTTAGGGATAGTCTACTTCCGGTAGCCTCTAAATAGAGATAAATCTTGTTGTTTTTAATTTCAATTATCTTGCTGCTGATACCCTGAAACAATCCATGTGAAATTTCAATGATATCTCCTGCTTCATATC
>JBMHCG010000025.1:0-3401 GCA_049890035.1 Flavobacteriaceae bacterium | reverse complement strand
GAAAGTTGAGTAAAAGAGATGGTGATAAAAACGGGTACCCTGTTTTTCCACTTGCATGGGACGGTAAGGAGGGGTATAAAGAGAAAGGTTTTCTACCACAAGCACACTTGAACTATATTGCACAGTTGGGATGGAGCATAGAAGAGGGTAGAGAAATCTTTAGCATAGAAGAACTGATTAGAAAATTTGCTGTTGGGAATATTCAAAAGGGTGGTGCACGGTTTGACTACGAGAAAGCGAAATGGGTAAATCAGCAACACCTCGCCAATCTATCTGTGTCTGAAATTATTGACCGTTTTCCAGAGCAAGTTCAACAGTTAAAACGTGCGTATACAAATATTGAACCCGTCTTGGCGTTGATAAAAGAGCGGCTTGTTCTCTTAAGCGACTTGGAAAAAGAATCGGTTGTGTTTTTATACAACCCAAAGAGCTACAGTGAAAAAGGAAAAAAACGATTAAAAAAAATTGATATTGGTGTGGTCGCACGCGATTTGATTGAAATTGTTGACACAGATGAACCGAATAATTACAAAGAGTTGATGGCTGACAAATCCAATGAAAGAGAACTAGGCATGGGAGCATATATGCAGGTTTTACGCTTTGCTATAGTGGGTGACTTAACGGGACCTGATTTGATCCCATTGGTTGCCGTTTTGGGCAAAAATGTAACGGTTAGAAGGTTACAGCGACTTATTGAGTATATAACTGATTAATCCTATGAGTATGCTAAGTTTTTTTATTGTTTTTATTGTTGTCTTGGGTGTTGTTTCTGGGCTTTTTATGGTGAAACAACAAACCGCTGCCATTATCGAACGATTTGGTAAATTCTTGGTCATCAGACAGCCGGGGCTACACATTAAGATTCCCCTTGTGGATCGAATTGCTGGACGGTTGAGTCTAAAAATTTTACAATTGGATGTGATTGTCGAAACAAAAACAAAAGATGACGTTTTTGTGAAACTAAAAGTTTCGGTACAATACAAAGTTCTCCCTGAAAAAGTTTACGATGCTTTCTATAAACTGGATTTCCCACAAGACCAAATCACTTCGTATGTCTTTGATGTGATCCGTGCAGAGGTACCGAAGATGAAATTGGATGATGTTTTTGAAAAGAAAGACGACATTGCCATTGCGGTAAAAAGTGAATTGAACGATGCCATGGTTAATTATGGTTATGATATCATCAAAGCATTGGTGACCGATATCGATCCTGATGCTCAGGTGAAAGAAGCGATGAACCGCATCAATGCTGCTGAAAGGGAGAAGGTGGCCGCGCAATATGAAGGAGATGCAGCGCGAATTTTAATTGTTGAAAAAGCGAAAGCCGAAGCGGAAAGCAAGCGTTTACAAGGACAGGGAATTGCTGATCAACGTCGTGAGATCGCACGCGGTCTAGAGGAATCGGTAGACGTATTGAATAACGTCGGCATCAATTCTCAAGAAGCTTCAGCCTTGATCGTTGTTACGCAGCACTATGATACCTTACAATCCATAGGAGAGGAGACGAATTCCAACCTCATATTACTTCCAAATTCACCGCAGGCAGGGAGCGATATGCTGAATAATATGGTGGCATCGTTTACCGCAAGTAACCAAATTGGAGAAGCAATGAAACAACAAAATTTGTCGAAGAAAAACGATACAGACAAAAAGTAAACTATGATTTATTTTTTGGCCCAATTGTCGCGAAGACCGACTGTTTTATTGAAGACTATATTTTCTTTTGTCGAATCTTGATCAACAACGTAATAACCTAGTCGCTGGAATTGAACACACGTCTCTGGCTGGAGGTGAGCAATTGAAGGCTCTGCTTTCGCTTGTGCCACTGAAAAAGAATCTGGATTGATAAATTCCAAGAAACTCTTATCCTTATCGTTGTCTGGACTTTCATGGGTAAAGAGGCGATCATAATTGCGCACTTCAATATCGATCGCATGCTTTTGGCTGACCCAATGAATCGTTCCTTTTACTTTTCGTCGGCTGGCCTCTGTGTTCGATCCACTCTTACTTTCGGGATCATAAGTACAATGAATTTCGACGATTTCCCCATTTTCATCTTTGACAACGGACTCTCCTTTGATGATAAAGGCATTTTTTAGTCGGACTTCTTTTCCGAGCGTTAGACGGAAATATTTACGGTTGGCTTCTTCTTTAAAATCCTCTTTCTCAATATACAACTCACGAGTAAACGGCAACTGACGTGTTCCTGAACTTTCATCTTCGGGGTTATTGACCGCTGTGCACATTTCTTCTGCATTCTCAGGATAGTTAGTAATGATCAATTTAACCGGATTTAGCACAACCATGAGGCGGTCGGTGGTACGGTTAAGCTCCTCCCGAACACAGTACTCAAGAAGGGAAACATCAATGACATTTTCTCTTTTTGAAACCCCTGCGGTATTCACAAATTGAATCAAAGCGGCTGGAGGATAACCACGTCTTCGCATACCGGCGATGGTGGGCATGCGGGGGTCATCCCAACCTTGAACGTGATGATTTTCCACCAGTTCTGCCAGTTTGCGTTTACTAGTAATCGTATAAGAGAGATTCAGGCGTGCAAACTCCCGCTGGTAAGGCATCAACATCTCTAACGAGGGAAGCTGGGCTAAAAACCATTCGTATAGCGGTCTGTGAGGTTCAAACTCGAGCGTACACAGTGAGTGTGAAACTTGCTCGATATAATCAGACTCTCCATGGGTCCAGTCGTACATGGGGTAGATGCACCAGGAGGATCCCGTTCGGTGATGGGGTTGATGGAGGATGCGGTACATAACTGGGTCGCGCAATAGCATATTGCTATGCGTCATATCGATTTTTGCCCGCAATACATGAGTTCCCGCAGCATGCTCACCATCCTTCATTTCAGAAAACAACTGAAGGTTTTCTTCAACGGTGCGTGTGCGATAAGGGCTATTCGTCCCCGCTTGTGTGGGTGTTCCTTTTTGATCAGCAATGGTTTGAGAGTCTTGCGAATCTACATAGGCTTTGTCATTTTCGATAAGAAAAACGGCCCATTCATAAAGTGTCTGAAAATAATCGGAGGCATAGCATTCACGATCCCATTGAAAACCCAACCAACGAATATTGTCTTTGATGGCATCAACAAAAACTTGATTTTCTTTAACAGGATTGGTGTCGTCAAAACGAAGATTAACCGGCGCATTGTAGCGTTTACCAAGATTAAAGTTAATCGCAATTGCTTTAAGATGACCTACATGTAAGTAGCCGTTTGGTTCTGGAGGGAAACGGAAACGAAGGGCGGAAGGAGAAAATCCATTGGCCAAATCGTCTTCAATGATCTGCTCAATAAAATGTAGACTTTGTTTTTCTTCAGACATCAAATAAATTTTTGGTAAAGATATTAAAAAGGCAAAGGGTGTGATTCATCGTCACTTGTTATC
>JBMHCG010000024.1:0-9236 GCA_049890035.1 Flavobacteriaceae bacterium | reverse complement strand
CTCAAAATGGTTTTGCTTCGCTTTGTATCTCTCGATACGCGCTGTCATTCTCAATATCTCAATGAACTTGTTTTGTTCTTTTCGCTCCCTTCAATCTATCGTTCTCTCCGGAAACGGGTGCAAATATAAAACCCTTTTTTTACTTCCAAAACTCTTTTGCCAATTAAATTGAAAATTATTGAAAGAAATTCCAGACCAAGCCAAAACGTATGCTCATATCTCGATATGGAATGAAGGGTGCCGCATAATACCGATAACCGGATATACTGTTGTTTAAGTGCTCCACTTTAAAAAATACACGAGTTTGACTGATCTTGGCATTGGCGAAAAAATCAATACGAGGATATTCTCCGATCCGTTCGTTGTTTTGAGTAATGTATTCACCCAATACCGGATGGATGGCATCGGCAAAATAGCCAGTGAAAAATTGAAAGTGAAAGCCTGTTTGCAAGTAAAGGGCTTTATTAAAAATTTCAGAAGAAAAAGCCACTGTATTGCGTGTGGTCCACTGAGGCACATTCAACAGGCTGGGTTCGCCCAAACTTCCAGCAGGGCGATCGGCTTCCAACTGCGCAACCCGTTGGTATTGTACCGTATTGGTCAATGAAAACTTTCCCAAAGGCAAATGGTTGTACCAGCGCATTTTTAGATATTCCAAGCGATCTTCGGACTGTACTGGAGCTATATCCAATCGGGTGCCCCAATCCACAAACCGAGTGGTATTGCGCAGATAGGTGTGGTTATCAATGCGATGCCATTGCACTTCTAATTGAAACCAACGGGCATGGTTGATACTTCCATAAAAACTCAATCGTTCGGTATTTTTGAGATCCGTTTGATCCCAGTTCAAATCCACATAGTCACTTTGGTATTGATACAAATTAAAGTTTTGGGGTTGGCTCCGGTATTGGGTACCGAGGGTTAGTAACCAATTCGTGAAAAATTTCCGTTGGCCCTCCACGGCAGCATGTCGGGTAGCAATCGCGTCACCCAACGCATAATGGACATTTCCTTGTATGATTCCTTTGTCATCTTCCCTTTTCCAATTCGCCACCAGGGCCAATTGATTGACCTGTTGTCCTAAATAATTGGTTACGGTTGAAGTTGCCGATCGACCGTGCGCATAATCCCAACGATTGAAAACAAATCCACCCTTGAGTTGCCCAACATAAGGCAAATGGGTTTTGACGTAGGTTTCATTGGTCCACACCTTAATATCAGAACGGTCTTCTAAACTTTCTATCGTATTACTGACTTCTCCAAAAAAGTCATCATTAACGTTTCCCTTGGTATACTCATAAAATCGTTTTTCGTATGTAAAGCGATTCCCAAAACGCAAAGCTTGCTTCAAACTATCCTCTGGCTTTTGTTTGAACTGGTATTCTTGACCCAAATAAAATCGTCTCCCCGATAAAATGCTGGAGGCCCTGATGATCGGTGAGAGTCGTGAACGGTCTAGAAATCCGTCATAAAAGACCTCAACCGGATCTCCATTATCATCCACAACACCTTCGCCATTTGCATCTACTTCTTGGTAATAGGGCGCATTTTCAAAGAAATAAATACTTTCTCCAGTCAAACCTCCATTGACTTGGTTTTCTCGGGTCTGTGCAACAAAATGTGCCCGCATTCGATACCGTTCTTCTGCATCCGTATAATTGATACTGCTGCGAAACTGTCCCCCATTAGCTCGTGAATTGACGTATTTCCCTAAAGATCGAAGCCCTTTATAGGCAACCATCAGGTTTAATTTGGGCGAAGTATTAACAGTCACCAAGGCATCTACTAACTCTCCTTGCTCAAAGGTGGTTCGAAAAAATAGTTCTGTCAAAGGGGTAGGAACCTGAAAATATGGAATGTCGTTGCTTTCAAAAAAACCATATTGATTGATTGGAGCCCCTAGGCTGGGCTGTACTGGCTGGTTTAAATATTCATATCCCAAACGATTGAATCCCTGAGCAACATTTGGAAGCGGTAACAATTCAAAATAATCCTTTCTTAAAAAGTTGAATCGGTAGTCTTTCTGGACGGTAAGTGTGGTGTCTATAATTTCAACCCGTCCGTCTTCATAAAACACTTTATAATTGTCGATTAAGGCTAGGGTGTCAATTTCAATATACCGTCGTCTAATGGGTGGGCGCTTTTTAGCTTTTTTTTTCAGTGCCACTTTTTTAAGGCTGTCCTGAGCTGCCGATAATGAATCCAAGGGTGTTGCGGGCCTGTCTGATCCAAGACTGTCCCTTATTTTTTCCTTCGCTAAAGGAGGTAAAGAATCCATTGGATAAATGGAATCGGGCACCTGATCATTAACAACTGAAAGCGAATCCATTGCACTGGGAAATTGCTGCGCTAACAAAAGCTTACCACAAAGAAAAAGCGAAGCCACAAAACGGTAGTTCATAAGATCCTTCGGATTCGGATGCGAAGTTACACTATTTTGGTATTTTAGATGTGTTCTCTAGTAAAGGAGACAATACAAAAATGGCATTAGAAAGACAATGGTATAGCGGTATAGAAGCCGGCACAGATGAAGCAGGTCGCGGTTGCCTTGCTGGGCCTGTAACAGCTGCAGCAGTGATACTTCCAAATAACTTTAGATCGGAGGTTCTCACAGATTCTAAAAAATTAAACGAAAAAACACGATGGCAACTCAAACAACAAATAGAAAAAGAAGCTTTGGCTTTTTCGGTCAAACATGTTTTCCCAGAAGAAATTGATCAGATCAATATTCTGAACGCCTCCATCAAGGCAATGCACTTAGCACTAGGTGAATTGGATCCGCAACCAGAACACATTTTGGTGGATGGCAACCGCTTTCATCCCTATAAAAAGATCCCTCACCGTTGCGAAATCAAAGGCGATGGTCGGTTTCTAAATATTGCTGCTGCATCCATTTTGGCTAAGACCTATCGCGATGCGTATATGCTCCAATTTCACGAACGCTATCCAGACTATGGATGGGAAAAGAACAAAGGCTATCCAACAAAAATCCACAGAGAAGCCCTCAAAAAAATTGGCCCCAGCCCCATTCACAGAAAATCTTTTCGTCTCCTTCCGGACCCATTGCAACTCCAGTTTTAAGTTTCTATTTTTGCAGTGTTAAAGTATTTCTTTTGGAGTTCATTCATCTTTTAAAATCCCCTTTACGCAAAGCTGTTATTGCTCACCCAGGAATACACGTCTTGAAAATTGGCATTTTAATTTTGATATTGCATGCCTGTAATCACAGGCAAAATACGGATGGAAATCCTTACGAACTCGTACCGCATAATGCCTTTGGTATTCTCCAAATCAATGACCATGTTGAATTAAGGCCTGCATTACAAGAAAATAAAATGCTGGCCTATTGGCAAAAAAAGAATCCCCAACTGGGTAAGGTTCTTTCCGAATTGGTTCCCTCAAAACCCAGTCGGGGGGATTTGTTAGTCTTTTCTCCTAAGGGAAAAGAAACCTTTGCGACAACATTTATTGGATTACGTCCTCTTTCAGACAGTCTCCCCCTGCCCTATCCACAAATAAAAAACTATGAAGGCATACCCATCCACCAGCATCCGAACAGCTTTTATGAAGCCCGCATGGGTTCGTTAAGAATGCGTTCTACCACTCTTTTAACACTAGAAAATTGCATTCGTAATTACAACCAACGCCAAACAGAAAATACTCCCTTGCGTCGGGTAGAAGAAAGCTTGAATCCGGACAGTGAAGCCAACTTACTGATTCATCCCAAAGAGAGTTTGCTGGACCAATCACTTTTGCCAGTGACACCTTTTCTTAGTTCTAAAACTTCCGAATGGTTGGCCCTGGATATTGAGCTTGAAGAACCCATGGAAGTCGATGGTGTGACACTATTAAACGACTCCCTTGCCAACCCGATAAATTGGTTGCAATCCCTAGAACAAAAGGGGAGCCTTCTGCCTACTGTTATTCCTGACACTGCTGATGAATTCTTTTCCTTTCCTATCAGTAACATGGCACAATTAGAAACTAATTTTCGACGCTTTACACAATTGCGAAATATGGCCGTTTCAGTTGTTGATCTGCGTGATTTGTCTCTTGTCGATGAGCTGGGATGGATCCGTAAGAATAAAAACAGTGGTCTGTTTATGCACCTTACTACACTGGAAAATGAATTCCCATTACTTGTGGAACAAAACAACCCCAAAAGGTATCGAGGCACTACTTATTTTCAAGTCGAACTTCCCCAAACCATTGCCAAATTCAGTAAAGCATTTGGACAAAAAGCAATCTACCGGTGGGGTACATTGTTAGGTGATTTTGCCTTGTTTACTGAAAACGAGGACTTCCTGAAATATGTAATTACCAACTTTAAAGATGGGCGCGTTATGGCAAAAAAAACAGCCTATCAATCCTTGGAAGACACCTTCTCTGGTCGCGGGTCTTTTTTATGGGTGGCTCAAACAGCGTTGTTTTTTGATCCGAAGCATTTCCCTTCCGAATCCTATCCCCTAATCGGTTTGCAGGGGGTGGGAGAAACAGACTTTGTTCACCTTCACTTTCGATTGGGACTCAGCACTCAAAAAAAACAAAAAGGGCAGGTAACTTCCCTTGCTAATTTTAGTCTGGACGCACCTTTAGCCCAAGGTCCTCAGTGGTTGAAAAATCATCGTACCAAGGGAATGGATGTTGCCGTTCAAGATACCCAAAATCAGTTGTACCTATTTTCAAATAAGGGTAATCTGTATTGGAAAAAAGACCTGAAAGAACCCATCATTGGCCCCATACAACAGGTGGATCTGTACAAAAACAAAAAGTGGCAAATGGCCTTTCGAACAGCCAATTATTTGTATGTCTTGGACCGAAACGGGAAGGAGGTGAAACCATTTAAAATCAAACTCCCCAAAGCAAAAAAACCGCTCCCTCTCGCTGTATTTGATTACGACAACAACAAAAAGTATCGTTTTGTTATAGCACAAGATAAAAAGTTGTTGCTATATGATAAAGAGGGAAAACGAGTTCAAGGATTTAAACGTGCCCAATTGCAATCTCCCCTGATGCATCCACCGAAACACGCTCGGATCAAGAAAAAAGATTATTTGTTGTTGCAACGGGCCAACGGAACACTAGGCATCTTGAATCGCGTCGGGAACGATCGCATTCGAGTGTCTTCCAATCTAAACTTCAGTGGCACACCCTTATTTCAATACCTAGATACTTTTGCAACCACTGATATGGATGGTAATTTGGTTCAAATTGATACCCGCGGAAATGTGATCAAAAGTCCTTATGAATTAAAACCGGGACACTCCATTGACGCAACCAATAAATCTTTGATTTCATTGTCTGAAAACACGCTCACTATCAAGGGCATTCCCGTCACGCTACCCTATGGGAATTACACGCCACCTAAAATATTCTACCTGAACAACATTCTCTACATTACCACTACAGACCAAGAAAGTCAAAAAGTATTCTTGTACTACAGCAATGGAACTCCGGTATCTGGATTTCCAGTGTATGGTGTAGGTCCGGCAGACTTGAGTTTGGACAACAAAAAAAATACACAGTTAGTCGTTAGCGGTGAAGATAAAAGCCTATTAATCTATCGGGTCAGTCAATAGGGTGGCATCAAACTGACGCGAAAAATAATGTAGAATTATTCCTTGTACCTCCTCTATTGGTACCTGACGACCCAACTCTTTTTCCAGTGAAGTCACCCCTTTGCCCTGTATCCCACAAGGAACAATATAGTCAAAGTACGGCAGGTGGGTGTTAACATTTAAGGCAAAACCATGCATGGTTACCCATCTGCTTGCCCGTACACCTAGGGCACATATTTTACGAGCAAAGGGTGTGCCCACATCCAACCAAACGCCGGTTTCACCTGGGCTTCTTGTGGCCTTTATTTCATATTCTGCCAAGACAGCTATCATGACTTCCTCAAGTGTTCGTAAATAGCGGTGTATGTCAGTAAAAAAATGATCTAAATCTAAAATAGGGTAGCCAACGATTTGTCCAGGACCATGATAGGTAATATCCCCCCCACGGTTGCTTTTATAAAATTCGATTCCCTCTTTTTCGAGCTTTGCCGCATCCAACAATAAATGAGCCATATCCCCACTTTTTCCCAGCGTAAATACTGGCGGATGTTCTACAAACAGCAAATAATTCTGAGTTTGTTGTTCAACCTCAGTATTGCGGTTGGCTCTTTTTTGATCAATAATTCCCTGAAACAATGCTTCCTGGTACGTCCAACAGCTTTTGTAGGGCATCTGCCCTAAATCTTGTACGCGAACGGTTTTATTTTTTTCCAAATCAACGGTTTTGTGGGTTGTTTAAAATCACCAAGGCCGCAATCACACCCGGCACCCAACCACACAAAGTTAGAATTAAAACTATCAAAATAGAACCGCAACCTTGGTCATACACGGCTAGCGGAGGGAATAAAATGGACAATAAGACGCGCCAAAAACTCATACAAGTAGGTTTGTTCAAAGATAGAAATTTCATTCCGATTGCCAGTCAATGCCTATCTTTGCCAAAATTTTACGCTATGCAATCACTTTCAGAGCAGGAACTTGTCAGAAGAGAAAAAAGAGAAGGTCTACAACAATTGGGAATCAATCCCTACCCAGCTGCCCTTTTCCCTGTTACCCACAGTTCCCAAGCTATCAAAGCTGAATTTGAAGAAGATAAAGAAGTGGTCATAGCGGGCCGATTGATGTCCCGACGTATCCAGGGAAAAGCCAGTTTTGCAGAATTACAAGACAGTCAAGGCAAAATACAAGTGTATTTCAATCGCGATGAAATTTGCCCCGGGGAGGATAAAATTTTGTACAACGAAGTATATAAAAAATTACTTGATATTGGAGACATCATAGGCATTCGGGGCCGTTTGTTTACCACCCAGGTTGGCGAACCCACAGTCATGGTTACTTCTTTTGAAGTGCTCAATAAAACCCTGCGCCCGCTTCCACTACCAAAAACCGACACACAAGGTAATATATATGACGAATTCAACGATCCAGAAATGCGGTATCGTCAACGCTATGTCGATTTGATCGTCAATCCCAGAGTAAAAGACACCTTTATAAAACGAACAAAAATCACCCAAATCATCCGTAGCTTTTTCAACGAATTGGGGTATTTAGAAGTAGAAACCCCCATTCTACAGCCTATTCCCGGGGGGGCAGCCGCACGCCCTTTTGTAACCCATCACAATGCTTTGAATATACCCCTCTACTTGCGTATCGCCAATGAATTGTATCTCAAACGCTTGATCGTAGGTGGGTTTGACGGGGTCTATGAATTTGCCAAGGACTTCAGAAACGAAGGCATGGACAGAACCCACAATCCCGAATTTACGGTTATGGAACTGTATGTGGCCTATAAAGACTATTTCTGGATGATGGAAACAACTGAAGCGCTGTTAGAAAAAGTTGCTGTAGGGGCAACTGGCAGTGCAACCGTCACTGTCGGTGAAAATCAAATCAGCTTTAAAGCCCCCTATCCAAGAGTCCCTATATTAGAAGCCATTCACACCCATACCGGTATCGATGTTTCGGAAATGGACGAAAACCAACTGCGTGAAACTGCCCAAAACCTTGGCATTGAAGTCGATGAAACCATGGGAGAGGGCAAGCTGATTGATGAGATTTTTGGAGAAAAATGTGAACACCACTACATCCAACCCACGTTCATTACAGACTATCCCAAGTCGATGAGTCCCCTAACCAAAGAACATCGCAACAACCCAAAATTAACAGAACGCTTCGAACTGATGGTCAATGGCAAAGAATTGGCCAATGCCTATTCGGAATTAAACGATCCCATCGACCAAAGAGCACGCTTTGAATCCCAACTGGCCTTGTCAGAAAAAGGAGACGATGAAGCCATGTTTATCGATCAAGATTTTCTTCGCGCTCTGGAGTATGGAATGCCGCCTACTTCAGGGATTGGTATCGGGATCGACCGCCTGTGCATGCTCCTGACGAACAATAGTTCTATACAAGAAGTGTTGTTTTTCCCTCAAATGAAACCCGAGCAGAAAAAAGTAGTACTCACAGATGAAGAAAGTCAGGTTCTAGAATTATTAAAAAAGGAAAATCCGGTACTACTACCGACCCTTAAAGCAACAGCTGAACTCAGTAATAAAAAATGGGACAAAGCCATGAAAGGCTTGACCAGCAAAAAAATAGCCCAAGTTCAAAAACAAGAGGATGGACTTTGGGTAGCGTTGATCTAATTGGTAACGCCCTGGCAACACAAAGCGGGGGTTGAAGTGACGACACGCCAAAAGTCGTTTCAACCATATCTATGCCCATTGGGCTCCAATGATTCAAAGGAATAGGCAATGAAGAAGCCCTAATAAACCACTTTTCCTAAATTTTTGTTAAGGCCTAAACCTTTATCTCTCATGCTGGTCAAAGAAATAGTTAACACAAAAAATTATACTATGAAACAATTTATATTGAGCTGTCTTTTGTTGGGCGTTGGATCGCTCTTTGCACAACCCCCACAAGCTGAAAAAAAGGATAGAGAAATGGACAATGCTTTGATTCAAACCAAACGTTTGACATTGGCATTGAATCTATCAGACACGCAGGCGCAACAAGTAGCGCAGCTCTTGGAAGCGCACAAAAACCAGCGACCCGATCGACCAGAGGATCCCCGTTCGCTTTCAAAAGACGAACGAATAGCCATCCATGCCGAACGCCTGGACGCACAGATTGCCCTGCAACGCAAGATGGAGGCGATATTGAGCCCCGACCAGTTCAACCAATTGAGAGACATGATGGGAAAAAAAGCTAGAAAAAGAAAAGAAAGAAGACCCTTTCGGCGCCAGTAGTGTTCCAAAACACTTATTTAAAAGCCTGCTTCTCGCAGGTTTTTTTTTGGGGTACATGCACAAACAATGAAAGGGTGCTGTTTGGAGAATGATTGTTTCCTACATCCATCTTTTTGACAAAATTTTCAGAAACAATCTTTCTATGCCACTGCCATTTTCATTTGAACCCGTCTAGCCTAAGGTGCATCACAGAGACGATTCTTTGTGAAATGGGTGTTTTTTTTATTTTTATATATCCAAATTTACCCCTATGAAATCATTTTTAATGGGTATGGTGTCTGCGATGCAACCCACATTAGGGTTCGCCCAGCTGCAGCAAACAAATACAAGTGGCGATTTTCGTGCCCACTGGTATACTGCGGGGGCCTACCTAAAAAAGACCTACAATGAACAAACAGCCCCGCACCGAAAACAAATCCAAAAAAAGAAA
>JBMHCG010000023.1:0-44453 GCA_049890035.1 Flavobacteriaceae bacterium | reverse complement strand
TGAATTGGAATATAGTTTAAGTTTTGCATATCCTACAGGCAATCGGTTTACAAAAGCTATCCAGAAAATGTTGTTTGGTTTCTTAATTCCATCTTCAATTTTGTGAACTGAAAATGTCAAATTGTAGTAATCGATCAAATCTTTTTGATCTCTAAAGAAATGTCCAAATGTTTCCGTAAATGTTATTCTCCCTAGTAGAGCAATAAATTGTGCATCTTCTTTTTTCGCTAATCTGATTTCAATAGTATTCATCCGTCGTTAAAGGTTATGATATATTGCAGCTACGGTGAGTATATGAAGCGTAGCCTGCCAAAGGCGGCTATGATTTCATATACCTTGTTGTGGATAGTACTTTATATTAATCGTCTAACTTTTTTTTTGTAATCTAAGTAGTTGCTTCCGTGTTGTTCAATTAAAAAATCTTCTTCGAGTCTGATTTGTATCTGAATTAAAACATATCCCAAAATCATGAATAGCAAAGTCCATGCATTTGGTGTCAGGAGAAATAATCCAATCAAACTTAGTATCATTCCCAAAAAAATAGGATTTCTTGATATTCCAAATAAGCCTTTTGTAATAAGTTCTGTTTTCATTTCAGCATCAATTCCAATTCGCCACGATTCTTTCATATGGTTTTGAGCTATTATAGTCCAAATTAAGGCGACAATCATAATTCCGATTCCAACATATTTTAAGCTTTGGATTTCTGATATTCTGATTGGTAATAAATAATCACGACTGATTGGCACAAATGAATAGATGATCGTGTAGCAGAACAATCCCATCATTGTCAACTTAAAATAAAACCCAATTAATCCATAAACGCTATCATCCTTTGGCAAGACTAAAGGATTTTTCCCAATTTTTTCGGCAACGATTAGACTTTTCAGTACAAATGCAATTCCGAAGAACAATACAAAGTATATCGGCAATCCAATTTTTATTAGTTGTTCCATTCTCTGTCTATATTATGTACAACCTCTGAATATACGTATTGCGTTTATTCACCTTTTATCTATAGCGTATATTTATTTTTCACGAGATCATATAAAGTCACGTAAATCAATAAAATAGTGTATATCTTAAGGAAATATCAATTTCTAAAAAGCGAATGTGATGTGCCCCAATATCCAAAACATTCTGGCTGAATTCGATGCGAAATTGCGTTTACAGCGCTATGCGCCAGCCAGTATAAAAACCTATAAAAATGCTTTAGCCAAGTTTTTGTTGCATTTTATGCATCAGGATTTAGAATTGCTTAGTGTTCCAAAAATCACCCGCTACCTTTCCTCCCTCCAGCAAAAAGAAAATATGAGTCCGCCCTATCAAAGACAGATTTTAGCTGCCATCACCAAATTTTATCAACTACACTACAACAGACAATTAGATTTATCGGTCCTGTATCCCAAGCGAAAAGCAAAGACCCTACCCAAATATTTGACCCCTGAAGAAGTAAGGCGACTATTGGGGACATGTAAAAATCTTAAACATCTGTGCGTACTAAAAATCCTTTATGGCTGAGGCCTACTTGTTTCTGAAGTTATAACGCTTAAAATTGTCGATATTGACTCATCTGCCATGCGAATCTTGGTGCGTAATGCCAAAGGAAAAAAGGATAGGGTGGTTCCTCTTCCCAAGTCACTTTTGGTTGACCTGCGTGCCTATTATAAGGCCTTTAGACCCAAAAATTATCTTTTTGAAGGGCAAAATGGTGGGCAATATTCCGTTAAAAGCATACAACAGTTGACAAAAAAATATGCACGAGAAGCGCTAATCATGAAGGAGGTTACCCCACATAAATTACGCCATTCTTACGCAACGCATCAATTAGAAAATGGGGTGAATATTCGCCACATACAAGAATTACAGGGGCACAATTCCATTAAAACAACCGAAATTTATACCCATATTTGTCAGGTTTCGAATGCAAATATTGCCAATCCACTGGATCAGCTTTAAGAAAACAATTAACCTTCTTTCTTTTGTACCACCTCATAGACGGTACCCTCGTCACAACGAAAGATGCGTCCCGGGAATTTTACGATCATGTTGTAATCATGAGTGGCCATCAGCAGGGTCATGCCTTTGGCGTGGAGGGTTTTAAAGAGGGTCATGATCTCCCGACTGGTTTCAGGATCCAGGTTTCCAGTAGGTTCATCGGCAATAATCAATTCGGGTTCGTTAAGAAGGGCACGGGCAATGGCAATCCGTTGTTGTTCTCCCCCAGAAAGTTCAAAGGGATATTTACGCAAATTCACATCGACGCCTACTTGGGTCATAACTTCGTCGATACGAGACTGAATTTTCTTTTTGTCTTTCCACCCAGTGACCTTGAGAACGAAGCTTAGATTGTCAAAAATATCCCGATCCGGGAGGAGTTTGAAATCTTGAAAAACGACTCCCAGTTTTCGTCTTAAGTGAGGAATTTCTTTGTCTTTTAAGCGGGCAATATTGTAACCAACGATTTGGCCTTGCCCATTTTGTAGTGCTAAATCCCCGTACAAAGTCTTGATAAGACTGCTTTTTCCACTTCCGGTTTTACCAATTAAAAAAACAAACTCACCCGCACCTACTTCTATATTGACATGGTCTAGTACAGTTCGTTCGCCTTGGGCGATGGTAGCTTGCGAAAGGGATAAAATGGCTGATTGCATGGTATAAAAATAAGGGGTTTCTCGGAGTGGTGATAACATTGTGAATAAATTCAAATGCGAGTAAATGAAACGATAGGCATTTGCCTTTGAAGATGCGTATTTTTGAAAGGATGAAAAAAGCTCTTGTTTGGCTCTTTGTTTTTGGATCGGTTTCACTTCGGGGACAATCCTTTGTTTATCCTTTTGATACCTATGATCGTGCCCAAATATTTTATCAACAAGCAGCTTATGCCAACGCATGGAATGCATGGGAATTGAGCCAAAAAAGTCATACACCATCATCGATGGAGGAAAAATCCTACAAGACTTTATCAGCCTCGCTTCGCTTGAATACCCCTGGTACAGAAAAAAAACTCAAAACTTTTTTATTGGATTTTCCCACGAGTTGGTACGGTGTCAGTATCCCCTTCGATTTGGCTAATTATTATTTTGACAATGGCAAATACAGCTATTCTTTGAAGTGGTTTCGAAAAGTAAAAGAAAGCGATGTTGCCAAGCCGATGTTGCCCAAATATTACTTCAAAAAAGGATACACCGAATTTTTGACGAAACGCTACAAATCGGCACAAACTCTTTTAGAGAAGGTTAAAAACAATCCGGAGTACGAATCAGACGCACACTATTATTTGGGGCATATCGCGTATCAGTTGGAAGACTATGACGGGGCCAGTCAGTCGTTTGGAAAAGTATCCAATCCCAAACAGCAAAACGACTTAGGCTATTTCAAAGTAGACATGAATTTTAAGCTGGGTCGCTTTGAACAAGCCATCGCATTGGGGGAAGCTGAGCTAGCCAAAACTTCGGACAATCAATCTGAGCTGTCAAAGATTGTGGGGGAAAGCTATTTCAACCTGAAGGAATATAAAAAAGCACTCCCCTTTTTACTTCAATATGAAGGAAAAAATAACAAATGGTCCAATGTAGACTACTATCAGCTGGGCTATACCCATTATCATCTGGAACAATACGATGCTGCCGTTGCTCAATTCAATAAGATCGTCGGTAAAAAGGATGCCCTGGCACAAAATGCCTACTATTTTCTTGGGCATTGTTATCTGAAGATTAACCAACCTACTGCTGCTCGAAATGCATTTCGGTCGGCTTCCAGTATGACTTTTGATCCCCAAGTAAACGAGGATGCCTTGTTTCAATATGCCAAGCTGAGTTACCAATTGGGCAATCCCTATGAAACGCCACAAGAAGTATTAAATCGGTTTAAAGACAACTATCCGGATCACCCCCAACAGGAGTTGATAGCGGGTTTGTTGATCGATTCGTACACCACTTTAGGGAACTACAAAGCAGCCATTGAAATGTTGAATGAAGGCGGCGTGTTCAAGGATAGTGCTACATTGCAAAAAGTTTTGTTTTTGCAAGGAATAAAATCCTTTCAGCAGGGAAGCTATCGAGAGGCTACATCCTATTTCAAAGAAGCCACTTCGAAAAACGATGATCGCTTGTTGCAAACGCGTGCACTGTTTTGGAATGCCCAGGCCCATTATCAGTACAATGACTTTGAACAAGCCTTGATGCTGTACGAAGATTTTGAAAAATCAAATTTTGCTACTCAGGCAGAGGAGTGGAAATCCTTTTATTACAATCAGGGGTATGCTTTTTTCAAACTGAAAAATTATCCTGAAGCCATTGAAGTTTTTGAAAAACAAATCAAGCAAATCAAAGAATTGGCCCGTGATGCCCGTCGGGATCTTTATCTGCGCTTGGGTGATGCATACTTTGCCAACAAACGGTATTGGCCCGCCATGGAAAACTATAACAAGGCCATCAAGAACAACCCGGCAAAAGGGAGTTATGCCTTGTATCAAAAAGCGATATCCTATGGCTTTGTGGGGCGGAATCCGCAAAAGATCGAAAACCTTGAAAAGTTAATCGCTTCCAAAACCCGACACAAATTGGTTGATGACGCGCTTTTTGCTTTGGCCAGTGTCCAGGCAGGGACCGGTAAGACCATAGAAGCCATTACCAATTATGACAAATTGTTACAAACCTATCCGAAAAGCCCCTACACACCTCGGGCACTTCTCAATAAAGGCTTGATTTTATACAACCAAGAGAAGCTATCCGAATCCTCGGCACTGATGCGGCAACTGGTGCTGTTGTATCCAAAGTCGGCTGTTGCTCAACAAGGCTTGAATACGCTTCGAGAAATAGCAGTTGAGTCGGGTAGCGTTGCTAATTTTTCACGTTGGCTCAAAGACAATCGGATACAGCGATTTAATAGTAGTGAATTAGAACAAACAGCTTTTGACGCCGCAGAAAAAAAATTCTTGGATAATAAGAAAAAACAAGCCAAAAAACTTCTGAGCGATTATGTAAAAGACCATCCAAGTGGCGCCAACAGCCTCTCAGCAAATTTTTATTTGGGGGAAATATATTTTGAAGGAGAGCAATGGGTAGAAGCCATCGATGCCTATCAAAAAGTGATTGACTCAAACAACGAGTATACTGAAAAAGCCCTTGTACGATCGGCTATGGCATTGGTCAATGCAGAACGCAAAAGGGAGGCGATTCCAGTTTGGAAACAATTGGATAGCATTGCCAATTTTGATGAAAACAAACGTTATGCAGCTTTTAATTTGATGAAAGCTTATTTTGATACGAATGATTTTACGCAAGCCATCAAACAAAGTGAAAGAGTGCTTTCAATGACGAACGTTTCGACCCAAGTGAAATGGGATGCTTACGCTATTCTAGCCCATGCTTCCTTAGCACAAAAAGACACGCTACGGGCGCAAAAAGCCTTCACAGCTTTAGAAAAAGCACCCAAAGATGGCTTGGCTGCAGAGGCCCTGTATTTTAAAGCCTATTTGCAGCACCGAGACAAAGCATATGAAAAATCCAATACAACCATTGCCCAGATTGCCAAACAATACAGTAGTGCTGGCGATTGGAGTGCAAAAAGTTTGTATTTAATGGCACGCAATTTTGAACGTTTGGACGATGCCTTCCAGGCGTTATTCATACTGGAGTCTTTGATCGAAAACTTCAAAAAATATCCAGACATTGTCAATCAAGCCCAGCTGTTAAAAAAACAAATAGAGCAAAAGGAAGCTGAAAAAAATGAAAGTGTAAAGTCGGATGAGAAAAATTAAGAATTCCTATCATTTTCTGCTCCTTTCATCTGTTCTGCTGGGATCAAGCCTTTGGGGACAAGAGCAAGAAGAAGACTATTTGGGTACCCAACAGGTTACGGTTACCAAATCCTACACGCCCAGCCTTTCAGATGCGTTTAAGATCAATACTGAATCGATTAATATCGAAGCTCTGCTTCCTCCCCCAAAAGTCCTTACATTCCAAGCCAAAGATATTGCGGTGGTCTCTACTTTTGTTCCCAATAAGGCGACACCATTAAAGCTACAGCGAACGACCAAAGCACCCAGTACCAATAGCCAGGTTAGTTTGGGTTTTGGGAATTTGGGTCAAATCCTAATTGATGCTGCTGCCCGAGCACCCTTGGACAGCCAACAAGCCCTGGGACTGGATCTGTTTGTTGACCAAGAGGGCAATGTGCCGGATGTTTTGATACCCAGTAGGCGTTCTTCAACGGATGTTGCTACAACGCATACATTCAACACCTCTCAATTTTCGGCATTCAACCAACTAGGATACCATGCCATAGGTTCCCATTATTATGGCCTTTACCCAGACGACGCTACGGTAAACGATCCTTTACGCAACGATTTATTAGATTTTCAGCAACAGTTTTTTAGTGTAACTGCAAAAAGCCACTGGCAATGGTACGATAACTGGCTGGAACGAATCCATGCCGATGTCCGCTACAGTGGTGATCTTTTTGGGAGTACCGAACAAGCCGCAACCGTGAAGGCCAATTTTAGGATTTCGTTATTCAATGCTTTTCTGGATATCCAGCCAGAATTTTATTTTCTTCAAACGGAATTCCAACAGGCCTATTTTCTGCGTGAAAAACAACAATTTCCCCAAAGCAAAGCAGCTGTTAAAATTCAATTGGCAGATGTTAGAAAAAAATTCAAATACAAATTCGGAGCAAGTGCCCAGTATCTTCTTGAGACAGGGGTAGAGGGAGTGCCCTCTCTTTATGTATATCCAGAGATTTATATGGCGTATAGCAATCCCAATAAAAAAATGCAACCGTACATTAAAGTGTCAGGAAATCTCCGTTTAAATTCATACCAAAGTGCATTCGAACAGAACCCTTTTGTTGCACCGGCCATTGAATTGCGTCCAACAGATGAAAAATATAGCGGAGAACTAGGTTTTACAACTCTTTTCAAATCGGGTGTTGAGTTCAAACTAGCAGGCCAATATAGTTATGCTGATAATGCTACTCTTTTCCAACGCTATGCCTTTGATCCTGAAGTCACTGAAAATGGTTATCGTTTGGCCAATGCTTTTGGTTGGGTTTATGATACAGTTACTAGATATGGTGTAATAGCAGGATTGCGTTACAAGACCAAAAATGAAAGTGAAGTACAAATCAATCTTCAGCAAAACACCTACACTATGGATCGTGAAGCACAACCATGGAATCTTCCCGATTTAGAAGCAGAACTGATTGGTTCCATTCACTTGTCACCCAATTTAAAGTGGTATGTATCAGCCCACTTTTTGGGTAATCGTTCCAGTGCATACCGACCTGTTTTATTACAACAAGACCCTGAATTCAACCAGCCTGTAGAAGAAATCCTTTCTCCTGTCTCCTATCTCAAGACTGAAATATCGTACCGTCTTTTTGAGCAGTGGTACGTTTTTGCTCGATACCGATCAGTTTTTGGTTCACAACCCAGTCAATGGGCCTACATACCTCTCAATCAAAATCTCGTGTTAGTAGGTGCACGTTATAAACTAAATTTAAACTTGTAGGTAGTAACAACTGATGACTTTTATGAAGGGTTCGTTTCATTTTCTTTTAATTTTCAATAAATTCGCGCTTTAAATTCCATGTACGCTATGATACTTCGAAAGCTTGTCTTATTTGGTAGTTTGATTGTACTTGCCTCCTGTCAGCCAAAAGCAGATTTGGTTGTACATAACGCAACCGTCTACACAGTCAATAAAGATTTAGACAAAGTAGCTGCTTTCGCTGTTAAGGACGGTAAATTCATTGAAGTTGGAGACAATAATATACTTGAAAAATACAATGCCAAAAGTGTTGTTGATGCTCAAGGTTTAGCCGTTATTCCTGGATTGATTGACGGTCATAGCCATTTTTTACAACTTGGGCTCAGTTTGCAACAAGCCCCATTGGAGGGCACGAAAAGTTTCGAAGAAGTACTGGAACGGGTAAAAGACTATGCAGATGGAAAAAATCTTCAAGTAATTTATGGGAGAGGATGGGACCAAAATGATTGGGAAGACCAACAATACCCTACCAAAAGAAAATTGGATGAACAGTACCCCGATACCCCCGTCGTTTTAAAACGGATTGACGGTCATGCCTTATTAGTTAATCAAAAAGCATTGGATCTTGCTGGAATAACTGCCAGTACTGAAATGGAAGGGGGAACTGTGGTCTTGGAAAATGGAAAACCCACTGGTGTTTTAATCGATACTCCTATGCAACGGGTTTTTGATGCATTACCGGATTATACAACGGAACAAAAAGCGGATGCGCTTTTGGCTGCTCAGGAGGTTTGTTTCAAATTTGGACTTACCACGGTTACAGAAGCAGGTGCCAGCAGAGAAGATATTCAATTAATTGATAGTCTTCAGCGAATCGATGCTCTCAAGATGCGCGTTTATGCCATGGTTGGCAACCAGCCAGAAGATCTAGACTACTACCTCAACAAAGGAATATATTCAACAGATTTTTTAAATGTTCGTTCCATAAAAGTGTATGCCGACGGGGCTTTGGGTTCCCGAGGTGCCGCCCTGATTAAACCCTATTCCGATGCCCCAGGTCATCGTGGAAAATTTATTACAGATCTGGATTCCCTTAAAGCCTTAGCTGCACGAATCGCCAAAACACCCTTTCAGATGAATACGCACGCTATTGGAGATGCAGCGAACCAAGCCGTTATTCAGGCGTATATAAACGAAGTACGATTTCTTCGCGACCCGCGTTGGCGCATAGAGCACGCGCAAGTTGTCGATGAAAAAGATTTTGAAATGTTTAGTAAGAAAATTATTCCTTCGGTTCAACCTTTGCATGCCACCAGTGACATGTATTGGGCAAAAGATCGACTTGGGGAGAAGCGTGAAGCCAATGCATACGCCTTCAGAAAATTATTGGACAATGCCGGCTTGCTTACGCTTGGGACAGATTTTCCCGTTGAAACGGCGAATCCTTTTCACACTTTTTATGCAGCCGTTGCTCGAAAAGACTTAAAAGGCTATCCAAAAGAAGGCTATCAAATGGACAATAAAATTTCTCGATACAGTGCCCTACAGGGGATGACTCGTTGGGCTGCATTTGCAAATTTTGAAGATAAAGTCAAGGGGAGTATAGAAGTGGGTAAAAATGCAGATTTTTTAATTCTTGACCGGGATATCATGGAAGTCAATACCCGCTTATTGCACAATACGCGCGTTATAGCAACGATACTAAACGGAAATATTGTTTATTCTAAGCGTTACAAAGAATAAAAACTCCTTTTATAAATCAATGTAAAGTGGCCTTGGGTCACTTTTTTTTTGAATAATTATATTTTTAATCAGTTTAATATTTAAAAAATAAACTATTTATACATTATATATTTATAGTTTACATTAAAATTATAATTTTGACAAAAAATTAATATATCATGTGTGGTATAGTTTGTGCCTTTGATTTAAAAAAAGATGTTGCTCAGTTGCGACCTCAAATGTTGCAAATGTCGAAACGGGTTCGGCACAGAGGACCCGATTGGAGCGGTATATCCGATCACCCAAATGCTATTTTAGCACACGAACGTCTGGCTATCGTAGACCCTACCTCTGGGAAACAACCCTTATTCAACCCCAGTAAAACAATTGTTTTAGCTGCCAATGGTGAGATTTACAACCATCGAGAGCTACGAAAACAATTTGAAGGAAATTATTCCTTTAGTACCCAATCCGATTGTGAAGTACTGCTTGCCCTCTATGAAAAGAAAGGCAAAGATTTTGTTGATGATTTGAATGGTATCTTTGCTTTTGCAATTTACGATACAGAAAAAGATAGTTATTTCATTGCACGCGATCATATGGGTATCATCCCATTGTACATGGGATGGGATGTTGACGGGACCTTTTACGTGGCATCTGAGTTAAAATCACTTGAAGGAATATGTACTAAAATAGAGCTTTTCCCCCCCGGCCATTATCTCGAAAGCGGTTCCGACAAACCTGTTCGTTGGTATCAAAGAGATTGGACTTCCTATGAAACCGTAAAAAGCAATACGACTTCTATAGAAGAATTACACGATGCGCTTTCTGATGCCGTACAGCGGCAGTTGATGAGTGACGTACCCTATGGTGTCTTATTGTCTGGAGGGCTAGATTCATCGATTACTTCTGCCCTGGCAAAAAAATTCGCCGCAAAGCGAATAGAAACTGGCAATACGCAAGCTGCATGGTGGCCTCAATTGCATTCATTTTCTGTTGGGTTAGAAGGATCACCAGATTTGGAAGCAGCAAAAAAAGTGGCAGACCATATAGGTACGGTTCACCATGAAATCAAATTCACGATACAGGAAGGTTTGGATGCTATTAAAGATGTTATTTATCACCTCGAAACGTATGATATTACAACCATTCGCGCTTCCACACCCATGTTTTTGATGGCACGGGCAATCAAATCATTGGGGATCAAAATGGTGCTGAGTGGCGAGGGTGCAGACGAACTATTTGGAGGATATTTATATTTTCACAAAGCACCCACTGCGCGAGATTTTCATGAAGAGACCGTACGCAAATTGGAAAAATTGCACCAGTATGATTGTTTGCGGGCCAATAAATCATTAGCCGCATGGGGAATTGAAGGAAGGGTTCCCTTTCTTGACAAAGAGTTTATTGATGTAGCCATGCGACTCAACCCAGAAGATAAAATGATTACGGAAGAACGTATGGAAAAATGGGTGGTGCGAAAGGCATTTGAATCGTATTTGCCTGAAAGCATTGCCTGGCGTCAAAAAGAACAATTTTCAGACGGGGTGGGCTACTCGTGGATCGATACTCTTAAAGCATTGGTAGAAGAAAAAATAACTGATGAGCAAATGGAAAATGCACAGTATCGTTTTCCAGTTCAAACCCCACAAAATAAAGAGGAGTTTTATTATCGCAGTATTTTTGAGGGACACTTTTCCAGTGACGCTGCTGCATTGAGCGTTCCTTCTGTGCCTTCCGTTGCCTGTAGCACCCCTGTTGCACTGGAATGGGATGAAGCATTTAAAAATCAAAATGATCCCAGTGGAAGAGCGGTTGCCAAAGTTCATGAAGATGCCTACAAATAGGCTAAAAAAACACTAGCTTTTCAACGGCAGAATGTTAATAAATCCCTTTGATGCAAAGGGGTAGCCACCCATACAAGGGGTGGCTTTTTCGTATCTTTGAGAGGCAATCAAATTTGAACATTTATTTTAAATTACATGAGCGAAGAAAACCAAAAGCCCCAATATTCTGCGGACAGCATTCAGGCCCTCGAAGGAATGGAACATGTGCGTATGCGCCCCTCTATGTACATTGGAGATGTCGGTACAAGGGGATTGCATCACTTGGTGTATGAAGTCGTAGATAACTCCATTGATGAAGCACTGGCGGGACACTGTGATACAATCAGTGTCACGATCAATGAAGACAATTCTATCACTACCGAAGATAATGGACGTGGTATCCCAGTGGGGATTCATAAAAAAGAAGGAATTTCGGCTCTTGAAGTAGTGATGACTAAAATTGGGGCGGGAGGAAAATTTGATAAAGATTCCTACAAGGTATCCGGGGGACTGCATGGAGTGGGTGTGTCTTGTGTCAACGCGCTTTCCGAATCCTTAACGGCTCGTGTATTTAGAGAGGGTAAAATTTGGGAACAATCATACGAACGGGGCAAGTCTTTGGCGCCGGTAGCTACAGTCGGTAACTCGAATCAGACAGGTACTGTAGTTACTTTTAAACCCGATCCACAGATCTTCCAACAAACCTTGGAATATAATTATGAGACGCTTGCACTTCGAATGCGCGAATTGGCCTATCTCAACAAGGGAATCACCATCACCATCACAGACAAAAGACACAAAGATGCCGAGGGTAACGACGTACAAGACACCTTCTTTTCACGGGAAGGACTCAAAGAATTCATAGGTTTTTTGGATGAAACTCGAGAATCTATTATTGCCGAAGTTATCAGTATGGAAGGGGAGAAAAATGGTATTCCAGTAGAAGTTGCAATGGTTTACAATACCTCTTTCTCTGAAAATTTACACTCCTATGTCAACAATATTAATACCCATGAAGGAGGTACACATTTATCGGGATTCCGCCGTGGCTTGACAACCACACTTAAAAAATATGCGGATAGTTCAGGACTACTAGACAAACTGAAATTTGATATCTCTGGCGATGACTTTCGGGAAGGCTTGACAGCAATTGTTTCTGTAAAGGTATCAGAGCCTCAATTCGAAGGACAGACAAAAACGAAATTGGGTAATCGTGAGGTTACTTCAGCTGTCTCTCAGGCTGTTTCTGAAATGCTGGAGAATTACTTAGAAGAAAATCCAAACGATGCGAAAACAATCGTACAAAAGGTCATATTAGCAGCACAAGCCCGACATGCAGCTCGTAAAGCGCGTGAAATGGTTCAGCGTAAGACTGTCATGAGCGGCGGTGGACTGCCTGGTAAATTATCTGATTGTTCTGAACAAGACCCCATGGCTTGTGAAGTCTTTTTGGTGGAGGGGGACTCCGCTGGAGGAACAGCCAAACAAGGACGGGATCGGAATTTTCAGGCTATTTTACCCCTCCGTGGGAAAATCCTCAATGTGGAAAAAGCCATGCAGCACAAAGTATTTGAAAATGAAGAGATTCGTAATATTTACACGGCATTGGGAGTTACTATTGGCACGGAAGAAGATAGTAAAGCACTGAACCTAGAAAAACTGCGCTACCACAAAATTGTCATTATGTGTGATGCTGATGTGGACGGCAGTCACATTTCAACACTGATTTTAACCTTCCTCTTCCGTTATATGAAAGAACTGATTGAATCAGGTTATGTATATATTGCTACGCCACCGCTGTACTTAGTGAAAAAAGGAGCCAAGAAAAATTATGCCTGGAATGACGACCAGCGGGACCGATTACTCCAAGAATTTGGGAGTGGTTCTAGTGTCCAGCGATACAAGGGATTGGGTGAAATGAATGCAGAACAGCTTTGGGAAACTACAATGAATCCCGATACGCGTACCTTGCGGCGTGTGACTATAGACAATGGAGGGGAAGCCGATCGTATTTTTTCAATGTTGATGGGAGATGAAGTACCTCCAAGACGTGAATTCATTGAAAAAAATGCTATCTACGCCAACATTGATGCCTAACTCTTGCTTCACTAACTAAAATTCATAACCCTTTTGCTACCTTTGCAAAAACTATCAAATAACCAAATAGAACCGGTGACTTCGGATGGCTGATAAAAATTCTTTAATATTTTTTAGGCTGATTTGAAAGAGCCCTTAAACTTAAAATTATGAAAGTAACAATTGTTGGTGCAGGAAATGTTGGTGCCTCTTGTGCGGAATACATTGCAATAAAAGGAATTGCAAGTGAAGTTGTTTTACTCGATATCAAAGAGGGATTTGCCGAAGGGAAAGCGCTGGATTTGTACCAAACGGCGACCACTTTGGGTTTTAATACCAAATTGGTCGGTGTGACGAATGCGTATGCCGCCACAGCAAATAGTGATGTTGTAGTCATCACCTCGGGTGTACCCCGCAAACCAGGAATGACTCGTGAGGAATTAATAGGGATTAATGCGGGTATCGTTCAAACCGTAGCTACCAATCTTTTGGAACATTCTCCCGAAGCCATCCTGGTAGTTGTTTCCAATCCCATGGACACAATGACTTATTTGGCACTAAAAGCAACCGGTTTACCTAAAAACAGGGTGATTGGAATGGGGGGAGCATTGGACAGCTCTCGTTTCAAAACGTATTTGTCATTGGCACTGGACAAGCCTGCAAACGACATTCAAGGAATGGTCATTGGGGGTCATGGTGATACGACCATGATTCCATTAACACGTCTAGCCAGCTATAATGGTACTCCAGTCAGTCAGTTTCTAAACGCTCAGGAGTTGGATAAAGTAGCTGCTGACACAATGGTAGGTGGTGCAACGTTAACAAAACTCCTCGGAACTTCCGCATGGTACGCTCCAGGTGCCTCCGTTTCCTATCTTGTAGCCAGCATTTTACATGATCAAAAACGCATGATCCCCTGTTCGGTCTTATTAGAAGGGGAATATGACGCATCCGATATTTGCATTGGGGTACCCTGCATCATTGGAAAAGAAGGGATCCTTTCCATTGTAGATGTTCAATTGAATGCTACTGAAAAAGAACAGTTTTCGAAAAGTGCTTCAGCCGTTCGGACAATGAATGAAGCCCTTACCGATATCCTCTCATAGCATAGGAGGTAATATCGATTTTGTTTTTGTTAAATCATTGGGTAAAACTTATATTTGCTCGCTTTATTAAGGCTTTAATTTACGTATAATGCAGAATAATTCACTCATACGAGTATTTGGAATACTTTTTGGACTGGTAAGTTTGTATCAGCTTTCTTTCACATTTATTGCCAGTCAGCAAGAAGAAAAAGCCAACCAGTTTGCCATTCAAACTATTTCTAACGATTCAGACGAATATTTGACCCTTCGCGACAGAGCAGCGGTCAATTATTTAGACTCAATCGGGAATCTCCCGCTCTATGGCTTTACGTCCTACAACGATGCCAAAGGGAAAGAACTGAACAAAGGACTTGATTTGAAAGGAGGTATCAATGTGATTCTTCAGATATCGGTCCGCGATATCCTAAAGGGCTTAGCGGAGAATTCTAAAAATCCTGTTTTCAATCAGGCATTGGATCGAGCCGATCAGCTTCAAAAAAGTACTGATGAGCCATACGTCGAATCCTTCTTCACAGCCTTTGAAGAAGTAAAAGGAGAAAGTGATAAATTGGCAGAAACCAATCTTTTTGCCAACCGCACTCTCAGTGATGAGATAAACTTTGATATGACAGACGATCAGGTGAAACCGGTCATTCGTCGTAAGGTTGATGAATCCATCATCTCAGCCTTTGAGGTACTACGAAAACGAATTGACAAATTTGGAGTTACCCAGCCCAATATTCAACGTTTGGGTACATCAGGTCGAATCTTAGTTGAATTACCGGGAGCCAAAGATGTTGAGCGTGTTCAAAATCTTCTTCAAAGCACTGCACAATTGGAATTTTGGGAAACTTTCAAAAACGATCAATTAATCGGTTTTTTGTCACAGGCCAATGAATTGCTCAAAGAAGAATTAAAAAAAGAACAACCCAAGGAAGACAAACAAGAAGACGCTATTGATGATTTGTTGGCAGATGTAGTTGCCCAAGATTCAACGGATTTGGCCCTGCCCAATCCCATTCTAGACCGCATCGTAGGATATGGCTTTCAAGGGGGTCCCGTATTGGCTCAATTCGCAAAAAAAGATCAGGAACGCATCGCAGCGTATTTGGATCAACCTGAGGTAAGAAAATTATTACCCCCAGCATTTCGTTATGTAAAGTTTGCCTGGGGCAAAGCTTCGGCGAATGGGGAAGTAACGGAGTTGTATGCTTTACGTTCCAATCGAAATGGAGAACCGCCTCTTAGTGGAGGTGTTGTAGTAGATGCCATGCAAACCTATGATGCTGTTGGAAAACCCGCTGTTTCAATGCAAATGAATGCTACTGGGGCGCGTATATGGGAAAATTTAACGGGGAAGGCTTTCAAAGAAGCAACTAACATAGCCATTGTGCTAGACGATGTTGTCTACTCTGCACCTGGCGTACCCGGTGGTGCTATATCAGGAGGACGTTCTGAAATCACAGGGGATTTTAGTCTTAATGAAGCAATTGATTTGGCCAATGTACTGCGTGCGGGTAAATTACCTGCTTCTGCAGACATTATACAATCCGAAATTGTCGGTCCCTCTTTAGGGCAAGAAGCGATTGAAAGTGGTATTTATTCTTTTTTGATAGCACTTGTTTTGGTGTTGGTCTGGATGGTGTTTTACTACGGATCTGCAGGAATCTTTGCGGATATTGCTTTAACTTTTAATATCTTATTAATTTTTGGTGTCTTGGCTGGTTTAGGAGCTGTTTTGACCCTTCCTGGTATAGCGGGAATTGTTCTGACAATTGGTATTTCCGTTGATGCCAATGTTCTTATTTTTGAACGTGTACGAGAGGAACTTCGAAGAGGGAAAGGGATCCGTAAAGCTGTTGCGGATGGTTTTAATAGTGCCTTGTCCTCCATTTTGGATGCCAATATTACGACCGGCCTAACAGCCTTAATACTCTTTGTTTTTGGTACCGGTCCTATAAAAGGTTTTGCCACCACTTTATTGATAGGTATTGCTACCTCTTTATTCACTGCTATTTTCATTACCCGAATATTTGTCGACGATCGTAACGAGAAAGGTAAAAAAGTATCTTTCGCAACTGCTGCGACAAATGGATTACTTGCCAACATTAGTTGGGTGTTTTTGGGAAAACGTAAGATTGCTTACGTCATTTCAGCCACACTACTGGTAATCAGCTTGGGCTCTTTGTTTACTATCGGCCTCAATCAAGGAGTTGATTTTGTAGGGGGCCGCTCGTATACAGTCCGTTTTGAAAATCCTGTGAGTCCTTCGGAAATCGAAGCTGTTTTAACCGATGCCTTTGGTAGTGCAGAAGTTAAGACCTTTGGAGAAGCCAATCAGTTAAAAATTACTACAAAATATAAAGTAGATGTTGAGGGCTTGGCCGTAGATAATGAAATACAAGAAAAACTTTTTGAATCCCTAGGCGGTTATTTACCCGACGGGATCACATATGATGCCTTTATTAGTGGTTCTGATGAAAAATCTATCGGTATTATGTCATCCATTAAAGTTGGACCTACAATTGCCGATGACATTAAGAACAACTCCTATTTGGCTGTGATTGGTTCACTCATTGTTGTATTCCTCTACATCTTATTACGTTTCCGAAAATGGCAATTTTCTCTAGGGGCTGTAGCGGCTGTCTTCCACGATGTTATAATTGTTTTAGGTGTTTTTTCATTAACCTATCAGTTTATGCCCTTCAATATGGAAATCAACCAAGCGTTCATTGCAGCTATTTTGACTGTGATTGGTTATTCACTTAACGATACAGTGGTAGTTTTTGACCGTATTCGTGAATACACGAACGACCACCCCAAATGGAATTTGGGAACTACGGTTGATTCTGCTTTGAATAGTACATTGAGTCGAACATTGAATACTTCCTTAACAACCTTGATTGTTTTACTGGCTATCTTCATCTTTGGGGGAGAATCCATTCGTGGTTTCATGTTTGCCCTTATCGTTGGAGTTTTAGTAGGAACCTATTCTTCCGTATTTATTGCGACGCCAGTAATGTTTGATACACAAAAGGGGAAAGAGCAAGAGTAACCCCACTCGTTGTTAATAACTAAAAGCGGCCAATGGCCGCTTTTGTCGTTTAAAAACAAAGAATTTCTTTTATATTTGTACATACAATTATTGTTAATACAATTTAAAAAAATTCATGATGAGAATTACAGCTTTTTTATCGTTGCTGTTGACAGCAAACTTTGTTATGGCTCAAAACTACAACATGGACACCAGTAAAAGTGGTGTTACATGGTCAGGAGCTAAGATTACCGGTGACAGCCACAGCGGTACCCTACAATTTCAATCAGGTGCTATCCAATTTACAGATGGGATTCCTAGTGGAGGAGAATTTGTAGTGGATATGACCTCAATGGTCTGTACCGATTTGTCTGAGGACTACGGCAAAAAACTAATAGGTCATTTGATGTCTGATGACTTCTTCTCCGTAGCCAGTCATCCTACTGCTAATTTAAGAATAACAGGTGCCAAGGCAGCAGAAAATGGTGCTTTTGATGTTGATGCCCAATTGACAATCAAGGGGATTACACATCCTGCGCGTTTCAAATTAGTTTCCAATAATGGGAACTGGAAGGCTTCACTTACATTTGATCGGGCTAAATATGACGTGCGATTTGGATCTGGTAGCTTTTTTGAAAACTTGGGTGATAAGTTGATTTTAGATGAAATTACTTTAGATACAGAATTGGTATTTGGAGAATAGGCATCTTGATTCAATTGAAACCGTAAAAACTGTACAAGTTGTGCAGTTTTTTTTATACCTGATTTTTAATGATTTTAAGGTGTCCCAAATGGTGGTCACAATGCCAACTGTAGTAAGCCAGGGCCTTGTGCAGTGAATGATGGCTTTGGGTTTCTGGATGATAAAAAGTTCGATCAAAATCAGGGGCTTTACAGTTTCTAAGGAAAGCAACCCACCGAAGATGAATACCTGTAATCATAAGTAAACTGCCTTTTACACTAGCTATGGATTGAGCATCTTCCAATTGCGCCCAAAGAGATTCAGGGTAATCCTTAATCGTTGGTTTGTTTTCCGTTAGGGCGTGTTTAAAGCGGGCATAACTGTGCAAGTGACTGTCTGCAAGATGGTTGATAAGCTGCGCAGCAGTCCACCCATTATCACGGTACGGACGTTTCCAATCAGCATTGGTGAATGATTCGGTGAAGGTTCTCAATTCATCGGGAAATTTTTCCAATCGATCGATACAAGTTGTTCGTTGGTTTGCATCCAGCTGTTGTATCGGTTGAAAAGAACCTATAGGATATTGTAAATGCTCCATTTAAATAGTTGTTTCAGACTTGTTTTGCGAACGAACGATCAAAACAATACCAAAAACTATTAGGGGTATACTAAGCCATTGACCTGTACTCAAAAGAGGAAGTATTTTTTCAAAACCACCTTGACTTTCTTTTACAAATTCAACTAAAAAACGAATGGTGAAGATTCCAGTAAAATAAATTCCTAATAAAAAGCCTTTATGGGTTTTGTTTTGATTGTAAAACCATCGGAGCAGAAAAAATAAAACAATATAGCCCAGGGCTTCGTAAAGCTGTGCGGGATGACGTGGGAGTCGTTCTCCATTGTTTTGAAATACAACACCAAAACTGGAGTTGGTATATTTTCCTACGATCTCAGAATTATAAAAATTACCCAAACGAACAAAAGCACCACCGATAGTAGCGGGTAGTGTGAGTCGATCTAGAATCCATATCCAAGAACGAAAAGGATACTGCCGTTGAAACAATGCAATACCGCTCAATATACCGATAACAGCACCGTGGCTAGCCAAACCGCGATACCCAATAAATTTGTAACCGCTAATGGCTCCGAATAGGAGAGAAGCGTTATCATCTTCTCGTATAGGCAGTAAGATTTCAAGCAAATGATTTTGATAGTATGCCCAATCATAAAAAAACACATGCCCAAGACGTGCTCCAATCAATGTAGAAAATACCATATAAAGCAACATAGGGTCTAAATATTCAATCTTTATAGCCTCTTTTTCAAACATCTTTTTCATGAGGTAATAGCCATAGGAAAAAGCTACGACAAACATTAAGCTGTAGACCCGAATGCCCATGCCAAAGAATTCAATTAGAGATTCATTGGGTGCCCAGTTTACTTTCAATAAGATCATGGTGCGGTTTCTATTTAGATGCTCTAAATGTACGCAAATTCATGGGAAGTATGGATTGAAAATTAGGGAACAGGATCGTATCCTGAACCTCCCCATGGATGGCACGAACAAATGCGTTTGATCGCCAATTGTCCTCCTTTCCAGAGACCGTGTTTGATAAGTGCTTCCTTACTGTATTGAGAACAGCTGGGTGTGTATCGACAACTGGGAGGAATTAGAGGGGAAATAAGATGTTGATAGAATTGAATAAGGAGTAAGAACGGAGCCGTTGTAATTTTCTTAAAAAATTTCATTTATCCAATGTGAAAGCCGTTCCTTCTTGGGTATCCTTAAGTTGTACACCAATGGCATGCAATCCATCCCGTATTTGATCAGATAAAGTGTAATCTTTATTTATGCGTGCTTCATTGCGTAATTGTATGAGCAATTCTATAGCGTGTTCTAATTTTTCGTTCGAATTGTTCTGATGGGTATTCGGTAATTCCAACCCCAGTACATCAAAGAGAAAAGATTTCATGTAGTGAAGTAAATCGTCTTTTTGTTTGGCATCAAGGGTTTGTAAACCGTTGCTGACACTGTTAATAAATTTAGCAGCATCAAATAGCTTCGCAATTAGGATTGGGGTGTTGAAGTCATCATTCATTGCCCGATGGCAGTCGTCTTTCCATCGTTGCAAATCAAATGCTCCCGAGCTGCTTACCGAAAGTGTTTGCAATTGTTGGTAACTTTCCATCAAACGCTGATATCCCTTTTCCGATGCTTGAAGTGCTTTTTCGCTGATATCCAAAATACTTCTGTAATGCGCTTGTAAAATAAAAAAGCGAACAACACTGGGGGAATAAGGCTTGGAAAACAGTGTATTTTCCCCTGTAAATATTTCATTGGGCAATATGTTGTTACCTGTAGATTTCGCCATTTTTTTTCCGTTGAGCGTCAGCATATTGGCATGGATCCAATACGTCACAGGGGATTTTTTATTGACCGCTTCGGCTTGTGCAATTTCACATTCGTGGTGTGGGAATTTCAAATCCATACCACCACCGTGAATATCAAATTGTTCTCCTAAATATTTGGTACTCATTGCAGTACACTCCAGATGCCAACCTGGGAATCCGTCGCTCCAGGGCGCGGGCCAACGCATGATGTGTTGTGGCTCCGCTTTTTTCCAAAGTGCAAAGTCTTGTGGATTTTTTTTGTCGCTTTGTCCGTCCAAACTTCTGGTATTGTGGATCAAATCTTCAATATTTCTGCCACTCAGTTTACCATAGCGTTGGTCTTTGTTGAAGCGTAGCACATCAAAATAAACAGAACCATTGATTTCATAGGCATAACCAGCAGCCAAAATTTCTTTGATAATTTCAATTTGCTCAATAATATGGCCAGTGGCAGTAGGTTCTATACTAGGGGGTAAGTTGTTCAGTAGATTTAAGGTTTGATGGAAATCAACAGTATACCGCTGAACGACCTCCATAGGTTCAATTTTCTCTATGCGTGCCTTTTTTGCAATCCGGTCTTCACCTACATCTTCATCATTTTCTAGGTGTCCCGCATCGGTTATGTTTCGAACATATCGGACTTGATAATTCAAATAACGTAAATACCGGTAGACTATGTCAAATGAAATAAAGGTTCGGCAATTGCCCAAATGGACGTTGCTGTAAACGGTTGGACCGCATACATACATACCCACATAGCCCTCAGTTAAGGGTTTGAAATGTTCTTTCTTCCCACTAAGCGAATTGTAGACATGCAGTTGTGAGTCCATTAAAATTCCGTCTCGAGTTGTAGGTATTTTAGAAATTCATTTTTACGGGCTTCTTCTTTAAAGACCCCGCCAAATTCACCTGTTACCGTACTACTACTAATATCCTTGATCCCTCTTGAATTAACACATAAATGTTTGGCATCAATGACACAAGCAACGTTTTCTGTTTTGAGAGCCTCTTGTAGTTCCTTTACAATTTGCCGGTTTAGGCGTTCTTGTACTTGCGGTCGCTTGGCATAATAGTCTACAATACGATTCATTTTGGAAAGACCAACTACTGTTCCGTTCGATATGTATGCAACATGGGCTTTACCAACAATAGGGAGTAAATGATGTTCACAAGTGGAATATAGGGTGATATTTTTTTCCACTAACATTTCGTTATACTTGTATTTATTGTCAAATGTTGACAAGCTCGGACGACGATCGGGATGGAGCCCGCCAAAAAGCTCTTTGACAAACATTTTAGCGACCCTTTTCGGGGTTCCTTGTAAACTGTCATCAGTTAAATCCATGCCAAGTGTCAATAATATTTCTCTGATGTTTTTCTGGATACGATCAATTTTTTCTTGATCATTGAGAGCGAAGGCATCAGTTCGCAAAGGGGTATCCAAGGCACTGGACAAATGATCGTTTTCAAGATCATGATCTAAAGGACTAATAACTTTTTCTATTTTCATAGTGTAAAACTCCGACAAAGGTAGGGATTTATTGCAAAAACGAGCACCCGAGTAAGCGAGGATGCCCTACAATTTAAATAGGTAAGTAAAGAACAATTGATTACTGTTTTTCTCCAGTCCCACTTTACTTGTCAATCCTGCAGGGTATAAAACTCGTTCTGTATACTGTCTATTGAAAACCCAACTCGCACCAATTAAATTGCCACCCAAATCGAATTGAACGCCCGTAGTGTAGGCATGATTTTTTTTGTTCACGTTTCGTAGGCCACTGTCTGCATTGTAAAATCCCGCTTGCCATAGAAATCGTCCTGTACGCCACTCTGTACCAATTCGCAAAACAGATTGGGCATCCAACTGCTGTTGCAGTGTCGCATTTAAGCCACCCAGATAGGAAGCCTGTGAGTCGGTGTCAAATTGTGTATTGCTAATATCTCGATAACTGTAACTCATACTCATCAAACCCCTTTTCTGAAATACAAAAGCAATGCTGGCAGTTAGTTTGGAGGGAAGTTGCATTCGATACTGGGGAAACCTATTGATTACTTCTGGATTGACTATGGTTGTGATACGCTCGTTATTAAGAAACCCTTCTGTTTCCAAATATTGGGAGCCTTCTTCTTCAAAGCGCAGATAAAGAGGACTGTCGTAACTAAGCCCTAAGCGAATGGCATTGGATACTTTTGCTATCAATCCCACTTGCACAGAAATTCCACTCCCTTCGGTATTAAGCTGGTTTTTAAAATGGGTTTGTTGTAATACACTTGAAGGTTCATTCGATACTTCTGTTAACGCATCATGTTGCTCATATTCATACTGATGTGAGTTAAGAGAAACACCTAAATTTAACAGCGATCGATATTGCGTGCTGAAGGTAAAATTATATTTTTGGTGGTGTCCCTGTTGTCGGTACACCCAATCATGAAGAACACTCCCTGGAGCAAGGTTGGATTGATATTTTGTGTTGTTTTCAGTATCCGATATGGGATTGATGACATAGGCTTGATAACCTAGAAATGCTTGTTGTGCAGCGTACCCAAATTCATTGCCTAAGTACTCATAAATATCCGGAATGGTTTCATCTTCAAAAACTTCAATGTTATTAAGCGGCAAACCATCCGCATAATGGGTAAAGTAATCTCCTAGAGATTTATTTGGATTGGTTCCATATGCATTGCTTTTGTTAGAAAAATCGGCAACTCGTTTGGAATTAAAAGCAAAGGCGATTTTGGACCAATCACTATTGGTATCCGTATTTTTTAGAGTAAATACCATCCCAAATTGGTGGAGTCGCAATTGATTGAAATTGTTTTGTGTCTGAGTTGAAAAATAGCTCGCTGTGGTTTCATTGGAAGTGAAAAAAGAACTAATTCCCATTTCAGAAAAAGCAAAAACACTGGCGGCTGCAGGGTTGTCAGCTATGGCAGACAAATCGCCACCCAGGGCACCAAAAGCTCCTGCCATTCCCGTGTACCGAGCGGTGCCGTTAAGATCTTCTTGCGTAAACAAAAAGGCATCTGTGACTGATTGCGCATGCACAAAATTACCCACGAGTAGGAGTGCAAGCTTGAGGATGATTTTCATAGAAAAAAATTATCGAGATCGACTCTGGTTTCTTCCACTGCTACGTCCTCCAGAAGATCGGCCTCTACTACTGGAGTTCGGTGAACTGTAGGACCGTGTATTGTTTCTGGGTGTACTGTAGGATCGATTGGAACGATACGATCGATTGTTGTTAGAAGGGGTGTAGCCTCTGTCATAGGAATTTGAATTTCTTTTTCGTCCTTGATTGTATCTGTTTGTCCCTTGGTCACCACTTGGTTTGGTCCGCACGTTGTTTCGGATTGTAGCATTTTGCCCAGAACGATAATTTATGTTTTGGGAACGCCCACTAATATTCAGTGAAGAGATGTTGTTTCGGATCCTTCCAAGATTGGCGGGAATTCGATCATAACCGATGGAATAAAGGTTTCTGCCAACGTTGTACTGTACCCGTGCGCTTTTATTTTGAGCGGACGAGTTTTCATTTTTTCTTTCTGTATAGGCTCGATCATTTGAATCCCGAGTACTTCGATACGTTTTTTCCCCGCGTTGGCTGGCTACTCGACTGTATCGCTGTTGTGTTTCTGCCCATCGATTATTCCATCGGCTGTTATTATTACGGAAATAACGGGAACGAAAACGGTACGGGTTGTAAAATCGATAGGGATTATAAAATCGATAGGGATTGTAAAATCCTCCCCAAAATGGCGAGTAAAAGGCATTCAAACCTGCCCATCCCCAGTAGGGCTGTGCACCCCAACCCCATTGACCGAAACCGCCCCAGGGGTGATTGTACATCAAAAAGTCAAAACGATTCCAACCCCATCCCCATCCAGAATTGAAAAAATACGGATTGTAAGGTCGGTTTTGTATGAGATAGATTTCTGTTTTTGTAGGCTGGGAACCCCAAGGTTGGTTGTTTACAGCACCACTACTGTATCCGTCAACATCAACAAATACCTCATTATTAGTTGGTGAAGAGGTATATTCATCACTAAGGTTTTGAAAGTAGTTTTGGTAATAGTTGTCCTGTCTTTTTTCGGGTTGTTGCACCAGAGTATTCGAAGTTGAAGGAACTCGAACGGCTGTAGTTTGAGCCGTTTCCTGAGGTTCCGCTGTGGTATTGTAAATCCCATCACTTTGATAATAGGAAACACCTTGAAAAGAACCACATCCAAGGATTAAAACAGCCATTCCAGATACCCATAAAATTCTCAGTTGATTTGTTTTTTTTCGTGCTTCCATGATATTCTTTTTACGAAGAGCCAAAAAATAGTAGTTTTGTGCTCTTCTATTACTTACTTAATAATTGGCAAAAGTTGTGCCAAAAATTTTATGGCAAAAAAATTAACCCCACGCAATGAAGATTATTCCAAATGGTATAACGAATTGGTTGTCAAAGCCAATTTGGCAGAAAATTCTGCCGTTCGTGGCTGTATGATCATCAAACCCTATGGATATGCCATTTGGGAAAAAATGCAAGCTGAACTCGACAAAATGTTCAAAGCAACAGGACACCAAAACGCCTATTTTCCCTTGTTTGTTCCGAAAAGTCTTTTTGAAGCTGAGGAAAAAAATGCAGAGGGATTTGCCAAAGAATGCGCTGTCGTGACCCATTATCGTTTGACGAATGATCCTGAGAATCCGGGTAAACTTCGCGTTGATCCTGAAGCCAAATTAGAAGAAGAGTTGGTTGTGCGCCCAACCAGCGAGGCGATTATATGGAGCACTTATAAAAATTGGATTCAGTCCTATCGGGACCTTCCCATCTTACTGAATCAATGGGCTAATGTTGTTCGTTGGGAGATGCGGACTCGTTTGTTTCTTCGTACGGCTGAGTTTTTATGGCAAGAAGGGCATACCGCGCATGAAACAAAAGAAGAAGCTTTGGCCGAAGCCAAACAAATGAATCAAGTCTATGCTGACTTTGTTGAAAACTTTTTGGCTATCCCTGTCATTCAAGGTTTAAAATCACCTTCTGAACGTTTTGCTGGGGCAGAAGAAACATTTTGCATCGAGGCTTTGATGCAAGACGGCAAGGCTCTCCAAGCTGGAACTTCACATTTTCTAGGTCAAAATTTTGCCAAAGCTTTTGATGTTAAGTTTGCTAATAAAGAAGGTGGATTGGATTATGTTTGGGCTACTTCATGGGGTGTTTCTACACGGTTGATGGGTGCCCTTATTATGACTCATAGTGATGACAACGGATTGGTTTTACCACCCAATCTGGCTCCCATACAAGTTGGCATCGTCCCCATATACAAGTCCGAAGAACAGCGCGCTGCTATATCGGGTGTTGCAGAACAAATTAAAACAGAACTTCAAGCGCAGGGCATTTCTGTAGAATTTGACAATCGGGATGCATTTAAGCCGGGTTATAAGTTTAACGAGTACGAAATGAAAGGTGTTCCGATTCGTTTGGCTATTGGTCCTAGAGATTTGGAAAACGAACAAGTGGAATTGGCCCGACGGGATACCCTAGAAAAAAGAACCGTCAAACTGTCGGATGTATCCACACACATCCACGAACTGTTGGCTGAAATGCAACAACAACTGTTTGAAAAAGCCAAAGCATATCGAGCTGAACACACCACCGAAGTGAACGATTATATCACCTTTAAGGAACTACTTGAGACCAAAGGTGGATTTTTATCCGCCTATTGGGATGGTACAACAGCAACGGAAGAAGCCATAAAAAAGGAAACGAAAGCCACTATTCGTTGCATTCCATTACAGGCAGATACCCAAGAGGGTTACTGTATCTATTCAGGTAAACCGTCCAAGCGACGTGTGCTTTTTGCGAAAGCCTATTAAAAATTTTTCACAGGGTTTTGGTAAGCAGTAAAAAAGGACTATTTTTGCTGCGCTAAAGTGCAAAAGGTATAACACTGACGCATATTGGCCCGTTCGTCTATCGGTTAGGACGCCAGGTTTTCATCCTGGAAAGAGGGGTTCGATTCCCCTACGGGCTACTTAAAAATTGTTTGTATGGCAAATCACAAATCGGCAATTAAACGCATCCGATCCAATGAAAGAAAACGTCTGAGAAACCGTTTTCAACACAAAACTGCTCGTAATGCTGTTCGCAAACTACGCGCACTCACAGACAAAAAAGAAGCAGATACGCTATTCCCTCAAGTCGTTTCACTAGTCGATAAATTGGCAAAGAAAAATATCATCCATGCCAACAAAGCAGCGAACTTAAAGTCTAAGTTAGCACGTCACGTAGCTTCTCTGTAGAACATTTGCTTCAAAACTATAAAAAAGCCTTACTCTATAGTAAGGCTTTTTTTGTTTTTATATTGATGTTTTGGCTCCGTTTCAGCCTGGTAAAGGCAGTTGATTCTTTAAGAATTCATAGAAATTAAAAACTCTTCATTGTTTTGTGTTCTTTTGAAGCGATCGTTGATAAATTCCATTGCTTCCACAGGATTCATATCTGCCAAGTATTTACGCATAATCCACATGCGTTGGATGGTGTTCTCATCCAGAAGAAGATCGTCCCTACGTGTACTGGAGGATACCAAATCAATGGCAGGGAAAATCCGTCGATTGGCAATTCTGCGATCCAATTGTAATTCCATATTTCCAGTTCCTTTAAATTCTTCAAAGATTACTTCATCCATTTTGGATCCAGTTTCTGTCAGGGCTGTAGCGATGATTGATAGCGATCCTCCGTTTTCAATTTTCCTTGCTGCACCAAAGAAGCGCTTGGGGCGGTGTAGTGCATTGGCATCAACCCCCCCCGATAGAATTTTACCGGAGGCTGGTTGCACCGTATTGTACGCACGAGCCAATCGGGTTATGGAATCTAACAAAATAACAACATCATGCCCGCATTCAACCAATCGTTTGGCTTTTTCCAGTACAATATTGGCGACTTTAACGTGACGTTCTGCGGGTTCGTCGAACGTAGAAGCAACCACTTCACCATCCACATTACGTTGCATGTCTGTTACTTCTTCGGGGCGTTCATCAATCAATAAGATTAGTTGATATACCTCTGGGTGGTTGGCTGCAATTGCATTGGCAATATCTTTAAGTAGCATTGTTTTTCCCGTTTTTGGTTGGGATACAATCATCCCTCTTTGGCCCTTTCCAATAGGGGAGAAGAGATCAATAATTCGGGAAGAAATCGTACTCTGCTTGTCGGCTAATTTGAATTTTTCTTCTGGAAACAATGGAGTCAAGTGTTCAAAAGAAACGCGATCACGAACGACTTTGGGATCCAAACCGTTTAGTTTATCTACTTTTATTAATGGGAAGTATTTTTCACCTTCTTTGGGTGGTCGAACCGTACCCAGGACAGTGTCTCCTGTTTTGAGTCCAAACAAACGAATTTGTGATTGTGACACATACACATCATCAGGGGAGGAGAGATAATTATAGTCTGACGATCGCAAAAAACCATATCCTTCTGGCATCATTTCCAGAACACCTTCTGTTTGTATAATCCCCTCGAATTCGAAATCCGGTTCACGGTATCGATTTCTGTGGTCCTTGTTGTGATTGGGATCATTTCCTTGCTTTTTATGGTGATTTTTGTGTTTGTTTTTGCCTTGTGGTTGCTGTTGTGGATTGTTTTGTTGGGGCGAATTTGTTTTTTTTACTACTGTTTCAGTTTGAGAAGTGTCTACTGTTTTTGCTGCCGTGGAGTTTTCCTGTATTTTTTTATCCTTTTTATTTTTTCCTTGATTGACTCTTTCCTTTTGCGGGGCCTTGGCAACGGGCACAGGGGCCTTTTGTTTTTGAGGGGTCGGAGCCATTGCTTGCGGATTGGCCGATATAAAATCAATGATTTGATAAATCAGATCTAGTTTTTTAAGGCCTGTAATGCGTTTCACTCCAAGGGATTTGGCCATTTCTTGAAGTTCAGGTAGTTTTTTACTTTTTAAAGTAGCAATTTCATACATAGTGTTGCGAATAATTGGGATTGCTTGTGTGTGGGATAGCATGCAGGAAGTGAGTTGAGCCTGCGTTGCCAATATTACGAATTAAATTTTAATCCCCACTAAAATTAAATGTATTTTTGTAGTAATGATCCAAAGAATACAAAGTATCTACTTACTTTTTGCCTTTTTTTTGCAAACACTAGGGGCTATTTACGCGCCCCATCTTCGATACGAAAATTACGATTGGTTGCATGCAATTGCGTACCATTTTATTTCCGCTGGATTGGCTTTGTTTCTTCTTGTTTGTTTGGTGTTCTTCAAAAGAAGGTTGAGGCAGTTGTTCCTTTGTCGGCTGTGCATGGGGTTTTTGTTTATAGTAATTGGGCTGCAGTTGTATCCGCTTACTTTAGAAAATTTTTCTTTTGAACGGGATCTTTTATTAGGGACCGATTTGGTGAGTTTTTTATTCATCTACTTGGCCTATCGTGCAATAAAAAAAGACGAAACTTTGGTACGTTCAATCGATAGGATTCGTTAGCCAGCAGTTCTAGGTCCCAGTTCGGCAACTTCCAAATTATCAATCAATGTATTGTGAATGGTAAACCGTAGTAAGGTACGTAATTTGTGAAAGCCACTTCTACCCGCAGCCCCTGGATTCATGTGTAACACGTTTCGCTGTCTATCATTTTGTACTTTCAATATGTGTGAATGCCCACAAATGTAGAGATGCGGATTGTGATGATCCAATAAATTTTTGGTTGTAGCGTTGTAGCGTCCGGGATACCCTCCGATATGCCGCATTAGAACAGTGACACCCTCACACTGAAAAATTTGATTTTCAGGACAGATTTGACGGATTTGATGCCCGTCAATATTTCCATATACAGCTCGGGTTGTTTGTATGTTTTCCAGTTGTTCCAATACAGCTAGCGTTCCAATATCTCCAGCATGCCATATTTGGTCTGCCCATCGTACATGCTTTAGGATACGCTCGTCCAGATAACCATGCGTGTCCGAGAGTAAGCAGATTTTGGTCATAAATGTGTATCTTAGGTGTACCAAATATATAACCTACTTTCGTTATGGTCTCACCGATCCCTCATCCGGTATGTAGGAAGACGTTTGTTTCTTCTTCGCATCACAAATCGACAGTTACCCTTGAAACTGATCATCTCGTGTATTGTCATGATCAGAAATTTATTGAACGCAAAATTTATTATAAAGAAATGATTTCGGCCCAAGTGTTGCGTATCAATCATCTGTTTTATTTCATTATCGGGCTGTTTTTGATGCTTCAGGTATTAATATATTTTGCCTTAGTTCAAGCCGCACCCCCTCTTTATCCCGTATTGATTTTCATCCTATTTTCCATGTTTTTTGTATTTGTCATTTTACAGGGCAAGTGTCTATATGCTGTACGTGTGAATCGCTTGGGGGTGGATACTTATATATTTTACACCAGCCGCCATAAAGAAGCCAAAGCTGTTGCCATTGCTATTAATGAAACCTTGAAAAAGCTGCAGGAATAAACTATATATTTACAAAAAAAAATTGCGGTATTTCATTCACTTTGCGTACAATGGTGCTTCATTTCACGGCTGGCAAAGGCAACCCAATGCCAACAGTGTCCAGGAAACATTAGAACACGCTTTCCAACAATTGTTGAAAAAAGAAATTCAGTTGACCGCAGCTGGCAGAACCGATGCTGGAGTCCATGCCCGACATATGGTAGCACACTTTGATTGGGAAGGATGGCTCCCAGAAAACCTCCCTTTTTTACTCAATCAATACCTCCCCAGTGCCATTGCTATTGACAAACTTCAACGTGTTTCTGGAAATGCTCACGCACGCTTTGATGCGCTTTCTCGTACCTATCAATACCATCTGTCCTTTGTCAAAGATCCTTTTCGCTATCCCTTTCATTACTACGTTAAAGGCAATTTGGCTGTTGACAGCATGAATGCGGCTGCTAATATATTGTTGGAATACGAAGATTTTGAATGTTTTTCTAAAGTACATACGGATGTGAAAACGTTTCTTTGCAAAATCGAACATGCGGGTTGGGAATACCATGAAAATGAACTTATCTTTACGATTAAAGCAAATCGGTTTTTACGTAACATGGTTCGCTCCATTGTAGGGACCTTAATAGAAATAGGAAAAGGAAAACGGCCATTGGAATCACTGCACCAAACCCTCGCCTCCAAAAGCAGATCCCAAGCGGGCTATTCTGTTCCGGCTCACGCACTTTTTCTAACTTCAATTCGTTATCCCGAAACCATTTTATTCACTAATGACAAAAAATAAATCCAAATTATTTGACCGGATTTTGTTTCGCAAATTAATGGCGTTTGTGTCGGCCCATAGTATTGTTTTTTACTTTGTCATGGTCGCAGCTATTTCGTTGTCTATTTTTTCGACACTGACTCCTTATTTGTTGATGATAACAGTCGACGACTACATTACCCCCAAAGATTACAACGGGATGATGCTTTTGGTAGGTTTGATGCTCCTCACGCTTTTATTCGAAGTCATTTTTCAATTTTTATTTGTTTATTACGCTAACTGGTTGGGGCAACATGTTGTTCAAAAACTCCGAACTACTCTGTTTGATAGAATCATTGGTTTTAAAATGAGTTATTTTGATACTTCTGCTGTGGGGCGCCTCGTAACTCGTTCGGTGAATGACATTGAAACCATTGCCAGTATCTTTTCTCAGGGCCTTTTTATGATCATTGCTGATTTGTTGAAAATGCTGCTGGTGATTGGTGTCATGCTAGTAGTTGATTGGCAATTATCTTTGATCGTATTCTCTGTTCTTCCAGTAATCTTATACGCTACTCGTGTTTTTCAAAAATCAATGAAGAAGGCATTTGAAGAAGTGCGATTACAGGTAGCCAATCTAAATACTTTTGTTCAAGAACGTATCAGCGGAATTAAGATTGTTCAGTTGTTTCATCGCGAGCAAGCAGAGCACAGGGCTTTTATAGCGATCAATGAAAAACATAAAAAAGCGTGGTTGAAAACGGTATGGTTCAATTCTATTTTTTTTCCAATTGCTGAGATTGCGGCATCTGTTACTATCGGTTTGTTGGTATGGTATGGCGGGATCAATGTCGCTTCGGGCGGGACGGTTTCTCTTGGAACGATTTTCCTATTTATACAAATGTCGCAAATGCTTTTCCGTCCGCTTCGGCAAATTGCAGATAAATTCAATACGCTGCAGATGGGAATGGTTGCTGCCGAACGTGTTTTTACCATTTTAGAAACCGAAGAATTCATCGCTGATAAGGGGACAATAGAAAAACACGCTATCCAAGGAGCAATTTCCTTCGATAGTGTTACTTTTTCCTATCTCCCCAATGAAAAGGTTTTACAGGATATAACATTAACTATTCATCCCGGTGAAACGGTGGCTATAGTCGGTGCTACGGGTGCAGGAAAATCTACTTTAATCAATCTATTATCGCGGTTTTATGAGATCGAATCTGGAACGATTTCCATTGATGGGATTTCTATAAAAGACTTCCGACTGGAGAACCTGCGCCGACACGTTGGGGTAGTTCTTCAAGATGTTTTCCTTTTTGCTGATACCATTTTCAGGAATATTACTTTACAAAACCCAAACATTAAAGAAGCAGATGTCATCGAAGCCGCTAAGGAAATAGGAGTGCATGAATTTATTAGGAGTCTGCCTGGTGGGTACCATTACAATGTCAAAGAAAGGGGGGTAATGTTATCTGCTGGCCAACGACAACTTATAGCCTTCTTACGTGCTTATATGGCCAATCCAAGCATTTTGGTTTTGGATGAAGCCACGGCTTCCATTGATTCCTATTCAGAGGAATTGATTCAAAAGGCTACCCAGAAAATAACCCATAATAAAACGTCATTAATCATAGCGCATCGACTGGCAACAATCAAAAATGCCGATCGTATCATTGTCATGGATAAGGGTGCGATCGTTGAAATGGGTTCACATCAAGAACTCCTCAAGAACGAAGGGGGTCATTATGCACAGCTTCACAAAGTCCAGTTTATCGAAAAAAAAGAAGTCGTTTAGTTAAGTAAATCTTTTTTTAGTAATTGAACCAATTCACTCGTATTGGAGAATGGAACAAAGTTCCCATCTTTGATATAAGAAAGTATTCCTGTTTGTTCTGAGAGAACCAGAACAACAGCGTCTGTTTTTTCTGTTACACCGATAGCTGCTCGATGACGTAGTCCAAAACGGGCTGGAATGTCAGTTGTATCCGAAACGGGGAGTATAACTCGTGTTGCGGTGATGGTGTTTTCTTTGACAAGAATAGCACCGTCATGTAGGGGGCCGTTTTTAAAAAAAATAGATTCCAAAATACTTTGAGACAATTCGATATGGGTTTCCTCTCCCGTATTTTTTAGGAAATCTAAATTGGTGTTGCGTTCCAATACAATGATGGCACCTGTCCGATCTTTTGTCATGTTTAGACAAGCATTGATTAGAGCGGTAAAATTCAGTTTGCTTTTTTGCCCTTGGCGTTGGTCAAGAAAATTAAAATAACGAACCACATTGCGTCGTGTAGCAAAATTGGTAGAGCCAATTAACAAAAGAAACTTTCTGATTTCTTGCTGAAAAACGACTATAAGTGCGAAAAATCCAACACTGATAAAGTTTCCTAGAATGTTACTTAGTACATTCATTTTCATGGCATCAGTTAATTTCCAAATTACATAGATGATGACAATTCCTACAAAAATATTGATTGCGACAGTCCCTTTTACCAGTCGGTAAAGATAAAAGAGTAAAACGGCTACCAATACGATGTCAAAAACATCGACCAGGGTAATTTCTAAAAACTCAAATCGATTCAAAGGGAGTGGTTTTGGTAAAAATAACAAACTAATTGAGTGCTCGCAACAAATCAATTGTTTGTATGGCTTCTTTCACATCGTGCACCCGCAATATTTGAACGCCTTGTTGCAGTGCGACAACGTGTAAGGCAGTAGTGCCATTAAGGGCTTCTTCTGCTGTGATTTTCAATTTTCTGTAGATCATGGATTTTCGAGACAAACCGACCATCAGAGGTGCATTCAGGCGATGGTACTGATCGATATTTTTAAGGATTTCAAAATTGTGACGGATATTTTTTCCAAACCCAAAGCCAGGATCAAAAATAACATCATGGATCCCTCGGTCTGTTGTTTCTTTCTTTTTTTTAGAAAAAAAAGCCAATTGTTCTTCAATAATTGCATTGTAACTGGGTTTTTGTTGCATTGTTTCTGGCGTTCCCTGCATGTGCATACAAACATAAACAGCCTTGAAGCGACCAACGGTTTCTAAAATCTTTTTGTCAAAATTGCCACCTGAAATATCATTGATTATGGCAACGCCTTTATCCAAAACGATTTTTGCTACTTCATGGTGATAGGTGTCAACCGAAAAAAAGGTTTTGGGGAAGGTTGTAAGCAGCTTTTCCAAGATTGGTAAAAGTCTTTCGATTTCTTCTTGGACTGTAATGGGTTTCGCTCCGGGACGACTACTTGCTGCGCCTACATCAATAAAAGTAGCACCTTCGGAAAGCATTTTTTCTGTTCGATGCAGCGCAGCATTGGCTCCGTTATGCCTACCTCCATCGTAAAAAGAGTCTGGTGCAAGATTGAGAATTCCCATTACTTTAGGAGATGTCAGGTCAATGAGGGTGCCTTGGCAATTGAGTGTCATTTTTTGTTGAATAAAATTTTTGAATTCACACAGAACCGTTAAAAATTTGTCGAAATTTACGCCAAATTACCGCAGGTATGGAGCAAACTGAAGCCGAATATAATCAGATCATTAGTCGCTGTCGCACTTTGTTTTCCAAAAAAATGCAAGATTATGGGAGTGCGTGGCGGATTTTGCGTTTGGCTTCGTTAACCGATCAAATTTTTATTAAGGCGCAACGGATTCGGTCCCTACAAGAAAACCCCCAACAAAAAATTGATGAAGACCAACAGTCCGAATTCATGGGTATTATCAATTATTCCCTTATGGCATTGATTCAAATCGATTTGGGCGTAGTAGAACAGCCCGACCTCTCCCTTTCTGCAGCACTTGAACAATACGACTCCAAAGTTGCAACGACCTACCAACTAATGCAGGATAAAAATCATGACTATGGGGAAGCCTGGCGAGACATGCGTATCAGTTCGCTTACGGATTTGATACTTCAAAAATTACTTCGCGTCAAACAAATAGAAAACAATCAAGGGAAAACGCTCGTCAGTGAAGGTATTGATGCCAATTATCAAGACATGATTAATTATGCCGTATTTGCTTTGATTCTCCTTGAATTACATCATTAATGGGGCGATTTATTTGGCTTAAAATTTCAAATGGTTTGCTCACTTTGTGGGGAGTCGCTAGTCTTGTTTTCCTTATATTCAGTGTACTTCCAGGCGACCCTGCCCAAATGATGTTGGATCAAAATGAAGGCAGTGAGCAACTGATTGCATTAAAGAAAAAATACGGTTTTGATTTGCCTACAAGCAAACAATATATATACTATTTGAACGACCTTTCCCCTCTGTCTTTGCATTCAACCCGACCATCGGATTTCAATTACTATGACGCCGCAATATATTCTGGAATAACTCTTTATCGAGCTCAAAATAAAGTATGGGTACTGAAATGGCCTTATTTACGCACCTCCTATCAAAAACAAGGCAAGCCAGTTTCTGAAGTTTTATGGGAAACTTTTCCCAATACCCTGTTTTTAGCCATTAGTTCAATTTGCATTGCTTTTATTTTAGGGGTTGTTTTAGGGGTTTTGGCCATGGTCTTATACCAAACTTATTGGGATCGTCTGATATTGTTTCTTAGCACCCTTGGTATGAGTGTCCCTTCTTTTTTGAGTGCGATTCTATTTTCCTGGTTGTTTGGTTATGTTTTCCATAATTGGACACATTTAAATATGACCGGAAGTTTATATGAAATAGATGATTTTGGAACCGGTCGTCAAATAGAATGGAAAAATTTGATCTTACCTGCTATGGTATTGGGCATTCGTCCCGTTGCTGTAATTTCACAATTAATGCGGAGCAGTCTCTTGGAAGTATATTCTCAAGAATACATAAAAACTGCTTTTGCAAAGGGGTTATCTTCCAGCCAAGTACTCTATCGCCATGCTCTTAAAAACGCACTGAACCCTGTTCTTACCGCCTTGTCAGGATATTTTGCATCCATGCTTGCTGGGGCTGTATTTGTCGAATATATTTTTGGGTGGAAAGGACTGGGAAAAGAAATTGTCACGGCCTTAAACTTCCTGGACATTCCTGTATTGATGGGAGCTGTCCTTTTGATCGCTTTTTTATTTATACTAATCAATAGCTTTGTGGACTTAATGTATACTTTATTGGATCCACAACTAACCATTAACTAAAAACCAACTGAGATGAAACAGAAAATTGTAGCTGGAAACTGGAAAATGAATAATGATGTGAAAGCATCAGAAAACCTTGTGCAGGAATTATTGGATTCAGCTATTCCCAACGATGTCCGGGTTATGATTGCCCCAGCGACTGTTTTTTTAGACCGCTTAGCTCAAAAGACTAAAGGAACGGTATTGGAAGTGGTTTCTCAAAACATGCATGCAGCTCCCGCCGGAGCTTACACTGGTGAGATAGCTGCCAATATGCTCCAGAGTATTGGTGTAAAAACAACCCTTTTGGGACATTCAGAAAGACGTGCCTATTACAATGAAACCGATGCCGGGTTAGCAAAAAAAACAGCCGCAGTAAACCAGTCAGGAATGGAAATGATTTTTTGTTTTGGAGAAGAATTAGAAGACCGCAAACAGGGAAAACATTTTGAAGTTGTCAAAGAACAGTTAACTGTGGCTTTGTTCCGTGTCCCAGAACTGGATTGGTCGAAGATAATTTTAGCCTATGAACCTGTTTGGGCTATCGGGACTGGCGAGACGGCCAGTCCAGAACAAGCACAGGAGATGCATGCTTTTGTCAGATCTCTTTTAGCTCAACAGCTAGGTCAGACCGTTGCAGCTGCCACCAGTATTTTATACGGAGGCAGTGTCAAACCTACGAATGCCAAAGAATTATTTACTCAAGACGATGTAGATGGAGGACTCATTGGTGGTGCCTCACTTCATGCGGAAGATTTCATGGCAATCGTTAAAGCCCTTTCTTAGTCATGTCAACCCCTTACCATGCATTTGATTTTGTCGTAACACCCGTAGAGCCCTTTTCAGAAATTTTGATAGCTGAATTGGCAAGCCTGGGTTTTGAAAGCTTTGAAGAAACACCACAGGGGATCAAAGCCTATATTCCTTTCAATCAGATTGATCTCATATCTATTGATGCCCTATCAGTTATGAATCATCCCGAGGTAAATATTCAATACAGTTCAATAAAAATACCTCCTAAAAATTGGAATGCCGAATGGGAAAAAGACTTTGTTCCTGTAATTGTCGATAAGAGGTGTCGTATACGTGCTTCATTTCATTCTGCAGAGAATTTTCCACTTGAAATTGTAATTGATCCCAAAATGAGTTTTGGTACGGGGCATCATGAAACAACGCACTTAATGCTTTCACACATAATGGATCATGATTTTAAAAAAAAAGCAGTTTTAGATATGGGGTGTGGAACAGGTGTTCTGGGCATTGCGGCTTTGTTATTGGGAGCAAATTCTTTGGTAGCTGTAGATATTGAACCTTGGTGTATTAGCAATACATTGGAGAATGCACGACTGAATGGGTGTCCCCAAATAACACCCCTTCAAAGTGAGCGTGTACCAACCGACTTAGGAACTTTTGATTGGGTTTTCGCAAATATCAATCGCAATGTATTACTGGAACAAATGGTCGCTTATGGGCAGATACTCAAACAAGGGGGAAAGGTATTATTGAGTGGTTTTTATCAAAAAGACCATCCCATCATTTCAGAGCAAATGACTACCTTGGGCATGGAAACTATTCGCATTAAAGAGAGAAATGATTGGGTTGCAATTTTATTTCAAAAAAACCACTGAAAAAAAACCAGTGATACAGCCTAAAGAAGATATTCAGGTTGATACGATTGAAGATAAAGAGCATGAAATTATTTTATATAACGATGACATCAATACTTTTACACACGTCATTGAAACCCTGATACGCGTTTGCGAGCACCATCCACAACAGGCAGAACAATGTGCTTTATTGGTTCACTACACCGGTAAATGTGTAGTTAAAACAGGTCCTTACAACGATTTAGAGCCAAGATGCCAAGCACTTTTAGATGCCGGTTTAAGTGCTGAAATTGTGTAAAGTAGGTGCTTCTTGATTTGCATTATTTAATGTATTTTAACAAAAAAATTCTATGCATAAATCCATTTCTTTTGGGGTATTGCTTCTGTTGATGGCAACCTCCTTAGTGGCACAAAACAAATCCGTTATGAGTAAGACAATTTTTCAATTTAAGGTAGAAGATATCTATGGTGAAACATTTGATTTCAGTACACTGAAAGGGAAAAAAATCATGATTGTAAATACCGCTTCCAAATGTGGTTTGACTCCTCAGTATGAAGATTTACAGACACTTTACGAAAATTATCAAGACAAAGACTTTGTGATAGTTGGATTTCCAGCGAACAATTTCCTTCGTCAAGAACCGGGGACCGATGAAGAAATCGTTGCCTTTTGTAAAGCCAACTATGGGGTAACGTTCCCGATGATGTCGAAGATCTCAGTCAAAGGGAATGACATGCACCCGCTGTATCAGTTTTTAACGACAGAAGCACTCAATGGGGTGATGGATTCCAAAGTCACATGGAATTTTCAAAAGTATCTAATCGGCTCGAATGGTCGCTTGGAAAAAGTAATCGCACCTCGAACAGAGCCCAATGCACCGGAAGTAATCGAATGGCTGACCAACTGATGAAACCCTCTCGCGCATTTCAAACCCATTGCGTCCACACAGGCGAAATCAAGGATACACTATATCACGGTGTGGTGTCTCCCATTTACCTGTCAACAGCCTATGCTTTTGATGATGTAGAAACAAAACGTTATCCACGCTATTACAATACCCCCAACCAGGAGGGTTTGAATTTGAAATTGGCAGCTTTAGAAGGCGGGGAGAAGGCATTGGTTTTTGGATCGGGGATGGCCGCTGTAAGTTCGGCTTTGATTGGATTGCTTCAGCAAGGTGATCATGTTGTTTTTCAAAATGATATTTACGGGGGGACTCGAAACTTTATCAAAACTGAATTTCCCAAACAAGGAATCACATTTGACTTTACAGAGGGTTTGCAAGCAGCAGATTTTGAAAAACTGATTGGGCCCACCACCAAAGGACTTTATATAGAAACTCCCAGCAATCCCTTGTTAAAACTTGTTGACTTGGAGGCCATATCCAAACTTGCAACGGCACGGGGATTATGGACAATGATCGACAATACATTTGCTAGTCCAGTTAACCAAAACCCCATCGCTTGGGGTATTGATATCGTACTGCACAGTGCTACCAAATATTTAGGCGGTCATTCTGATATTACAGCTGGTGCCGTGATAGGTTCAGCCTCTTTATTGGATCGCATTTATCAATCGGCGATTAATTATGGAGGGAGCCTTAGTGATATGACTGTATGGTTGTTGGAGCGGAGTATCAAAACCTTATCTCTTCGTGTTCAGGCTCAAAATCAAAATGCATTGTCATTAGCACACTTTTTGGATGCAAAGCCAGAAATACAAACGGTCTATTATCCCGGATTATCTTCACATCCCGATCACGATTTGGCAACGAGGCAAATGAAAGGTTTTGGGGGCATGCTTTCTTTTGAACTGGGGCCTGGGGTATCTGTCAACACTTTTTTGCGTGCGCTCCAATTGATTAAGCCTGCGATGAGTTTAGCAGGTGTTGAAAGTACTGTTTTGCAACCGCGATTGGCCTCTCATGCCTTGCTAACAGAAGAAGAACGGCTTCAACAAGGGATTACTCCTGGGTTGATTCGTTTTTCTTGTGGTATTGAAGCCAAAGAAGATTTGTGTTATGATCTTGAACAAGCCTTGAATAAAGCCGTGCAATGAAAGTAGATTTACTAGCTTTTGGTGCCCATCCAGACGATGTAGAACTCGGAGTGGGGGGGACTTTGGCAAAACATACACAACGTGGTAAAACGGTCGGAATTATCGATCTTACTCGGGGGGAATTGGGCACTCGTGGTTCTGCCGCAATTAGAAAAGAAGAGGCAACCCAGGCAGCTGCCATTCTCGGCGTTGCATTTCGTGAGAATATGGGCTTTACTGATGGTTTTTTCACCAACGATCAATCCCATCAATTGGCTCTTATTAAAAAAATTCGAACCCATCAGCCAGCGGTTGTCTTTTGCAATGCTATTCGGGATCGTCATACAGATCACGAAAAGGGGAGTACTTTGGTCAGCACAGCTTGTTTTCTAAGCGGTCTTCCGAAAATACATACTTCCCATGAAGATGGTTCACCACAAAAGGCTTGGCGTCCCAAGCATGTTTTTCACTACATACAATGGCAAGAGATTACACCGGAAATGTGTTTGGATATCAGTGGGTTTTTAGAAAGAAAAATGAAGGCCGTGGCTGCGTATCGATCGCAATTTTACGATCCAAATACAGAGGAGCCAGAAACACCTATTAGCAGTAAAAATTTTATTGAGAGTGTACGCTACCGGGCAAGAAATCTTGGCCGATTGATTGGTGTGGAAGCAGCCGAAGGTTTTACGGTTGAAAAACCTGTAGCTATGGACAGTTGGGAATCTTTATTGTAGCAGGGGCGCGTTCGTTTTTTCACTTTTTCAGATCACTTTAACATCAAAGCAATAAAGACATTTTTTACACAGCTTTTTTAAACCTATTCAAAAACGAATGTTTCAGTCAATGACGAAGTGGTTTAGTAGAAAACATCAAACCCTTTTAAGACAAAGCTACACGAATTCGGTTTTAAATGATTCTACTCAATGTTATTTAAGGGATTCTAGGGTAAAATATAAGGGATAGGAGAAAGTATCGATTTCTGTTATGATAATTTGCAATACTTTGATTCAACAAAATATTAAAAAAAAAATTACAAGAGTAATGTTGGGAGTTAGCCCTCCACTGAATTTCACTTATTTTTATAGCATGGGTCCAGAAATATTTTACTTTTTTCTCCTCTTTCTGGGGGGGATATTTTTTGTATTGTTCTGGGTGCTATGGAAAGCCACACTCATTCTCTTAAACATCATTATGATCCCATACATGCAACTCATAAACTTTATCCGAATAACCTTCTGGGGTTTGGAAAAGAAATATATAGACATCAACATATTTAAAAACCCTTTATTCTAGCATCCCTCGGGTGTAGATCCTTTGAGCTAGTCCCGTCCTTTATTTTGAAACCATTTTTCGGGATTGAAGGTTCTAGACGGGAATGCATGGGCTTGAAGTATAAAACCTATCCCCCAAAGGGCTGTTACAATAGCAGCTGTCTTTGCCTTTTCCCAATGGGAAATAAACAAGAAGAAAAATGAAAGTAAGTAAAAAAGACAAGCGCAAATATTAAGAAATAATCTCATAGGTGAATCGTGGTTGACATACAATAATTATCTGTCAAGTTATACAAATCCATCCAATCCGGACCCATTTTATCCTCTAAAGGATGTAAAATCAAATCGATTCAATCCCCCTTTACTTAGAGATGGATTATTTAATATTTGGGAATAGAGTAGATTTTTATTTTATGTTTTTTGATTGCCATGTTTTGAGATTATGTAGCACATAATTCAGTAATATTATTCAGAATGATTCTGTCTTTAGTAATTGGAAAAATCAATGCAATACAGAAGAGGCAAGTTAAAAGAATCATTATTTGATCCCCTCTAAAGATTACTTTTTTGTTGTTTGATTAAAAGTTCAAACAGGGACAAACATTATTTCTTGATTCAAAAAATCCCTTATATTTGCGCTTAAAATATGGTGGTTGTAGCTCAGTTGGTTAGAGCGCCTGATTGTGGTTCAGGAGGTCGTCGGTTCGAGACCGATCTTCCACCCCAGTAAAACAAAGGGATTGCAGTAATGCAGTCCCTTTTTTTAACTACAATATTAACTACAAAATAGGTCTATTTTTACCCCTTTTTAGCTTTTTTTTGCCTCAATTTAAAATATTCTGATGGTGTAATCCTGCTGTTGTTCTTTAGAATTACTACTTTCCAGTTAACTATCTTCTTTGTTAGTCCGGACATACTAATCATCAACAGTTTCTGATTCTATTTTATCCAAACTAATTTTAAATATCAAATCTTTTTAAACTTGCATCACTATAGGAATAATGGCATATCCTTATCTTCTTTATGGTCATTTTCTATTTTAGCTTGAAGTAGTCTTGGTAAAGTGTATTGCAAGGCTAATTGAAGCATCTTAATCTTCTGTGTGTTATTTAAATCATCTATTTGTATAGAGTTGATTAAACCATCAATTAGGACTTCTAATCTGCCTCTAACTTCTGCTGTTACTTTATTTGGAGTACCGGCTGTTCTTCCCATATATTTGATTTAATGTTAATTCTTAAAAAGTTATTTTTCTATTTCCTGCTATTCTCTGGTATGATACTTTCTACCTCACATTTAGGAGATAATTATATGGGTATTAGTGATGAAGAAGGTTACTTATTAGTAATAGGGATATGCTGTCTTATGGCTTTCTTTTGGAGTACTTCATACCTAAGTTGAGAAAATAAATTCTAGTACTTTATTTGGATATTATTCAATACAGTTTGGATTGTCACACTCCCACAGATTTGTCTTTCTAAAATAACCACCATCATTTCTATAGTACCATTCAGGGTAGTAAGGGTTATAAGAAGCACTAATGTGATCCTGGTAAAATATAAACTTTGAATAATCAACTTGTAGGTTTAATTCACTATTCCAATGACCATTTAAACCAAATGAGCCAACTGGGAACATATCAAAATCACCATCACCATCATAGTCTATGAAGAAATTCTCATATTTTTGAGATTCCCCTTTTTTTGTTTCAGCACTAATTCTACCTAATTCATTTGTAAAATTGAAATTCTCATCAATTACAGAATTTGTGACCTCTTCAAACGTTCCATCTCCATTGTTTTTAAAAACAACAATAAAATCTCCTTTATATGCAGGAGTTCCATTTAAAAAAACATCATAATATCCATCCTGATTATAGTCAAAAAATGATTGATTAACAATTGAATAACCTGGATTATCCCCGTTTGAAGTATCTACTGAACCAGGGTTAACAAGTGAGTTGTATCCAGATAGTGAACTTGCTAATAACTCCGTTGAGTTATCAAAGTCAAATTTTCCATCACCTAAACCCCACAATATTTTTGTAGGATAGAGAAAATCATCAGGGATATTATCTTCATTAAAATCCCAAAACCAACTTAAATCGTGATTATTACTAATAACTAAATCAAGAATATTATCATTATTTAAGTCAAACAAGTCAGTAGATAAGGAAGTTACATGAGGATCCGCACAATTATATGCATCACAAGCCCTGTGGTAGTCTTCAATCTCCTTTAAACCATCAAAATATTCATAAGAATCAACTTCAGTAAAAGTTCCATTACCATCGTTTAAATAAATAAATGGCCTTCCATCATATTGATTTGGATTTGCAACAAAAGTAAATTGTGATAAATATATTAGATCTTGATCACCATCATTATCTATATCACCAGTAGCAAAATCGTGAGTTGATTGGGGAGGGGTAATGTCATTAACTGTAAAAGTTCCATCATCATTCATAGTGTAAATTTTTACAGGTAGATGTTGACCATACAATGTTTGAACTATTCCTGGTACTCCAAATGAATAAATATTACAGCTATGACTATTAGCACCTCCAACTATAATTTCATTTTGACCATCTCCATTTGAATCAATAAGCCTTACAATTGCACTTTCCATATAAGGAGAATCATATAAAAAAGCCTCATTTTGATCGGTAAAAATATTTTTTATCACCCTGATTTTGGTAGTACAATTTTCACCCCTCATTATTCCGAAATAATCTAAATATCCATTATCGTCAAAGTCTAAAAAGACTGAATTGTTATCGGTAGGAAACCATTTTTCATTTTCATTTATTAAATAAGGTATATCATCAATTAGATATAAATATGGATTGTTATAGCTGAAATTTAAACGATAACCAGGAAATAAACTCTCCTTTATATATGCTCCTACCGTTTGATTAATTGCTGAAATTGTTGGATTATTAGGAGTGAATATATTTCTTTCAAACGATGCTGTAATCGATAAATCTTCACTAATATTTATTTGTCTTTCTCTATCGAAATTCCCATCAGACCAACCAGAGAAGCTAAATCCATAATTTGGTTCAGCAACTACATTTAAAATTGTCCCTTCTTGAAAATCACCTCCCTCTGTTGAAACACCTCCACCTTGTCCAGCTGTAACTGTCAAAGTATATTGAACAGGGTCAGGTGTTGTTGGTTCAGGTTGTGGCTCAGGCTCTGGTTGTTGTGTTTGAATATTACTAGGAGGTGGAGTTGTTTCCTCTTCAGAAGAACAGCTGATTAACACTACAAAAGAGATTAAATAGAAAACAACAAGTGAAAATCTATTTTTCATAAATGATATATACAATCAAAATTATAGATTATATTTTAATGCCACTTTGTATTTAGTATAATATCGTATATCTATCCTTTTTTGTTGCATTTGTTTGTATCTGTTAAGTCATACATTATCTATCCTATTATTTATTAATATCCACATATACTCATTTAAAACCAAACTTCTTTTATGAGCAATTTCAATTAACTCTTGTTTCTTTTTTTTAGGTATGTTTAATACTATCTCATCCATCATAGCTCTTTTTTAATATTACACAATGTACTACTAGCTCTTGCAATTTGCTTGTACTTTTCTAACTCTGCTTCACTAAACCTTATCTGTAAGTGTTTATCTTTTTTCAATCCCATCATATTTAAACTTTTATATACTTAACATTTCTATTTCTAATCATACTATATTAAACTGCTCTGGTAACTTGATGTCTAGATGCACTTCTCCCTTAAAAGGGTTTTACCCCTTTAAAAGAATAATGTTAAACTGCTCCGTATAACTGTCAGCCTTTTCAACACTCTGCTTGTCAGCAGACAACTTTACAAGATGCTGTCCTGTTCATCTATCCCAGTTGTACTCCCTTGTACTCACTAAAC
>JBMHCG010000022.1:0-3068 GCA_049890035.1 Flavobacteriaceae bacterium | reverse complement strand
ATCATTGGTTTTCAAAACATCATTGAAGCCTGCCGACACCATAAGGTTGACAACTTGTGTTATGCGTCAAGCTCGTCTGTTTACGGCGGAAATGAAGACCTACCCTTTAGCACGCAAGACCGTGTAGATTCGCCAATCTCTCTTTACGCAGCCACAAAGAAATCAAACGAGTTAGTGGCACACACCTATTCCCATCTTTTTGGTATAAGAACTACAGGACTGCGCTTTTTTACCGTCTACGGCCCGTGGGGAAGACCAGACATGGCCCTTTTCTTGTTCGCAGAAGCCATCCGGAAAGGAGAACCCATCAAGGTCTTCAATCATGGAAATATGCTGCGTGATTTTACCTACATAGACGATATTGTTACCGGTGTGGTCAATGTAATACTAAACCCAGCCCAAGTGCCAGAAACAAAAACGGCATTGAATCCCACCAAAGCGCCCTATAAAATTTACAATATTGGCAACAACAACCCCGTTAAATTAATGGATTTTATTCATGTCATAGAAGATGCATTTGGGGGTAAGTTTAAAATGAACCTAATGGAACTTCAGCCCGGGGATGTCCCCAGTACCTATGCAAATGTTGATGATTTGGTTCGCGATTTTGAGTACAAACCAAACACCAGTATTGAGACTGGGATTGGACGGTTTATCGCTTGGTACAAAGAATATTATAATGTAGGTATATGAAAAATGCTACAATAGGAATCATCGGTTTAGGCTATGTAGGGCTTCCTTTGGCCGCTGCATTTGCGCACAAATACTCGGTTGTTGGGATTGACATCAACCAAGAGCGCATCGACCAACTCAACCAGTTCGACGACCAAACCCATGAACTAAATTCAGATCAGCTGAAAGCAGTCGTTGGAAGGTCGTTAACCCTAAGCAGCTCAATAGCGGACGCCAAAGCCTGTACCACTTTTATTGTCACCGTACCTACGCCTGTAACCCAAAGTAAGCAACCCGACCTAACCCCAGTGATTAGCGCAACCAAAGCCGTTGCAACCGTCTTGAAAAAAGGTGATACGGTAGTTTATGAATCCACCGTTTATCCTGGTGTTACCGAAGAGGTGTGTGTTCCTTTACTAGAAGAAATTTCAGGGCTACACTACAACATTGATTTTTTTGTAGGCTATAGCCCAGAACGCATCAATCCTGGGGATAAAAAACACACCATTACCAAAATCACCAAAGTCGTGTCTGGCTCCACCCCTGCAACACTTAAAGCCTTATCAGCGCTGTATGGTTCCATTATCGAAGCCGGAATTTATGAAGCCCCCACCATCAAAACGGCCGAAGCAGCTAAAGTGATCGAGAATACGCAACGTGACATCAACATCGCTTTTGTCAACGAGTTGTCGATTATTTTTAGCAAAATGGGGATCAACACCAAAGAAGTCCTTAAAGCTGCAGGAACCAAATGGAATTTCTTAAACTTTTTCCCCGGACTAGTAGGTGGACATTGCATAGGGGTAGATCCTTATTACTTGGCGTATAAATCAGAAGAATTGGGCTATACCCCTGAGATGATCTTGGCTGGCCGACGCCTTAACGATTCCATGCCAGCGTTTATTGCCAACCAAATCGTAAAACAATTTTTAAAGCAAAAAAATTCAATCGAGAACGCTTCTGCCTTAATCCTTGGGGCCACTTTCAAAGAAAATTGTCCCGATCTGCGCAACTCAAAAGTCGTGGATTTGTACAAGGAACTCCACGAGTTTGGATTTCTTGTTGAGGTCTACGACCCGCAAGCAGACGAAAAAGTGTTTCAATTGGAGTATGGAACTACAAAAATTCCGTCAATCCAAAAGAAATACGATGTCGTTGTTTTGGCTGTTTCCCACAATGAATTTAAATCCATTGACCCCAAAACTTATTTACACAAAAACGGTGTTGTCTTTGATGTAAAGGGCTTTTATTCTGATCCTGACTTCATATACCTTTAATTTTTGAAAACGCTCATTCACATTATTCCAACCTTACAAAATGGGGGAGCAGAGAACGTTCTTGCCCGCTTGGTCAGTGAATTCAGTAAACTTGGAATAAATCAAATCGTCATTACGATTCAAGGAGGGGCGGACGACTTTAATTGTGATAAAATTGTTCCTTTTTGTGAAGTAATTCATTTCAAAACCGAATCCAAACATGCTAAAACCATCTTTAAACAATACCCTAATGCACTTGCTATTGCTTGGATGTACAAAGCCATCTATTTTGCCTACAAATGGAAACGAATGGGCAACACTCAGCAACAAATAATTTGGAACATCCGTCATTCAAATTTTGGCCCCAATCAATGGTATCAAAAAGGCATGCTTCATCTTTTTGGATTGGCTTCACATCTTCTGAAACCAAAGATTATCTATTGCTCTTATAAATCCAAAGAAGTACACGAAAAGGCGTTCTTTACTCAAAAAGGGTCCAAGGTTATTGTTAATCGTTTAGCGAAAAACATCCATTTAGAAGAAAGTATGCAGGGAAGTAAACAAGAAGATTATTTTCTTTTTGTTGGACGCTTCAATCCACAAAAAGGACCGCAGCATCTCAGAAATATATTGAATGTCTTTTATCAGCATTACAATACACCTAAGGTATGGATTGCTGGTCATGGGTGGGACATCAATTACTTTCCTCCCTCAATGAGGTCGTTTGTTAAAATCCTGGGGAATAGGAAGGATATTTACGCCTTGTATCAAAACGCCAAGGCGCTAATGTTTACCTCCACCTATGGAGAAGGTTACCCAAATGTATTGGTAGAAGCTGCCGCTATGGGATTGCCAATTATTGCTTTTGATGCTGGTGATGCAAAAAAAATATTGGCCAACTATTCTTTAGGGTATAATGTAGAAAATGAAGCTAGCTTTTATGAAAAATTAGTTTGGCTTATGCATAATAGCCCTAGCAATAAGGATAGACATAATGCAGCCGCTCAACAAATAAAAGCCCTTGATTTTTCTTTAACCGTAAAAGAATACAATCAATTTATTTGGAACGATTAACTTTGAAGGGTGAAAAAACTTGTTCGTATAACAACAATTCCGCTGTCTTTAGAGAAACTATTGGAA
>JBMHCG010000021.1:0-40422 GCA_049890035.1 Flavobacteriaceae bacterium | reverse complement strand
GCGTTGTTGTGCTTCCTTTAGGATAGGGTGAGTACCCTTGGGTATCCACCACAGGGCATAGTAGGCTTTTCCAAAAGCCTGAAACCATTCTTTCCGTTGCCGAATCAGTCCTGCATGGGCCGTATGGTAGGTAAAGTCTTTTAGAGCTGCGATGGTTTCCCATACGGATAGGTTGACAATGATTTGTGGATCATCATAGGGGTCAAAAGCAGTGGCACTGTTGTTGTTGTCTTTCAAACGCCACACAAAGCCTGGAGCGGCTTCTGCCAGGCCATTGATGTCATCCAATTGTGCGCGAAAGCTTTCCATTGCTGGGGCATCGATGTCCCCTGTGTGCATTCGGGCGATGTTGATTTGTGCCAAGTGGTATTTCATACATGTAAAAGTGACACAAAAGGTACCAAAAAAGTAAGGAAAAGGATGGGAATAAAAGCGGAGTAGGGAAGGGAAATACCAATAAGTTCACCTACATTTGCCGCTTTAAAAAATGGGAGGCTCGCTGACCACAGCACTCCCCCCTTTTTCATTATGAAGAAATACATCAACCTCTTTGATTTCCAGCAAAAAGTAGATTATAAAACCGAAGTGCTTTCTGGACTTACCGTGGCCATGGCGTTGGTGCCAGAGGCCGTGGCTTTTGCCCTCATTGCGGGCTTGTCTCCCTTGACGGGTTTGTATGCCGCCTTTATGATGGGCTTGGTAACCGCGATTTTTGGTGGCCGTCCAGGAATGATTTCAGGTGCCACCGGTGCTGTGGCCGTGGTCATCGTTACATTGGCAGCCTCTCACGGTCCCGAATATGTATTTGCCACCGTTGTTTTAGCGGGTGTTTTTCAAATGATTGCAGGTTTTTTACGCCTGGGTAAATTGATGCGATTGGTTCCTCATTCCGTCATATTTGGGTTTGTCAACGGACTGGCCATCATTATTTTTACTTCCCAGTTTGCCCAATTTAAAGATGCCACTGGCGCCTGGCTGCAGGGTGAGTCCTTGGTATTATTTACTGCTTTGGTGGTGCTAACCATGCTCATCATCTGGTTGTTGCCCAAACTCACTCGTGTGGTTCCTTCCTCTTTGGTGGCCTTGCTTAGTATCTTTGGTTTGGTGATCCTGCTGGATATTGATACCCGAACAGTGGGAGATATTGCCTCCATACAAGGGGGATTTCCGCCTTTTCATCTGCCGGAAGTACCTCTTACATTGGAGACCCTTCAATTGATATTTCCCTATGCAGCCATCGTTGCAGGGGTAGGGCTGATAGAAAGTTTATTGACGCTCAACATTGTGGATGAAATCACCGAAACACGTGGTAGTGGGAACAAGGAAGCTGTGGCTCAGGGCCTGGCCAATGTCCTTTCGGGAATTTTTTCAGGGATGGGCGGTTGTGCCATGATTGGGCAGAGTCTGATCAATACTTCCAATGGGGCTCGAGCCCGTCTTTCGGGAATTGTGGCTGCCGTGGTGTTGCTGTGCTTCGTCATGTTTGGAGCCGCTTTGATTGAACAGGTCCCCATGGCTGCCTTGACAGGTTTGATGATTATGGTGGCTATTGGAACCTTTGAATGGTCGAGCCTCCGCGCATTGAACAAAATGCCCCCTTCCGATATTTTTGTCATGGTAGTCGTTACCCTGGTTACTATTTTTCTTCACAACTTGGCTTTGGCTGTGTTGATTGGTGTGATCATTGCTTCTTTGGTATTTGCCTGGGACAATGCCAAGCGGATTCGAGCGCGCAAACACGTGGATGAAAACGGAGTGAAGCATTATGAAATTTACGGCCCGCTATTTTTTGGCTCCATTGCTGCTTTTCACGAAAAATTTGATGTTCAAAATGATCCAGAAGAAGTAGTCATAGACTTTAAGGAAAGTCGGGTGGTGGATATGTCCGCCATTGAAGCCCTTAATAAAACTACGGAACGCTATCACAAACTGGGTAAAAAAGTGCACCTCTGCCATCTGAGTTCAGACTGCCAAAAGCTGCTTAAAAATGCGGATAAGATCATTACCGTTAATGTTCTCGAAGATCCCAACTATAAAGTACTCGTAGATTCGGTGAATTAGACCAGAGGGCACTATCACTGATAATGAGTGTTCCATTGGCGAATTGATTGGGGGTAAAAGGAAAACCGTATTTAGATATCCTTATAAATTAATTTCATGTCGGGCAGTTCTGTAAAATAGTAATGCCCCCAAATAAATAAATGATTGAACAGCGCTCCGGCACAAGCCGCTTTTGAATGGAATAAAAGTCCGGGTAGCCAAAGTGCCAGGAAACCAAAAACATACATCCCATTGGAAGTATAAGCAAAGATGCCCTTTTTAATTAAGGGTTTGTCTCGGTAGGCTTCGGGTTTAAAATGATCTGCTCCCAAAGCACGTTTGCAACCAAAATACTTGACTACCGAATAGCATAGGTAGCCAATGGGGAACAACAATACAATAATTAGAGAGCGGCTCCAGTAAGGGTCTATGTCCAGTGTGTTGGCATTGGACAGGGCCAAAAAGAATAGGGTAACGAATCGCGTTCCCAGCAAAATGTAAAAGCCCAGCGCAAATCACCAAAAGCAGGCCGAACCTAGATACCGGCTTAACGTACCAAAAAAATACTCCAATCGCCAACAGATCAATACATAGCACTGATGGACAATGGGAGTCAAAAGTGCCAGAAAGCCCCATGTCGTTGTATCAATGTTCCAAAAGGAGCCTTCAAAAAAAGTGGGGTCTGCTTTTATGAATCCGTACAAACCCAGTAATAGAACGAATAATACCAATACCTGACCCCATTGTTGTTTAAAAATTGTGGCTATGACGGTTTTATTTGTATGCATGGCGTTGTTAGTCAATAGACAGCTCAGATGCACTGGCCAGGGTCATGTAAAATTGACGTTTGCATTGCAGATTGGTAGCCGCATCATAGCCGGAGAGGATGCCCGCGACACGAACGGTACGCCCCCCTTGGCCTTCCAAAAGCGAAAAGATTTCGGGCGCAATGGAGGGCCATACTTGGATTTCCATCTGATAGTCTTTGTCACTGTTGTCATACAGATAAAATTGCTTGTTTTCAGCGTTTATATTACTGGGGTCCAAACGCCCTTTTAGATGTATGATTTTTCCTTCACAGGCTGCTTTTTTTCCACAGGCAGCACTGCAATTAGCAGCTTTTAAAAGGGTTTTAATGGTATGGTGTATGTTACTATCTAAGTCAATATTTTCTTTTTTACAGCCGATTGCCAAACAAAGGAATAGGAGGAGAGGGATACTAGAGGGAAAAGTTTTCATGGGGTCTTTTTTTAATGAAACAATAGATCGAGGATCGTTTTCCTAATGCAATTATGGCATTTATTGTCCCAAGTAGGCATGCAGCATCCACAGTGTTTTTTCAATTTGTGCAATGTATTCGCTCATTAGCCCAACGGTCCCTTCGTCGGCTGCTTGGGAAGCCAGTGTCAAGATGCTACGTTCTTTGTGGAGCAAAATGGAAAGGTTTTCTACAACCAAAGTGACGCCTTCTACGGCATAACACACTTCTGTTTCTTCTTTTATTTCTGATTGCTTTAGATAGTTTGAGAGCGCGCGAAGGGGCTGCCCCCCCAGGGTTAATATCCGCTCAGCGATTTCATCTATTTTCAGAAAAGCATCCTCATAAAACTCTTCGAATTTTTGATGCAGTTCGAAAAATTCCCTACCGTTGATATTCCAATGCAGTCCGCGCAAATTTTGATAGTAGAGTTGGTAATTGACAAGTAAATCGTTCAGTTTTTCGGTCAATTGTTGTGCTTGTTGCACATCCAGTCCAATTGTATTTTTCATAAGTAGTAAGGGTTTGTCTTGGATAAGGGGATCAATTTTATATTACTGCTTTTAGATTTTTATTGTTGGTAGCTTCCATCGGGAAGGACCGTTGGCATCTTATATTGGGGATTCGTTAATAATTGGAATATGGCCGTATCGGTACTTTCAACCAAAGCGGGGGTGTGTAGTTTCCATTCGTGACCAATTTCATGGGTTCGATTTTCTTGGGCACCCAACAGGGAGGTAAGGGCCCAGTACAGGTATTCTATGGTTTGACAGCTTTCGTAATCACAGCTTTCGTCGTCATAGGTATACCAGGCATCTTCGGGATAGGAAGCGGGAATTTCCAAAAAAGTACCCCCGCGCGCAATGTCCATGGCTTTTGCCAATTCCGATGTTTGGTCTTGTCCAAAGGCTTCGGGATAGGCAAAAGAATGCCCCGCACCGTTGATCAAGTGCAGTACTTCTTCCAGTGCGGCATCAAAAGTTCCGGTTTTTCCATTGGATACAAAATTGGGTTGGGTTTCGTCATTGCCCAAATCTTGTCCAATTCGGTCTTCGGGTGGTTCTATGTTTAAATCACTTTCTTGTGCCCACATGACCAAAAAGGCCTTGTTCTGTTTCATGGACGCATGCACCAATGGGTCATCTACGGTTCCATCTTCATCATTGTCCAGGTATTGTGCCATGACATGGGCTGCGTGCAACATCTTGGTTGCTGCCACCCCGGGTGCGGCGTAAATATCGATATCGAAAACGACTATTTTCCGATCAAAACTACTAAGACCACTATCGGTGTGTGCGGTTATTTTGAAAAAGCTGTCAGAACCACTATTAACAGTCTCTGAGGTACTATTACTACTTTTTTTGCATGAAAGGAAAAGCATGCTTAGAAGGAGGATTTGAAGCATTCGATTTTTCATATTTGGGGTTTTAAGTTGTTAAACATAATGATGTCAGTGATTTTTTCAATTTTGGGTATGCTAAAGTCTAGCCTATGGGATGAAGCATAAATCCAAAATAGGCCAATACGAGTCCCATAACAAAGACCAATGGCGTCATGATCTTGAATAACCTCTTTTCATAAAATAAGGTGTTTTTGTAAAATTGGACACTTCTTGGAAATACCAGGAGGGAAACCCCTTTGATGAGTCCCAACCATCCAAAAGCGGTAATGATTGCGGTCCAATTCGTCTCCCAGTGCGGATGAAAAAGAATCAAGGTAGCACCAAAGACTGTAGCGAAAAACCCACCATACAATCGGAGGGTGGTGTTTTCTAGAATTTTGGGAATTTCTTTTTCATAATACGAACGATTAAGAAGGAGTCCCAAACCAAAGGACAAATAGGCGATGGCAAGGGTACGAGCGATAAATAGGGATGTTTCCATAGGGAACAGGTAAGTAAGATTTGTTGTTCACGGCTATTGATCCGATGTCGTTTCTCAAAAAAAAGACTGAGACAATCACTGTTTATTCGATTTAGGGTTTTTTAAAAATACGCATTTTTTAGATATGGATACAAGCTAACAACTACTGGCAGCACGAAATTCCCTCCATGTAGAAGTATCGTTCCGTTTAGGGGAGTGTTTTTTGCCAGTGATTCAGTTGGTCAATGTCGCTGCCCACTCCACCGCATACAACAACAACTATATTTTTTTTACCTACGAGTATTGGGTGTCCTTCAGAAAGCGTGGCCAATGCGGCTCCACAAGCGGGTTCAACAAGCTGGTTGTGGGTTTGTACAAATTGCAAGCAGGCTGCAACGGCAGTACGATCACTAAGTACATGACTAAAAACCGAGTGTTTTTGGGCGTATTCATAGGCTTTTGAGGCTACTTTTACAGCTCCAAGTGAGGTAGCAATACTTTCAATCTGGGACAAGGCGACGTGTTTTTTTGCGCCCAGGCTGGCTGCCAGGGAATGGGCCCCTTCGGTTTCAACGGCGAGAACAGGAACTGTTGCCCAACCGTTGCGAATCAAGCCTTCGATGACACCACACAGCAGCCCTCCGCCGCCAACCGAAAGGATGACTAAGTCGGGGACAACCCCAGCAGCTTTAATTTCATCAACGAGTGACGCATGACCTTCCCAAAGAAGGGGATGGTCGTATGAATGGATATACACCTGATTGGGCGCCAGCTGTTGGCGAGCGTATTGGTACGCCTGGTTGTAATTACTGCCACGAACAAGTAGCTGTGCCCCCTGGTTTTCAATGGCAGTGATTGCTTTTTGTGTCGTCGATTCGGGAACAACTATTGTAACGGGAACTCCAAGTTTTTTTCCCGTGTAGGCTACGGCTAGTCCTGCATTACCCCCCGAAGCACAGGCAAAACCTTGGGCCCCCTGTTGATAAAATCTTTGGCAGGCATGACTGATTCCACGTAATTTAAAGGACCCACTGGGTTGAAAATACTCTAATTTGAGCCAGGCCGTAGCATCTTCTGGTAATGCAGCAGCTGATGCAGTGACCAAGGGTGTTTCTGTATACAGCGGATTCAAAAGGTTTTTTTTCAAAAATACCATCTTATTCGGCAGTAGGATCGGTTTCCAGACTTTCTAAGGACTCGGCACGTATGTTTTGATAACAGGCTACCCATGCTTTATGATGGGGATTTTTTTCCATTTGCGTTTCTGCTTTTTTAGCAGCCGTTTTCGATTTCCAATGAACTATATCTGTAAAATGTCCCTGACTGTTGTTGTGTTGTGACCAAGATATAAATCCTTCTTGGTGGAGCATCCAATCCTCTTTTACTTTTTTGAGGAGGACAAGAAAGTTGGCTGTTGTAATGTGAGGAGCCAGATCATAGTGGATAATGTCGGTGTACATGGGTGTCAATTTTTGGGTTGTTCTAAAGATAAAAAATCCTCTCCGAAAGGAGAGGGTCAAACAAAAAAACTAAATCAATGAAAAAAAAGCAAAAAAAGTAGGTTAAGAATGAATGCGTTTTAAGTGATGTAAACGGTAGTTTTGGAAGTGAGACTGAACACTGTGTGGGGACAAAAGAAAGGCTGTCTTTCGCAAAGAAAAGGAGTACCAAAAACCTAAGAAGAGATGGAAAGACGTAGTGTCCAGTCTCAATTTCCATATGATTTCACACCTTTGGCTAACGAAAATAAAGGCTTGGTAGCAGGGGTTGAAGATAATTTGAACAGGTGTAAGAATCATAGTTACATCGTATTGATAGTACGAATGTCCGATATCATACAAAAGCTTGCAAGTAAGCTGTACTATACGTTCAATATGATGTAATAAATGGTATGTTTTGTGTAATAAGTGGTAATTACATCAAACTTCCGACGAAAAAGCCAAGGAGAATTACGAGCATTTTACTACCCTGAATCCGATGCCCTTCGTTGGTTTCAAAGAGGATGGTCGTGGCTATGTGAAGCAACATCCCGATCACAACTGCCGTAACGGAAAGGAATAGAATTTGCTGTCCCTTTAGGAAAAAACCAACAACACTTCCTAGTGGTGTGAGGAGAGAAAATACCAGTAAGGCACTGTAAAAAGACTTTTCGGTTAAAGAAGGATTGCGAATCCACAAACCATAGAGGGCAATGGCTATCGGGATTTTATGAACAGCCAGTCCCAAGGATAAGTGTGGAAACTCGGCAGATGGAATGCCTTCTATAAAGGCATGAATCCCCAAACTAAGTCCCATCAAATAAGGAAACGTTCGGGCACTCGAAATGTGTGCATGGCCGTGTTCCACGCCCCGTGAAAAATATTCCAGCCCTATTTGAATAACAATACCAGCAATGATCCAGTAACCGGGTTCAAAATCGAAACCCAGATAGACTTTTGGAAGCAGTTCAAAAAAGGTGATGGCCAGCAGAAAAGACCCACTAAAAGCCAACAAGAGGGGTTGCCATTGAGAACCGAGTCTTCCTATTTTCAGAGCGAGAATTCCTCCCAAACAAGCACCCCAAAAGGGCAGGCTGATAAGAAACAGGCTTTCAAGCATAGGAGATTTTCGATGCGCCCGTAAAATTAGCGTATTTTTGAAACAGAATTTCCACCATGGACAAAAATTTAACCTTTTTAGCCAAAACGCTGTATGGCTTCGAACCCCTATTGGCGAAAGAACTTCAAGAACTGGGCGCACGGGAGATCAAAATGGGGAACCGAATGGTTTCTTTCCAGGGCGATTTGGGTTTTTTGTATAAGGCCAATCTTACATTACGTACCGCTCTTAAAATCTTGATGCCCATTCATCGCTTTGCTGCAGCAGATGATAATATGTTGTATCAGGCTGTTTACCGATTCCCATGGGAACAATACCTTAATGCAAGACAAACTTTTGCCATCGACAGTGTGGTCATGGGAAAATTTTTCACCCATTCGCTCTATGTGAGCCAAAAAACAAAAGATGCTATTGTGGATCGTTTTCGCAAACAAAATGGACAGCGACCCAGTGTCGACACCCACCGTCCAGATCTTCGTGTCCATTTGCATATTCACGACCGACAAGTGACGATATCAATAGATAGTTCTGGTGCTTCTTTACACAAAAGAGGTTACCGCACTGCCACCAATATCGCACCGATCAATGAAGTTTTGGCAGCAGGCTTATTGTTGCATTCGGGCTGGAAAGGACAGTCTGATTTTTGTGATCCGATGTGTGGAAGTGGTACCTTTTTGATTGAAGCCGCGATGATCGCTGCCCATATTCCAGCCAATATAAATAGAGATGAATTTGCTTTTGAACGCTGGAATAATTGGGATCCAGACTTATTTGAAACCATCCGACAGGGGTTACTCAAAAGGGTGACTGCCCCTGAAATTCAAATCTATGGATCAGACAAGGCCCCCTCTGCAGTCCGAAAAGCACAGGAAAATATTCTGCAAGCCAATTTGGAGGAATTTGTTTCCGTTTCTAGAATGGATTTTTTTAGAACTCAAAAACAAACCGTTGGACCATTACATATGGTCACCAATCCACCTTATGGTGAACGCTTGGCAGGGGATATAAAAGAACTCTATCAAAAATTAGGTGATACCCTCAAAACGAATTACCCCGATACGGCTGCTTGGTTAATTACATCAAATCTAGAGGCTGTGAAGGCCATAGGCTTGCGACCCAGTAGAAAAATTAAGGCTTTTAATGGGAAATTAGAATCCCTGTTACTTTATTTTCCCATGTATGCTGGGACTAAAAAAATTCACAAACAGGTTTCGAAAAATGAACAATAGAACCAAAGCCTTGTTGGGAAATTTGTTGTTTTTTGGGCTCTTTCTTTTATTCTATCGTTTGGGGTTGGGCGTTTTATTGGCAATTTCACCGACTGCATTAATGCTTTTTTCTGCCCTAGCGGCGAGCCTTTCGGCACCAAAATTTTTGGTTCACAAAGGGCGTTTATTTGTGAAATTACCCTGGAAAAAAGGGCCTAAGGAAGTGTAGGGTTTTTTCCAAATCTGAAGGGCAGCGCATAGGTAAGGGTGTAATTGAACCCAATGCCAAAACTGTTTTCATCGGTCACTTTATTAAACCCAGGAATGTATAATAAGTCGTAGTCATTTGTTTGGGTTTCCTGGAGCAGTACATTAAGTCGCAAGCTGAATCCCAAATACAGATTTTTAAATAAAGCGGCTTTTACGCCTGCAACCGCTTCAAACCATTGCGCACTTAGATTGGTTCGAAGGCCTGTGGAATAGCCCGAATCAATGGGAGTCTGCTCAAAAAAGTGTTCTGTTGCGTATAACAAATAGTTGTTTATTTTCGTTTCAAAGGCACTGGTACCCAAGCGCAAACCAATATAAACTTGATTGTCCATTCCTTTCCAATTTTCAAACATATTGTAGTCAATACCAACTTTTAGGTAGGTTCCATCGGGAGAGAAATTGATTTGCTCGGATTGGAGGGTTCGTGTTTCATTGCCTATTTCGAGAGCGAAATACAAATTATCCGTGAAATTGATATCTGCAACCCATTCAAAACCTGAAAAGTCAGCATCAACTTGGCTTCTTCCAAGATGGTAAAGATCGGTTCCCATACGAAGTGTAATGGGTTTTTTCCTTTTTTTCTTGAATTCAATTGCCAAACTATCGGGAGTCGAATTTAAGGGTTGCGCCCAAAATTCGGTTACAAACAGCAGACTAATGATACAAAGCCAAGTGGAGCGTTTCTTCATTGCGGATGGTGTCTTGGATGATTTCAAAACCTTTGATCCAGCTATTTTCTGGATTTTTCTGGGCGATGGACTGTGCATTCAAAATAAAATTAGCGCGGTAGCCACAAGCTCGATTCAAATACTCATCCCATCGGTCATAATTAAATTGTACCAACGTACTACTTTCTTGTTCGCTGCCAGGATTTAAAATAAATTCATAAACAGTAAATGGCTGGTCGGTCTGCAGGGGCAGCAGGTTTGTGTAAGTGCCAGGAACGATGGAATCAATGCTAACCGCTTTGATGCTAAGTCGTGCTATGGGTTTTTGAATTTCAGGATTTTCATAGTCGAAAAAACCGTATTGCAATCGGGGTGTACCCGGAGTGCCTTCCAGGCAAATGTCATCTTTTTCACAGCCCCACACGAATGATAATAAGCAAACTAACAGACCAACAGCAGCGATATTCGACTTCATATGCGTTGTAAAAGTACAATATTTTCAACATGCTGGGTTTGCGGGAACATATCAATGGCCTGGCTTTTTTCCACTGTGTAGGCATCCTTAAGTAAGGCTAAGTCCCTTGCTTGGGTGGCACTGTTACAACTGACATAAACAATACGTTCGGGCTGTAATTCCAGTAATTGTTGTACGACTTTGGGATGCATTCCGCTGCGCGGTGGGTCTGTAATAACGACAGCCGCTTTCCCATGGCGCTGAACAAATGCCCTATTGAAACAGTCTTTCATATCGCCGACTTCAAAAGTTACATTGGTAATGCCATTGTTTTCTGCATTGACTTTGGCAGCTGCAATGGCTTCCGGAACGGATTCGATGCCCACAACTTTGGCACATTGATCGGCCACAAATTGGGCAATGGTTCCGGTACCTGTATAGAGATCGTAAACCGTTTCGTGGGCTTGCAGTTGCGCAAATTCTTTGACTTGTTTGTACAGGTTTTCTGCTTGGCGTGAATTGGTTTGATAAAAGGATTTAGGTCCAATTTGAAACTGCAAAGCTCCCATTTTTTCAATGATGAATTGCCGTTCAGTATATCCATGGATGTCTTGGTCGTAGAGCGAATCGTTGGGTTTGCTATTGATACAATACAACAATGCAGTTATTTGGGGAAAAGTGGCCAATAGTGCCGCCAACAAGGTTTTTCGCGCCACCGCATCTTCATGAAAAAATTGTAACAACACCAGGATTTCTCCACTGGCAGCTGTTCGAATCATCAATGTCCGTAAAAAGCCCTCCTGCTGACGGGGATTGAAAAATGACAAATTGTTGGTAAGGGCATGGCTGCGGATAAAATTGCGGATGGCATTGGAAGGGTCAGCTTGTAAATGACATTTTTTTACATCCACAACCTTATCCCACATGCCCGGTTTATGAAAACCGAGTCCGTTGCGTTCTAATTCCTGATCGGGGGAGGCTATTTCATGGGGAGTGAGCCATCGCTGATTGGAGAAGGAAAACTCCATTTTGTTGCGATAAAAATAAGCCTCTGGTGCGGGCATGATCGGTAAGGTTTTATAAACGCTTACTTTTCCAATATGGGTCAAGTTGTGCGCCACCTCTTTTTCTTTGTAGCGAAGTTGCGCGGCATAGGACAGTTGTTGCCATTTGCATCCACCACAGACGCCAAAGTGCTCGCAGGGGGGATCTACCCGATCGGCGGAGGGCTTTTCTAGGGTTTCAAGTCGGGCCAAAAAATAGCCTCTTTTTTTTTGATACACCCTGGCCGTCACAATGTCTCCAGGGACAGCACCTTGAACAAACAAGATTTTTCCCTGGTGCTTGGCTACCCCCATTCCTTTGGAGTTGCTGTCCACAATGCTTAGGTTCGACATGCTGTATGCTTGCATCTTTTTTCCCATGTCGCAAAAGTAAGTTTAATTGCTACTTTATAGGATCATTTTTTATGCTCTTTTGTGATATCTTTGGCAGGTTGTGCGGATTTAAATTAGTATATTGTCACAACAAACTAATAAAATGTTTTAAATATAACAATATGGAGGTCGCAAATGCATCCGGTACGCAGTACCATTTAGATTTGGAAAAAGAACACGGTGCTCATGATTACCATCCTTTGCCTGTCGTTTTGGCCAAGGGAAAAGGTGTTTTTCTTTGGGACGTGGAGGGTAAAAAGTATTATGATTTTCTTTCGGCTTATTCAGCCGTAAATCAGGGCCACTGCCATCCTGAAATTATCCAATCTCTTAAAGATCAGGCAGAAACATTGACATTGACCTCTCGTGCCTTTCACAACAATCGATTGGGTGAGTATATGAAATTTGCTACCGAATATTTTGGTTTTGAACGTTTGTTGCCTATGAATACAGGTGCCGAAGGGGTAGAGACCGCAATTAAGATAACACGGAAGTGGGGGTACACAGTCAAGGGCGTTCCCGAAGACCAAGCACAGATCATCGTTTGTACTAACAATTTCCACGGACGTACCACAACTATTATTTCTTTTTCCTCCGACCCGGGTTCCAAGGATTATTTTGGGCCGCATACCCAAGGGTTTATTCACATTCCATTCAATGACCTGGCTGCCCTTGAACAAGTGCTACAGGCAAACAAAAATGTGGTCGGTTTTTTGGTCGAACCCATACAAGGAGAAGCAGGGGTCTATACACCTGATGAAAACTTTATTCGGGGTGCCCGTGCCTTGTGTTCACAACATGAGGTGTTGTTACTGGCAGACGAAATCCAAACAGGAATTGGACGCACGGGCTCGTTATTGGCAGTTTGTGGTAATTGTAGTTGTGAAGGTGCCTGTGAAAAACAGGTCGCAACCTATACTCGACCTGATTTACTCATTTTAGGGAAAGCCCTTAGTGGGGGTGCCTATCCCGTTTCTGCAGTTTTATGTGATAGTGCTATTATGGATGTTATCCAACCCGGGCAACACGGAAGTACGTTCGGTGGAAATCCACTGGGGGTCACCATAGCCAAAACAGCTTTGGAGGTTATTCAAAAAGAAAAATTAACCCAAAACGCACGTCGATTGGGGCAGCGTTTTCGTCAAGCTATGCAGGCTTACATTGCGACCAGCTCCATTGTTACTTCTGTGCGCGGGAAAGGTTTGCTCAATGCGATTGTTATCAACGACAGCCCTAATAGTGATACAGCTTGGAACATTTGCCTTCGTTTGCGAGACAATGGTTTATTGGCAAAGCCCACACACGGAAATATCATTCGCTTTGCGCCACCCCTGGTCATGACCGAAGAACAATTGGACGATTGTATCGATATCATTCGCCGCACCTTGCAAGAATTTGAATAACTTGCGGATCAAATTGATTGGACCTTATGCAGGTGTATTTTGATAATGCCGCAACGACGCCCATGCGTCAGGAAGTAATAACTGCCATGCACGAGTCTATGCAGGCTTGTTTTGGTAATCCCTCTTCCACACACAGTTTTGGACGTGATGCCAGATCGGCCATAGAGACTGCTCGAAAAAACATTGCAGCTGCTTTGGGTGCCTTACCCAACGAGATTATTTTCACCTCGGGAGGAACAGAATCTGACAACGCCATTCTGCGAACAGCCGTCAAGGATTTGGGGGTAAAGACCCTTATTTCTTCCAAAATTGAGCATCACGCTGTGCTGCATACATTGGATGTTTTAGAAGCCATGGGGACAAGCATCCAATACGTCAATATCCTTCCAAGTAGTCTGATTGATTATGCCCATTTGGAAGAATTATTAGACTGTTCAGAGGGGCCTGTGCTCGTCAGTCTGATGCATGTCAATAACGAAATTGGTACCGTTCTTGATTTGGAAAAAGTAGCCCAATTGTGTCAAACACACCAAGCCTTGTTTCATACAGATGCTGTCCAAGGGGTGGGTCATTTCGAGTTTGATTTAAAAACTCTACCTATTGATTTCTTGTCAGCCGCTGCACACAAATTTCACGGCCCCAAAGGAGTGGGTTTTTCCTTTATTCGAAACGGATCGGGTTTGCATCCTTTTTTGGTTGGAGGGGCACAAGAACGGGGCATGCGTGCTGGAACTGAGGCCACGCACAGCATTGTAGGTATGCAAAAGGCTTTGGAAATAGCCTATGACAAACTAGCTGCGGAGCGCCGCTATATAAGCAGTTTAAAAGACCACTTTATTCAAGGCGTACAGGCCCTTTTTCCCAAGGCACAATTTAATGGTGTGTGTAACCATCCCGACAAAAGTACCTACACCTTGGTCAATGTCGCTCTTCCAATTGAAAGTACACAAAGTCAAATGTTAGACTTTCAGTTGGATCTTAAAGGAATTGCATGTTCCAAAGGAAGTGCCTGTCAATCAGGAAGCAGCAGTCGATCCCACGTTCTCAATGCCTTACCTTTAACAGAAACAGAAACGACTTCGTTGCGTTTTTCATTTTCATGTTACAATACCCTAGAGGAGATAGATTATGTATTGGAAGTTTTGAAAGCGTTTGCCTAAACAAAAGGGAATTAGTTTGAACTGTTTCCCATATTGTATTTTCGAAAGACAGTCCATTCCTTTACTGTCGTATTCCCAACTCCATCAGTTACCTCCAGTCGTAATTCATGCCGTGCTTTTTCAAAGGTCAAATCATGAAAATCGTAGGTCAACAGTTTATTTTTGGGTTCGTATTCAAAACGGATCCATTTTCCGTTTAGGGTACCCCGATAGGAACGGATTCCGCTCTCATCGTCTTGTATACGAACTTTCAAAAAGCGGTATTTTGACAGCCATTGCTGGTCTTTAAAATTGGTCGCTCGAACGCTTGGTGCCAAACTGTCCCGACCCAAAGTATAGATGCCTTTGACTTTGGTCTTGGCAACCCAACGATCGGTTTTTTTTTGGGTTGGTAAAAAAAGGCGTTTGCCACCCTCGGCCAGTTGAATGATGGCTGTTTGTTGATTGAGAAGACTGTCTTTGTTGGGTGGCGTGAAAAAAACCTCAAACGGTTTACGAACCGGAATTTCCGGGATGCGAATGGCTATTTGATCGGTGTCAGGGATCAATTCGATCTTGCTAGAAACAAAAACGCTGTTTTTGGGAATATAAACTCCATGCTTATCGAACTCATATAAATAATCTCTGTCGGGCAAGAGCTGCTGTGCTGCTGACCAATCCATTTCTTCGGTCTTTTTCTGAATTGTATTTTGTCCATCCAGGTAACTTTCAACATAGGCATGATTCCCGTGATAGTCAGCTACTTTTATTTTTATTTGATAGGATTTTCCTTTTTCAATTGACAATTTTCCCCCATTGATCCCTTCGCTCAAAAAACTCATTTTACTCTCTTGTGGCTTAAAAAGTTTATACAAACGTTTTTTCTGTTTGGCTAACAAAGGGTAATCAATGAAGAGAGGCATGTATTCTCCGTCTTTGAAATCAATTTGATCAAACTGGTAGTGATATCGTTCTTGCCCGTTTAGATACAGGGTAACACTGTAAATTCCGTTGCGGTTGTAGCTGCGATCTTGCCGGTCAAACATACTAAGACCCAGCCCAAGGATACCGTGGGTTTTGAGCAAGTCGGTCTGATAGAGGCTGTCATTTACTTTTTGAAGTCCAATGGATTGGAACAATCGCTCCTCTGCATCAAACAAATGAAGCTGTTGTAGTTGGGGACGTTGAGTATCTTCTACAGGCATTCCCATGCGAAGGGGGTTGAGGGGGCGCTGATTGTCCGAGTCGCGAACCTCAAAATGCAGGTGGGGTCCATAACTTCCACCCGTATTCCCCGAGTACCCAATAAGTTCGTCTTTGGTTACTGTTAGGGTCCCTTTTTTAAAGAACTTCTGAACTTCAAATTGCTCTCTCTCATACTGTATTGTTCGAATTACAGCTTCAATTTTTGGTGCAAATTTTTGCAGATGGGCATAAACCGTAGTCAAGCCGTTGGGATGTTCAATGTAAAGGGTTTTACCATAGCCAGTAGTGCTTACTCGAATCCTTCGGATTGATCCCCCTTCAACGGCTTTTACAGCCAGTCCTTGCCGTCCTTTTGTTTTGATATCTAAACCCGCATGAAAATGACCACTGCGCAACTCAGCAAAGTTACCTGAAAGGGCAACCGGGATATCTAAGGGTACCCCCAACTGTATGTCCTCTTGTGCTTGATTTTTTAGCGAGCAAAAAATACCAAGTAAAAGCGTTGTTTTAAAATGTGTTAAAAGGTTGGTTATGAGACGGCTATATTTATTTGTGTGAAGTATCAATGTTAAAATTTTGAAAAGGCAATCCGTTGGTTTAAATACATAAAATCGAATTGTTACTTTTGTTAATGAAGACGATAGTTAACGAGTGGATTCATGGACCCGCAAATGCTACTTCTTGAAAAAAAAATAATTGCTTTGCTAAATAAGCTAAAAGACAATCATTTACAGATTCAAAAATATGAATCTGAAATGGCAAGTCTTCAATCGCAAAACAAAAATTTACAAGAAAAAAATACGGTGTTGCATCAAGAAAATGCCTCCCTTAAAGTTGCTAACAGTCTTCTTGGCAGTAACGAAAGTAAGACCAGTACGAAACGTAAATTAAACAGCCTAATCAAAGAGGTTGATCATTGTTTGTATCAAATAGCAGAACTATAAGTAGCAGTGAGCGAAACTATTAAAATAAAATTGACTCTAGCGGATCGGGTATATCCACTCACCATCACTCCTGATCAAGAAGCCACGCTGCGAACTTCGGCTAAAAAAATTGAAGCCATGATTAAGCAACTGGAGAAAAATTATGCTGTAAGAGATAAACAAGATGTTTTAGCCATGTGTGCGTTGCAATACGCAGCCAAAGTGGAAAAACAAGGTGTGGGACCAGAAAATGATACGGATGTCCTTCAAAAAACACAAGAGCTAATCGATCTTATTGACGTTCATATTGCGACTTACTAACGTTCTTTAACATAGTTGTACAACACTGCCTGTATGGGTATTTTTTTTGATAAACTCAACGAAGATTTAATTCGAAGAGGTGAGTCACTGTTGTAAAAGCAAGCTGCCCGGCGCAGATCCTTGAGCAATGGGGTAGCCTCAAACTTGTTTATATGGAGTTTATACAAAACTCATTACCTGTACAGGCTTTTTAACGAAATAAAAGTATGGAAATATGGATCCCGTATGCAGTCGCTGTTGCTGGCTTGATTTTGGGCTTGGTCATTGGGCGTTTGTTACAAAAGAATAAAGCCAACGGCATTATCAAACAATCGCAAGCCAAAGCGAGAGCAATCGTGAAAAAAGCGCGGCGCGAAGGTGATGACATTAAGAAAAACAAAATCCTGCAAGCCAAAGAGCGCTTTATTGAAATGAAAGGCGAGCACGAAAAAGTTATTTTTCAGCGCGAAAAAAAGATCAGTGATATCGAAAAACGCATCCGTGATAAAGAATCAAAACTTGCAGGCGAACTCAACCGAAACCGCGATCTCAACAAAAAATTAGAATCCAAGACCGAACAGTTGGAACAAAAGCTGGAGAAACTCGATAAAAAAATGGAAGGTGTGGTACTGGCTGAGAAACAAAACATCGAAAAATTGGAACAGATAGCTAATTATTCAGCAGAAGATGCCAAATTGGAATTGGTACATTCGCTAAAAGAACAAGCCAAAGCGGCTGCGATGGAATATACCCAGCAAAAGTTTGAAGAGGCCAAGTTAACCGTTCAACAAGAGGCTAAAAAAATAATCATCAATACCATTCAACGCATCGGTACGGAGGAGGCCATCGAGAATTGTGTTTCCGTATTCAATATTGAATCCGATGATATCAAGGGTCGAATCATTGGTCGTGAAGGGAGAAATATTCGAGCCATAGAAGCAGCAACAGGGGTGGAGGTAATCGTTGACGACACACCTGAAGCCATTATATTATCTTGTTTTGATCCGGTACGACGCGAAATAGCACGCCTTTCTTTACACCGCTTGGTCACCGATGGTCGCATCCATCCGGCACGAATTGAGGAAGTGGTCCAAAAGACCAAGCGACAAATAGAAAATGAAATTATTGAAGTAGGAAAACGAACGGTGATCGATCTCGGCATTCACGGTTTGCATCCCGAATTGATTCGTATTGTGGGGCGAATGAAGTACCGATCCTCTTACGGTCAGAATCTGTTACAACATTCCAGAGAAGTTGCTAAGCTTTGTGGTGTGATGGCCACCGAACTAGGATTGAATCCTAAATTGGCCAAACGTGCTGGTTTATTACATGATATAGGGAAGGTTCCCGAAGAAGAAACAGAAATGCCGCATGCCCTCCTGGGTATGGAATGGGCAGCAAAACACGGAGAGAAAAAAGAAGTTTGCAATGCCATTGGTGCCCATCACGATGAAATTGAAATGACCTCTTTATTGTCTCCAATTGTTCAGGTTTGTGATGCTATTTCAGGTGCCCGTCCAGGTGCGCGGCGTCAGGTTTTGGACAGCTACGTGCAACGTCTTAAAGACTTGGAAAATATTGCCTATGATTTTGATGGTGTCAACAAAGCCTTCGCTATCCAAGCAGGGCGTGAACTACGAGTGATTGTGGAAAGCGAAAAAGTAAATGACGATCAAGCTGCACAGCTATCTTTTGAAATATCCCAAAAGATTCAAACTGACATGACTTACCCTGGACAGGTTAAAATTACTGTTATACGGGAAACCCGTGCAGTGAACGTAGCCAAATAAGTCTATAGACCGAGTAAGAGGTAGAACCCCCCAGCAAAAGCACCACCCAAAAGAGGGCCTAGGATGGGTACCCAACTATAGGCCCAATCGGCTTGCTTGTTTTTGCGCGGGAGCAGCTGATAGACCAAACGCGGCCCAAAATCGCGTGCCGGGTTGATGGCATAGCCAGTATTGCCTCCCAGGCTCAGACCAATGACCCAAACAACAAGAGCAATGGGCAAGGCATCCAAAGCACCCAAGCCAAAATTGGTGACGGTACTTCCCTGTATTTGGATATTTGGTCCCGCTATCATTAAAGCAGAAAAAACGAGTACAAACGTCCCGATGGCTTCGGCAAATAAATTGTTTTTGTAGTTTCGGATAGCGGGGCCCGTGCAAAAGGTACTTCTTACCGCTGCTTCATCATCGGTGGCTCGGTAGTGATCGATATAAGCCAAATAGGCCAAAAAACTACCACACATGGCTCCGAGGACTTGTGCAGCACAATAGCCAGGAACCAACTCCCAAGAAAACTTACCGGCTACGGCCAGACCAAGAGTAACTGCTGGATTGAGATGGGCTCCGCTGGATTGACTCGAAACAAACACTCCTACAAATACGGCAAAAGCCCAGGCAGTGGTGATCAAAATCCAAGGTGTTTGATTGTGACCAATGGTTTGTTTGAGGTTGGTGTTGGCTACTACACCAGCACCAAGGAGCAATAAGAGACTTGTGCCAATAAATTCAGCGATTAGTGCAGGAAGTATCATAGGATGTAATTGGATGAAAGATTCGTGAAGGATTTGAGTTGGGTTTTTACCCAAAGTGGGGAGGTTTGCAAGAACTCCCGCATCAATTCGGCTACTTTTGGAGCGATGCGAAGGGTTTCGCGGGCATCCAAGAACAAACATCGGGATCGACGAGCAAGCATGTCTTCCAATGTCATGGCCATTTCATTTTCAACACCCCATTGAATCATGTTGGGGGTGATGAAGAATTTATCAGAAAGGGAGGAGTTTCCTTCGGGGCGCAAGGAACGAATTTTCTCTGCATCAGCACCGAATACATGCATGGGATCTTCCCATGACATATTGTAATCATACCCGTGAATGGGCAGTCTTTCCGTATTGCATTTCCGCTCAGGGAGTCCTCCTACGGCAATGGAAGTATTGATGGTGTCTTCCGCCATTTTTCTAAAAGTGGTCCACTTGCCGCCTAAAATACTGACCAAGCCCGTGGTACTAACCGTAACCTTGTGATGACGGGATACTTCTTTGGTTGTTTCTGAAGAATCATTGGAGGCTGCAAGGGGGCGAAGGCCGGCAAACACACTTTTGACGTCATTTCGGTTGGGTTTTTTTACCATATAGGCACTGGCATTTTCTAAAATAAAAGATATTTCTTTTTCCAAAGCTATTGGTTCTTCCAATGCGTGATCAATAGGCGTATCGGTGGTCCCAACGACAACATAATCGTTCCAAGGAACTGCAAACAAAACCCGTCCATCCGATGTTTGTGGTATCATAATAGCATGTTGACCTTGTAAAAACGTTTTGTCCAGGACAAGGTGGACCCCTTGGCTGGGTCTTATTTTATTAGGCGTTTGAGGCTGGTCTAATTGGGTAATGGCATCTGAAAAAACACCGGTAGCATTGATCACTACTTTGGCCTCTGTTGTCATTTCTTCTCCACTGATTTGATCTTTTAGCTGGACGCCGTTGATAAGACCATTCGATTTTGTAAAGCCAACTAGGCTGCAGTAATTGATCAGGCTGGCTCCATGATTTTCTGCTGTTTGGGCCAAGCTTATGGCCATACGTGCATCATCAAATTGTCCGTCATGATAAATAACCCCTCCTCGCAGGCCTTCCTTTTTGACATTGGGGATGAGGGCTATGGTTTCTTCTTTATTGAGAAGGGTAGAGGGACCCAACCCCAGCTTACCTGCCATTAGGTCATATACTTTGAGTCCCAATCCATAAAAGGGACTGTTCCACCAATCATAGGAGGGAATGACAAAACTGAGATCTTGAACCAGGTGTGGGGCATTGGTACGCATAATCCCTCGTTCTCTAAGTGCTTCGATGACCAAAGAAATGTCCCCGTTTTGCAAGTAACGCACGCCGCCATGGACCAATTTGGTACTTCGAGAAGAAGTACCTTTAGCGAAATCGCATTTTTCAACCAGGAGTACTTTGTATCCTCTACTGGCCGCATCGACACAGGCTCCTAAACCAGAAGACCCCCCTCCTATGATAACAATATCCCAAGGCTTTTTTCGACTTTGAACCCGTTTTAAATGTTTTTTCCTATTCATTGTGCTTACCAACAAAGAATCCTATTGTTTGTCTCCAAAGGTCTAAAATTTTATTTGCTTCCGAATTTTTTTGCGGTACAAATAGTGTGTCTTTTTCCCAAAGTTTTTCGAGGCTTTCTATGGACTCCCAGATGCCAATCCCCAAACCTGCTAAAAAGGCTGCGCCCAGTGCCGTTGTTTCTGTTGTTTTTGGACGCATCACATCCGTTGCAATTAGGTTTGCTTGAATTTGCATCAACAAATTGTTTGCACTGGCTCCACCGTCTACTTTGAGTACCTGAAAGGATTGACCAACATCTTTTTTCATGGCCTCAATGACTTCATAAGTTCGCAAAGCGATGGCTTCCAATGCCGCGCGAGCGATGTGTCCTTTTGATGTATCTCGGGTGATACCTGTCAAGGTTCCTGTAGCATAGGGGTCCCAATAGGGTGCTGCCAAACCCGATAGGGCTGGGATAAAGCAAACCCCGCCATTGTTGGGGACACTTTCTGCCAATGATTCAATTTCGGGTGCCGAATTAATAAGTTCCATTTGATCCCGAAGCCATTGTATCAATGCACCAGCTATAAACACACTCCCTTCCAGTGCGTAGGTAGTTTGGCCTCCAATACGGTAGGCTATGGTTGTCAACAGTCGGTTTTTTGATTGAACTGCTTTTTCACCTGTATTCATAATGCAAAAACAACCGGTACCGTAAGTGTTTTTTACATCCCCCGCACGGACACACAACTGTCCAAATAAGGCGGCTTGCTGGTCTCCTGCAATCCCACTGATGGGTATAGCAGCACCCAAGAGACTGGTTTCAGTATGGCCAATTTTTTGAGCAGAATCAACCACTTCCGGGAGCAACGAAACAGGGACGTCAAAAAGCGTCAGTAATTCGTTGTCCCATTGCTGGTTGTGGATGTCAAACAGCAGGGTTCTACTGGCATTGGTAGCATCGGTTACGTGCAAGCGACCGGCGGTTAGTTTCCATATCAGCCATGTGTCGATGGTTCCAAAAGCCAAGTTCCCTGCTTCGGCTTGGTGTCGTATTTCAGGTTTCTGATCTAAAATCCATTGGATTTTGGTGGCCGAAAAATAGGCATCAAGAAGCAAGCCCGTTTTATCATAAATGATTTGACTGTGCCCTTCTTTTTCGATTTCCTGACAGCGGGTCGCCGTTCTGCGATCTTGCCATACAATAGCATTGTAAATGGGTTTTCCGGTGGTGCGATCCCAAATAACTGTTGTTTCTCTTTGGTTGGTAATACCAATAGCGGCTATTTGTGTGGCTGATAATGCTGCTTTGGTAATGGCTTCTTTGATCGCTTTCAGCTGTGTTTCCCAGATGGTTTCTGGGTTGTGTTCAACCCAGCTTTTTTGGGGGAACAGTTGGGGGAATTCGTATTGCGCCATGCTGACTTGCTTTCCGTTTTGATCAAATATGATGGCTCGTGAACTCGTTGTTCCAGCATCAATCGCCAATATATAGGTATTCATAAAGGGTATTTCAATTAATAAAAATGAGCGGATCAGATTCCTTCCAAAAGGTAAGTTTTTTTAGCAAATTGTCTTATTTTGAAAAAAATATTTACGTTTTGAAAGTAGAAGTTTGTGCCACGCACTTACAATCGTTGCGTATAGCCGAGCAAGCAGGAGCCGATCGCATTGAATTGTGTTCGGAATTGTCTTTGGGGGGCGTGACCCCTTCTGCAGGTTTTATGAAAAAGGCCGTTGAAAGTTGTCGTCTTCCTATTCACTGCCTGATCCGTCCACGCTCCGGTGAATTTGTATACAGCGAAGAAGAGTTTCAGATTATTTTGGAAGATATTCGTGTGGCTAAAAGCATGGGGGTTGCCGGAGTCGTATTGGGTTTTCTCACAGCAAATAACGAAATCGATTGGAAACAACTGGAACGTGCTTTGGAAATCGCTCGGCCATTGTCCATTTCTTTTCACCGCGCATTTGATTTACTGGTAACTCCGGAAAAAGACATGGAGCGACTTATAGATATGGGTGTGGGGCGCATCTTGTGTACTGGAAAAGCACCAACTGCTGAAATGGGCTTAGCAACCCTGGTTCGCTGGAAACAAATAGCCATGGGGCGTATCGAAATTCAACCGGGGGGCGGTATAGGGGTCGATAATTGTTCACTTTTTGTATCGCAACAGTTTCCCAGTTTGCACCTTTCAGCAGTCTCGAAAAAGAGACTCAATGCAGTAGACGATGGTTTGGATAGCGAATGGCATCAACCCAAAGCAATCGCTGACCCATCCATTCTTCGGGCTGTGGTAGCGAGGTGTCATTCAGATTTTTTGGCACCACCCAATGCGGGATTGTAAGCAAAAAAAAAGTTGGCCCAAATACTCTTGGAATAGGCATTTATATAAGGATTCAAAACCACCAGAACCCCAACAATTAGGAGAAACAGACGACTCACTGAAAAGTTCTTACTGGAGAGGAAATAAATCATTGTAACCAGCCCCATAAGAGCCACTCCTATTGCATAGGCGACATACATGGAACCATAATAAAAACTGGGTTCTATTTTAAATGGACGCTCACAGTGGGGACAACTATCGCGAACACGTACCCAAGACCAAAAGGGGCGGGGTCGTTTTTCCAAAAATTCACCGCGATGGCAGTGGGGGCATTGCAATCGAAAAATGCTATATAATTTCTTCATGGCGTGCATTTGTTTCACAAAAATAGAGAGAAAATAAATCTGCTTGTGTAACTCTGATAACTCAAGAACAAGCATCTTTGTAAAAACGATACTGGGTTTGAAAAATTTCTACAAGGCCATCCAATTCATGCTTCTTAGTACTTCCTTGTTTGGATTAATGAACGCCCTTGTGAAATATTTTATTGATTATCCCACCTTTGAACTGGTATTTTTTCGCTCTGGTTTTTCGCTGCTGATAGCGTTTGCCTACTTGTTGTATTTTAAGATACCCATTTGGGGCAATCAAAAGGCGCTCTTGGTTACCAGAGGTTTGATTGGATCTACCTCGATGATTTTATTTTTCACTTCCGTTCATTTTATCTCATTAGGATCGGCGGTAACCCTGCGTTATACGGCGCCTTTATTTGCAGCATTTTTGGCGGTTATATTTCTTGGTGAAAGAATCAAACCCTGGCAATGGTTCTTTTTTGGGATTACCTTTTCTGGGGTCATTATGATTAAAGGTTTTGATCCTACCGTATCATTATTGGGTTTGATTATTGCCTTGGCGTCTGCTTTTTTTTCTGCTGGGGTGTATATTTTACTCAATAAAATTGGTTTTGGGGATCATCCGGTTGTGGTGGTTTTCTACTTTATGTTGATCGCCACAACATTGGGTGCCCTAGGAATGATATTCACCGAGTGGCATCAGCCGGCTCTTTGGCATTGGCCGGGCTTGATACTTCTTGGTGTATTCGGATTTTTGGCACAATTATTTATGACCCAAGCCTTCCGTACCTATGAGGCGAATATGGTCGCACCTTTCAAATATGTGGAGGTCTTCTTTACCCTTACTTTTGGGATTTTTCTTTTTGAGGAGCACTACACTTTTTTCAGTCTGTTAGGTATATTTTTAATTATTTTGGGCTTGGTACTCAATATTCGTTTTAAAGCCAAAATCCAAAAAAAAACTAATTTTAAGGACTAATTGAAAAGATGATGTTTCGAGATTTGAAGTATTTGCTGGCTTACACCATACCGTTGGCTACTGTATTGGCGATTTATTACAAGGGTTTTTTTAGCTATGCGACTGTTGTTTACGCCTTTGTGTGCATTCCCATTGTTGAGATTCTAGTAGCTGAAAGACAGGCCGATTACACCCCCGAAGAAGTTTCAAACAGGCGTTTGAATGCCCTTTTCGATTGGATGCTTTATGGAAATATTCCCGTAACTTTTGGTTTGTTGACATGGGGGCTCTGGGACTTGCATGCAGCATCCTATGACACCTATGAAATCGTTGGCAAAGTATTTTCATTAGGTGTTCTTCTGGGTACCAATGGGATCAATGTTGCGCATGAACTGGGACACCGATCTTCTTTGGCAGAACGCAGTTTGGCTAAGATGCTTTTGTGTCCTTCCCTTTACATGCATTTTTATATTGAACACAACTTTGGTCATCATAAAAATGTTTCGACCCCGGAAGATCCGGCCACGGCACGACGCAAGCAATCCGTTTATCATTTTTGGTTTCATTCCATTGTGGGACAGTATCGGAACAGTTGGAAGTTGCAAACCCAGCTTTTGAAAAACAAAGGGGAACACTTTTTTTCTTGGCACAACGACATGCTTTTTTATGTACTATTCCAAAGTCTTTATTTGTTGGTAGTATATTTTACCCTAGGCACAATGGGCGTTTTGTTTGCAGTTTTCATAGCTGTTGTATCCTTTTTGTTATTGGAGACGATCAATTATATTGAGCATTACGGATTGGAGCGAAAAAAATTAGCTTCGGGTCGTTATGAAAGAGTTCAAGCCCATCATTCATGGAATTCCAATCATATTGTCGGACGTATGGTTTTGTATGAACTTACCCGACATTCGGACCACCACTATCGCGCCAATAAAAAATATCAGATTTTAGAAAACAAACCCTCCAGTCCACAATTACCTTACGGCTATCCCAGCTCGATGGTTTTGTCAATGATACCCCCTTTATGGTTTCGAAAGATGGACGGTATTTTGGATCAATACCAACAACAAGACAACTAATACGTTTACTGATCAATTCCAGTTACATTGCAGTTGCTTCCAGTGAGATATCCCCCTCCTTCTTATGGTACAAACAATCTTTACTTTTTTTTACGAAGCGTTGAAGATTGTTTTTTGTATCAATTACATAACCAGATTCAATCCGTTGTGCTTGGGCATTGTATATAAGATACACCCTCAAAATCGCGTTTGAAGAAACGATTTTTTGCTGCTATAAAATCATTGATTTTCACATCACTTCGCGGAACGGCGGGCCACATGATATCTGCCGGGTCCGAAGAGTGTTCGTATCGGTAAACGTCATGACCGAATTCATGGTAAATCAACCACAATTTTTGAATTTCACTATAATCTTCCCAATAATCTCGAATGACACTGATATCGACCACACTGTTGTTACAATAGCCTAGGAATGTTGAAAAACCTGCATGATCTGGGGTCACACCCGACGCCATTTGTTCAGGTGTTTGCACCACAAAACGCACCAAGACTTGTTCGTTGAGTACACCGTAGTCTGGTCCGCCACGGGTACATTTGACATCTTCAACAAATAAATTCCAATAGGTCTGCAGGTCATCTGGATCCACCGATTCGTAATCGACACAAGATGGCAGCTGAGGTTCTTCCACCTCTTCGGCAATCTCTTCAACAGTTTCTTCTGTATCCGAGGAACACTCCCAAAGAGTTGTGGTCAAGAACACGAAAACAAGAATTCGTAAGTAGGGGTATTTCATTGTAATTTTTGTGTCGAAAATACAAAAAATAAGACAATTAATTATATGTAATTAACTGACAGCAAGCCGTTTGTTTTTAGAGTTTTCAAACTTTTTGTAAATTTGAAAGAAATCCGAGCCATGAACCGATTTTTTTTCCCCTTTGCCTTATTCATCTCTTCTCTAATGTTAGCTCAACAAACTGATGAAGAAAAACAAATAAGTGCACAATTCAATCTCAACTACGACCTCCGTATATTGGACAATCCTGTTCACGTACGAACGCTTTTTAGAAATGACTTTTCTTTTTCAGAATCCTATTTGAAATACGTAACCCAACAAAACCCTACATGGTATCTACATTATTTCAGTAGAAACACGATGCAACGGTATGGATGGAGGAATCACTGGGAATTGTATCAAGAACGTTTTTTGGTCTGGTCGGACTGGCTTCAAAATCCTTTTCGTTTTCGTACGCTTTTTGATTGGAATCGCCCACGGCGTTTGTTTGACTTTCTAACGCCTGCTCTCAGCCCCCTAGAATCGTATTCACAAGCGTTTTTTGCTGAAAATTGGCTCATACAGCAACGGATAAACCAACTCAAAGCAGACGACACCCTAGAAGAAAATTACGGCACCCGATCCGTTGTTGCCAACACAGAGCACAAAAAGATACAAACCTCACCATATTCCCTGCATACACTTGTTACTTCTCTCAAGGAAAGGGGTGTCGCTATTGAAACCCATAAACGCAAGGCTTTTGTTCCTTTGGACAAACGCAAAGGCTATTCCAGCCGAACCCGAGAAATGGCTTTGGAGCGTTTGCAGGGGCGCAATTCTCCTACGGCACGCAATTATGATTCCAAGGGTCCCAGTAAAAAGGGTGGGCGTTACTATGGGCCACCCGTTAATCAAGCACCAGTTCGCACTGTGGTACAAAATGTCAGTACCACCAGCATGGGTAATTCCGGAGGATCTACGACCGTTTCGGCTGGTCGCGAGCAGTAAAATTGGTTTCCTAGTTTTTTTTATCTTTCTGCAACCTCATTCATTTGAGTTAATACACTTACTATGGAACGCAGAAAATTTATGCAACAAACGGCCCTGTCGGGTTTTCTATTATCTCCCCTTGTGAAGGCCTCTGTCCCTGCTAGCGAAACGCAGAAACCATTCAAAAATAACATTCATCATTCTGTCTGCCGATGGTGTTTCGAGGACATACCGCTGGCTACATTTTTAGCCCATCTGCAACAATTGGGGATTGGAGCCTTGGATTTAGTCGGTCCCGAAGACTGGCCCCTTCTCAAACAGTATGGGATTCATTGTTCGATGTGTAACGGTGCCGAGATTAGCTTGACAAAAGGATGGAACGATCCCCAAAACCACCCAGAATTGACCGCAAATTACACCGAAATGATTCCCAAAGTAGCCGCAGCGGGCTATACCAATCTGATCTGTTTTAGTGGCAATCGAAACGGAATGACAGATGAAATGGGATTGGCTCATTGCGTAGCAGGATTGTCACAGATTATGCCACTTGCAGAAAAACACGGAGTTGTCATTCAAATGGAATTATTCAATCAGATCAATCACCCAGACTATATGTGTGATTCTTCAGCATGGGGTATTGCTTTATGCAAAGCATTGGGATCTCCCAACTTTAAACTATTGTATGATATTTATCACATGCAAATCCAGGAGGGGGACATCATCCGAACCATTCAACAAAACCACAGTTATTTTGGTCATTATCACACAGCTGGCGTTCCGGGTCGTCATGAAATTGACGACAGCCAAGAGTTGTATTATCCTGCCATTATGCGAGCCATCGTTGAGACTGGATACCAAGGCTATGTTGCACAAGAATTTATACCAACCGCCACTGAGCCACTGGAATCTTTGCGCGAAGCGGTTTCTATATGCGATGTGTAGGTGACTGTAGGAACAAGCCACTTATTCAAACCAACGCACTTTTTCTTGCCAAGGCGTACGTGTTCGTTGTGGTACAGGCCCTTCAAAATAGCCCAAGTAAAAAAATCCCAAGCAACGTTCTCCAGGTTCCAATGCCAAGAATGTATCCATATGACTGGCAAAGGCCGGGGAGCTCCAATACCCGCCGAGCCCTAAATCAGTAGCTTGCAACCAAAGGTTTTGTACCGCCATGGCTGTGGCAGCAATTTCCTCCCATTCGGGTACCCGTTTTGCTGCATCGCGTTGCATACAGATTGCAATTACAACAGCGGATTGCTCTACCTTGGTTACAATTTTTTTGGACTTGGTTTGGGAATACCTTTCTGCCGTTTTTGCATACATCTCTGTCATTTCAATTCCCAACGCTTTCTTAGCTTCTTTTTGAAAAATTTTAAACCGCCAAGGCTCTGTTTTACGGTGCGTGGGTGCACAATGTGCGGCTTTGACCAATGCTTCGATAGTTAGATTTGAAACTTCGCGTGGTGAAAATTGAGCTGGGAATATCGAACGTCTTTGGGAGATTATATTTTTCATGTTACAAAGGAATAAAATCAGGGTCAATAAAAAAAAGACCTTATGAAGAGATGTAACAAGCGAGAGCCTGTGTGCATGACTAAAGGAATGTAAATTTTGGCGTAACCTAAACCCCCGATCCAAAAACAAGACTTTATATTACTTCAAAGTCTTGTTTTTATTTGTTGCGGGAGGGAGTAAGTGCGCCTAATAAAGCTAGTAAGCTATGGTTTAACTTGAACTCCCGTCCAAAAAAAAAGCTTTGCACTGCTGCAAAGACTTATGTTTCCTAGTAGCGAGAGGGAGCTTGTGCGCCGAACTAAAGTTTGGTAAGCTATGGCGTAACTTGAACTCCCGTCCGCCTCTGGCAAATACTTATACGCCAGAGGCGGATATGCATCCTCCATGCATTTTTTGTAGCGAGAGGGAGACTTGAACTCCCGACCTCCGGGTTATGAATCCGACGCTCTAACCGGCTGAGCTACCTCGCCATGGGAGCGCAAATATAAAAATTTAAATGCATTGCATCCTATAGCTATTTGGTAAAAATATTTGACTGACCAAAAGGTTAAACAAAACTTTTTTATATATTTCTACTCTATATTAACACCTCCCTTATGGAACAAAAAACACTATTTTCTGTCGAGTTTGATTTTCATGCTTCGCCACAATTATTGTTTCAATACCTCAGCACCCCATCGGGTTTGAGTGAGTGGTTTGCAGATAATGTTAATTCCAGAGGGGAACAGTTTACTTTTATATGGGATGACGGGGAGGAATACGCCAAACTGTTGTCTAAAAAAACGAATCAGAAAGTCCGCTTTCAATGGCTAACAGATGAAGCTGATGAAGACCAATACTATTTTGAATTTGTGATACAAGTGGACGATATCACCAAAGATGTGTCACTGATCATCAATGATTTTGCAGATGAAGATGAAATGGAAGAATCCAAAATGTTCTGGGAAAATTCCATCACCGCCTTAAAACAAGTTCTGGGTTCGGTCTAATGATCAGCTACAACGGAGTACTTTTCAACCATTGGAGCGAAGCACCTCTTCACCAGATGTCCTTTTCTCAATTGAGTAAACAGTTCTCATTACCTGTTTATTGGCATAACAATCAGTTGGTTTTATTGGAAGCCACTTATTTTCATATGATGTCCTCTTTGCGCCGTTGGCGTATGGAAATTCCCATGTCCCTGACCCCCGAAGCATTAGAAGCGCAGGTGGGAGATTTGCAAAAAGCGATAGATGATACGACACGGACTGTCTTTCAAATCAGTTTTTTTAGAGAAACGAATAGTTCCTTGCAACAGCCCATGAGCCGCTTGGGGTGGATCATTAGTCCTTACGGTAACTTTGATATCGTGCCAAATGGCACCCCTTTTAAGGTCACTTTATACAAAGATTATGGGATCACTCCGCAGTCACTCTCAGGATTGCCAGCAGCCCATCAACAGGAACGCGACGTCGCGAGGGTTTTTGCTTATGAAAATGATTATCAAGATTGTTTGTTAATGAATTCGAATAAAAATCTTGTGGAAGCAACCCAAGGTACTCTTTTTTTATACGCAGCAGGGGTTGTTCAAAGTCCGGATATGAAATCGGGATGCCGTTATTCCGTTCTCAGAACGGCTTTTATCGAATGGCTGCATAAAAAAGCAGGAATTGAAGTAGATGAAAAACCGTTGGCCCCATTTGCTTTACCCAATAGCGAAGCGATCGGAATTCTCAATCCGTATAGCGGGATGCAAATGGTAACAAGTTATCGGAAGAAAACATATCAGGATGCGACCCTTGCCGAATTGTTTCGAACTTTTTGGAAGGAACAACTTTAATTATAGCTAGGATTTTCGGGTGCGTTGGACCATAGCAAGTATTTTCCTCCCAATGCAATCATCTGTTCGCGCCAAAAATCTTTTTTTACTTTACCAATGAGGTTGTCTTTGTAGGGATTGGTCAATTGAACCCATGAATTTCCTGCAATCTCCTTTTTTAGTTGTCCCTGATCCCAGCCCGAATAACCTAAGAAAAACCGGATGTTTTCAGCAGTCAGACTTTGAGAATTGATCAAATCGAGAACTGCGGAAAAGTTGCCACCCCAATACAGTCCGTGGGCAATAGGGATGCTGTTTTCAATTTGATTGGGGCAGTTGTGTATGTAAAATAAGTTGTCAGGCTCTACAGGTCCTCCAAAGTAGAGAGTAAAATTGTATTTGATACCATCGAGTACGTCTTTTAATTTGTAATGCAAGGGTTTGTTGAGTATAAAACCGAGAGTACTTTCTTCTTTTGTATTGGCAATAAGAACTACCGATCTGTGGAAGTTCTGATCCCCACAAATGGAAGGTTCCGCAACAAGAAGCGTTCCTTTTTTCATCTCTATCTTTAAATGTAGCAAACTTTCAAATGAAAACATAAAAAAAGGCTTCCAAAGGAAGCCTTGTCAAATACGGTAACGTTCAAATTTAGTTAACAGCTCCAGAAAGCTCTGCACCAGCCTTGAATTTTACAACGTTTTTTGCAGCGATTTTGATCGTAGCTCCCGTTTGCGGATTTCTTCCCTCACGAGCAGCTCTTTTAGAAACAGACCAAGATCCAAAACCAACTAAAGAAATGCGTCCTCCTCCTTTAAGAGTAGACCCAACGTTTCCTAGGAAAGATTCAAGTGCTTTTTTGGCAGCGGCTTTTGAGATACCTGCATCAGCTGCCATGGCATCGATTAGTTCTGTTTTATTCATAATTGTAAAAGGTTAAATGTTTTTCACAAATTTAGAACCTTTGCCCAAAGACCAAAGCCAAAGCCTTATAAATACTGGGTTTTGTTGATAAATCCCTCTTTTTGTTAAAAACCTGACTCAAAAAACCTGTGCTCCGGGTTCAAATTCGTAACCGTTGAGCAAATCAGCGGCCGCCATTCTTTTTTTGTTTGGTAGTTGCAGCGCATCACAGAGAACCCATCCCTGGGGGTGGGCTATCCACATTTCTTTATTTTTTACGACAAGAGTCCCAGAGGGGATCGCGTGCGCTTCTTTGCAAATACGGATCGCATAGATTTTAATGGCGATTGTTTCTTCTTTTTGGATGAGTTGGGTCCAAGCTCCTGGATAGGGGTTCATTGCACGAACAAAACAAACCAAAGCATCCAGGGTTTGATTCCATCGGATACGTGTGTTTTCTTTGGTCAGTTTAGGGGCTTTTTTAAGCGGTCGTTGGTTGTTTTGTGGGCAGGCGTGCAGTTCCTTTTTTTTCAATCCCTCCAGTGTTTCAAGGACCAGAGCACTTCCTAGCTCGGCCAGACGATCGTGGAGAGTCCCTGCTGTTTCCCCAGGAGCTATCTTAATTTTTTTCTGCAAAAGAATGGCCCCTGTATCAATAGCTTCATCAATGAAAAAGGTAGTCACCCCGGTTTCTTTTTCACCGTTTGCCAAAACCCAATTAATGGGGGCCGCCCCTCGGTAATCCGGCAGTAGGGACGCATGCAGATTAAATGTTCCCAGTTTTGGAAGTGACCAAACCACCTTGGGCAGCATTCGAAAGGCTACTACGATGCCCACATCGGCTTGAAGTGCAGTCAATGTTTCAATAAAAGAGGAATCTTTAAGGTTAGATGGTTGAAAAACAGGCAAGCCTACTTCCAATGCATAGTTTTTTACAACAGAACTGCGCATTTTTTTTCCGCGCCCCGCAGGCCGGTCGGGACTTGTTATAACACCTACTACCGTCTTATTATGAGTAACAAGGGAACGCAAACAAACTACAGCAAAATCGGGTGTTCCAAAGAAAAGGATTCGCAAGGGCTTTAAAGCTTTAGTTCCCATTGGTATTGTTTGTTTTGTTTGATTTTTTGAGCAGCTGCCCAGCGGTGTAAAAGTACCACTATAAAATGGTTCTCATACGGGAGCTTTTGAAGTAAGTCAATGGTTGATTGAGGGGCTTGTTCTAGTAAGATGCGTATCTCTGTCTCTAGAGTTTCATCCGGATTGTCTTGCTTTTGTTGACAGGGGGTGGAAGAACAATTTTTACAGTTGTTATTGCGCTTTTCTCCAAAGTATTGTAACAATATGCGGCGTTTGCATACTTGGTCATTTACACAAAATGCAATCATTTGTGCCATTTTTTTTTCTTTGAGCCGGTTGCGGTGTTTCAATCGATTGATTACTGGGGCTAGGGTATGGGTGTCTTCTCGGGGATGCATCCATTCCAGATGGGTGTCGCTGCGTACCCATTCCAATTCCAACCAGTTATCCTGTAGGCATTCTTCGAGCCATTGTGTGATTTTTTTTTGTGAATATCCCGACCAATTGGACAATTGTTCCAATACTATTTTTTCTTTCTCGCGAGTCGTTTTGGGATATTTTCGAACGAGGATTTGCAGCAGTTCCCGTTTGGAGGGATTTTTTTCAAACGGAATGAATGTTTTTGGTGCTGTTTTGCAATGCAGCAACAGTTCCGATCGATGAAGTGATTTCCAATGCCAAAGCCCTTCTTTTTCCAAAATATTTAAACAACGTAGTGCTTTTTGAGGAGAAAGTGAATACGATTGGGTAAACCTTGTAAAATCAAAGTGAAAGGATTGGTGGTTTCCTTCTCCGTATGCTATCTGAAAATAATTGGTGAGTGCTTTGTAAAAGGATTTCAAATCGCTGGCAGAGGGCAGTTGCGACAAAAATTGATTTTTAAGTTGTTCGAAATCAGTATGTCCCAACAATAAAGTGGCTTGTGCAGGATTGCCGTCACGGCCTGCTCTTCCGGTTTCTTGATAGTAGTTTTCGATACTGTCCGGTGGGCTCATGTGAATGATTTGTTGCACATTGGCTTTGTCAATCCCCATCCCAAATGCCAGGGTAGCGATCATAATTGGTTTTTCTTCTTTGAGCCAGGTGTGTAGTTTTTCTTTTTTTTCTTTTTCTGTCAGTCCCCCGTGAAAATAATCTACTGGATATCCTTCCGTATGCAAATGCTCACAAAGCGTTTGGGTTTGTTTGCGGGTTCTACAATAGACAACAGTAGGTGCGCTGTGTCGATTGAGTTTTTTGCGCAAGGCGGCAAATTTATCTGCTGTTTGTTCAATAGTGTAATTTATATTGGGGCGGTCAAAAGAACCTGTAAAGACTACAGGCTGCCTCATGGCCAGCTCTTTTTTGATGTCTTTAACTACTTCGGGAGTGGCCGTTGCTGTGACTGCTAACACGGGGCTTTGTTCAAAGAAGGATCGGAAGTTTTTGATTTGTAAAAAAGCAGGCCGAAAATCATGTCCCCATTCGGAAACACAGTGGGCTTCATCAATAGCGATAAGGGCAATAGGAAGATTTTTCAAACGTTCTAAAACACGGGGTTGCAGAAGGCGCTCAGGAGAGAGAAAAAGGATTTTATAGGGTCCGTAGGCAAGGTTATCCAGTTGTTTCTCCAATGACAAATTGGGTTGATTACTTTCTAAGTACAGGGCTCCGATACCTTTTTTTTTGAGCTGCCCGACTTGATCTTGCATCAAAGCAATCAGAGGTGAAATCACCACAGTTAGCCCTTCGAGAACTAAGGCTGGGAGTTGGTAACAAAGTGATTTTCCACCCCCAGTCGGTAAGAGTGCTAGGGTGTCTTTCCCATTGAGAACAGATTCTATAACCTCGCGTTGTAATGGACGGAAGTTTGTATACCCCCAATGCTGCTCCAAATGGAATTTTAAAGCCTTCATTTTGTTAAACTATTGATTAAGGCAGTGACTCTTTCTTGTAGGGTGCCGGGATCTAATACCTGCAAATCTGAATAATAGCGACTGTAGGTTTTCCACAGCTGTTTGGAAATTTTTACTGCCCGCTCATAGGGCTCCATTCGTTGGCTATCCTGTTTGTATATCGCCTCCCATGGTGGTAGGAAAATGATACGGTCGTAACGACAATCGGACAGCTCTTTATTCCAATCCGGTTTTTCTATTCCTTGCATCTCCAGATAGGCAATGACATCGGGGAGCCCACGATCTAAAAAAATAAAAGGTTTGTTTGGCCGATAGGCTAAGCTATTCGCTTGGCTGTATTGTTGTTTGCGTCCTTCGAACAACTCCTTACTAAAGGCCTGTGGGGATTCCAGGAAATAGTTGTGCATACCGAGTTGCTTTCCCTTATCAATAACATGTCGTGAAATCTCCTCAAAACAGGTGTACCCATGGTCTTGCAGGGTTTCTATAAGTTTGCTTTTCCCGGTACCTGGCCCTCCCGTTATAGCTATTAAAAGATTTCTTTTCATATTTTATTTTTATCCCTTAATGGATACCGTATATTTGAAAAAAAGCCCTGTGCAATCATGAAAAATGACGAGTTGTATTACCAACAATTCAAAACAAAATTAATAGATTCTCAGCCTTGGCCCGGTCCTTACCTCTATAAATTTATTGTCAAACAAGAAAGTGACCATTTGGCCTTAATCAAGTCCTGGTTTGATTTGCGAGTTGTTGAGGCGACAGAAAAACAGTCCTCTAAGGGTTCTTACAGAAGTTTAAGTATCTTAGCACCGCAACAAACACCAGAACAAGTTATTGCGATTTACAAACAAGTAAAAAAACTAAAAGGTGTGATTATATTGTAAGTAGGATTCTCCCTTGCAAGGCACACATAGAAAACCATATGGCAACACCACTTCAATACAATACCGATCGGGTTCAGTTGATTATACCAGAATACGGACGGCACATACATCAAATGATTGATCAGGCGGTTGAGGAATCAAACCAAGAAAAACGCAATAAAATGGCCAAAGCCATAATCGGGGTGATGGGTAATCTCAACCCCCACCTACGTGATGTTCCTGATTTTCAGCATAAACTTTGGGATCAGCTTTTTATTATGTCGGATTTTAAATTGGACGTTGATGCTCCCTTTGAAAAGCCACAGCGCGAGTTATTGGAACAACGGCCAGAACGTTTGGATTATCCCCAAAACAAACAAAAATACCGATTCTATGGTAACAATATCAACCGTATGATTGAAGTAGCACAGCGTTGGGAAGAAGGGGACCTCAAAGATGCTTTGATCTTTACCATAGCCAATCACATGAAAAAGTGTTTCCTCAATTGGAACAAAGACACGGTGGAAGATGAGGTGATCTTTGCCCATCTGGAAGAGTTGTCCAAAGGCGCATTGACCGTCAAGTCAGAGTTATTACCCCTTACATCATCTGCAGACTTTTTAAAAGTAAAATCCAAAAACGGCAACGGACCCGGTTCACATACCCTATCCAAATCTAGAAAACGGAACAAACGCAAACGGTATTAATTTTCACCATTTATGGGGAGTTTCAAAATTGAAGGAGGGCATCCTCTTTCTGGATCCATCCAACCACAGGGCGCCAAAAATGAAGCCCTACAGATTCTTTGTGCTGTTTTATTGACGGCAGAGCCTGTACTGATTCACAACATTCCAGAAATAATTGATGTACAAAAGCTCATCAAACTATTACAAAATCTGGGGGTAAAAGTGGCCGCAAAAGGTCCCAATAGTTATTTATTTCAAGCCGATGCGGTGGACGTGGGATACCTTTCCTCCTTGGCATATAAACAAGAGGGGGGTGGCTTACGCGGCTCTATCATGCTTGTAGGGCCCATGCTGGCTCGGTTTGGTGTTGGGAGTATCCCCCGCCCTGGTGGGGATAAAATCGGCCGCCGCCGTTTGGATACCCACTTTGACGGGTTTATTGAACTTGGGGCACAATTCCAATACGATCGCGAGAATCACTTTTATACAGTGACGGCAGATCAATTGGAAGGGAAACACCTTCTACTGGACGAAGCTTCGGTGACGGGAACCGCGAATATTGTCATGGCAGCCGTATTGGCAAAGGGAAAAACAGCTCTTTATAACGCTGCCTGTGAACCCTATCTGCAGCAATTGTGTTTGATGCTTAACCGAATGGGGGCAAACATCTCAGGGATTGGTTCCAATTTGTTGACAATCGTAGGCGTTGACTCTCTTCAAGGAACGGAACACCGCATATTGCCCGATATGATCGAAATAGGGTCGTGGATCGGCTTGGCTGCTATGACACGATCCGCGCTGCGAATTAAAAATGTTCAGTGGGAATATTTAGGACAAATCCCTACCGTTTTTAGACGTTTGGGATTGCAACTTGAAAAAGATAGTGATGATATCGTTATACCTGCCCATAAACAGGGATATGCTATTCAAAATTTCATAGACGGATCCATTTTGACCATCGCTGATGCTCCATGGCCAGGCTTCACCCCCGATTTATTGAGTATCGTTTTGGTAGTAGCTACTCAGGCACGTGGAAGTGTCTTGATTCATCAAAAAATGTTTGAAAGCCGTTTGTTTTTTGTGGATAAGCTGATTGATATGGGTGCAAAAATAATCCTTTGTGATCCCCATCGTGCCACCGTCATTGGTCATGACTTTCAATCGCAACTCAAAGGAACAACCATGACCTCCCCAGATATTCGAGCTGGGATTTCTCTTCTTATTGCTGCCTTGTCGGCAGAAGGAACAAGTGTTATTCACAATATTGAACAAATTGATCGCGGTTATGAACGTATAGATGAACGCCTGAAAGCTATAGGTGCTAAGATCACTCGGTTGTAGCGGCTTGTTGTCGACATATATGAACCGCTTTAGTAACGAGCGTTTCCAATTTTTCTAGGTTGATATCGCTTAATCTTTTGATGTAAAGACAGCCTACTCCAGTGGTATAGGTACCCAATCCATCAAAATTTAATTCTTTGTGTTGAAGGTCACAAAGTAAATAAAGTGTGAGGGCTTGTTTACGGGAAGCAAAGCCACACAAAAACCAATCGCCCTCACGCCCTGATCGGTATCGGTAATGGTAGGTACCATAACCAAGTATACTGTCCCCCCAACGTTTGGCTTTTTCACCAGTAACGCGTTCCATCATGGCATCAAGCCATTGACAATCGTATTTTCTTTTTTCTGGCAATTGATTGAAGAAAGTCGCTAGAGGTTTACCAGTAGGTCGGGTTTTATTTTGGTTCATAATCTAAGATAGCACAATTCATGTAGCCGTCATAAGGGGAGGGGGGGCTGTTGGGATCTTTATTTTCGTTTGGAAACTTTATTGTTACTAATGGTTCGTTGTCGCGAACATTTGAATCGATCTATCTCTGTTCCCCTTTGCATGCTGTGTTTGGTTTTGCGTCCCTGTACTCTTGCACGCCACATTCGAAAACTACTAGCTTTCATTTCACGACGCATCAGGTTAATGACTTCCTGTTCTTTTAAGCCAAATTGCATGTGGATAGCATCAAAAGGAGTACGGTCTTCCCATGCCATTTCAATGATACGATCGATTTGTTGTTCGTTAAGGTTGGGTTTTTGTTTTTTCATCATTGTATGCTATTGCGGTCTGGAAGCGTATGTCGGTTTAAAATACGTTTGCTTTCTTTTCGAACCAAATTATTTTTTTGCAGATTCCACAAAATATCACTGGCATGTTTTCGACTGCTTTCCAAATCGACAATGGGCTTTGGATAACACAGGGGATCAAAGCTGTATAGTGAAGCCTCCATTGGGGTCAGGGTCCAAGGTTGATGGACTAAAGGTGCCGGCAGTACTTGCAGTTCTGGAATCCATTGTTTGACGAAAGAACCGTTGGGATCATGATCCAAACCGTTTTTGATGGGATTGTAAATTCGCAATGTATTAATCCCTGTTTCTCCCGCTTGCATTTGTAATTGTGGAAAATGGATCCCTGGTTCAAAATCAAGAAATTGACGTGCGAGAAAAGCGGAGGCTGCCTGCCAGGGTTGCCATAATTGGTGTACAAAAAAGGAAACGACCAAAGCACGCATCCGAAAGTTCAAATAACCTGTGGCAACCAAACACCGCATAGCGGCATCGACTATGGGTACACCAGTCAAACCTTTTTCCCATGCTGTGATGCGTACTGGATCTATTTGTTTTTGTAATTGGTGGTAGCCTGCATTGACACTGACGAACTCCATGCGGTGTTCCATTTCAAATTTTTGTATAAAATGAGACTGCCATCGCAGCCGAGATCCAAATGCTTGCAGTGGAAAGCGTGCGGCACCTTTTCGGGTTTTCTCCTGTTGCAGGCGGTGAAGGACTTGTCTTATGGAAAGGTTACCATAGGCGATATAAGGGGAAAGTCGACTACAGCTTTTTCGGGCCCAATCGGGTTTGGAAATATGGACTTGATAGTTTCTGTAGCGCCCATTAAAAAAAGAATCCATATAGGCATGCGCTTGTTTTTCACCCCCTTTTTGTCTTTGTGGATGTAGGATAGTAGTTAAGTCTGCCCAACCGAAAATAGATTGCCATTCTTTGAGGATACGTTTTGGGATAAATTGGCGGGCTTGCGCTTCAAAGGGAACCTGAGGAAGATTCATCAACTGTTCCCAACGGGCCAACCATTCTTTCCGGTTAGACATCCCTCGAAACACACCTTGTTGGTGATATTCTTGCCATGGAATTTGGACTTGTTCACAATAAGCCTTGACGGCCAAATCTCGTTGATAGGTGACAGATAACCCTGTTTCTTGATGTGAGTACAGTGCTTTTATATCAGCCAACTGAGCGATGCGCGCTATAATATCTAAAAATGCTCCAGTGACAGTCATCACAGTGGTCTGGTATTTTTCCAGTTGTAGGTTGAGGTCTTGAAGCGATTGTTTGATAAAAGTCCAGTGGCGTTCGGAACAATGCGATTCTTCATAGAGTATTGGCTCAAAGACATAAAGTAACAAAACGGGCCATTTTTGGGACAGTGCCGCTGCAAGTGCCGCATGGTCTTGCAAGCGCAAATCTCGTTTGAACCAAACAATACTTATAGGGGGTTTAAAAGGCATCGGGGGTTCGCAGAATTTGTTGGGCTCTTTCTTTGATAGCAACCAGTTCTTCTTGCGGTATTTTCTCAAGCAATCGCAGCATCATGGCCATGCGGTTGTTTTTAGCAAAATAGGCTTTTTTGTCATCCAAAAAGTTCCAGTACAAACTATTGAATGGGCAGCTGTCCTCTCCCGTTCTTTTTTTAAGGGTATACTGGCAGGAACCACAGTAGTTACTCATTTTGTTGATATAGGATCCAGACGAGATATAGGGTTTGGTGGCGACAATACCGCCATCCGCCCATTGGCTCATCCCGCGTGTATTGGGCATTTGTACCCACTCTATGGCATCGGCATAAATACCCAAATACCAGGCATCAACTTGATCGGGATCTACCTGTGCCAAAAGGGCAAAATTCCCCGTGATCATTAACCGTTGTATGTGGTGGGCATAGGCATGATCAAGTGAATTTTCGATACTCTTTTTTAAGCAGTTCATTTGGGTTTTACCCGTCCAATAGAATTGTGGAAGGGGGTTGGTATTTTCTAATTTATTTTTTTGGGCATACTGCGGCATTTCCTTCCAGTAAATACCTCGCATGTATTCGCGCCAGCCCAAAATCTGACGAACAAAACCTTCGACTTGTGACAAGCTGATGGTCTCCATATGATTTCTGTAATAGGCAATGACCGTCTCCATTACTTCCAACGGATGCAGTATTTTGACATTCAAGGCAAAGGAAATACGCGAGTGAAACAAATTGATTTCTTCCGTATGCATGGCGTCCTGATAGTCCCCAAAATGAATGAGTAGGTTTTGACAAAAATAGTTGAGTTGTTCTAGGGCTGTCTCTCGGTTGGTAGGATA
>JBMHCG010000020.1:0-41456 GCA_049890035.1 Flavobacteriaceae bacterium | reverse complement strand
GCTTACATTCCGGGAGAAGGACACAACCTCCAAGAGCACTCGATAGTATTGGTTCGTGGCGGAAGAGTTAAAGATCTACCCGGAGTCCGATACCATATCGTCCGAGGCGCATTAGATACCGCTGGGGTAGAAGGTCGTTTGCAACGTCGTTCCAAATACGGAGCTAAAAGACCCAAAAAATAAGGATTAGACTTTAAAGACATTCACCCATGAGAAAAAGACAAGCCAAAAAGCGCCAGATTCTTCCCGATCCAAAGTTCAACGATACCTTGGTTACCCGTTTTGTGAACATGTTGATGTGGGATGGTAAGAAGTCTGTTGCCTTTGAAATATTTTACAACGCTATCGACATTATCGAAGAGCGTAAAACAGATGACGAAAAAACGGGATTAGAAATTTGGAAAGATGCGCTTTCCAATGTGATGCCACACGTTGAGGTGCGCAGCCGTCGGGTAGGAGGGGCCACCTTCCAAATCCCGATGCAGATTCGTCCTGATCGAAAAGTTTCCCTCGCCATGAAGTGGTTGATTGGTTTTTCACGCAAGCGCAACGAAAAATCAATGGCCTTGCGATTGGCCCAAGAATGCTTAGCCGCCGCCAAAGAAGAAGGGGCTGCCGTTAAAAAACGGGTGGATACCCACAAAATGGCAGAAGCCAACAAAGCCTTTTCACATTTTAGATTTTAATACCTAATCACTAACTATTATCTCTTTTAGAGCGTCATGGCCAGAGACTTAAAATACACGAGAAACATTGGAATCGCCGCCCATATTGATGCGGGGAAAACCACTACCACTGAGCGTATCCTCTTCTACACAGGGGTGAGCCACAAAATTGGAGAGGTGCACGACGGTGCCGCTACCATGGACTGGATGGAGCAAGAACAGGAGCGTGGTATCACCATTACCTCGGCTGCTACTACTTGTACCTGGAACTTCCCTACCGAACAGGGTAAGCCCACTGCAGATGCCAAAGGGTATCATTTCAATATTATCGATACCCCCGGTCACGTAGACTTTACCGTGGAAGTAAACCGATCCCTTCGCGTACTCGATGGATTGGTTTTTTTGTTTTCAGCCGTTGACGGGGTTGAACCGCAGTCGGAAACCAACTGGCGTCTGGCAGACAACTACAAGGTGCCACGCATCGGATTTGTCAATAAAATGGACCGTCAAGGATCGAACTTCTTGGGTGTATGCCAACAAGTGCGAGACATGCTCAAGTCCAATGCAGTGCCTATTGTTCTGAACATCGGCGACGAAGAAGATTTTCGTGGTATTGTTGATTTGGTAAAAAACCGAGCCATTGTATGGCATGATGATAATTTTGGATCGACTTTCGATGTGATCGAGATTCCAGACGATCTCAAAGAAGAAGCCGAAACCTTGCGTGGCGAACTGATCGAGGCTGTCGCCGAATACGACGAAAACTTACTTGAAAAATACTTTGAAGATCCCGAGTCGATCTCAGAAGATGAAGTACACAATGCCCTTCGTGCTGCTACGCAAGACATGAGTATTATCCCCAAGATTTGTGGTTCCTCCTTTAAAAATAAAGGGGTGCAGTTTCTGCTCGATGCTGTATGCCGTTACTTGCCTTCACCGGAAGACAAAGAAGCGATTGTCGGTACCGATCCGAATACGGATGAAGAAATAGCACGGAAGCCCACTGTTCAAGAGCCATTTTCAGCTTTGGCATTCAAGATTGCTACTGATCCCTATGTAGGACGTCTGGCTTTCTTCCGTGCCTATTCGGGTCGTTTGGATGCGGGATCGTATGTCCTGAACAACCGTTCGGGTAATAAAGAACGGATTTCGCGTATCTATCAGATGCACTCCAACAAGCAGAATGCTATTGAATATATTGAAGCGGGTGATATTGGAGCTGCTGTAGGGTTTAAAGACATCAAAACAGGTGATACACTATCTGCCGAAAAGTCACCTATTATTCTAGAAAGTATGGAGTTTCCGGATCCTGTTATCGGGATCGCGGTAGAACCCAAAACCAAAGCCGATGTCGATAAACTTGGGATGGCTTTGGCCAAGTTAGCAGAAGAAGATCCTACCTTTCAGGTAAAAACGGATGAAGCCTCTGGACAAACTGTTATCTCCGGTATGGGGGAATTGCACTTGGATATCATAGTAGATCGATTGAAACGAGAATTCAAAGTAGAGGTCAACCAGGGACAACCTCAGGTGGAATACAAAGAAGCTCTGACGGCAGCTGCTGACCATCGTGAGGTATACAAAAAGCAAACGGGAGGTCGTGGTAAATTCGCCGATATTGTCTTTACCATTGAACCTGGTGAAGAAGGCAAAGCAGGTCTTGAATTTGTCAATGAAATCAAAGGCGGTAACATTCCTAAAGAATATATTCCTTCTGTTGTGAAAGGATTTAAAGAATCTATGAAAAACGGGCCTTTGGCTGGTTTCGAAGTAGATGCCATGAAAATCACCCTTAAGGACGGATCATTCCACCCAGTGGATTCGGATTCTTTGTCTTTTGAATTGGCGGCCAAGCTCGGGTTTAAAGAATCAGCCAAAGCTGCCCGTGCGGTGATTATGGAGCCCATTATGAAATTAGAAGTTTTGACCCCTGAAGAAAACATGGGTGACATTGTAGGAGATTTGAACCGCCGACGGGGTCAGGTCAATTCAATGGACGACCGTGCCGGTTCTAAAGTAGTCAAAGCTGAAGTCCCATTATCAGAAATGTTTGGTTATGTGACATCGCTCCGAACTTTGTCTTCGGGTCGTGCCACTTCGACAATGGAGTTTTCGCACTATGCCGAGACCCCATCGAATATTTCAGAAAATGTGATTGCAGAAATACAAGGTAAAAACGCTTAATACGCATCCTTATGAGTCAAAAAATTAGAATCAAACTCAAATCCTACGACCACAACCTAGTGGATAAATCGGCGGAAAAGATTGTGAAAACAGTCAAAACAACGGGTGCTGTAGTAACCGGACCCATCCCGCTACCGACACATAAAAAAATCTTTACGGTTTTGCGTTCCCCACACGTGAACAAAAAATCGAGAGAACAGTTCCAATTGTGTTCGTACAAAAGACTACTTGACATCTACAGTTCTTCTTCCAAAACCATTGATGCGTTGATGAAACTGGAATTGCCATCGGGTGTAGAAGTAGAAATAAAAGTGTAATTACAAATCATATAAATCAAATAAAATGTCTGGGTTAATAGGTAAAAAAATCGGTATGACCAGCTTGTTCGACGAGAACGGGAAGAACATTCCCTGCACCGTGATCGAAGCCGGTCCATGCGTGGTTACCCAAGTCAGAACCGAATCGGTTGACGGCTATGAGGCGCTTCAGTTAGGTTTCGATGACAAGGCAGAGAAAAATGTTGGCAAAGCGGCGAAAGGTCATTTTGCCAAAGCCAATACTGCTCCGAAGCGTAAGCTCGTCGAATTCCAAGATTTTGAAGATGACCATCAATTGGGAGACACCATCACAGTAACCATGTTTCAAGAAGGCGAATTTGTCGATGTCAGTGGTACCTCCAAAGGAAAAGGATTCCAGGGGGTAGTCAAGCGTCACGGATTTGGTGGTGTGGGTCAAGCGACCCACGGTCAGCACAACCGCCTTCGTGCACCCGGTTCCATCGGAGCCGCTTCCTATCCAGCACGTGTATTCAAAGGGATGCGCATGGCTGGGCAAACAGGAAATAGTAAAGTAAAAGTTCAAAACCTCCGCGTTGTAAAAGTGGTTCCAGAAAAGAACCTACTCGTGGTCAAAGGATGTGTTCCGGGCCATAAAAACGCCTACGTAACAATTCAGAAATAATGGAAGTAGCTGTTGTATCAATCGAAGGAAAAGAGACAGGGAGAAAAGCCAAGCTTGACAAGACTGTTTTTGGAATTGAGCCCAATACACACGCTATTTATTTGGACGTCAAATCCCATTTAGCCAATAAGCGCCAAGGGACACACCAATCCAAAGAACGTGGTGAAATTGTCGGTTCGACACGAAAAATAAAGAAACAAAAAGGTACGGGAACAGCCCGTGCAGGGAGTATCAAAAATCCCTTGTTCCGTGGTGGTGGTCGCATTTTTGGCCCTACCCCCCGAGACTACAGTCAAAAGGTGAACAAAAAAGTTAAGCGGTTGGCCCGTAAATCGGCACTGAGTATGAAAGCTCAGGAGAAGGCCATTATCGTAATCGAAGACTTTCAGCTCGATGTACCCAAAACCAACACTTACCAAGGAATTTTAACCTCCTTAGGAGTTGCTGATAAAAAGACATTGGTCGTCTTGGGTGGAGCAAATAAAAATGTATATTTGTCGTCCCTCAATTTAAAACACTCAGAAGTCATAACTGACTCTGAATTAAATACTTACAAAATAACAAACGCATCGAGTTTGATTTTATTTGAAAGTGCTATTGCGAATATTGAATCAACATTGAACAAATAAGTCATGGGCATACTCATCAAACCAATCATAACAGAAAAAGCAACTGCCGCCAGTGAAATGGCCAATTGCTACACGTTTTTGGTGGCCAAAAGCTCGAATAAAGTAGAGATAAAAAAAGCCGTTGAAGTCGTTTATGGTGTTCAAGTTGAAAAAGTTCGTACGATGAACTACGGACCCGAACGGAAAGTTCGATACACCAAAACCGGATTACAAAAAGGCAAAACCAATGCAACAAAAAAGGCCGTTGTGCAAGTTGCAGAAGGGGATGCTATAGATTTTTACAGTAATTTATAAGCGCGTCACATGTCAGTTAAGAAATTAAAACCCACATCCCCGGCGCAGCGTTTTAGAGTAGTAAATGGATTTGACGCAATTACTACTGATAAGCCGGAGAAGAGTTTACTCGCTCCGAATAAGCGGACTGGGGGACGAAATAACAAAGGAAAAATGACCGTCCGCCAACGTGGCGGCGGGCACAAAAGAAGATACCGTCTGGTAGACTTCAAACGCCAACGTTTTGATGTTGTTGCTGAAGTCAAAACCATTGAATACGATCCCAATCGATCGGCTTTTATCGCTTTGATAGCCTATACGGACGGTGAAAAGAGCTATATCATTGCACCCAATGGTCTACAAGTTGGCCAGCAGGTTGCCTCAGGACCTGCTGTTGCGCCCGATTTAGGGAACGCCATGCCTTTGGCAAACATCCCTTTGGGTACGATCATTTCGTGTATAGAGTTACAGCCAGGTGCTGGAGCAGTTATTGCTCGTTCAGCCGGTACTTTTGCACAGCTGATGGCTCGAGATGGTAAATTTGCAACCATCAAAATGCCCTCTGGCGAGACTCGTTTGATATTGGTTACCTGTATGGCTACCATTGGAGCGGTTTCCAATTCCGACCATCAATTGATCGTATCAGGAAAAGCAGGGCGCTCGCGCTGGTTGGGTCGTCGTCCCCGAACGCGACCTGTAGCCATGAACCCCATTGATCACCCCATGGGTGGAGGAGAAGGACGTGCCTCTGGAGGTCATCCTCGTTCCCGCAATGGTATTCCTGCAAAAGGGTTTAGAACGCGTTCTAAGACCAAATCGACCAATAAATTCATCATTGAACGCAGAAAAAAATAAGGAGTTATGGCACGTTCATTAAAAAAAGGACCCTTCGTACATCACAGCCTTGAAAAAAAGGTTCAAAAAAACGTAGAAGAAAACAAAAAAACAGTTATAAAAACCTGGTCTCGAGCCTCATTGATCACTCCTGATTTTGTGGGCCAAACCATCGGAGTACACAATGGACGCCAATTTGTACCAGTTTATATTACAGAAAACATGGTAGGTCACAAATTGGGTGAATTTTCACCGACGCGTTCTTTCCGAGGTCATGCTGGAGCTAAAAATAAAGGTAAGAAATAAACAGCGACATGGGAAATCGTAAAAAACAATCTGCCGAGGCAATGAAGGAAGCAAAAAAGAATACTGCTTTTGCCAAGCTTAATAATTGTCCAACCTCTCCCAGAAAGATGCGACTGGTAGCGGATCAGGTTCGCGGTGAAGATGTGAACAAAGCATTGGCGATCCTTAAGTTTAGTCCGAAAGAGGCTTCTCGACGTTTGGAAAAATTGTTGTTATCAGCCATTGCTAACTGGCAGGCCAAAAATGAAGCGGCCGATGTAGTCGATGCGGAGCTTTTTGTAAAGGAAATTCGTGTTGACAGTGGTCGTATGCTCAAACGCTTGCGCCCCGCGCCACAAGGTCGTGCACATCGCATTCGTAAAAGATCAAATCACGTAACGCTCGTATTGGGAGCCAATAATATTGAAAACTAATTATGGGACAAAAAACGAATCCAATAGGTAATCGCTTGGGAATCATCCGTGGATGGGACTCCAACTGGTATGGCGGCCGTGACTATGGCGACAAGCTTGCCGAGGATGACAAAATTCGCAAATACATCCATGCGCGTTTGGCTAAGGCCAGCGTATCCAATGTCATCATTGAGCGTACCCTTAAACTCATAACGGTTACTATTACCACAGCACGTCCCGGAATTATTATCGGTAAGGCGGGTCAAGAGGTGGATAAGCTCAAAGAGGAGTTGAAGAAAATTACAGGTAAAGAAGTTCAAATTAACATCTTTGAAATCAAACGCCCCGAATTGGATGCACAATTGGTTGGTGCCAGTATTGCACGCCAAATCGAAAATCGAATTTCGTATCGCCGTGCGATTAAAATGGCCATTGCAGCTGCCATTCGCATGAATGCAGAGGGAATCAAAGTTCAGATTTCAGGTCGATTGAATGGGGCAGAAATGGCCCGTTCTGAAACCTACAAAGAAGGACGCATCCCTTTGTCAACATTTCGTGCTGATATTGACTACGCTTTGGTTGAAGCCCATACAACCTATGGCCGTTTGGGTGTGAAAGTATGGATTATGAAAGGTGAGGTTTATGGCAAGCGTGAACTGTCCCCTCTTGTAGGTATGTCCAAAAAGACTGGTGGCGGTGGAGCCGGTGCTAACAAAGGGAATAACCGACAACGTCGTCGTAAATAATAACGAGTTAAGAGTCAACAGTTATGTTACAACCAAGAAAAACCAAATTCCGTAAAGCGCAAAAAGGGCGCATGAAAGGAATTTCGCAACGCGGACACCAACTCTCCAACGGTATGTTTGGAATCAAAGCGCTGGATTCTAAATTCATTACCTCACGTCAAATCGAAGCCGCACGTATTGCTGCTACCCGATACATGAAAAGAGAGGGTCAGTTGTGGATCAAGATATTTCCAGACAAGCCTATTACCAAAAAGCCTTTGGAAGTTCGGATGGGTAAAGGAAAAGGAGCACCTGAATACTTTGTGGCTGTAGTAAAACCCGGTCGTATTTTATTCGAAATTGCTGGCGTTCCATTGGATATTGCCAAGGAAGCCCTCCGATTGGCTGCCCAGAAGTTACCCGTTAAAACAAAGTTTATTATTGCACGTGATTTCGAAGCATAAAAAGCGATTCCCATGAAACAGAAAGTAATTAGAAATTTATCATTAGCTGACTTGCAAGACAAGTTGGATGAAGTGCAAAAAGAATACGACTCGTTGCAAATGAATCATGCCATTTCTCCATTAGAGAATCCGATTCAATTGCGTTTTGTGAGAAGAACCATCGCCCGATTGAAAACTGCAATCGCCGCACAACAATAAGACTGAGGATATGGAAAAAAGAAACCTTAGAAAAGAAAGAATAGGTGTTGTGACTAGCAACAAAATGGAAAAATCCATTGTAGTGTCAGAAGTCAAAAGACAAAAACACCCGATGTATGGAAAATTTGTTTTGAAAACGAAAAAGTATGTCGCACATGACGCCACGAACGATTGCAATATCGGGGATACTGTAAAAATAATGGAAACCCGTCCACTCAGTAAAAACAAATGCTGGCGACTGGTAGAAATCATCGAAAGAGCAAAATAAAATGGTACAACAAGAATCCAGACTCAAAGTAGCCGACAATACCGGAGCCAAAGAAGTTTTGACCATCCGTGTGTTGGGAGGAACCAAAAGACGTTATGCCTCTATTGGTGACAAAATTGTGGTTACCGTTAAAGACGCAACCCCTTCGGGAACCGTCAAAAAAGGACAAGTTTCTACGGCGGTAGTTGTTCGAACTACCAAAGAAGTTCGTCGTCCCGATGGTTCCTATATCCGATTTGATGACAACGCTTGTGTTTTGCTAAACCCCACGGGTGAGATGCGCGGCACACGTGTATTTGGCCCAGTAGCCAGAGAATTGCGAGACAAGCAATTCATGAAAATTGTTTCACTAGCACCCGAGGTGCTTTAAGTCAGAATCGCATGTCAAAGATCAAAATTAAAAAAGGCGATAAAGTTCGCGTCATTGCAGGAGCGAATAAAGGATCTGAAGGTACTGTGTTAAAAGTGTTGGTTACGGACAACAAAGCCCTTGTTGAGGGTGTCAATCTTGTCAAAAAACACAACAAACCCAGTGCACAGAATCCTCAGGGAGGAATCACGGAGAAAGAAGCACCCATCCAAATTTCGAACCTATCCCTGCTTACGGCAGAAGGTGTTCCAACACGTGTAGGGTACCGTATGGAAGACGGAGTTAAAGTGCGTTTTGCCAAAAAATCAAACGAAGTAATATAAGTCATGAGTTACGTTCCAAGACTAAAACAAGAATATAACGATCGTATTGTCAGCAGCCTTAAAGAAGAGTTTAGCTACAAAAGCGTCATGCAAGTACCGAAACTCGAAAAGATTGTTTTGAGCCGTGGGGTTGGACAAGCCGTAGCGGATAAGAAACTGATCGATCACGCTGTTGAAGAGCTAACGTTGATCACGGGCCAAAAGGCTGTGGCAACGCTATCCAAAAAAGACGTGGCTTCTTTTAAATTGCGTAAAGGTATGCCTATCGGTGCCAAGGTCACGCTTCGTGGCGAGCGTATGTTTGAGTTTCTCGATCGCCTTGTTACGACGGCCCTTCCTCGTGTTCGCGATTTTAGAGGTGTAAAAGCAACAGGTTTCGATGGTAGAGGGAATTACAACTTGGGCATCACCGAACAGATCATTTTTCCTGAAATAGATATTGATAAAGTCAATAAAATATCCGGTATGGACATCACTTTTGTGACAAGTGCCGCCACGGATAAGGAAGCAAAATCATTATTACAAGAATTGGGACTACCCTTCAAAAAATAAGTACTATGGCCAAAGAATCCATGAAAGCTCGGGAAGTCAAAAGAGCTAAAGTCGTTGCCAAATACGCAGCCAAAAGAAAAGCCTTAAAAGAAGCAGGGGATTATGAAGCCCTTCAAAAATTGCCAAAAAATGCTTCTCCCATCCGCATGCACAACCGTTGCAAGCTCACTGGGAGACCCAAAGGGTACATGCGTCAATTTGGAATCTCTAGGGTTACTTTTCGTGAAATGGCCAACAAAGGACTTATCCCAGGTGTAACAAAAGCCAGCTGGTAAAAAATTAACGCAGTATGTATACAGATCCAATTGCAGATTATTTGACACGAATTCGAAATGCGAATGCCGCTGGTCACCGAGTAGTGAACATTCCCGCATCGAAACTCAAAAAGGAAATCACTAAAATCTTGTTTGACCAAGGTTATATCTTGAGCTATAAATTCGAAGATACGAGCAACCACCAAGGGACTATAAAGATTGCTTTGAAATATGATAAACTCACTAAAGAGCCCGTAATCAAAGCACTTCAACGTATCAGTACCCCCGGTTTACGAAAGTATACAGGCTCCGATTCTTTACCACGGATTTTGAATGGATTGGGCGTCGCCATTGTGTCCACATCCAAGGGAGTAATGACGGGTAAACAAGCAACCAAAGAAAACGTAGGCGGAGAATTGATTTGTTACGTTTATTAAAAGTTTAGAAATATGTCTAGAATAGGAAACAACCCCATCCCCGTCCCTGAAGGAGTCACCGTGACCATCCAGCCGGAACAGATAATTGTCAAGGGGAAATTAGGCGAATTGACGCAGTCCTATGATACCGTTCGTATCACGGAGAAAGAAGGTGTTTTGGAAATAACCCGTCCTTCGGATGCAAAAGACCATCGCGCCAAACACGGCTTGTACCGTGCGTTGGTAGCCAATATGGTACAAGGTGTAAGTGAAGGGTTCACAAAAGAATTAGAACTCGTTGGTGTGGGTTATCGAGCGAGTCACCAAGGCCAGAAATTGGATTTAGCTCTTGGTTTTTCACACAATATCGTTTTGGATATCGCTCCTGAAGTGAAAGTGGATACGGTATCTGAAAAAGGAAAAAATCCTATCGTAAAACTGAGCTCTCATGACAAACAATTGGTTGGTTATGTAGCCGCTAAAATACGTTCATTTCGCAAGCCCGAACCTTACAAAGGGAAGGGTGTTAAGTTTGTGGGCGAACAAATCAGAAGAAAAGCAGGTAAATCAGCATAATAGAGTAGTATGGCACTATCTAAATCACAGCGACGCAATCGCATCCACTTACGGGTTCGTAAGACAATTAACGGTACGGCACAGGCACCTCGCTTGTCTGTCTTCCGTAGCAATAAAGAAATCTACGCACAATTGATTGATGACGTTCAAGGCGTTACACTGGCAGCAGCTTCCTCACGCGAGGATCAAGCCAAAGGATCGGGTAAACAAGAGACCGCGCAACAAGTAGGAAAATTAATTGGAGAACGTGCACTTAAAGCAGGGATAGAAAAAGTTCATTTTGATCGGGGTGGTTATCTCTACCACGGACGCGTGAAAGCTCTCGCTGATGGTGCTCGTGAAAGTGGATTAAAATTTTAAAACGCAGCAATGTATCAGAATTACAAAAACATTGAATTGGTAAAACCCGTTGGGCTCGAATTGAAAGATCGATTGGTAGGTGTTCAACGTGTTACAAAAGTAACCAAAGGGGGGCGCACCTTCGGATTTTCAGCCATTGTTGTAGTGGGTGACGAAAACGGCGTAGTTGGTCAAGGTCTCGGAAAATCCAAAGAGGTTTCTGAAGCGATTTCAAAGGCCGTTGAGGATGCCAAAAAGAATTTGGTCCGTATCCCTATCGATAAAGGAACCCTCCCACATGAACAAAAAGGAAAGTATGGCGGTGCCCGTGTATTTTTGAAGCCTGCCTCTGAGGGTACCGGGGTCATCGCCGGAGGTGCCGTACGTGCTGTACTCGAAGCCGTAGGGATTCACAACGTATTATCAAAGTCACAGGGTTCATCGAATCCACACAATGTGGTGAAAGCAACCTTTGATGCTTTGTTGCAACTACGCAGTCCTTTGATGGTAGCCAAGCAACGTGGTATCTCATTAGATAAAGTGTTTAACGGTTAAACAACTTCTCATGGCACAGCTTAAAATAAAACAAGTACGAAGCAGCATCAAGCGACTGCAATCACAAAAAAGAACCCTCGAAGCCCTTGGTCTTCGTGGCATTGGAAAAGAAGTTACGCACGATGCAACGCCTGCTATCTTAGGGATGGTGGCCAAAGTCAAACACCTTGTTTCCGTTACGGAAGCTTAAAGAATAAAGAACGATGAGTTTAGCAAAATTAACCCCAGCAGCGGGATCGATACACAAAAATAACAAGCGCGTTGGACGTGGTCAAGGATCCGGGAAAGGTGGTACGTCCACTCGTGGTCACAAAGGTGCCAAATCCCGTTCTGGATATTCCAAAAAAATTGGTTTTGAAGGAGGTCAAATGCCCCTTCAGCGACGTGTTCCTAAATTCGGATTCAAAAACATCAATCGCAAAGCCTATCAAGGTGTTAACCTGGATGTGCTTCAAGCTATGGTGGACGCCAAAAAAGTCAAGAAAGAAGTTTCATTACAAACACTCATCGATTTGCGTTTGGCCGGAAAAAATGACTTGGTAAAGATTCTCGGTCGTGGGAAATTGGATGCGGCACTGAAAATTGAAGCTCATAAATTTACAGCTACAGCCCAAGCTGCTATTGAAGCTGCTGGAGGCGAAGCCGTAACGATCTAACATACGGAGGATGAAGAACTTTTTAGAGACCCTTATCAATATCTATAACATCAAGGAACTCCGCGAACGTATCGGAACGACCTTGATTATCCTTCTTATTTACCGCCTGGGTGCGCAAATAGTCCTTCCCGGCATTGATTCTGTTCAACTGGCCGAACTGTCTAGTCGAACTGAAGGAGCTGGATTGTTAGGCATACTGAATGCTTTTACCGGAGGGGCATTTGCTAACGCTTCGGTTTTTGCTTTGGGAATCATGCCCTACATTTCTGCTTCCATTGTGGTTCAATTGATGGGAATAGCCATCCCGTATTTGCAAAAACTCCAAAAAGAAGGCGAAAGTGGAAGAAAGCAACTCAATCAAATCACACGTTGGCTAACCATCTTGATTTGTATTGTTCAGGCACCTGCTTACCTCTATGGATTAAGCGCGCTGGGTGTACCCGATAGTGCCTTTATTCTTGGTCGGGGGCCTTTGTTCATGATCTCATCGGTTATTATTTTAGTCACCGGTACTATTTTTGCGATGTGGTTGGGTGAAAAAATCACTGACAGAGGCATTGGAAATGGGATTTCTTTATTGATTATGGTTGGTATCATTGCCAATCTGCCCCTTTCGTTTACTCAAGAATTGGTGTCTCGTGTGAGTGAAAATAACGGTGGTTTGATGTTGGTATTGATAGAATTGGTTTTGTGGATCGTAATCATCATATTAAGTATCTTATTGGTCATGGCAGTGCGCCAAATACCTGTTCAGTACGCCCGCAGAACTGCCGGTGGTGCCAATGAGCAAAATGTATTTGGATCACGCCAATACATTCCACTCAAATTAAACGCCTCGGGTGTTATGCCGATTATCTTTGCTCAAGCGATTATGTTTGCCCCTGCTTATTTAGGTAGGCTACTGGGTGATTCTGACGTAGGTCAGTGGATGCAGACCAATTTTTCTGACATTTTTGGTCTTTGGTATAACATATTGTTTGCCGTATTAATCATTGTTTTCACCTATTTCTACACAGCCATAACGGTCCCCACAAATAAAATGTCTGATGATTTAAAACGCAGTGGTGGTTTTGTTCCTGGCATTCGCCCCGGAAACGAGACGGCAGAGTTTTTGGACAACGTAATGTCCCATATAACCTTTCCAGGGTCCCTGTTTTTAGCTGCTATCGCTGTTTTCCCAGCCGTTGTTGTCAAACTAATGGGAATGCAACAAGGTTGGGCATTGTTTTATGGGGGCACCTCGCTACTCATCATGGTAGGTGTCGCTATTGACACGGTTCAGCAAGTCAACTCCTATTTATTGAACCGCCATTATGACGGTTTGATGAAAACAGGTAAAACCCGGAGAAATATAGCATAATGGCGAAACAAGCAGCAATAGAACAAGAAGGAACGATCATTGAGGCACTGTCCAATGCGATGTTTCGAGTAGAGCTTGAGAATGGGCATGTAGTTACAGCTCATATATCGGGAAAAATGCGTCTCCATTACATCAAATTGTTACCTGGAGACAAAGTCAAATTAGAAATGAGTCCTTACGATCTGACCAAAGCGAGGATCACTTATAGATTTTAAATAACAACACATGAAAGTAAGAGCTTCCTTAAAGAAAAGAAGTCCCGAGTGCAAGATCGTACGTCGCAAGGGCCGTCTTTATGTAATAAACAAAAAGAATCCTCGATTCAAACAAAGACAAGGATAAAACTATGGCTAGAATTTCAGGGGTAGATATTCCCAAGCAAAAAAGAGGTGTTATCGCATTGACCTATATCTTTGGTATCGGTCGGAGTCGTGCTCAGCAAATCTTAGCGGAGGCGAAAGTTAGCGAAGACAAAAAAGTATCGGACTGGACAGACGAAGAAACCAGTAGCATTCGCGAAGCCGTCGGTAATTTCAAAATAGAAGGTGAATTGCGATCGGAAATCCAATTGAACATCAAACGTTTGATGGACATTGGTTGTTATCGTGGTATCCGTCACCGTTCGGGTTTGCCCTTACGCGGTCAACGTACCAAGAATAATTCTCGAACTCGAAAAGGAAAACGAAAAACTGTAGCAAACAAAAAGAAAGCTACCAAATAATCATTGAGATATGGCAAAAGTATCGTCCAAAAAACGCAAAGTTATTGTTGATGCTATCGGTGAGGCGCACATCAACGCAACCTTCAACAATATCATTATTTCATTGACCAACCAAAAAGGGGAGGTCATTGCCTGGTCCAGTGCAGGAAAAATGGGTTTCCGTGGCTCGAAGAAAAATACGCCCTATGCAGCTCAAACAGCTGCGGAAGATTGCGCTGGCGTGGCACAAGAAGCAGGGCTTAAAAAAGTAAAAGTATTTGTGAAAGGCCCTGGGAATGGACGCGAGTCCGCCATCCGGACGCTTCATAACAGTGGTATCGAAGTAACAGAAATCATCGACGTAACACCCATGCCACACAATGGGTGCCGTCCTCCAAAGCGCAGACGCGTATAATCAATCGCTATTCGAATGGGTAGTATGTCATCGAAGGAACGACCTTAATTCATGACAGCCCGTTCATTAAAAAACTAAAATTATGGCAAGATATATTGGTCCTAAAACAAAAATTTCAAGAAAGTTTGGAGAGTCCATCTTCGGTTCTGACAAATCTTTCGAAAAACGCAATTATCCTCCAGGACAGCATGGTAACAACCGCCGTCGAGGAAAGAAATCCGAGTATGCCATCCAGTTGATGGAAAAGCAAAAAGCCAAATATACCTATGGTATTTTGGAACGTCAATTTCGCAACATTTTTGAAAAGGCAACGCGTAGCAAAGGCGTAACGGGTGAAGTCCTTCTCCAATTGTGTGAATCAAGACTCGACAATACAGTATATCGTTTGGGGATCGCGCGTTCACGAAGCGGTGCACGCCAATTGGTTTCTCACCGACACATCACTGTCAACGGTGAAATCGTTAACATACCTTCCTACCAATTGCGGCCCGGGGATGTTATTGGCGTTCGCGAAAAATCGAAATCCCTGCAAGTCATTCAAGAATCCTTGGATGCACACGGTGCTGTTTACGAATGGTTAACATGGAATGGTGCTACCAAAGAAGGAACTTTTGTAAATGTCCCCGAGCGACTTCAAATTCCTGAAAATATCAAAGAACAACTCATCGTAGAATTGTACTCTAAATAATCCTAACTGAACGAACAACTATGGCTATATTGAACTTTCAAAAACCAGACAAAGTCATCATGATTGACTCCTCCGAGTTTGAGGGGAAATTTGAATTTCGTCCCCTAGAACCCGGTTACGGTTTAACAGTTGGGAACGCCTTACGGCGTGTTTTGCTTTCCTCTTTGGAGGGTTTTGCAATCACTTCTGTCAAAATCGAAGGCGTAGAACACGAATTTTCTACCATTCCTGGAGTGGTCGAAGACGTAACAGAAATTATATTGAACCTCAAACAAGTTCGATTTAAGCGTCAGATTGAAGACATGGAAGAAGAGAGTGTTACCCTTACCATTGGCGGTCAAGAACAACTCAAGGCTGCTGATATACAAAAGTTCACTTCCGGTTTTCAAGTATTGAATCCCGATTTGGTGATATGCAATTTGGAAAAAACGGTGCATCTCAACATGGAATTGACTATCGAAAAGGGACGTGGGTATGTACCTGCAGAAGAAAATAAAAAGGTGAATGCACCCCTTGGTGTCATTGCTATTGATTCGATCTTTACGCCCGTCAAGAATGTGAAGTACAGCATTGAGAACTATCGGGTGGAACAGAAAACAGATTACGAAAAATTGATTTTTGAGATCAGTACGGACGGTTCTATTCATCCTAAAGATGCTTTGACAGAAGCAGCAAAAACGCTTATTCATCATTTCTTGTTATTCTCTGATGAACGCATCACTTTGGAATCTGATGAGATTGCGCAAACCGAGACCTATGACGAAGAGTCACTGCACATGCGTCAGTTGTTGAAAACTAAATTGATCGATATGGACCTATCGGTTCGCGCACTCAATTGTTTGAAAGCTGCTGAAGTAGATACCCTGGGAGACTTGGTTTCTTATAACAAAAATGATCTGATGAAATTCCGAAATTTTGGAAAGAAATCTTTAACTGAGCTAGAAGAACTCGTCGTATTGAAAGGACTTACATTTGGGATGGATTTGTCCAAATACAAACTAGAAAAAGAGTAAGTCTGACGACTCTAAGTACCGAAAAAAATGAGACACGGAAAAAAAGTAATGCATTTGGGGCGCAAAACAGCCCATCGCAAATCAATGTTGGCCAACATGGCCTGTTCCTTAATTGAGCATAAACGAATCAATACTACGGTGACCAAAGCCAAAGCTCTCAAGCAATTTGTTGAGCCGCTGATTACTAAAGCCAAAGCTGACACCACACACAACCGTCGATTGGCATTTAGTGCTCTTCGTAACAAGTATGCTGTTACGGAGCTGTTTCGAAATGTTTCTGAAAAGGTCGGTGACCGTCCTGGAGGCTATACCCGTATCATTAAGTTGGGGAACCGCTTGGGTGACAACGCTGCCATGGCCATGATCGAATTGGTCGATTACAATGAGGTCTATGAACTCAACAAGCCGGAAAAGAAAAAATCACGACGTAGCCGAAGCAAAAAGAAAGTAACGGCAGCTGCTGATAGTGTTGAAAAGCCTGCTGAAGAAGCAACCCCAGAAGCCAAAACAGAAACAGCTACAACCGAAGAAATAAAAAAAGAAGATTGAGAAAAAAAGATATGACACCACTGGAGCCAAACTCCATTTTTTCAGTCTAATTTCACCTAAGGATAAACACTATGTTTATCCTTTTTTTATGATTATAAACTATATTTGCAACACGCATGAAGTATACAAAAAGAGATCGTGCCCTGGTTCTTCTGGCTGATGGGACCCAGTTTTTTGGTAAAGCGGTAGGGGTAAAAGGGAGCCGTTTTGGAGAGATTTGCTTCAATACGGGAATGACAGGATATCAAGAAATTTTTACGGACCCCTCCTACTTTGGACAATTGATGGTAACCACCAATGCGCATATCGGAAATTATGGTGTATTGGATGCAGAAGCACAGGCCGATCAAATAATGATTGCTGGTTTGATATGTAAGAATTTCAGCTATGAACATTCTCGCGTTGGTGCCACCGATTCGCTGATCAATTATTTCCAAGCCAACAATCTCGTCGCAATTTCTGATGTTGATACACGGGCCTTGGTCAGTTATATTCGTGAACACGGTGCGCAAAATGCCGTGATTACTACCGAAATAGACCAGTTGGAAGTGTTGAAGAAGCAACTGCAAGAAACTCCCTCGATGGATGGGTTGGAATTGGCTTCCAAAGTATCTACCAAAGCCCCCTATTTTGTAGGCAGTCCAGAGGCTCCCTATAAAATTGCAGCATTGGATTTAGGAGTTAAAAAAAATATTCTCAACCATCTTTCGAATCGTAACGCCTACATACAGGTATTTCCTTTTGACACGTCTTTTGCTGAAATGGAGCAGTGGCAACCTGATGGCTATTTTATCTCCAACGGTCCTGGGGATCCACAGCCGTTGAAAGCAGCCCAGGAAACCGCTAAAGCGATATTGGCCCATGACAAACCCTTGTTTGGCATCTGTTTGGGACATCAGGTCATTGCCTTAGCCAACGGTATTCCAACATATAAAATGTTTAACGGTCACAGAGGGATCAATCATCCTGTTTTAAATTTAAAAACAGGAAAAGGAGAAATCACTTCTCAAAACCATGGTTTTGCTGTCGAACGTCAGGCTGTTGAAGCGCATGCAGAGATTGAAATTACGCACGAGCACTTAAATGATAAAACAGTAGCCGGCATCGCTATCAAAAACAAAAAATGTTTTTCAGTACAATACCATCCAGAAGCCGCCCCTGGTCCTAACGACTCAACCTATTTGTTTGACGAATTCATAGCCAGCCTAGCAAAATAAGAAACCAAAATAAACTGAAACCAAACTTGATTTAAACGATGAGTATAATTGTAAAAGTACATGCCCGGATGATCTTGGACTCACGAGGCAATCCCACTGTGGAAGTTGATGTCATAACAGAAAACGGTATATTAGGCCGAGCAGCAGTACCCTCGGGTGCTTCAACGGGGGAGCACGAAGCTGTCGAACTCCGTGATGGCGGAGATGCTTTTATGGGCAAAGGGGTTTCCCAAGCCATTAGCAACGTGAATGAAACCATTGCCGAAACGGTTGTTGGACAATCCGTCTTTGAGCAAAACAAAATAGATCAACTGATGATTGACTTGGATGGAACGCCCAACAAGTCGCAATTGGGTGCCAATGCCATTTTAGGGGTCTCTTTGGCGGTCGCCAAAGCAGCTGCCAATGAATTGGGAATGCCTCTTTACCGTTACATAGGAGGTGTCAGTGCCCATACGCTACCCGTTCCTATGATGAATATCATCAATGGGGGTTCGCATTCCGATGCACCCATTGCCTTTCAAGAATTCATGGTCATGCCCGTTGCTGCCGATACTTTTTCAAAAGCTATGCAAATGGGTACTGAAATTTTCCATCACCTGAAAAAAGTACTAAAAGACAGAAATTTGAGTACCGCAGTGGGTGATGAAGGAGGATTTGCTCCCACCTTGGACGGCACGGAGGATGCCCTGGACACTATCATCAAAGCGATTGAAAATGCTGGGTATAGAGCAGGAGAAGAAGTTATGATTGCCCTGGATTGTGCCGCAGCCGAATTTTACAAAGATGGAGTTTATGATTATACCCTATTTGAAGGGCGTACAGGAGTAAAGCGAACATCTGAAGAACAGGCACAGTATCTGGCTGATTTATCGGCCAAATATCCTATCATATCGATTGAAGATGGGATGGATGAAAACGACTGGACAGGCTGGAAGACCCTCACTGAAAAAATAGGAGATAGCGTACAATTGGTTGGAGATGATTTGTTTGTTACCAATGTTACGCGTCTTTCACGCGGTATAGCGGAATCCATTGCCAATTCGATTCTTATTAAAGTCAATCAAATTGGAAGTCTAACCGAAACGATAGCTGCTGTAAATATGGCTCACAAAGCTGGTTATACCACTGTGATGTCACATCGATCTGGAGAAACAGAAGACAATACGATTGCTGACTTGGCTGTTGCACTCAATACGGGTCAAATCAAAACAGGGTCGGCCAGCCGAAGTGATCGTATGGCCAAATACAATCAATTGCTCCGTATCGAGGAAGAGCTTGAAAACCAAGCGTATTTTCCCAAGCGAGACGCTTTTAACGTACTGATATAATACCGAAACCAAAAATAATACATCTATGGAAGGAAACGTTCAACTTACTTACAAAGACCATACCTATGAATTCCCTTTGGTCCAAGGATCACAGAATGAATATGGGATTGATATCAAACAGTTACGCGCACAAACGGGTTTGATTACTCTTGACCCTGGTTACAAGAATACGGGTTCCTGCCAGAGTGAAATCACTTTTCTGGACGGTGAAAAAGGGATCCTACGGTATCGGGGTTACTCCATAGAAGATCTGGCAGAAAATGCCAGCTTTATAGAGGTTGCTTATTTACTCATTTTTGGCGAATTGCCATCCGCTAAAACCCTGGCTCGTTTGGAACAAAAAATCCACGACGATTCCTATGTAGACGAAGACTTGAAGTCCATTCTAAAAAGTTTTCCCAAGTCGGCGCATCCTATGGGTATTTTAGCATCGCTTACTTCCGGTCTAATAGCTTTCAATCCTTCATCGGTAGATGTCAATTCAGAAGAAGAAATGTACGAGGCCATCGTCCTTTTGTTGGCCAAGTTTCCCATCCTGTGTGCTTGGACCCATCGAAAGGTAAAAGGCTTGCCGCTCAATTATGCGAATACCTCTCTGAACTATATTGAAAATGTGGCACATATGATGTTTAAAAAGCCACACCAGGACTATACACCCAATCCGATTGTCATTAATGCACTGAATAAGCTACTCATTTTACATGCCGATCACGAACAAAATTGTTCCACCTCTACAGTACGTATAGTAGGTTCGTCCCATGCGGGATTGTTTGCTTCCATTTCAGCTGGTATTTCTGCACTTTGGGGTCCTTTACACGGGGGTGCCAATCAGGCCGTCATTGAAATGTTGGAAGCCATCAAAGCAGATGGTGGTGATACAGCCAAGTATATGGAAAAAGCCAAAGACAAAAACGATCCTTTCCGTCTGATGGGCTTTGGGCACCGTGTCTACAAAAACTTTGATCCACGTGCCCGAATCATAAAAAAGGCAGCTGATGAAGTTTTGAATGATTTAGGGGTTCACGATCCCATTTTAGACATCGCTAAAGGATTGGAGGAGCAAGCTTTGAAAGATCCGTATTTTGTCGATCGAAAATTATACCCAAATGTAGATTTTTATTCGGGAATCATTTACCGAGCCATGGGCATCCCTACAGAAATGTTTACTGTGATGTTTGCCTTGGGGCGTTTGCCCGGTTGGATTGCTCAATGGCGCGAAATGCGTTTGCAAAATGAGCCCATTGGTCGCCCTCGACAAATCTATACGGGTGCAACCTCAAGAAAAATGAGTAAATAAATTTACCACTCCCCGACAGCAGGCGGGGTGTTTTTTGCTTTCTCTGCTAAAAGTTTCTTAAAAAATTTGTGAACACCTGCATTGGCGTAAACTTTTACAACATATTGATCCATGTATATGGAATATTCCTCCGCTTTCCCTTTGTAGAGTTGTAACTTGTAATAGGGAATTATCAGGGCATAGGTTTCTAGTAGACTTCTAAAACGAAGAATGATCCCCTTAGGGCGCATCTCTATATTGCAACTATTCCGATTGTGATCCAATGCTAGAAGGCTGTGTATTTCAGCACTCGTTTGTGTGATAAAAAGCTGAGGAGAACCGATGCCTCCCATTTGCCAGCGTGCTGTTAATTTGAATGGGGGTCCTACGAGCGATTCAATGGCTTCTTTGACTTTGGGTTCGTTGTAGGAATTGTTGATGAGCATTTTTATTTTAAAGATACGCCATTCTTACAGCCTTAGCCATACGAACATTATGTTATCTTTGCACCGCTTATGAAATCCTTAGACGCGCAACTATCAGCAACCATTAATGCCTATTTGTCTGCATCTTATGCATTGCCAGATCAAATCCTTGAATTCCAAAGCACACGATCTGATTTCGAAGGCGATCGAACGGTTGTATTGTTTCCTTTGCTAAAAAGTACCCGAGCCAATCCACAACAATTGGGAGAGGCCATGGGAGCCTATCTCGTTCAAAACAGCCCCTGGGTAGAAAAGTTTAATGTTGTTAAAGGATTTTTGAATTTGTGTATCAGTGACCGATACTATTTGTCGTTTCTAATTTCTATAGCCATAGATTCTTCTTATGGGCACACGAAGGCTACTGATTCCTCAGATACGATTATGGTTGAGTATTCCTCCCCGAATACAAATAAGCCACTTCATTTGGGCCATATACGAAATAATCTATTGGGGTACTCCGTTGCTAAAATTCTTGAAGCATCTGGAAAAAAAGTAATCAAAACACAAATTATAAACGACCGTGGGATTCATATCTGCAAATCGATGGTTGCCTGGCAACAATTTGGAAAAGGAGAAACTCCCGCAGATGTTCAAATCAAAGGCGATCAGTTGGTGGGCAAGTATTACGTTTTGTTTGATCAACACTACAAACAACAAGTAAAAGCCTTGCAGGCAGCTGGAAAATCTGAAGAAGAAGCGTCTAAAGAAGCACCCCTCTTGTTAGAAGCCCAGAACGTATTGCGTCGTTGGGAAGCCAATGACCCTGAAGTGCGAAAATTGTGGGAACGTATGAATAATTGGGTATACCAGGGTTTTGAAGAAACCTATCAGAATCTGGGGGTGTCTTTTGATACCTATTACTACGAAAGCGATACGTATTTGTTGGGCAAAAATTTGATAGCCGAGGGTCTCAACAAAGAGCTCTTTTACCAAAAACCAGATGGATCTGTTTGGGTGGATTTAACCGACGATGGATTGGATGAAAAATTATTACTTCGATCAGACGGAACAGCTGTTTATATGACGCAGGACTTGGGTACCGCAACCCAGCGGGTAAAAGACCACCCGGAGATTAATGGAATGGTTTACACGGTAGGCAATGAACAAGATTATCATTTTAAGGTATTGTTTCTAATTTTGAAAAAGCTGGGTTACGAATGGGCTGCTGATTTGTGTCATTTGAGTTACGGAATGGTCGATCTCCCATCAGGAAAAATGAAAAGTAGGGAAGGTACTGTCGTAGACGCGGACGATTTGATCGTTGAAATGGAATCAACAGCACAAAAGATTTCAGAAACACACGGAAAATTAGATGTACTGAAGGAAGAAGATAAGAAAATTCGTTACCGTCAGATTGGCCTCGGTGCTTTAAAATATTATATTTTAAAAGTGGACCCCAAAAAGCGAATTTTATTTGATCCAGAAGCTTCCGTAGATTTTAATGGCAATACAGGGCCCTTTATTCAGTACACGCATGCTCGCATCCAATCCATTTTAAGGAAGGCTCCCAAACTTGAGGAAAGGGATTTACTGGATTGTCGTCTGGAAGATAAAGAAAGAGCCATTATCAAGCATTTAGCTATATATCCAGCTATATTACAACAAGCAGCAGAACAGCACAATCCGGCTTTGGTTGCGAATTATGTATATGAACTGGTCAAAAAATTCAATTCATTTTACCAGAACATTTCCATCTTAGGGGAGGTTGACGAAACCTTGAAATCCCTTCGGATCTTGCTTTCTAAAAAAGTAGGGGAAGGGATTGCTTCTGCCTGTGATTTGCTCGGTATCCATGCGCCAGATAGGATGTAAAAAAAAATCGCTCCGAAGAGCGATTTTTTCTTTCTTTTTCTAGTGTCAATTTTTTCCCATACAAAGGAATTAGGCTGTTTTAGAGGCAACAGCAAGGTTGTAAACAACCAAACCAAAACCAATTTTGTTAATCGCATCACCAATGTTGTAAATGACATCCATTGGAAGTCCTCCGAAGATACCTGAGTACCATCCTTCCGTACCAGCCATGTATCCGATAGGATAGATAGCCCATCCAATGAAGACAAACTTGACCAATGTTTGGTGTGCTTGTTGCACAGCACCACCAGCGGCTGCAGCTAATTTAGCGGCACCACCAGCCCATACTTCATATAATATGTAGAAGTAAGCAGCTCCCGATAGGGCACCCCAAGCAGCAGGTCCAGCCCCAGTTGTGTAAACAGCTTCACCGAAGTAACCTGTAACCAACATAACGACAGAAGCAAAAATCATTTTCCACATCAATCCTTTAGTCGCACCGGCTGCTTTAAGAATTAAATAAAATTCAACACACATCAATGGCACTGTCAACACCCAGTCTACATAACGGAAGAATGTTGGAGATTCAGCATTGGTTGCCCAATAATCTCTCATGTACCAATAGTGTACGGCTGCTATGAAGGTAATCAAACCGGATACCAAGATGGAAGTTCTCCACTTGTTATCAAAAGAGTTCATAGACAGGAAGAAGAATGCAGAGGCAGCCATCATGGCCATACATCCTACGAAGAAGGTAAAACCTACATAATCGTCAGTAGCCATAGCTGGTGCCACTGCCATTAAACTAAGTAATTTTTCCATAATTAAATCAATTATTTGTTTTTGTTTAGGTAAATTTAGATAAAATTAAACTTATTGACTATATTTTTTATAAAAAAAGTAAACAAAAAAAGTAAATATCTCATTTTCAGCATTTAAATATTATTCAATCGAAATAATCGCAACGGGAATGTTGCTTGCATGTGCTTGGATATTACCTGTTAGCCTTCAAGATGCTTTTGGGGGACTGCTTATTCTTAGTTTAGGAATTGTTCACGGCGCCAACGATATAGCTCTGATTCGAAACCGAAAACCCAACCAATCCAAAATTGAAATTACATTAGCTTACATCGGTGTAGTCGTGCTGGGGGCTTTTGCTTTTTTTTTCATTCCTGGTATTGCTTTGTTATTTTTCGTTCTTGTTAGTACCTATCATTTTGGAGAACAACACTGGAACAAGCGATTGCAGCCCTTATCGTTTCCTTTTGTGCACTACACTATTTATGGGAGTGTTGTTTTTGCTACCCTGTTCTATTTTCATCAGCATGTTGTATATGAGGTAGTAAAAACCCTTTCGGGTGTGTCGTTACCCTTTGATTATTTCTCTATTTTTCTGTCGTTTTCAGTTGTCGCTTTTGGTTTGTTGTGGAGCCTCACACCAACAACACGAAAAGAGTTTCTTTTTGAATGTTTGGTTCTCGGACTGATTGTGGGTGTTTTTGCAAGAGGGAGTTTATTGTATGCTTTTGGCTCCTATTTTGTTGTCTGGCACAGTTTTCCTTCACTGAAGTCACAAATGAACTTTTTGTACGCGCCCCAACCCTTTGGACAAAAATTATTCCTTTACCTAAAATCCTCATTTTGGTATTGGTCTGCGGCATTGTTGGGATTGCTGGGTGTTTATCTTTGGATTGACTTTTCAGCCCATTATTTTTTACCTCTGTTTTTCACTTTTCTTGCCGCCATTACCTTTCCTCATGTAGTTGTTATGCACCGTATGTTTCACACAAAAAAATAGCTATGGAAGAGACGATACAAAGTGGAAAATGTACCTTTGTATCCTATTTATTAAGATATGTTTGAATCGCTATCAGGGAAACTCGACAAGGCCTTTCAAGTTCTGAAGGGGCATGGAAAAATTACAGAAATCAATGTCGCCGAAACGCTTAAGGAAGTACGTCGTGCACTTTTGGATGCGGATGTAAACTTTAAAATCGCAAAGGATTTCACGAGTCGTGTCAAAGAAAAAGCACTGGGTCAAAAAGTTTTAACCAGTCTTCAACCGGGGCAGCTTTTGGTTAAAATTGTTCAGGACGAATTGACGCAATTGATGGGGAACGAAGCTGCGGCAATCGACTTGTCGGGTCGCCCTACAATTGTATTGATGGCCGGATTGCAAGGCTCTGGAAAAACAACCTTTACAGGCAAACTAGCACTTCATCTCAAGCGTAAAAATGCGAGGAAACCGTTACTGGTTGCTTGTGATGTGTATCGTCCTGCCGCAATAGATCAATTGGAAATTATAGCCGAGCAAGTTGGGGTACCTGTCTATGCCAATAGAGACGAAAAAGATCCTGTTAGAATTGCATTGGATGGACTGGCAGCAGCCAAGACGCAACAGTGTGATTTGGTCCTGGTGGATACAGCCGGACGGTTGGCGGTTGACGAAGCCCTTATGGGTGAAATAGCGGCCATACACAAAGCCATAAGCCCGAATGAAACATTATTCGTTGTGGATGCCATGACCGGACAAGATGCGGTTCATACAGCCAAAGCTTTTAATGACCGATTGGATTTTGATGGTGTTGTTTTGACCAAGCTCGATGGCGATACCCGAGGGGGCGCTGCCTTGTCTATACGTGAAGTAGTCAAAAAGCCTATTAAGTTTATTGGTACGGGAGAAAAAATGGAGGCATTGGATGTCTTTTATCCCAACCGGATGGCGGATCGGATATTGGGTATGGGGGATGTGGTATCCCTGGTAGAGCGTGCCCAAGAACAGTTTGATGCCGAAAAAGCCCGTCAACTCAATAAAAAAATTGCCAAAAACCAATTTGGTTTCGACGACTTTTTAATTCAAATCCAACAGATCAAAAAAATGGGTAACGTCAAAGATTTGATGGGAATGGTACCTGGTATGGGAAAAGCCATGAAGGATGTAGATATTGATGACGATGCGTTTAAATATATCGAAGCTATCATTGGCTCGATGACCCCCAAAGAACGGTCCCAACCTAAGTTGATCAATCACTCCCGTAAAATGCGCATAGCCAAAGGATCGGGAACGGATATGCAACAAGTTAATCAGCTCCTTAAGCAGTTTTCACAAATGAGCAAGATGATGAAAATGATGCAAGGGGGGCGAGGCCGACAAATGATGCAACTCTTTCAACAAGGATTCAAATAAATAATCATGCAACTACTCGATGGAAAACAAACGGCACAAGAACTTAAAAACGAAATAAAAACAACAGTAGCTGAGATGACAGCACGGGGAGAACGTCCCCCTCATTTGGCTGCTGTTTTGGTGGGCAATGACGGAGCTAGTTTGACTTATGTTGGAAGCAAAGTTCGTTCCTGCGAACAAGTAGGTTTTCAGTCTACGCTGATTCGTTTAGAAGACACTATTTCGGAGGAAGCACTTTTAGAAGAAATTGCCCGTTTGAATGCGCGTTCTGAGATTGATGGTTATATTGTTCAACTGCCGCTTCCCAAACACATAGATGAAGAACGTATTTTAATGGCCATAGATCCCCAAAAAGATGTAGATGGGTTTCATCCCAGTAACTTTGGTAAAATGGCCTTAGAGATGCAGGCATTTATTCCTGCTACTCCCTTTGGTATTGTCGAATTGCTCAAACGCTATCAAATTGATATCCAAGGCAAGGAATGTGTTGTGATTGGTCGCAGTCATATAGTGGGTCGGCCTATTAGTATCTTATTGAGTCAGAAAGGGAACGTTGGTAATGCTACAGTTACGTTAACACACAGCCGAACCCGACATATTGAACAATTGACCCGAAGAGCCGATGTTGTGATTTCAGCCTTGGGAATACCTGATTTTCTAAAAGCTGATATGGTCAAGGATGGAGCCATAGTCATTGATGTAGGAATTACCCGTGTTCCCGACGATTCCCATCCCAAAGGGTACCGAATCAAAGGGGATGTAGATTTTGATTCGGTAGCTCCAAAATCCAGTTTTATCACCCCAGTTCCCGGTGGGGTAGGCCCAATGACCATTGCCATGTTGTTACAAAATACACTCTTGGCCAGACAATGGTATCCTTGAATGGAGAAAATTACGACTGCTTTCCCACACGGAGTGGGTGACCGGTTTGCGTTGTGTGTCGTTTTCTGTATTCAATAAATGGATCTATGGGATGTTGTACAGCAGTTCTTTGATGTTGTAATCTGGAATCAAGTTGTAAGGCGGATAAAATTTACCGTGACGAGAATATAGCCCGTAGATGTAGTGATGTTGCTTACTGTAAAACAGTGAAGGCGGAGGTGTCGCCCAGGCTATCGTAGCAACATTGTAGTTGAGTTTTTTAATTGAAAGGGGAAGTAGTAAGTGATTGATACCGGTCCACTTGGCATTGGAATCGACAATGAGCCACCCTTTTTTCGTTTTTACTTCGCTGATGGCATGGCTTTGTATCCCTTTTTGTGTTAAGTCTGTAAATACAAAGCGCTTTGGATTGTTCCAATACAAACTGACGTGACGGGTTTCAAAGCCGAGATACTTGAAAATTAATTCCAATACATAACTCCTATCATAGCACAGTCCTTGGCCTGATTGAAACAAATTTTGTGGACGCCTTTCCAGATAATGAGGAATCCCATTTCCGTTGGGTGAAATATCAAGGACATTGGATTGGATACGATGAATTAATGCTATTTGTTCGTCAAAGTTTAAATTTTGCGCCCTTGTGTTCCTGTCTATCCCCTCTAAGTAGATTTTAATGAAATGGATATCATCTTCTTGAACATTCGTTTTAACATTATGTTGTAAAAACAAGACGACAACATAGAAGAGAATGCAGGTAGTAGCAATTCTAAAAGGGGTTTTCATATTCTTTGTTTAAAAGGCTGTAAAACACCTCCTTAAACACGAGATATGGCTCAAATTTGACACGCTTTTGGATGGGTTCCGATATCGCTATGCAGGCAGCTAATCGGTAGCTATATCGCAGAGCAAGAGTTGCTTCTTGTTTGATACCCGCAGAAAGTAAGTAGGGGCGTTTCATTGGTAGAAGTGTTTTAGGGTCTAACAAGATACTCAAATTTTTGGTTTTTTGATTCACAAGCATGAAATAAAGCTATGTATTGGGTGGTTTTGAAAAAACGAACAACACTAATGGTTAAATTTTTAACTACAGGATTTGTCTTTTCTGCCGTTGGCTAGGATTACAAATACCTTTTGATTTTTTACTCGGTGGAAGATTCCTTGGGTTTGGGATTTTCCATAGAATTATAAATCCGTAAAATCAATAAGGCAAAGCTGACGGCTGTTAAGATGAGAACCATTTTAAAATAATCGGAGGCAGAGAAAGAAAGCCGTAAAAGTATGGTCGCGATGATAAAACCTGTATTCCGGATCAGTTTGCTATACTCTTCCGTGTAGCGAAAGGAAATCAATAATATTACTACGTCGGCTAAAATCAAGACGGTAAAAAATTGATTGAAAAATAGACCGTCTAACTTTTTTGCGGTAAAAATAGGGTCTCCTTGGAACAAATCAGCTAACCACAGGGTCAATGAGTATAATGACATCACGGAAAGCGTACCTAACAAGGCAAGGCTAACTATCTTCTTAGAATTGATGAATCGTTTGAGTGTTGGAGAAATATCACGCACCGGAAGTCTTTTTTTACCACTGTAAAACAGATATATCAGGAGGAAGAGAAGCAAGAAACCAATCAAATCCGTTAGTAATTGCAAGTTTTGTTCACTTTGGTACCAATCTGTTCCCAATTCTATGGTTGGGATGTCCTTGAATATTTTACGGATCACAATCAGAGAAATGATCTCAAATTGTTTTACCACGCAGGAAGAAAAAGAACGTGGTAGATAAAAGAGCAACAAATACACTTCATAAATTAGTATCAATGAAAAAGGCGTGTAGATCGCTGAAATAGGATCGTTGAGGAGGCTACCGTTGAGGTCTGCAGCTACCCAAAGGTCATATTTTTTTAAAAAGACAAGAGTGAGATGTATCAGAAATCCAATCCCCGCAAGAAGAAGAATGCTATTTTCGATCTTTTTTCGCAGTTCGGGTGCAAATAAACGATCAAAACTTTGGTCGGCAAATTGACGAAAAGAAATCAAGTGGCGAAGAGTTGCTCAAGTTGTTTAAAGGCTTTGAATTCGAGCGCATTGCCTGCCGGATCGTAAAAAAACATGGTTTTTTGTTCCCCGGGTAAGCCCTCGAAACGCAAATAGGGAGCAATAACAAACACTACTCCTTTTTGCTGTAGGCGTTCTGAAAGGGTGTCAAAAATATCCCATGGGAGGACAACACCAAAGTGAGGCACGGGGACGGATTTACCATCTACTTCGTTGTGGTGTTTTTTTGCTTGGTGTTGGGGGTCATAATGAAGGACAAGTTGGTGTCCGAAAAAATCATAATCTGCCCAATGTTCGCTGCTTCTTCCGGGTTGACAACCCAAAACGGTTTCATAAAAGGTACAGTTTTCCCCCAAATTGTCTACGGGAATGGCAAGGTGGAAAGGAGCTGTGTGTTTCATACCCTTAAAGATATTGAAAATTAATGAATGCCAACTTTTTGTGATGCCTTATCTTTGTCGCCATGAGCACACCTTCTTCTTCCAATGTCAAACAGGGTTTGGCTTTGCCCTTGATGGAAGCTTTTTATACGCTCCAAGGGGAAGGGTATCACAAAGGATCCGCCGCTTTTTTTATTCGCGTGGGGGGGTGTGATGTAGGTTGCCACTGGTGTGATGTAAAAGAAAGCTGGGACGCAAAAAAACACCCTGCTACGGCGGTTGGGGACATAGTAGAAGAAGCCAAAAAATATTCGGATACGGTTGTAGTTACTGGTGGTGAACCCCTGATGTGGCCCTTGGATCCACTGACCAATCAATTGCGTCAATGGGGGATGCAAACACACATAGAAACTTCAGGGGCTTATCCACTGACCGGACAATGGGATTGGTTTTGTTTGTCGCCCAAAAAAAATAAACTGCCTCTGCAGGACGCCTATGCCGCAGCTGACGAATTGAAAGTCATCGTTTACAACAAATCCGACTTTGCCTTTGCCGAATCACAAGCAACGCATGTAGGGCCTGATTGCAAATTGTTTTTACAACCGGAATGGAGTGTACGCGAGAAAATAATGCCGCTGATGGTGGATTATGCGTTGGCACACCCACAGTGGAAGGTTTCCTTACAAACACATAAATACCTCAACATACCCTAGTTAAACGGGCCAAATAATCGTAATGTGTTCCTTCCATGAGGTATTGGCATTGGTATCCTACAGTCTGTGCCACTTTTTTAAGTGTTTCAAAATCAACATACAACCAAGGAAATATAGCCTCTTGATCCAAAAATCTTATTCCAAAGTCAACTTCTCCATAATAGTTTCCTTGGGGGACGTTTGCAGGCCCATCAGAATCCTCGAAAAGATAAATCAAATCCGAAGAATCAAGTAATATTTGTCCCTTGGGTAACACTATTTTTTTCAAGTGAACAAGAAGCTCTTGAAGGCCTTGGATGGTTTCGCACATTCCGACCCCGTTCATCAGTAGCATTACTGTATCATAGGATCCTTGATGATCAAAAATGTTCTCGCACAAGACATTTTGAACTCCTCGGGATTGTGACGTAGCTGCAGCAGCGGGAGACAGATCCAGTGCTGTCACATCCAAATTCAAAAAATTTTGTGCATAGAGACTGTGACTACCTGCTCCACAACCAACGTCTAGTACAGAACCAAAAGCAAGGTTTAACGCTTTTTGTTCCAGCTCTGGCATCTCTTCATAGGATCGAAAAAAATAGGAAACAGGCATGGGATCTTCTTCGGTAAGATGCGTCCATGTGAGTAGCTCTTGTTCTTGTGGATTTTTATGGAAGGACCAAAGGGCTTTGCCTAAAACATCATTATTCATCGGGATAAAGCAAATACCGTTGGCGTTTCATTTTGAATTGAGCTAGCTGGGGTTCCCATGAGGCTCGAATAGCATTTTCTGTCATGCCAATTTCAAGCTGTTTTCGCAGTTGATCCGTACCTGCAATTCGGTCAAATGTTTTCAAAAAGAAAGCCTCTTTATTTGAAATCAAAGCATAGGCGTTCTGCAGGAAGTCGAGTCGGATCCGATTCGGTTTTGGGATTTTCTCTAAGTCGAATCCATAACAAGTTTGTCCTTCTAGTTTTGGATATTTTGAAGCGGTATTGGGCTGTGGGACAAAGCTGAAATCGGATTTAAAATCGGGGTGTCCATAGATTTGAAATTGTTTGTTGGTCCCCCTACCCACACTGACTACAGTAGGTTCTAACAAACACAAACTGGGATACAATGCAATGGCCTGTTCGTTGGGTAAATTGGGAGAAGGAGGGAGCGGGATTTTGATATTTTTCTGACGGCGGTAATTTTTGACTGGGACGATTTGTAAGTCCAGTGGTTTCTTGATTTCCAACCATTTTTCACCAATGATCATGCGTGCCATTTCTCCGAGGGTCATTCCGTAAACTATGGGTATTGGATGCATGCCTACAAAGGATTGATGGGCAGGATCTAGAACCGGGCCATCGACATAATATCCATTCGGATTGGGTCGATCGAGAAGGAGCACTGGGATTTGCTGTTCGGCAGCCGCCTCCAATGTCAGGTGTAAGGTAGAAAGATAGGTGTAAAAGCGAACCCCAACGGATTGCATATCAAATACAAGGATTTCAATATCCTCCAATTGCTCTGGGGTTGGTTTTCTGGTTTTACCGTAAAGGGAAACAATAGGTATGCCTGTTTTGGGATCGATGGTATTCTGTATTTTTTCGCCATCAGGGGCCTTGCCCCGAAACCCATGCTCTGGGCCAAAAACTTTTTTAATATTAAGGCCACTGCGATAGAGGGTATCAACCAGGTGTACATAGCCTGAGGCTGTTTCAACCAAACTGTTGTGGTTCCCAACGATTCCAATTTTTTTATTTTTTAGTAGCGGCAGATAGGCATTTATTTGATTGGCACCCGCCGAGATTTTGTTTGGGTTTTGACTGGTCACAAAAAAACATGGGAGTACTAGAAAAAAAATTAATGCTGTATTTTTGACAGGATTCTTCAAAAGCAGAAAAATTGCAATTAGGTTATTTTATTGCCCAACGTTTGCAGCAGGGTGAGCGTTACAAACATAGCGTTTCGTCTCGGATAATAAAAATTGCAACCCTAGCAGTCGCTTTGGGTATGGGTATGATATTGATAGCTTTGGCCACTGGGTTGGGTTTACAACAAGAAATAGCCTCAAAAACAGCGGTTTTTAATGGTCATTTAACCCTTTCAACATTTGAAAACAACCATTCCAATGTCTCCCTTCAACCCGTTTCTCTATCCCCAGAAATAAGGACTTTTGTAAAGAATCAACCCGGTGTCGAACAGCTCTCAGGAGTCACCTACAAAGCCGGATTGTTTAAATCCAAGACAACTTTTGAAGGGGGTATGGTCAAAGGGGTTGATGCTGAATATTCTTGGGACCCCTTAAAGGACTATCTAAAAGAAGGGCGATTTCCCGATTATTCGGGAACCAAACAACAAGAGGTACTCTTGTCAAAGACGCTTGCCAATCGGTTGTCTGTTGGAATCGGAGATCGCATGCAACTGTTTTTTCAAAACAAGACTTCTCAGAAAATCCCACTACGTCGAACCGTTGAAGTTGTTGGTTTATACCAATCAGGTTTTCCCGAATTTGATGAGTCATTACTTTTTGCATCGATTGATTTGCTCCATACAGTAGTGAAATGGGAAAAGGGTAAAGTGGGTAGTTATGAGGTTATCTTAGCGGATTATAAAAATCTTGAGTCAACGGCCAATTCCATATATAATGCCTTGCCCTCGGATTTGGATGTAATAGCCATTACAGATCGTTTTGCTAATATTTTTCAATGGATAGCATTATTCGACTACAACATCCTCATTATTCTGATCGTCATGATTGTAGTAGGGGTGATTAACATTGCTACCGCCTTATTGGTAATGATATTGGAAAGAGCACGGATGATTCGTTTGCTCCAAGTTCTGGGGAGTGATTATTCCCTTATTCAGTCTATTTTCCTATGGAACGGAGGGCGTATCATGTTAAAAGGCATGTTTTGGGGTAATCTGTTGGGTGTATTGTTTTATTTTAGTCAGCGATATGGCCAATGGATTCGGCTGGATCCAACGACTTATTTTGTTGAAACAGCCCCAGTAACTCTTTCAGTAATTCAGGTTTTACTTCTCAATTTAATGGTACTGTTAGTGAGCCTCTTTTTTTTGTGGTTTCCTATTCGTGTGGTTATCCGCAGTCGGGGCAGTGAAAGCATTCGTTATCAATAGAGGGAAGGTCTTTGTCTTTCCCTTCATTTTAAGTACGAATTCAAACTCCAGCAAGACCGCATTTAATCATACTGTTTTTGAATGGTGTCGTTGTATTTCCACTGGGGATAAGCCACTGATACTGGTTAGCAGTAGCGGATGGGTTGGTTATGTTTCGTATCGATACAAGCTATTTAATCAGCTTTGTTTTAGTTGTTTTTATGACAAAAAGGGTTTGTATACTTTGGTTGGTGGGCAGAAGATACCGGTAGTTTAATACGAAATATAGAATTGAAGGATACCCGTAGCCCACTGCGTCGATGGGGTGAGTGGACTTCCAAAGGGGGTGTCGGGGGTGACATCAATTAAGAAATGAAAAAGATACCCCATGGGTGGGATTTGGTATACACGAATACCATTGACAACGCCACTCACTAGAATGGATGCTCCCGTTGCTGTATTGCGAACAGTACCCGTATATCGCATGAGTTGCCCCGGACTTTTCAATACGTTTTCATGGAACATTGAACCGAGGTCAGTATTGGAGTTTCTAACAATTATAATTTGGTTATTGAAACTTCCCATACTTGTATTTCTCTGTGCGATGGCACCTGTAATGGGATCCGTTCCTGAATATTGAGAACTGGTAGGGTTGTTTATGGACTTATTTCCTGGATTTAATATACCATATACATAGCGTCCGGTTCCAGCAATTTGATTAAAAGCCAATTCACTGACATCGTTCACGCGAAGTGTAATATTCATGGTCGTACTGTTTGTAGCAGCATCTATAGCCGTTACGGAAAAGAGATAAATATTGTTTCCATCGGTATCCGTCGGGCTTTCATAGTCGGGACCACTGTTAAAAACAAGAGCTCCGGAAGCATTGATCGAAAACTCTGTAGCATCCTGGCCACTCAATAACCAACTGACGACTTCGTTGGACTGGAAAGTACCAAGGTTCGCAAGATTTTCATTTGAACTGATGGTTATATTGGCTCCTTGCTGCCCGTTGGGACCACGGATAATTGGTGGGGTTACATCAGCAACGAGTTCATCCACATCAATAAGGGTAATCGAGATGGAGTGGCTTCCCGTATTGTTTGAAAAATCTGTGGCATTTACAATAACATCATAACGATTGTTTGTGTCCAAGTCACTTGGGTTTTCAAAATCTTTAGGGCCAGAAAAACTCAAATACCCTAAACCATTGATTTGAAATTCGTTTTGATCGGAACCTGTCACAGACCAATTCACCGCTTCATTTGCGGCAAAAGAACCGACATGAATATAATTCTCAACCATATTTAGATCGGAATGGGATCCGCTTGTAGGCCCTGTTATAATTGGAGCTGTGGTATCGGGCGGGGTATTTGAAACCGTAAAAGTCAGACTGTCAGTGCCGGCATAGGCATTTCCAGCCAGGTCCTGACCAGCTACAGTGGCGGTATAGTTCCCATTGGTAGGGCTGGTGGCCCCTACGTTCCATTGGTAGATCCAGATGGTATTGGACCCACTCATGGCCACATTGCTGAGCAATCCTGAAATATTGAGGGTAGGGGTTGCAGCCATGGCTTCGGAAAACGTAGCTCTGATGGTTACAACATCGGTATTGACAACAATGGTATCGGTATCGGTACTGCTCAGAACGACGGTGGGGGGTGTGGTATCGGACAGGGTATTTGAGACGACAAAAGTCAGACTGTCAGTGCCGGTGTAGGCATTTCCAGCCAGGTCTTGTCCACTGACTGTAGCGGTATAGTTCCCATTGGTAGGGCTTGTGGCCCCTACATTCCATACATACACCCAGGTAGTATTGGTTCCGGTTAAAGTGACATTGCTAACCAATCCTGAAATACTGAGTGTAGGGGTTGCAGCCATGGCTTCGGAGAATGTGGCAGTGATGGTTACTGCATCGGTATTGACAACAATGGTATCGGTATCGGTACTGCTCAGAACGACCGTAGGCGGTGTTGAATCTTGGAAGGTTCCAGCAAAAATGCCACGCCCATAACTTCCGGCAATTACCCTATTGGACAGTGCAGTCGAGCCCCTGAATTGTAAGTCGTGAACAGCAACATCACTCATACCATTGTAGGATTGTGTCCAATTGGGGTTGTTCTCTAAAAAGTTGTCTGTTTGCCAAATTCCAAGTCCCGTGGCAATAATTACTTCGTTTTCATTATAGGGGTTGTGTTGAATGGCCCATACTGGTATGTCAGGTAGATCTCCGTCTTTTTGAGTCCAGTTAGTCCCACCGTCACTTGAATAAAAGACATTATTTACCCCGTAATTGTAGTACGTAAGAAAAATTTTATCCTCCTGAGTTCCGAATTGAATATCCGAAATACTTCCAAGATTGTCTGCAATTTGAACCGCAGCAGCAGCAGGACCGTTAGCATCAGTAATCTTTAGAAGTTTTCCTGAGTCCAGACCTACCATCAATAAAGTGGAAGTAGTTGTATAAGGGGAAACTTCAAAAGCTGAGGGAGAATCATCCAGCATCGCATTTACATTGGGCATGTAATCGTCTGTTGGTGACGTATCGAGATTTTTGAATCTGCGAATTCTTTTGTTAGCCCCCTTAGAAGCGTTTACATAGAGAATATCAAGATTGGAATCCAAGGCTCCTGGATTGATAAAGTCACCTTCATTGTAATCAGTATCTGCCGTTCCAGGATTGTTGAGAGGTGTCCATGAGCTGATATTATTAATGTCAAATCGAACGATATAATTATTATAGATGTAATTTGTTATGAAATAAGTAGGGCTCACTTGATCGATGTAGGTATAACCTCCATCACCTCCTTGAATTTCGTTCGAGTTGGTTGGGACACCTGCCGGGTTTACTATACGATGCGAACCATTGTCTTGGGTACCTCCCGTAATAAAATCCGTTGCAAAACCTTCAGGTGTTTGTGCGACACTGTAGAATTGCGTCGTTATAAAGTCCTTTTCTTGGATTGTAAAGACTTTGGCTGTAGTTGCAGAAGCGAGATTTGAAACAAATGCCACACCTCCGTCATTGACAACTACTGCCTGGTTGTTATTGCCAGGGCGAAAATACAGTCCGTGTTGATCCGCGTGAATAGTGGAATAGGGATCGGCAGGGGTACCATTCCAGTCGCTCATTTGATTCCATGTGCTACCCCCATCCAAGGATTTATACCAGTTGATCCCTCCGACATAGACGATGTCATCATCGGTCGGATCTACTTCTACTTCGAGGTCATAAAAGGCTTGCCCTCTAGTAAAATCCGTAACAGGTATATCCCCTGTATCGCCATCAATGGGTTCAGCTATTTTTACGACTGTGTTAAAGGCATCTGTTGTTTTATAAATATCTGCTTGATTATTCGAGGTATTGTTAAGAAGGATATAAAAAGTTTGGCTGTCCTGACCACTGGGTTCAATTTCTACCCTATTGATGTTCGTTTTGTTAGCAATACCGGGAAAAGTTGGATTTTGGAGGGTAAATGTAGTACCGTCTGAACTGTAATAAAACCTACCACTTTGACTGCCAGTGTATATATTTCTATTGGTACTAACCCATATTTTATTGTCAGAGCTTATTTCAATATCATTGATATCATCAAGGGAAGCCCCTGCCGTGGACACCATGGTATTAAATCGCGTCCATGTTGCTCCTTTGTTTGTTGATTTGTAGAGGCCATAGGAATCCCGACCGAGAAATGTACTGGTGTTGGCTCCATCGAAGTTACTGTTGTAAGCGACACCCAATGCGGCAAAAATAATCTCGTCATCATTAGCTGTATTGGATGGGGTTGGATCCCAAAACGCCATGTCATTCACATAAAAATTTCCATCAACCCAAAAAGTTGTAGTCGTGGGTGACCCTGTGGTAGATGAACTGGTTGACGCAGAGCTGGTTCCCGTTCCAAGAACCATGGTCCAATTGAGTCCACCATCAGTAGAACGATAGACTCCGTTGCCAATAGCATCGCCTGTTGTGTACGATTCTCCAGTCCCAGCAAACAGCAAATTGTGTTCATTTTTATCTTGAACAATAACAGTAACGGCAAGGTTGCCCGGAACACCATTGACTTTGGACCAAGAAACTTCGGAGGGGTTGTCAATGTCTTGATGGACCCACAATCCGCCACTAACACCACCTGCAAAAACTTTGTCTTTATCGGTATCCGAAAGGTCAAAAAGAGCGGCACGTGTTCGACCTCCTACGTTGTTAGGTCCTAGAGACTGCCAGCTGTTGCTGGCGGTTTCACCGGGAGCTCTGGCGGTTAATTCTTTGGGAGATTTATTTTTTCGTGCGGCCTGTAACGCTTGTTGAACCCTCTGTAATTTTTCAGGAGTAGGGTACCCCAGTCTTGGATTCATGGTCAATTCAAAGGCTCTTTCATTGAAGGTATTGGGAGGAAGTCCCTGTGCACGACGCTCGTTTTTGGTGAGATTTTTTGTGTGTTTAAAAGGGCTGTTTTGTAGGAAGTATTGGTGTTTTTCCTTTGCGGTCCAGCTATCTCTGGGTACCAGCCAAAGTGAGACAATAATGAAGAACGATTTTATTAAGACAACCGAAAAACGGTTCATAGTTATAGTTACTTTCCGATGATAAAGATAAAATAATTGCTTTTAATCGGGATAAATGAAACCTAATCTAACGAATCTTTAGTTATGACAATCATCTCGAAATCACCATTTTTCTGAAGGAAATTCTCATGCTTAATCAATTGATCATTTACAAACCAATTTTTATGACTGGGCCTTCCATTGGGTAAATAATACTCCCAGGAACCTTCCTTTTTACCTTTGCTGTAGAAACCTTTTTTCTCAATAGAACCATTTCGGTGAAAATATACCCAAAGACTGTCTTTGACGGTCTGATGGATCCACCCTGTAGCTTTTATTATTGTGTTATTTTCAAAAAAAAGGGTGTCTTTTCGCTGTGCCTTGACCATCGTTGTAGCTGATATAAAAATAAATAGCATCCACTTTAGAAGCATACAATATGGAATCCTTTGAGATTATTTTTTAGTGTAATATTCTTCTTCGTCTTCGTAAAGATTTCTTATCATCAGAGATTTGCCATCACGACTAAGCACCACTTTGAAAGATAAATAGGTTGTTTGTGTTCCGTTGTAGACGAGTAGTGTGTCCGACTTGAGTTCCGTTTGGTATTTGGAGCCCCAGGGAATATGAGAGGTAGTATAGGTGTTGAAACGACCTTTTTCAATGGTCATTGTTTTGGTGATATAATCCAGCGTAACACCACCTTCAACAGCACTTTTTCCTTTTATGGTCTTTTGTAAATCCCAAGTGCCGGTTATCATATCAAAATTTAATTCTTCAGCAGTGAAGTTTGGATTCGGTTTGATCTGCTCGCATGCAGAAGCTAATAGTATTAAAATAAATGATCCAACAATTGCTTTACTAGTTTCGTTTAATGCCATTTTTATCAAATTGATAGGTTTCTATAAGAGTACCATTACTATATAGGGTACTATCTTTAATTGTTCCGTTAATATGGTATTCTGTCCATATGGAATCTCTTTTGCCATAAGTGTTAAAGTAAATCTTTTTTCGAAGTTTTCCATTAGAAAAGAATAAGGATGTGAAGTAAATGAGCCTTCCGTTTTTATATTCGTTTATTTCCTTGGTCATTCCATTCGGCCAGTAGTATTTGCGTACTCCCTCCAAATACCCTGCGTTATACATTAACTCTTCTTGCAAGGTTCCACTTTCAAAAAATGTTTTGTAGGAACCGTGCAACATACCATTTTTGTATGTAGTCTCTAAAATTGTTGCATTTTTTTCGTTGACTTCCTTATATGGACCATTTAATAAACCGTTATCAACAAAGAAATTAACAATTTTATTATTTTTTTGTTGATTATCGACAACCTGTCCGGTAAAGGGTTTGCCATTGTGCTCATAAATGGTTTTTCCGTTGTAATTTATTGCTTTTAGTTGCTCTATCAAAACAATATTATTATCTGTTTTACAAGCAGTTATGTTTAATAATATAAAACAAACAAAGATTTTTATTTTCTTCATATCAGTACACAAAAATACTAGATTTAAAACTAAAAAAAGTATTGAACAAGTATAGTAATCAACAAAAAATGTTAAAAAGTCTAGCTATTTTTTTTGATTTATCAATAATTGCAATAAATTTGTTTCGAAGTCGTTATTATAGAGGTTAACTATATAGAATGGCTTCCATTTAGTGTGGGAACTTTAAAAAACATATTGTTAGGTATATCCCTTATAGGGGTATCATTTATGTCATGGTCACAAACTGGAGTAAATTTTCAGGTCAGTGATATTGATGTTGGTGGGTCTACAGGCCCTTATTTTGTATGTGAGGGAGATAATATTTCTGGTAATCAATTTGAATTTGATGTAAGAATCCCTTCTGGAGGTGGGACTGTGACTGTTACTACATCATCTGCTTCTATCATAATTAGGGCTACTACTATAGGTGCAAATGCACAATCACTTACTAGAGAATATACTACTTTTTCTCCTCTAATAACGGGTGGTGCGGCTAGGACTTTTGTTTGGGATAACACAGGTGCATTCCGGCTAAATTTTAACACTAATGGAACAACAGGAATCTATTTTGAGGTTGATTCTGTCAGTAGTACATCCTTCTTTCTTAATTCATCCACACAAGCCTCATCTACTGTAAATGTTGTTGATACTCCTGGGGATGAGGGGTTTACTACAACTAGTGAAGGTGCTTTTGACTCTTCTAGACAGCTGACTGTTTGTGAAGGCTCAAATGTGACTGTATACGCTACACCTGGTTATGATCAATATGAATTTTCAACCCGCCCCGGTGGATCCTCAGTTTGGACTCCACTTGCTCCTGCAAGCGCAAATTCTTCGATAACAATAAATAATGTATTAGGAATTATTAATCTAAGAGTAAGGAACATAACAGTGTCTTCTACAGCTTCTTGCGATAATTACTCTCTAAATTATACTATTACCACTAGTTCACAACCCGCTCTTACTTTTACTTCAAATCAGACTTCGCATACTATATGTAGTGGAGATACCATTCAGTTTTCAGCAACAGGAACAGGTAATTGGTATGAATACTTACGCTATTCAGGATCGGTTACTTCTTCTCTTGTTTCACAAGTAGGCGGGGTGTATTCCACTTCTTCTTTGGTGGACGGTGACATAATCACTGTTAAAAGCTACAGTTCATCTACAACAACTTCTTGTTTTGCTTCTGAATCTATTACTGTAAGGGTTAATAGTTTTGATGCTACGGCAAATGTTATCGCTGGAGACGAAACTTTGTGCAGTGGTGAAATTCCAGCATTACTGGGAGACTCCTCAAGTCCCAATCCAACAATTGGTGTTGCTACAAAAACATTTCAATGGCAATTTGATTCAGGAAGTGGATGGACTGATATTGCAAGTGCTAATTCGTCAACCTATACTTTTTCAACTTCTTTGACAACGACTACTGAATATAGGCGGAAAGTTATTATTGAATTTAATGGGAAGAGTTGTGAGTCTCTGTCAAATGTGGTTACGAAAACCGTTAATCAAACACCGTCTATTACTAATTTTTCCATTACAACGCCTAATATTAATAATACTATTTGTGACAATGAAGATGTAGAATTGAATGTCACAGCAACCAATATAGCTTCGCCAGAATATCGTTTGTACCGAGGTGCGACCCTTCTGCAGGGACCCTTCTCCGGTACAACAACTTATTCATTCACAGTCTCAGGCACCGATGTCTCGAATGGTGATATCCTTTCGGTGACAGTTAATAATACCACTGGAGGTGGCACTTGCAGTGACACATCAATGCTAACTATATATATTAATGAATTTGATTTTTCCACTGCTTCCAATACGATAACAGGTAGTCAATCTATATGTTTTTCATTAGCACCTAATCAACTTTCAGATGTAGACTCACCAACAGCCACAGGCTCGGTGACTATTTCATGGGAGTCCAGAATTAGTGGTACTACATCCTGGTCTTCCATTCCATCAGCCAATAGTATTAATTATACCCCAACAAGTGTCGTCTCTACAACAGAGTACAGAAGAATTTTAACATCAGATCTTAATGGTAAATTATGTGAAAGTTACTCCAATGTTGTAACAATAACAGTCATATCATCATCTGTCAGTCTGGTGCTTCGGGATTCAGGAGGTGCAACCGCCTTGGATAATAATCTGATATGTGACGGCGATACGATCGTATTAGACGCCTCTGGATCAACAAATGTAGCCAGTTATCAGTTTTACCAAAATACTACCGCATTAACAGGTATTACAGCGACACCATCATGGACCGTTTCGGGTGCAACAATCAACCACAATGATCGTTTTTGGGTTGTCGTTTATTTGAATTCAGGTGGTACAGGTTGC
>JBMHCG010000019.1:0-5277 GCA_049890035.1 Flavobacteriaceae bacterium | reverse complement strand
TGCTTGCAAAACAACATTGGGGAAGCCTTCGCGATAGCTTGGGAAAACAAAAATATCGCTAATGGAAAAATAGGGTCGGACATCTGTCTGAAATCCGGTGGTGATGATGTTGGGATGGGTTTCAATGGTGTGCTGGGTAGTAGGCTGTAATGGATCCAAATCGGACTCATAGGGTCCCACAAGGAGGAGCTTTGCTCTGGGAATGTTTTTTTGAACGGTGGTAAACGCAGCCACCAATTCGTTGATCCCTTTGTCTCCAACTAGTCGTCCGACGAAAGAAAAAACAAAGTCGTTGGGTTTTAGGTCAAGCGAGTCACGTACCGCCTTGCGTTGTTTTGTATTAATTTTTTTTGGTGAAAAGTAGTGGGTGTCGATGCCGTTGGAGGAACCTTTCCCCAAAAGTTTAAGCTTCCCCTTGGGGGCTAATTTTTTTTTAAGCGCAAAATTTAAAAGTCCTTTGGAGTTGGGGTATACTTGGGTAGCACAACAATAGGTGAGTCGTTCCACGGCCAATAATACTTGGCGTTTTAGTCCTTTAGCTTCCATCAGCGGAAGTCCTGCTATGGTGTGCAATCGAATGGGGACTCCTGCCATACGTGCGGCTAGCATTCCTATAATCCCTGCTTTTGGGGTGTGGGTGTGGACAATGTGTGGTTTTTCTTTTCGCAAGAAATGATACAGGCGAATGAGGCAACGCAGATCTTGTATAGGGGTTATTTTTCGAGTCATCGGTAAGTGAAAGTGACTCACCCCTTGTTGTTCTGCCACTTCTTTTAGTCGATAGGCATCAGATGCAACAAAGGTAATATCAAAGTGGGCTTTAAAATGTTGTCCTTGGTTTTCGAGAAGTTTTTCCAAGGAAAGTGGAACCGTGGTGATACGGATGAGTTTTTTCACACCATAAAGATAGGAATCACACCGCTTGGTCGAAAATAAATTCCATATAATCCCTAACCGTATGACTAAAGTCAAGTTCTTTTTGCATGCGCTTTGCTGCTTTTTGACGTTCTTGAGCCGAAGGGGGATGTTTTAGTAAGTGCTTTACTTTTTGAATAAACTCCTCATAATTGTGGGCAATGTGGCCGTGGGGGTAGTTGGCTAAAATGGATGATGCGTCTCCTGCTGGGAAGGAAACAATAGGTGTTCCACAGACCGCGGCTTCTACCAAAACATTAGGATAGCCTTCTGTGTATGAGGTTAACAACAAGCCTTTGGCATGAGTGTATAGCGGAACCAAATGGGAAACATTTCCTAAAACACTTACTTGATTGTGAATTTCGGAGGGGAAAAAGTCAATATGCCAATCCCTCCCTGCAATAAGCAATTGGAGGTTTGGTTTTTCATTGAGTAAGCGCTGCGCTGCGCGAACCAGGCGATCTGGCCCTTTTGCCGGGTGATTTCGCCCAACATATAAGAGATAATCTCTAGCTTCTGGGGCAGGCTGCTCTTGAGATGTATTCATTATTTTTGCCCACCGATTTTGGATGACAACACTATTTTTTTTTGGGAAAAAAAAACGTCGATGGGCTTTTTGTGCCTGATGAGCACAATAAATAACCCTGATATGCTTCAATCGAGCATATCCCCCAAAAAAGTAAAGGGCCAACCGTTGGAATTTTTTCTTTGCAGGGAAGTGTGATCGACGGATATTCCACAGGATTGGTTGTTGGGTTTGGAAACGTATCTTCCAACGATGCGCATGAAAGATTGCTGGATACATCCATGCAATTATTTTTGCATGGGGGAATTGTTTAAATATTTGTTGAACTGCCGTTGGATCTGTTTTTGCATGGATGACTTCACAGTTTTTAGCAATACTGGAATAATGATAATTGGAATCATCTCCTTGAATGGTGATGACTTTTTGAAGAATACCTTTGGTTTTTAGTTCTTTAGATAGGCGACTAAGAACCGTTTCGGCTCCTCCATTTTCAAGTGTGGGAATGATATGGATAAGCAGTTTCTCCATTTTAGAGATAGAGGAAATCAGGATCGGAGTAAAAGCTCTTGATGTCAAAAACAATTCCTTGGGACGATAGATAGAGTTTGGGATCAATGGATTTAAATTCAATATGCGCAACGGCAAGGATAATTAAATCGTATTTTTCATCTATTGTTTCGATTTTTTTCTTTCCGTATTGTTGTTGGAAAACGAGGGGGTCGGCTTGGGGGTCATAGATATCAACAACAAATCCAAAGTCGCCTAATTCGCGATGCAAATCGACTACTTTAGAGTTACGTAAATCGGGGCAGTTCTCTTTAAAGGTTGCTCCAAGGATCAAGGCATTTGTATTTTTGGTATTTCTGTTTTGTTGTGCAAATTTTTTGACAATTTGATTGACTATAAAAGCAGGCATGTCATCGTTCAGGCGTCTACCGGCTAGAATCATTTCGGGAGTGTAGCCCAGTTCTTTGGACTTATGTGCCAAGTAGTAGGGATCTACGCCGATACAATGCCCCCCTACTAGACCGGGATAAAAGTTGAGAAAGTTCCACTTCGTTCCCGCAGCCTTTAGCACTTCTTGGGTATTGATACCCATTTTACTGAAAATCACGGCCAGTTCATTGACAAATGCAATATTGATATCACGTTGTGTGTTTTCGATAACTTTAGCGGCTTCAGCAGTTTTAATGGTTGGGGCTTGATAGATTCCTGCTTCAATGATGGAACCATAGAGTGTCGATAATTGGGAAAGTGTTTCGGGGGTAGAGCCGGAGACTACCTTTGTTATTTTGGTGATGGTGTGCCTTTTATCGCCAGGATTGATCCGTTCGGGACTGTAGCCCACATAAAAATCGGTATTGAAGGATAATGCTGACAATTCTTCTAAAATGGGAACACATACTTCTTCGGTCACCCCTGGGTAAACGGTGGATTCATAAACTACCGTATCTCCTTTTTTTAGAACAGTTGCAACCGCTTTGGTGGCACTTACTACAGGGGTTAAATCGGGTTGTTTGTTGGACGTAACGGGTGTGGGAACGGTTACTATAAAAACGGTGCAATCTTTGGCGTCTTCAATTACTGTGCTTAGCGTGAGCCCTTTTTCAAGTGCTGCAGTCAATTCGCTGTCACTGACTTCATTGGTTTGGTCTTTCCCTGCTTTCAGTTCCTCAATTCGTTTTGCATTGATATCGATGCCCACAACGGGATATTTTGATGCAAAGGCAGCGGCTAAAGGTAGGCCGACATAGCCAAGACCGATGATAGCAAGGGGTGTATTATGCATGGGAAAGGTGTTTGAAATACCACGCCAAAGAGGCTTCAAGCCCTTGTTTGAAGTGATGACTGGGTTGATAGTTTAGCAGTTGTTGTGCTTTTTCAATACTAGCTTGCGAATGGGGAATATCGCCCGAACGCTCTGGGCCATTATGGATGGGGATATCTATTATTTCGGGGCGAAATTTGGAAAGACCTTCACGAATGAACTCTGCCATTTCGCTGATGGTTATTCGATCGCCTACTGCTGTGTTGTATACTTGATGAATGGCTTTAGGGTTTTGGGTTGTAAGCGCCAAATGATTCATTTGTAATACGTTGTCGATATAAGTGAAATCGCGCGAATAACTTCCATCGCCATTGATGGTTGGGGATTCTCCTTGGAGAAATTGTCCAATAAATTTTGGGATGACGGCTGCGTAAGCTCCATCGGGGGTTTGGCGACGACCAAAGACATTGAAATAGCGCAAGCCAATGGTTTCTAGTCCATAGGCTGTGCCATATATTTCGGCATAGAGTTCGTTTACATATTTGGTTATGGCATAGGGCGATAGGGGTTTACCAATATTTTCTTCTACTTTGGGCAGTGCCTTTGAATCGCCGTAGGTGGAGGAAGAAGCTGCATAGACAAAGCGTTTGATGTTGTTTTGCTTACTGGCCTCTAAGATGTTTAAAAACCCCGTGATGTTTACCTCATTTGTTGTGATTGGATCTTTGAGTGAGCGTGGGACAGAACCCAAAGCCGCTTGGTGTAGAACACAGTCAACACCTTCTGTTGCGTTAAGGCAATGGTCAAAATTGCGTATGTCGCCTTCGATAAAGGTAAAATTGGGGTCCTTAAGAAAAGGGTGAATGTTGTGTTTATATCCTGTAGCGAAGTTGTCAATTCCAACGACAATATTGCCTTTTTGAAGCAAATACTCAACAAGATTGCTCCCTATGAATCCAGCGGCACCCGTTATGAGAATTTTCATTTGTGTTTTCGCTTTACAATTACTAAGGTGTTTTCTTCAAAATCTTCAATGGTTATTACATCAAATCTTTTGGGTGAAAATAATTTTGCTATGCGTCTTTTACTGGTAAATGGGTGGCCAATTTTTATGCCAAAAAAGTCATTCAAATAAAATTGGCACTGTATTAAAAACCTCTTTGAAAGTTGTTTTTTAAAAACATTTTCATTCCCCAAAATGCCAAAATAAATGCCGTTTGGATTTAATCCTTTTTGAATCTTTTTCACAAATGAATAATCGTCCATTGCATAGCAAAAACAGACATTGTTAAAAATCAAATCATAAGTGCCTTTGAAATTATCTAAATAATCAATTGTACTCGTGAAATTTAGGGTTGGGAATTTTTCTTTAAACAGCCGCAAGTATCGCAATGAAATATCATGGTAGTATGTGTCTGCCCCTTGATCAATGAAATACTTGGTATATTGACCAGGACCAGCCCCTAAATCTAGGATTTTTTTGTCTTTTAATGATAGGGTGCTTTTTAGTCGGTAAATTATTTTTTGATTAAACCGTTGCCCATTGTAGGCTTCTTCAAAGTATTTTTCAACATGGTGTTGGGGAACGGGATCAAACCCTTTTTGTGGTTGTTGAAATTTGGCGATGAATGCATTAATCATGATACAAATTTACGTTTTAATCGTAGGATATTTTGGATTATTTTCCCCATTAGTTGATCCAGTAAATGAACAAGATATTGGTTTTTCTTGAGTGTATATTGGTCGAGTTGATGGGGTGAAATATACTGTTTATGATTTTTTTCAATGTGTTTTTCAATTCGCTCAAAATCGTTGTCTTTCATGTTGTCGGTATGGAGGCATATTGTATAGACGCCAATCCCAAGGTGGACAGGCGATGCAAATAATTGTGGGACAAATAAAATCCCTTTTTTGACTTTAGGCCATAGGCCAAAGCCATCTGTGATGGCGTAGCCTAATTCTTTGACAACCGTTAGGGTTGTCTGATCAAAGGAATGTGATGGGGCCATAAATAGCGTTGGGGAGAGTCCTTTTTGTTTGAGAATTTTCTTTCCAGCAGCCATTTTCT
>JBMHCG010000018.1:0-3477 GCA_049890035.1 Flavobacteriaceae bacterium | reverse complement strand
AACGCCTTACAGAGTGGGCACGCTGTTTTACCCATTTTTATATTCGATGACACTATTTTGGGCAAGCTCCCTAAAAAAGACCGTCGATTGGAACTTATTATTCATGCCTTGGGTCGTGTTAACGATGCTATGAAGAGGAACCGATGTAACGTACGAACGTATCACGGGACGCCCAAGGCTATTTTTTCTCAACTAATTGAGCAATTTGATGTAGCTGAAGTAGTAGTCAACAAAGACTATGAGCCCTACGCACGAGAACGCGATGATGAAATTGCTCAGATGTTGCATAAGAAAAATATTGTCTTTAAAGCCTTCAAAGATCAAGTCATCTTTCAAGAAAACGAAGTGGTTAAGGACGATGGCAAACCCTATGTGGTATATACCCCTTACGCAAGAAAATGGTTGGCAAAATGGGATTTCGAGGGCTGTTCATCCGTACCATCGGAGAAACACCTCGACACCTTATTGCCCGGAAGTACTGAAATGCACAGTCTGGAACAATTAGGATTTCTTCCAAGCGGAAACGATTCGCCTGCCTACCAATTTTCTGATGAATTGATCGATACCTACGAAGCCACTCGAAATTTTCCGGCTTTGGATCAAACCTCACGATTGGGGCCACAATTGCGTTTTGGAACATTAAGCATCCGTTCACTGGTGCGACAAGCAGCCAAAAGACCAAATCCTACCTTTTTAAAAGAATTGATCTGGCGGGAATTTTTTATGCAGATACTTTGGCATTTCCCACACACCTTTCACAAAAGCTTCAAACCACAATACGACCGAATTCCGTGGCGAAACAATGAAGATGATTTTCAGCGCTGGTGTAATGGAACAACAGGCTATCCTTTGGTCGATGCAGGCATGCGCCAACTGAATGCAACCGGTTTCATGCATAATCGGGTGCGGATGTTGGTTGGAAGTTTTTTGTGCAAACATCTACTCATTGACTGGCGTTGGGGTGAAGCCTATTTTGCAGAAAAACTTTTGGATTACGAAATGTCAAGCAATGTGGGTAATTGGCAATGGGTTGCCGGTTCAGGGGTCGATGCTGCCCCCTATTTTAGGATTTTTAACCCTACCGAACAAATCAAAAAATTTGACAAGGATCTGGCCTACATCCAAAAGTGGGTACCAGACCACCAAGAATTGACCTATCCCCAACCCATTGTCGAACATAAATTTGCCCGCGAACGTTGCCTAACTACCTACAAAACTGCCTTGGCCCAAACATGAAAAGGGTCCTAAAACAAAATCTTCCACAAAAAATTTGCCTGACTTGTGGTCGACCTTTTCATTGGCGCAAAAAATGGGAAAGAGATTGGGAAGAAGTGAAATACTGTAGCCAACAATGCAAAAAATAAAGAAAACTGCCTTGATCTGGTTTCGCAATGACCTGCGAACATTTGACAACGGCCTTCTAACAGAAGCCACTCGCACCTATGAACATGTGATGGCCTATTACTCACTGGACCCCAGACACTATTCCACCACCCGCTGGGGGTTTAAAAAAACGGAGCGATTTCGCGCACAATTCCTTCTGGATAGTTTGACCGATTTAAAAGAACAACTTAAAGAATTGGGAATTCCTTTCTATATCGACCAAGGTCTAGCTGAAGAATCAATCCCCGAAAGAGTCGCTACTTTTGGTGTTGCTGCACTCTATTTCCAGGAAGAATGGACTGAGGAAGAAGCTCAAGTTGCTGACGCTGTATTAAAAAATATTCCCAGGAATATTGATATATACCAGCAGCGTGAACAGTTCCTGTTTCATCCTGATGATGTTCCTATTCAAATTGAAAACCTACCGGAGGTTTTTACCGTTTTTAGAAAAAAATGTGAGAAATATGGAACTGTAAAACCGCTTGCCTCTCAGCCGAGCAAAGTACAGCCCCTCTCCGAATGGCCCCAACCCCAGCCTATCCCTTCACTCTTAGATTTAGGTTTGTCGGAAATACAAATCGACACCCGTTCGGCTTTTCCATTTAAGGGTGGAAGTCAAGCGGGTTACCAACGTTTGGAACATTATTTCTGGAAAACCAAAAAACTGTCTTACTATAAAAATACCCGGAATGGTTTATTAGGTTTGGACTACAGTTCAAAATTTTCACCATGGTTGGCCAACGGTTCCCTATCCCCACGTCAAATATACTGGGCAGTCAAAGACTATGAAAAAGAAATACAAAAAAACAGCTCTACCTATTGGCTTGTTTTTGAACTGATATGGCGGGACTATTTTAAGTACATCTCCCTAAAACACGGTCATAAAATTTTTAAACTCGGTGGTATATTGGACAAATCCTACCGATGGAAAACAGATACCCATTTATTTGTCGATTGGGCCAATGGAGAGACCCCTGAACCCTTTGTCAATGCCAATATGATCGAACTCAAGCAGACCGGATGGATGAGTAATAGGGGCCGCCAAAATGTAGCCAGTTACTTCGCCAAAAACCTATGGATGGATTGGCGGATGGGTGCTGCCTATTTTGAATCACTACTCTTAGACTACGATGTTCACAGTAACTATGGCAATTGGATGTATGTGGCCGGTGTTGGCAACGATCCACGTGATCGTAAATTCGATGTCGCTTGGCAGGCCGAACGTTATGATCCTGAAAGTAAATACCAAAATCGCTGGCTACAACAAACGCTTTTTCCATGACAATACGACTTCTTCTAGGCGATCAATTAAACTTACAACATTCTTGGTTTGAAAAGGTAAATCCAGAAGTTTGTTATGCACTATTTGAAATGCGTCAAGAAACTGACTATGTCCGCCACCACATACAAAAAGTTATTGCCTTTTTTGCGGCCATGCGTCAATTTGCGCATGCGTTAGAAAAACAAGGTCACGAGGTAGTATATCTCTCTCTGGATGCGCCAGAAAATACCCATAATTTGACCGACAACCTGAAATGGGTATTAGAACAAAAAAATGCAAGCTCGTTTGCCTACCAGCAACCAGATGAATACCGATTAGACCAACAATTGCAAATATTTTGTCAAGATCTAGCACTACCATCGGCTATGGTAGATAGTGAACACTTTTTAACAGAAAGAAGCGAATTGGCAAACTTTTTTGATGGGAAAAAACAATTTGTATTGGAGTTTTTTTACCGCTACATGCGTAAAAAATTCAACTTGCTCATGGAGGGCAATCAACCTGAAGGCGCACAGTGGAATTTTGACAAAAACAACCGCAACAAATGGAAAGGTACGCCTGCCATTCCCCCAGTCTATCAACCACAAAAAGTAGATTTAGAAAGCTTACATCGCTTACTTGAGTCACAAGGTGTGAAAACACTTGGGCATTTTGACCCCAACCATTTTTTATATCCTACCAACCGAGAGACAGCCCTAGAACAACTCAACTATTTTTGTCAAAACCTACTCATTCATTTTGGGGACTATCAGGACGCCATGCATACGGAAGAAATCAATTTGTTTCACTCGCGTATTTCCTTTGCCTTGAAT
>JBMHCG010000017.1:0-41071 GCA_049890035.1 Flavobacteriaceae bacterium | reverse complement strand
GTTTGATAATGCTTAATTACACCTTTCTTGCCTTTGTGTCCAAGTAGTTCTCCTTGTTCAGCGTCAGAAAGTCTCAGAAACTGATTGGCAGGAGCATCAAATGAATGCCTAACAGATTTAATACCTCCTCCTAATATCTTGGTACACTTTTTTGATATAGTGTCTCTTAATGCCACCCATTGCTTATTGCCTTCTACATTAACGCTCCAGTCCTTGTTCTTAGTAGTGAATTTGAAGAGTCTCAGCCTGTCTTTGCCTTCATAAGCATATTCTGGATGAGTTCGCTGTAGTATCTCCTTGAGTGACCTATGGAGGAAATGAGTAGGGAAGAGGTTGAATAGAATGAGAAAATCCTTGTTTCTAGCTGCCTTACCCCTTTTAAGCTTAATCCATGCCTTATCTGATAGATGCCCTGTCCACATATCATCCAACTTGGCATCTGGTAAATAGGGGCAGAGGTAATTGTCTTTTGCCTCTGACACCAACATATCCTCTGAAATATTTGCGACATCCTGACCATCTAATCCTCTCAGGCAGAATTGCAGCAACCAAAAGTTGACTGCCATATAGTCCTGTAGGGTTTTGATTTTATTGAAGCCTAGGAGAATATCCATTTTAGTGACAATTTTGATTTCTGTCTCTATTGGTGATGGAATCAGTTTACCTCGTTTGAATGGCTCTTGGATTTGTAAATCGGCATCTCTGGTCACCCTGTCTAGGAAATTCAAATAATCAATAGCACCATTCCCAAGGGTAGGAGCATCTCGTAATATTGCGGCAATAGATTCAATAGCCTGTGGGTCTTGTAGGTGGCTAAATTTAATAGGGTGGAGGTCTTCTCTGCCAGCTGCGAGAACGTGCTTTTTAACGCCATCCAAGCGGTCATTGTAGATGCTCTTGTTCCTTTCGGTTACCTTCTTTGTGTGCTTTAGCCATGTTGCAACAGTGCCATCTGTATTCTTACCTTCAATCAGGTCAAAGGCACTGGTATATGTCATCAAGCCCTTGTTCATTTTGATGATACATTCCCTGATAGCGAGCTGCATTCGGTTTACTTCTTCGACCTGAGCCTTCAAATCGCTCCTGCTCTTTGCTTTCCTTGAAATATCTTTAGTTGAAGAATCCCAAATATTAAAAGGCATTCGAATATCAGTAGACCTTTTCCTTTTCTTTCCTGTGCCTCCAAACTTATAAAATAGGGATATTCGAACTAAGTCAGTCTCTCTTGCTGGTTTGGTGTTAACTCCTAGCCAGATGTTATGTGACTTTTGCTTATGCATAATAATGTAAACCTTTTCCTAATTTGTATTGTATTACAAATATAGGGGACTTGTAGGGGACTGCAAAATATTATATGCATAATACACTGTTCCCAGTGTTTATGGGTATTGATGTTAAATATTTTTCGTATATTATAGGTAACCGCTTACTTGGTAAGGAAGAGGTCGGGAGTTCAAATCTCCTCGTTGGCTCTAATGATAATAAGGCTTTCCGTAAGGTGAGCCTTTTTTATTACGGTATCATTTCACGGTGCTTTGAGTAAATAACAGCTTATTTGGTATACTCAACTATTTACTTTCATTTTAACAGTTTTATGTTTATTAAATTAACAATACTATTAGTAAACATTTCAAACATATTAATAGATTTACGATATGTCAAAAGATTTAAAATTCATAGATCTTTTTTGTGGTATAGGTGGCTTCAGAGTTGCTTTTGAAGATGCCTGCAAAGAGTTACAGGTAGGTGTAGAATGTGTTTTTTCTTTGTTTAGAATAAAGAAAACACAGGGTGCCCTTGAAGAATTGCGAGTTGGGCATTCAATTCTACTCACCTACAATCTTTTTTCATTATCATTGTTGGGGATTCGCTGTAGGTTTATATTTGATTCTAATTGAAACTATAAAAAGCATGAAAAAAATTGTCGCCCTATTGACGCTGATGGGTATGTATGGATTACACGCTCAATTCGTTGGAGAACAAGATATAAGGGATATACAATCCCCTTATATAGAGGTATCAGTAACCGATCGTTTGTTATCTGATAAAGTCAATGTGGATATTGACTTTGGACAAGAAACCAAATATTTTACATTTAAGAATGAGGTTAGTATTAAAGACGGGAACAAACGGGTTAAGTTTAATTCGAAAATTTCTGTTTTAAACTTCTTTCTAAAATTCGGTTATGAACTGCATACTGTAGCTATCATGCCAGTACAACTTGGGAGTGGAAACCTCAGGATGGATAAAAATAGTAACGGTGGATTTATAACGAAATATTTTCTTGTCAACAAGAATTTAAAACCGTAAAACCAGATTCGTCCTTTGTACGCTGCGTGCACCCAATTGAATCGTATCCAACCGCACTGAAAAGTGAAGTTGTGATCACAGAAACAATCCAGTCCTGTTTGGGTTGTGTGCTGGTTGGTAATGTTCTCAGCCCATTACTCTGTTGCGATGCCTTCTTTTTCTATCCCAGTAGTTTTTAGTAGGTGAGCAAGTTCTTAGGATCGTTACATTTATTCTAACTCATGCAACCTATGTTACACAGTCTGGTAATTAAGCATTGTAACTTTACTAAAAATTTAGTCCCATATTTTGAATGGGTTTATGGTTAAAAACCGCTAGCTGTTTTATCTAGCGGTTTTTTGATACAAACTTTTTCGTTGCAACGAAAGGCTATATGCAGAATACCGTCAAATGATTTTACTATCTGGTTTGAATCCAAAAGGTAAAGCCGAGTCGGTTTTGTATTTTTTTAACACTTCTTTAATTGCACAAAGTGTCATATTTTATAATTTTGTATTGCTAGTTCTTCTTTTCATTAAGAATTGGTTTATGGTTAGGAACCGCTGGACTCAATATCCAGCGGTTTTTTTGTCCTTCAGGATGTATCCTATAGTTTTTTCTCTTACCGAGAGATTCTTATTGAAATTTTTTTTTCAGGAGGTTTTCCATGGGGTTCCATGGGGTATGGAAGTGTGTAGGGCTTGCGGGAATAAATTAAAAAGAAAGGGGTGGCGTTAAAAAGAATCGGTTAGATAGCGATATTATCCCTATTACAAGGTAAATCTTTATTTATATGATTTGATTATAGTACTATAAGACATCTATATGCGTATACTTTCTGTTAATGAGATTAATTAATTATTTTTAAAAGAATAGCATAAACTAATTCATTTACGTTTGATTATGTAACCCCACCGAAAATTCCTTTCGGTGGGGTTTATAAACCTTAATTAAAAAAGTGTCGTTTTCCAACCGAAACATACCTTTTATTGTTGCGGCAACTTAAAATAGGTGCCATTGAAATCCCTTATATTGAAACCCTACCATTTACACATCCAATGAAGTTATGAAGGGCACCCTAACACCTAGAATTAAAGTATGTTGTATTAGTAGTATTGAAGAGGCACAAATGGCTATGGAAGACGGAGCCGATGCTCTGGGGTTGGTGGGGCCGATGCCTAGTGGTCCGGGTATCATCAGCAATGCCCTAATCAAAGAAATCGCAGCAAATATCCCACCGCCAGTAACCCCTTTTTTGTTAACAAGCGAAACGTATGCCAGTCGGATCGCTGAACACCAACAGCAAGTTCATATCAATACGATTCAGATGGTAGATGCCGTAGATGCGGATCAATATGATGAAATACGAGTGGTTTTGCCCGGTATTAAGCTGGTTCAAGTCATTCATGTGAGGAATGAAAAATCTATAGAAGACGCCATTCGTGTTTCAAAGCAGGTCGATGCCTTGTTACTAGATAGTGGGGATCCCAACAGAACCGTAAAAGAACTGGGTGGAACGGGAAGAGTCCACAATTGGGAATGGAGTAAAACCATCCGAGAGCAAATTTCGATTCCTTTGTTTTTGGCAGGTGGTTTGAATGCCCAAAACATTCAGGAAGCCATTGCAAGTGTTCAACCTTTTGGGGTGGATTTGTGCAGCGGCGTCCGAACGGACGGACATTTGGATGGTTCAAAACTAAAGGCTTTTTTTGCTGCTATACATGGTGCATAAAATTTTAAGTAAGAGACAGTGAAGAAAAAAATAATGCATTTTAATGGGATTGTTGCTGGATGTAGTTTTTTATTAAGCATCGTTTTTAAAGTATTTCATCTTATGGGAGCCCCCACATTGTTGCTCATAAGTGCCTTTTTTGGCATGGCTTTTTTAATGTCAATCATTTTATACAAATTCACTAAATAATCTTTATGAAACGTTTTAAACAAAACCCAGACAAGAAGCTGGGTGCTGTTTTCTTTTTCTGACACATATGAAAGAAAGGATTGCGTGCTTGTCCTTATTCAAAGGGAATCGAAAAGAAGAATTTTTGTCTTAGAAACGCCCGCTGAACCTCCAAAGTTACGATGGATTCAATGGGAGTAGTGTCCCTACAAATACCGTATAATTTTTCAATACGCTGAAACCGTTTTAGTATGTGTATATTTAGATTCAATTGTATGTAATGGAAATATTAAAAATAGCTATCGAGTGGGCAAAAGATGAAATTTATTCATCAAAATTTTTTATCCTTTTTGGTATACTATTTCTCATTGGAGCCATTGGGTTTTGGCAATTAGGGAAAACTGAAATGGCCAAAGCGTATCTTTACCCACTACTTGTTTGTGGGGTTTTGCTTGTTCTTGTTGGTTCAGGTTTGGTATACACCAATTACAAAAGATTGGACGCCTTTGAAAAAGTAGCCCCAGAGAATCTATCGACTCTTGTTGCATCCGAACTCGTTCGAGCAGAACGAACTATAATTGAATACGAACGTATCGTATTTAAAGCCATTCCATTGATCATTGTTTGTTTTGCATTGCTCCTTTTTTTTTCCAGTCAGCCAATCTGGCGGGCTGTTAGCATTGCCACGATAGGAATGATGGTTGTTGTTTTGAGTATTGACAGCAATGCCTACCAACGGATGAAAAGCTATAAGGCTCATTTGATTTCTTTTGAGATTCAAAAGGAATCTTAAATAGACATCAATACGTCGCGTTGGTCTGCTGATTGATATTGTAATTACAACGAGGTTGATTATAATGAATAGAAACATAGTCTGATGAATAGAAAATCTCTGATAACAATAACGCTCCTTTGCTGGTCCAACATAGGCTTGTTTTATCTGTTGTACCAACTTCGCTTTGAACCGGTGTGGGTGGGTGTTTTAAGAGAATTGACATTGTTCCCTTCCTTTCTCGTGGGTCTGGTTTGTCCCCTACTTATCGTCTTTACCTTTTTTAAGAAAAAAAACAACTAACACCACTCGGAATTTTATATTCCTCGCATTCTAACCATTCATAATGCATTGACCATCTTTTAGATTACTTCGTTAAATTTTGTAGCGTTAGTTCTCACCTGAACATTTGTTGTATGTACTCCTTGGGTGGTAAGTATTTTGTATCTTATAGCAATCATAAACCAAAAAATATAGGATGGAGACAAGATTATCAATGTCATTTTTAGCGGAGCCAAACGATGCCAATTTTAGTGGAAACGTACACGGGGGAAAGGTGATGAAATGGATTGATGAAATCGGCTATGCCCTGTCAGTGATGTATTCAAAAAAATATTGCGTTACAAAATTTGTGGATGATATCGAGTTTTTAAAACCGATCCACATAGGCGATTTAGTCCGGCTTGATGCGGAAATCATCAAAATTGGAAAAACCTCCTTACGGATACGCGTAGATGTTTCAAGTACGAATTTGATAAAAAATGAAACTAAAAAAAACTGTGCGTGCTTTATTGTCTTTGTAGCTCTTGATAAAAAAGGAAAAAAGACAAGCCTTCCCAAGATGAAAGGGGCTCTTTCAAAAAAAAGTAAGTAATGCCAATGACCTTCGCTCAGGAGACCCATCCAATAGCAAGTCATGGTACAGATTACTTACTTGTTATTGTTTTAAGAATTCCTTTACCATGCATCCTTTGGCTGTATCTAAATCGTCTGCTATAACATATTAGCAGGAATGGTTTTATGCATGATGGATATAGAATCTAGTGATTGCTGTACGTTCAGTATGTCGTGATCTGGTTCATGAAAAATCAACCATTGTTTTTGAATTGGATAGAGTTGATCCCATTCCGAACAAAATATTTCAATGTGAATGTTATCTTTTTGTTAGTCTGAAGAATATGCTGCTCCATTAATCCTATATGGCTCTTAGTCGGTGATCGTTATGAAAACAGAACCGGGCTGTGTTAAAGGGATGGATTTCGTCGATTAAAGCAAGATAAAGGAATGGAAATGTTCCTGGATTTCCGCATCAATACGTTTGAAATTTTCTTTACTGCATCGGTTAAAGTAAATGAATAGAAATAAAAAGATTCAGTTAAACTATTTAAAAACAATTACCCATTATACAATTCACATAATAATTTGTTTGTTAATTTATACTAAGTCCTCATTGCCAAATTTTGAAAAATAAAAGAGGGAAGGTTGGTTACTATGCTACTAGTTTGTAATGTTACTTTTGAGAAAGAGAAAAAACAGTGCTTTTCTTGTCTGAGAAAATTTTGAAGTTGTTTCATACGATGGTAAAATTAAATGGGCATGCGATGCGTACGTGCTTTTTGACCTCGATGTGTGTTTTGAGACGAATGAAGTACTTTTTTTGTGAAGTGTTTGCATTTGCACGCAGGGCGTGTATACAGTCGATTATCATAGTTTTGTTCCTTATTTCCTGCCGGTCCGTAAAAGATGACACTTGCCTTTGTACCGATACATACAATCCCGTGTGTGCAGGGAATACGCAATTTAGAAATCCGTGTTTGGCTGCATGCGAAGGCTACCCGCCGAAAGAAATTAGAATATTGTTATCACAGGATGAAATCGATACAGGAATGTTGGTAAGTGTCGACTGTTCTCTCTAGCTACACGTGTAAGTGTTATACCCGCGATTGCTTTATCGGAATCACATAGATAAGTTGGATGTTTAGACAACATAGAATATTTTTGTGCAAAGAAATTGTATTGAATTTTTATTCTTACACGAAAACCAAAATTGAAATTACAAAAAATGATAAAGAAGATTTTTTTTGTCTTGATGACACTCCTTTTTACTGTTGGATGTGGCGTAACAAAAAAGCCAACCCAATCAAAAAAACCATTACCCCCCAATACAGCTTCTAACAAATATTCACAGCAAAGTGGTGGGTTGCATCCTTGATTCAAAAAGCGTTTTTACGTTCCTGTACTCAATTTTTTAACAGAACTCCATTCTGGGGGGTATTGCCATTGTGAAAATGTGTAACATAGTGACCCAGTAGACAAATTTGTGATTCGGATTAACCTATCAATTCTAAACGTAAGCTGTAAGTGAAATTTATGTTACCGAATTGCGATGGGTGATTTTGGTCACAGGATAGTCCCAGAAAAATGATAAAATTTGTATGTCTTTTTGACAAACCATAAACCAATTATTTTACAAAGCCCCTTTCAATAAGGGGTTTTTTAAATTTTGAATATTCCCAAAAAAATGTAGATTTGCCGCACTAATTCTTCATAGTTAGAATTGGTTTATGGTTAGGAACCGTCGGGATCACTTCCGGCGGTTTTTTTATTCCTTATCAAGAAATGAATTTTGGGTGTCTTTATTTGCCCTTTTTTTGTAAAGATTTATTGTGTCTGCAACGATTTTTACTCGTTGGATCTGTTACATTACAGTAAGGTTATTTTGTAAGAAGCCGATTGAATCAAAAGAGCATCGGTAAAACGATATTTAAGTTTTGTATTTAGATTCATTTTTGTATGTTGTCAACAATTCAGTCGAATATGAGAAAGCTGCGCCATGTAGTTCTATTCAAGTTTAAAGAAACATCAGCCCAAAAGACCATCGATGCATTGCATCAAGAATTCATTCACCTTGGCAAGTCGTTAACCTTTATTCAAGATTTCGAATGGGGATACAACGATAGTCCCGAGGATTTACACCAGGGATTGACGCACTGTTATATCCTTACTTTTTTTTCCGAAGCAGATCGCGATACGAAGTATACCCCAAATCCGTTACACCAAACTTTTGTATCAAACTTACAACCTCACCTAGAGAAAGTTCTCGTGGTAGACTACTGGGCAAATTGAAGAGTTTTTGTGCCAATCCCTGAACAATGGTCAAATTCCTTCCAAGATAAATGGAGGATTGTAATTACTTAGATTGGGATACAAGCTCTTGTGGGTAATTTCTATGGACATCATTTTTCCTTAGTGCCATGGAAAATGGAAACCACTTTAACGTTGTTGTTTGGACTTGTACTGTGTAAAGTTGCTTAAAAAATGATCGTCTCGAGTTTATGCAGCTATCGCTCACACCCCGATATGGATGGCTGTTGTTTGTCTGTTTTGCTCTTTTTTTACTTGATTTTATTTATGTGGGTATCCCAACGGTACTCCAAAGTATTTCTACTTTTCGTATCCAAAAACAATTCATTTAATCCAGTGCGAATGCCAATATTCAATGCTTTTTTTCTTTTTTAACATTTTTTTAAAATCAAATTGGATCTAATCACTTTAAAACTATTAACTTAGTTCTTGTAAATTATGCTATGAAAAAGACCCCTGGTTCATTAAGTTTCTTTTTGTTTGGGATTGATTGATTTGTTTTTGTCGTTGGATTTGTAGGGGTCTTTTTTTTAATCCAACCCTTTTTTTCTGTATTTGTACAGTGCTTTCTTTTTGTTTTCAATCACAGGGGTCAGTTCATTTCTCATTTGCGATGAAATCCTTAGCGTATCTTTGTGTCGGATTAAAATGTAGAACGGTTGTTCTGCCTGCCTCAAGGTTGACAACCTTTGTGTGTCTATTTTTTCCACGGTACCACCCGTATAAAATTGGCTGGAATAGCTCTTGTGGTTGAGGCTATAGCATGGATGTTGATTTACTTCTGCAATCAAGTACTTGTCCGTATTGTCTTTAATAACGGTATCTACAGTCCTAGTGGAGTAGAAGCCAATAAGCAGGAGCGGTACAGCAAGCCCTATATTCAGATACCAATGAATATTTTTGATCTGATGCCAGCCATAAGCAAGCAGTAGTGTTAGTGGCACTACGGAAGGGAGAATATATGGGTGAATAAGGCTCTTGGAAGCAGTGAAAAAAAGCAGCGGCCAAAGCATCCAAGCAAGTAAGAAAAGTACCCATGGATCGGTTTTTAATAACCTCCAGTGTTGGCGCATCCACTGCAGCGCAGCAATCCACCAAGGCAGGGTAAAGGCAAGAAAAAAGCCCCAAACGATTCCCAAAGGCTGTTGTTTTGGGAAACCGTATTTGTCTCCTTTCCATTCCGAATTGAAATAGCGGTTAAAATGCTCTCCTACGATAAAATAATCAATAAAACCAGGGGACCGTTCTTCGGTTAGATAATACCACGGCAAGCAAGTGAATATAAAGACAAGCAAGCCCACAAACCAGGGAGCTCTTTTGATAGCTTTTGAAAATTGTTTGGTTTTCCAACTCCAAAAAACAATTGGAGGAAGCGTCAAAATTCCTATGATAGGACCTTTTGCCAAAACACCCAATCCCATTCCTAAAAAGAAGAGATAGCCCCAAAAGGGGGCTGCATTCTCTTGCATGGACTCCCAAAACGAAAGCATCACAATTACAGTACTCAACAAAAGAAAAACATCTGTTGAAACGACCCCCGCATGCAGGTAAAATTCAGGCATGGTAAGCAAGATGCAGGCAGGGAGAAAATAAGACGGGTTGCTGTGATTGCAGTACCGGCCCAACCCCAATGCGATTCCTGCACAAACTAAAAAATAGGGCAGTCGAATACTAAACTCACTGACACCAAAAAGGGATAAGCTGCTGGCTGCTGCCCATGTTGACAGCGGGGGTTTGGCCCAAAACGGTTCGCCATAATCAATTTGCAAAACCACCCAATTTCCTGTTTCATACATCAATCGGGCAATTTCCGCATACCGGGCTTCGGTTTGATCCATAAGGGGTAGCACGATATTAAAGGCCAATCGAATGCCCAACAATCCAACAAAAAAAATCAGATATCGGTTTTGATTTGTGAATGAAGCGATCAACGGTATCGAATGTATATTTTAATCAAATCTAACCATAAAACAAATCCATAACTCAATTGTACTCGAGAATCAACCGTGTCAATCCATTGTTTGAGTGGGACTTCCTTTGTTCGTGTACCCATATTTTCACGGCCAACACGGTTAATCATTCGAAAAAAAAGTTCTACGTCGAACAACCATTTGGATAGAAAAGGGGCTTCAAATAAAGCTGTTGCTGTTTCTCTTTCAAATATTTTACAGCCGCATTGGGTATCATATACTTTGATTCCTAACATTTTTGAGATAATTGTTGCAACGATACGGCCAATCAGGAAACGATGCCATTTTCTTTGGATATGATTATCGATTTTCAGAATACGAGATGCAAAGACAAAGGGCAGGTTAGAATCTACCTGCTCGGCTAAGGCTGTGCATTCTTCTAGTGAAGTAGATAGATCTGCATCAAGATAGGCAAACTTTAAGTAATCGAATTGGATTACTACTTGCATCCCCCTTCGGACTGCTTCTGCTTTGCCTTGATTCGGGCTTACATCCAAATAGGCTACTTTTTCAGGATGGTTTTTTTTCAATTGTTGCAGCAGTGCAAGGGTTGTATCCGTTGAACCATCATTTACAAAAAACAGGGATACATCGTTACTGTTTCTAAGAAATTGTTGGTAGCTCTTAAAGGGAAGTCGTGCCGCTTCATTAAAGCAGGGTATAACGATGACCAGTCCATTCATTCCTTTTATTTGCAAAGGTAACGCACAAAAAAGGCGACTTAAAAGCCGCCTTCATGATTAAGCTACATTTTGTTTTTTTATCAAGTTCAACGCGGATCCTTCCTTAAACCATTCGATTTGTTGATGGTTGTACGTGTGATTGGCTTTGATGTTGTCTTGACTTCCGTCGGCATGTACCACTTCTATCGTAAGGGTTTTACCCGGTGCAAAATCTTTTAAATCAACAAAGTTGAACGTATCGTCTTCTTGAATTTTATCATAATCCGCTTCATCGGCAAAGGTGATCCCCAGCATTCCTTGTTTTTTGAGATTGGTTTCGTGAATACGAGCAAAGGATTTGACAAGTACCACTTTTACTCCCAAATGTCTGGGTTCCATAGCAGCGTGTTCACGGGAAGAACCTTCACCATAGTTTTGGTCACCCACCACTACGGTTTCAATACCGGCAGCCTTGTAGGCACGTTGAACATCCGGAACGCCTCCGTACTCGCCTGTAAGCTGGTTTTTGATAAAGTTTGTTTTTTGATTGAAAGCGTTCACAGCACCAATCAAGCAATTGTTCGAAATGTTGTCCAAATGACCCCGAAAACGCAGCCAAGGTCCGGCCATAGAAATGTGATCTGTGGTGCACTTGCCGTGCGCTTTGATAAGTAATTTAGCACCCATTAGATTGTCACCATCCCATGGGGTAAAGGGAGTCAACAGTTGTAAGCGTTCTGAATCAGGTCGAACAACTACGTCAACTTTGGAACCGTCATCTTGAGGAGCCAAATAGCCATTGTCTTCGACATCAAAGCCTTTAGGAGGTAGTTCGGTACCAAAGGGAGGATCCAGTCGAACTTGTTCTCCGGCTTCGTTTGTTAGACTATCCGTAATGGGATTGAAATCAAGTCTCCCCGATATAGCCACAGCAGCAACCATCTCCGGAGAAGCCACAAAAGCATGCGTATTGGGGTTTCCATCGGCTCTTTTCGAAAAGTTTCTGTTGAAAGAATGAATAATCGAATTTTTTTCTTCTTTTTCAGCACCCGATCGGTCCCACTGGCCAATGCAGGGGCCACAAGCATTGGTAAATATTTTTGCATTTAATTCTTCAAAAATGTTGAGCAACCCATCTCTTTCTGCAGTATACCGAACTTGTTCAGAACCCGGATTGATTCCGAATTCGGCTTTGGTGACCAATTTTTTATCAACGGCTTGCTGTGCTATGGATGCGGCACGGGACAGGTCTTCATAGGAAGAATTGGTACAAGAGCCTATCAATCCCCATTCAACCTCCAACGGCCAACCATTCTCCTTTGCAACGTCAGCCATTTCGTTGACGGGTGTTGCCAAATCCGGAGTAAAAGGACCGTTCAAGTGGGGCATCAATTCGGAAAGATTGATTTCAATCACTTGGTCGAAATATTTTTCTGGATTGGCGTATACTTCAGGATCTCCCGTAAGATGCTCTTTCACGGCATTGGCTGCATTGGCAACATCATCACGTCCGGTTGCACGCAGATAACGTTCCATGGATTCATCGTATCCGAAAGTAGAGGTAGTGGCACCGACTTCAGCACCCATGTTACAAATGGTCCCTTTTCCTGTACAAGACATGGATTGTGCGCCCGGGCCAAAATATTCAATAATGGCACCTGTACCGCCTTTTACGGTGAGTATCCCTGCCACTTTTAAAATGACATCTTTGGGTGCTGTCCAGCCATTGAGGGAACCGGTAAGTTTTACCCCTATCATTTTTGGAAATTTAAGTTCCCAAGGCATGCCTGCCATAACATCGACCGCATCCGCACCACCAACACCAATGGCAACCATCCCCAAACCTCCTGCATTTACAGTATGTGAGTCGGTTCCGATCATCATCCCACCGGGAAAAGCATAATTTTCCAAGACGACCTGGTGAATGATACCCGCACCGGGTTTCCAAAAACCAATTCCGTATTTATTGGATACAGATTCCAAAAAATCAAATACTTCTGCGGAAGTTGCGTTGGCCGCTTTTAGATCTTTCTGTGCGCCCTCTTTGGCTTGTATCAAATGATCACAATGCACTGTCGTTGGGACGGCTGCTCTGGTCTTACCCGCTTGCATAAATTGAAGCAAGGCCATCTGTGCCGTCGCATCCTGACAGGCAATTCGGTCTGGAGCAAAGTCAACGTAGTCAAGCCCCCGTTGAAAGGGATTGGAAGGCTGTGCATTCCAAAGGTGATTGTAGAGTATTTTTTCCGCCGCAGTAAGGGGTTTCCCCAAAAGTTTTCGGGCTTGTTGTACATTGTCCTCAAGCCGCGCATAGACTGCTTGAATCATGTTGATGTCAAAGGCCATTGTAATTTACTTTTTGATTTCGAAAACAAATGTAACGATAAGTTGCGAACGAAAAGAAAAGGATCGAGAATCTTACCCTCCGACGACTCATTTTTATTTCATGAAAAATGGGGGAGGAGCTTTCCTACACACTCAAAATAAAAACGAATAAAAACAAAGAAAAATGAATCGTTTCAATATTGGTTACAAAGTGCGAGAAAACAAACCAAATTTCCTTACTAAATTTTCATTAAAAAATTGAAATAAAAAACGGTTGATACAAAATTATTTTTAAATTTGCACCTCTAAAAACAACAATAAGAAAACATCAAATATGGCTAAAGAAACTTTTGATCGGTCGAAACCCCACTTAAATATTGGAACTATCGGCCACGTAGATCACGGTAAAACTACACTCACTGCTGCGATAACAAAAGTATTGGCAGACGCGGGTATGTCGGAAGCACGAAGCTTTGATCAAATTGACAATGCTCCTGAAGAAAAAGAGCGTGGTATCACAATTAATACATCACACGTTGAATACCAAACGGAAAACCGTCATTACGCTCACGTAGACTGTCCTGGTCACGCCGACTACGTAAAAAATATGGTCACTGGGGCTGCTCAAATGGATGGAGCCATTTTGGTGGTCGCTGCAACGGACGGACCGATGCCACAAACACGTGAGCACATCCTCCTTGGACGTCAGGTTGGCGTTCCACGTATTGTTGTGTTCTTGAACAAAGCTGACATGGTAGACGACGAAGAACTTTTAGAACTTGTCGAAATGGAAGTTCGTGAATTACTTTCTTTCTACGATTATGATGGTGACAATACACCTGTTGTTCTTGGTTCTGCACTTGGAGCCTTGAATGGGGAACAAAAATGGGTTGACACGGTGTTAAAATTAATGCAGGAAGTCGATGCGTGGATCGAATTGCCCCAGCGCGATGTTGATAAAGATTTTTTGATGCCCGTAGAAGATGTGTTCTCGATCACAGGTCGCGGAACTGTTGCTACTGGGCGAATTGAAACCGGTGTTGCCAATACAGGGGATCCTGTGGATATCATTGGAATGGGAGCAGAGAAACTAGACTCAACCATTACAGGGGTTGAGATGTTCCGTAAAATATTAGACAGAGGTGAAGCGGGTGATAACGTAGGTATTCTTTTGCGAGGTATCGAAAAAACAGATATCAAAAGAGGAATGGTCATCTGTAAGCCGGGTTCGGTCACACCACACGCCAAATTCAAAGCTGAGGTGTATATTTTGAAAAAAGAAGAGGGAGGTCGTCATACACCTTTCCACAACAACTACCGACCACAGTTTTACGTTCGTACCACCGACGTTACTGGAAACATTGTTCTTCCTGACGGTGTTGAGATGGTTATGCCTGGAGACAACCTAACGATTACAGTAGATTTGATTCAACCTATCGCCTTGAATGTAGGATTGCGCTTTGCTATCCGTGAAGGAGGGCGTACCGTTGGAGCCGGTCAGGTAACTGAAATCTTAGACTAACAAATAGTTTTTAATGATGCATCAAGGTGTCCGCCGTAGGCGGACGCCTTTTGTGTCAAATAAAAACGGGTTTAGCTCAGTTGGTAGAGCACTGGTCTCCAAAACCAGGTGTCGGGAGTTCGAGTCTCTCAACCCGTGCTGAAAAGAGATAGCTATGGCAGCATTTATAACTTACATTAAAGATTCTTTCGAAGAATTGAAAACCAACGTTTCATGGACACCTCGTGCAGAACTCCAACAGTTGGTTGTTATTGTATTCGTTTTCTCAGTTTTGTTTTCCCTTGCGATTTGGGGTGCCGATACTGTGTTATCTTCTGTAGTGTCGGGTTATTTTAAATTCATTAATTAAGCTGAATGACTGAAGTTACCGACAAAAAGTGGTATGTCATCCGAGCCGTGAGTGGACAAGAGGCAAAAATCAAGGACTATATTGAATCCGAAATCAATCGCATGGGATATGGTGAAGCTGTTGAAGAACTTTTGGTTCCAACTGAAAAGGTTGTTCAGATTCGAAACGGTAAAAAAATTAATAAGGAGCGTACCTATTTCCCAGGGTACATTATGATCAAAGCCAATCTTATCGGTGAGGTGCCACACATTATCAAGTCGGTGACCAATGTTATTGGCTTTTTGGGAGAAACCAAAGGAGGCGACCCTGTGCCTTTGCGTCAGTCCGAGGTCAATAGAATGCTTGGCAAGGTTGATGAATTGGCCTTGTCGACGGAGCACGTGGCCATTCCGTACACGGTTGGAGAAAACGTAAAAGTAGTAGATGGTCCATTTAATGGATTCACCGGATCCATAGAGAAGGTCAACGAAGAAAAAAGAAAGCTCGAAGTAATGGTGAAGATTTTTGGTCGTAAGACACCACTCGAGCTCAGTTATATGCAAGTTGAAAAATTATAAATGTTACACTGATAAACCGATTCACTTTTCGCTTCCACTGAAAGTGAATCAACAACTCAATTAAAACAATGGCAAAAGAAATAGACAAAGTTTTAAAACTTCAAGTTCGGGGAGGTGCTGCGAATCCATCGCCACCGGTTGGACCCGCGCTGGGTGCCGCAGGAGTTAACATCATGGAGTTCTGTAAGCAGTTTAATGCGAGAACTCAGGACAAGCAAGGGAAAGTATTGCCTGTCGTAATTTCTGTGTTCAAAGACAAGTCCTTTGAATTTGTAATCAAGACACCACCAGCGGCCGTTCAATTGATGGAAGCAGCCAAAGCCAAAAAAGGTTCGGGCGAACCCAATAGAAACAAAGTGGCTACTGTTACTTGGGATCAAGTCAAAACGATCGCCGAGGACAAAATGCCCGATTTGAATGCGTTTACCATTGAGTCTGCTATGAAAATGGTGGCAGGAACCGCGCGTTCAATGGGATTTAAAATTTCTGGGGATGCGCCCTTTAACTCTTAATATTTAGCGATGGCACGACTAACAAAAAAACAGAAAGAAGCCAGAGCCAAAGTAGATTTTAAAAAACTCTACTCTTTGAAAGAAGCCGCCGCTCTGGTGAAAGAAATATCGACCGCCAAATTTGATGCCTCTGTAGACCTGGCTGTTCGTCTTGGAGTTGATCCAAGAAAAGCCAATCAGATGGTTCGTGGGGTAGTGACACTCCCTCACGGAACTGGAAAAACCGTCCGTGTTCTTGCACTTGTGACTCCTGATAAGGAAGAAGAAGCCAAGGAAGCTGGAGCCGATTTTGTTGGTTTGGACGAGTATCTACAAAAAATAAAAGATGGTTGGACCGATGTCGATGTGATTGTAACAATGCCCAGCGTTATGGGGAAATTAGGCCCCTTAGGTCGTGTACTCGGTCCAAGAGGATTGATGCCCAATCCCAAAACGGGTACCGTGACGATGGACATTCAAAAAGCCGTTTCGGATGTGAAAGGTGGAAAGATCGATTTTAAAGTTGACAAGACAGGTATTGTCCATGCGTCAATTGGAAAAGCGTCTTTTGATGCTGAAAAAATATTCGAAAATGCCGATGAGCTATTGAAAACAATCCAAAAACTAAAGCCTTCTTCAACCAAAGGGGTATACATGAAAAGTGTGTACTTATCCAGTACCATGAGTCCAGGTATCCCTGTAGAAACGAAGACCGCTTAGATTTGTAAAATTCAAGTTTTATGACAAAACAGGAAAAAGCCCAAGTAATCGAAGATCTGACAACCACCTTGTCTGAGGCCAAAAACCTTTATTTGGCTGATATTGCTGGACTCAACGCATCAGAAACATCTGCTTTGCGTCGTGCCTGCTTCAAAGCCGATATCAAACTGGCCGTGGTCAAGAATACATTGTTGTCGAAAGCGATGGAAGCTTCCGAAAAAGAGTTTGGAGAATTGCAAGACGTTTTGAAAGGCAATACCTCCATGATGATTTCAGAAGCTGGAAATGCTCCCGCCAAAGTGATCAAAGATTTTCGTAGAAAGTCAGAAAAACCGATTCTCAAAGGTGCCTTCATCGAAGAAGCCATCTACATTGGTGACGATATGATTGATGCTTTGGTGTCGATCAAATCGAGAGAGGAATTGATTGGCGACATCATTATGTTGCTTCAATCACCCACCAAAAATGTGGTTTCTGCCCTCCAATCGGGTGGTAGTAACCTTTCGGGGATTCTCACAACCTTGTCAGAGCGTTAGACTGACATTAACTAAGTACGCACTCAACCCTTAATAAAGAAAAGTAAATTTTTTAAAACAGAACAAAATGGCAGATTTGAAAGAATTCGCAGAACAACTAGTCAACTTGACAGTAAAAGAAGTCAATGAGTTGGCTGATATTTTAAAAGAAGAATACGGTATTGAACCGGCAGCTGCAGCTGTTGCAGTAGCAGGCCCTGCTGCTGGAGGTGGTGGCGATGCCGCGGAAGAAAAATCAGAATTTGATGTGATTTTAAAATCCGCAGGTGGTTCTAAATTAGCCGTAGTGAAACTTGTTAAAGAATTGACAGGACTTGGTTTGAAAGAAGCCAAAGAATTGGTCGACGGAGCACCGAGCCCACTGAAAGAGGGTGTCGCCAAAGACGAAGCCGAAGGATTGAAAAGTTCTTTGGAAGAAGCAGGTGCTGAAGTAGAGCTTAAGTAAGTTTTAATAACAAGGAAAAGCTTTAGGTTTCTACGAACAGAAACCTAAAGCCTTTTTCAATTCGTAGTCCCCCAATCTCATTTTTTTTTTGGTAACATAAACAAAAGTATCGATGCCGAGATCCGTTCACAACCGAGTCAACTTTACATCCGCAAAGCACACCCCAGAATACCCCGATTTCCTCGATATCCAGATAAAATCCTTCCAGGATTTTTTTCAATTGGAAACCAAGTCAGACGAACGCGCCGAAGAAGGCTTGTTCAATACTTTCAAGGAAAATTTTCCTATTACAGACACACGCAATCAGTTTGTCTTAGAGTTTTTGGACTATTTTGTCGACCCGCCTCGCTATTCTATTCAAGAATGTATCGAGCGTGGTCTTTCTTACTCCGTTCCCCTGAAAGCCCGCTTGAAACTGTATTGTACTGATCCTGAGCATGAAGACTTTGAAACCATAGTGCAAGACGTATTTTTGGGTATCATACCCTACATGACGCCCAGCGGAACTTTCATAATTAATGGTGCCGAGCGCATTGTCGTATCTCAATTACACCGCTCACCTGGGGTCTTTTTTGGGCAATCGTTCCATGCCAATGGAACCAAATTATACTCGGCACGTGTCATTCCATTTAAGGGTTCTTGGATAGAATTTGCTACGGATATCAATAGTGTCATGTATGCTTACATCGACCGAAAGAAAAAATTACCTGTAACAACCTTGTTCCGAGCCATTGGTTACGAGCGTGATAAAGACATCCTTGAGATATTCGATCTGGCCGAAGAAATCAAAGTTTCCAAAACAGGACTTAAAAAAGTATTGGGACGAAAATTGGCCGCCCGCGTTTTGAAAACCTGGCACGAGGATTTTGTCGATGAGGATACCGGAGAAGTAATTTCTATCGAACGAAACGAAATTATTATTGATCGGGACACACTCCTAGAGAAGGATCATATCGATGAAATACTTGACGCCGATGTCAAAACCATATTGTTACACAAAGAAGATGCGCATATGTCCGATTATGCCATCATTCACAACACCTTACAGAAAGACCCTACCAATTCTGAAAAAGAAGCTGTTGAGCACATATACAGACAGTTGCGTAATGCAGAACCACCCGATGAGGATACCGCTCGGGGGATTATTGACAAGTTATTTTTCTCGGATCAACGATACAATCTAGGAGAAGTTGGTCGATACCGAATGAATAAAAAGCTCAACTTGGATGTTGAAATGGACAAGCAGGTCCTGACCAAGTTGGATATCATCACCATCATCAAATATTTGATTGAACTGATTAACTCCAAAGCCGAGATTGACGATATCGATCACTTGTCCAACCGTCGTGTACGAACGGTAGGCGAACAACTTTCCTCACAGTTTGGTGTAGGATTGGCGCGAATGGCTCGAACGATTCGTGAGCGGATGAATGTTCGTGACAATGAAGTATTCACGCCGATTGATTTGATTAATGCCAAAACATTGTCATCGGTTATCAATACATTCTTTGGGACAAATCAGCTTTCTCAGTTTATGGATCAAACCAACCCACTGGCCGAGATTACGCACAAGCGGAGATTGTCTGCCCTTGGGCCCGGTGGTCTGTCTCGTGAAAGAGCCGGTTTCGAGGTTCGTGATGTACACTACACCCATTACGGTCGCCTGTGTCCAATTGAAACGCCAGAGGGACCCAATATTGGGTTGATTTCTTCTTTGGGGGTTTTTGCAAAAGTTAACAACCTTGGGTTTATCGAGACACCTTACCGGAAAGTAGAAGCGGGTGTTGTCGATCTTGAAAACACCATCTACTTAAGTGCTGAAGAGGAAGAAAACAAATTGATTGCACAGTCCACAGTGGCTATTGATGGGGCTGGAAAAATAACCAATGATCGCGTTATTGCAAGGGATCAAGCTGATTTTCCTGTGGTTACCCCAGACCAAATAAACTACACTGATGTAGCACCCAATCAAATTGCTTCCATCTCTGCTTCATTGATTCCTTTTTTGGAGCATGATGACGCCAACCGAGCCCTGATGGGATCCAACATGATGCGACAGGCCGTCCCATTGTTACGACCTGAATCCCCTATCGTTGGAACTGGTTTGGAACGACAAGTGGCCTCCGATTCTCGTGTTTTAATCAATGCTGAAGGAGAAGGTGTCGTAGAATATGTAGATGCCAATTCAATCACAATCAAATATGACCTCACAGAAGAAGAGCGTTTGGTTCGATTTGATGGAGATACCCGAACCTATGACTTGATTAAGTTCCGAAAAACCAATCAGGGGACTTGTATCAATCTAAAACCGATTGTCAAAAAAGGCGATCGTGTTGCCAAAGGTCAGGTATTGTCTCAGGGGTATGCGACAGAAAAAGGCGAACTCGCTTTAGGTCGAAACATGAAAGTTGCTTTCATGCCTTGGAAGGGGTATAATTTCGAAGATGCCATAGTAATTTCTGAAAAAGTGGTTCGTGAGGATATTTTTACATCCATCCACATTGATGAATATTCTTTGGACGTTCGTGACACCAAGTTGGGAACTGAGGAATTAACTGACGACATTCCAAATGTTAGTGAAGAAGCTACAAAAGACTTGGATGAAAACGGAATGATTCGTATCGGTGCTGAGGTTAATCCGGGTGATATTCTTATCGGAAAGATTACACCCAAAGGGGAATCCGACCCGACACCAGAAGAAAAACTGCTTCGTGCCATCTTTGGTGATAAAGCAGGGGATGTAAAAGATGCTTCTTTCAAAGCACCACCTTCTTTACACGGTGTTGTTATTGACAAAAAACTTTTTACCCGTTCTATAAAAGACAAACGCAAGCGCAACCAAGACAAGCAAGAATTGGATGCATTGGACGCTGCCTATGAGGTGAAATTCCAAGAACTCAAATCGGTATTGGTCGATAAGTTATTTTCCATATTGAACGGAAAAACCTGTCAAGGCGTACAAAATGATTTGGGTGAAGAAGTGCTTCCAAAAGGTAAGAAATATACCCTAAAAATGCTCAATGCGGTTGAAGATTACACCCACTTGACACAAGGTGTATGGACAACGACAGGTGCCACCAATCGATTGATCAATGACTTGATACACAACTATAAAATCAAGGAAAACGATTTGCAGGGGGCTTTGCGTAGAGAAAACTTTACCATCAGCGTGGGTGATGAACTTCCCGCAGGGATCAAGAAGCTGGCCAAGGTTTATATTGCTAAAAAACGCAAGTTGAAAGTAGGCGATAAAATGGCAGGCCGCCACGGTAATAAAGGAATTGTAGCTCGAATAGTCCGTGAGGAAGAGATGCCTTTCTTAGACGACGGAACGCCTGTTGACATCGTACTGAATCCGTTGGGCGTACCCTCACGAATGAACATTGGACAGATTTATGAAACTGTTTTAGGTTGGGCAGGCCAAAAATTAGATCAAAAATATGCAACCCCCATTTTTGATGGAGCCAGTTTGGACGAAATCAATGCCTTGACAGATGAAGCGGGTGTCCCTCGGTTTGGACACACCTATCTGTATGACGGAGGTACCGGAGAGCGTTTCGACCAGCCGGCTACTGTAGGTGTTATTTATATGCTGAAATTGGGTCACATGGTTGACGATAAGATGCACTCTCGTTCCATCGGACCCTATTCTTTAATTACACAACAACCCCTTGGTGGTAAAGCGCAGTTTGGTGGACAGCGTTTCGGAGAAATGGAAGTATGGGCTCTTGAAGCCTATGGCGCTTCGAGCACCTTACAAGAGATTTTGACAGTCAAATCCGATGACGTGATTGGTCGTGCCAAAACTTATGAATCAATTGTTAAGGGAGACACCCTCCCCGAAGCTGGATTGCCCGAGTCGTTTAACGTCTTGATGCATGAATTGAATGGTCTTGGATTGGACATTCGATTGGAAGAGTAAAAAAAAATTGTTTAACAGCGTATCCACAGAAAATGGCTAGAACAAACGAACCCATTACCCAAAAAAAATTCAATAAAATATCAATAGGTTTGGCATCTCCCGAGGTCATCCTCAACAAATCTCGCGGTGAAGTTTTAAAACCAGAGACGATCAATTATCGTACGCACAAACCCGAACGTGACGGTTTATTTTGTGAGCGTATTTTTGGTCCGGTCAAAGACTTTGAATGTGCTTGTGGAAAGTACAAACGCATCCGTTACAAAGGTATTGTTTGCGACCGATGTGGTGTAGAGGTGACCGAAAAGAAAGTACGTCGGGATCGTGTTGGGCATATCAATCTGGTGGTCCCCGTTGCCCATATTTGGTATTTCCGCTCCCTACCTAACAAGATAGGATACCTTCTTGGGTTGCCCTCAAAGAAGTTGGACATGATTATTTATTATGAAAGATACGTAGTCATTCAACCGGGAATTGCTAAAAATGAAGAAGGGGAGTCGGTACAAAAAATGGATTTTCTTACGGAGGAAGAATACCTAAACATCATGGATTCTTTACCTACAGAAAACCAATATCTTGAGGACAGTGATCCGGACAAGTTCATTGCTAAAATGGGCGCAGAATGTTTGATCGAATTGTTGGGTCGCATTGACCTCAATGAACTCTCCTATGAATTGCGCCACAAAGCCAATAACGAAACCTCGAAGCAGCGTAAAACAGAGGCCTTAAAGCGTTTGCAAGTTGTTGAAGCTTTTCGTGATGCAAACGAGCGCAAAGAAAATTTACCGGAGTGGATGATAATGAAGGTAATCCCTGTCATCCCGCCTGAGCTTCGTCCTTTGGTACCTTTGGACGGTGGCCGTTTCGCCACATCCGATCTCAACGACTTATACCGTCGTGTGATCATTCGTAACAACCGTTTGAAGCGTTTGGTTGAGATCAAGGCTCCTGAAGTGATTCTTCGAAATGAAAAAAGAATGTTGCAAGAGTCGGTGGATTCACTCTTTGATAACACACGGAAATCTTCTGCAGTGAAAACGGAATCCAATCGTCCCTTAAAATCTCTTTCCGATTCACTGAAAGGAAAGCAAGGACGTTTTCGTCAAAACTTACTGGGAAAGCGTGTTGATTATTCAGCCCGATCCGTTATTGTTGTTGGACCCGAACTAAAACTTTTTGAGTGTGGGTTGCCCAAAGGTATGGCCGCTGAACTTTACAAACCTTTTATCATCAGAAAGTTGATAGAACGTGGTATAGTTAAAACAGTAAAATCTGCCAAAAAAATCATCGACAGGAAAGAACCTGTTGTTTGGGACATACTTGAAAATGTTTTAAAGGGGCACCCGGTCTTGCTCAATCGAGCTCCCACCTTACACCGTTTAGGGATCCAAGCTTTCCAGCCGAAGTTAATTGAAGGAAAAGCCATCCAATTGCATCCCTTAGTTTGTACGGCTTTTAATGCCGATTTTGATGGGGATCAGATGGCTGTCCACCTTCCTTTGGGACCAGAAGCTATTTTGGAAGCGCAGTTGCTCATGTTGGCCTCTCACAATATATTGAATCCGGCAAATGGTTCACCCATAACAGTACCCTCTCAAGACATGGTATTGGGCTTGTATTACATGACCAAAGCTAGAAAGTCTACCAAAGAGCATCCGATAAAAGGTGAGGGATTGGTTTTCTATTCGGCAGAAGAGGTTCACATTGCCTTGAATGAACAACGGGTTGATTTGAATGCAATGGTTAAAATACGTGCCAAAGATATCAATGAGGAAGGGCAGTTGGTGTATCAACTTATTGACTCTACTGTTGGGCGTGTTCTCTTTAACGAAGTCGTTCCTGAGCAAGCCGGATACATCAATGAAGTATTGACAAAGAAAAACCTCAGAGAAATAATTGGTCGTATTTTAAAAGTAACGAGTGTCCCTGAAACAGCAGAATTCCTCGATAAAATTAAGGATATGGGCTATGGTTTTGCCTTCAAAGGGGGACTATCCTTCAGTTTAGGAGATATCATTATTCCTCCTAAAAAAGAACAAATGATTTCAGATGCCAACAAACAGGTTGAAGGAATCATGGCCAATTACAACATGGGATTGATAACCAATAATGAGCGTTACAATCAAGTAATTGATGTTTGGACTTCGACCAATGCTACATTGACCGAATTGGCTATGAAAAATATCAGCGAAGACCAACAAGGTTTTAACTCGGTGTATATGATGTTGGATTCAGGAGCTCGAGGATCCAAAGAACAAATTCGTCAGCTAACAGGTATGCGTGGTTTGATGGCCAAACCTAAAAAATCTAATGTTGGTGGAGGAGAAATTATTGAAAATCCCATTTTATCCAACTTTAAGGAAGGACTATCTATTTTAGAATACTTTATCTCGACACACGGAGCACGGAAAGGATTGGCTGACACAGCTTTGAAAACAGCTGATGCAGGTTACCTTACCCGTCGTTTGGTTGATGTATCCCAAGATGCCATAATCAATATAGAAGATTGTAACACGCTTCGAGGTATCAATGTATCCGCTTTGAAGAAAAACGAGGAAATTGTTGAATCTTTGGGCGAACGTATCATTGGTCGTGTTGCTTTGCATGATGTTGTTAATCCAAGTACCAACGAAGTTTTGGTTGCCGCTGGTGAAGAAATTACAGATGCTATTGTTAGTGCTATTGAGGCATCGCCAGTAGATGCTGTTGAAGTTCGTTCACCCTTGACATGTGAAGCACGTGATGGAATTTGTGTCAAGTGTTATGGCCGCAATCTGGCTACCCGAAAAATGGTTCAAAAAGGAGAAGCCGTTGGGGTTGTTGCCGCACAGTCTATTGGTGAGCCTGGGACTCAATTGACCTTGCGTACCTTCCACGTGGGTGGTGTAGCAGGAAATATTTCAGAAGAAAACTCTTTGGTGGCTAAATTCAAAGGGGTAGCAGAAATCGAAGACCTTAAAACCGTCAAAGGTGAAGATGCCGAAGGGAAACCAGCTGAGATTGTAATCTCCAGAACTGCTGAAATTAAATTGTTGGACGCTAAAACAAAAAATATTTTAAGTACCAACAACATCCCTTATGGTTCGACTATCAAAATTGAAAATCGAGCCAAACTCAATAAAGGTGATCTAATTTGTCAATGGGATCCTTTCAATGGGGTGATTGTTTCTGAATTTTCAGGAAAGATTGTCTTCGAAAATATTGAACAGGGTGTTACCTATCAGGTTGAAATTGACGAACAAACTGGTTTCCAAGAAAAAGTAATTTCTGAATCTCGTAATAAAAAACTCATCCCAACACTTTTGATTGTCGATAGTAAAGGAACCACCTTGCGATCGTATAACCTCCCCGTAGGTGCCCATTTAATTGTAGATGATGGTGAAAAAATCAAAGAGGGTAAAATCTTAGTTAAAATACCGAGAAAATCTGCCAAATCTGGAGATATCACAGGAGGTTTGCCTAGAGTAACCGAATTGTTTGAGGCACGGAACCCATCCAATCCTGCGGTCGTATCTGAAATAGACGGTGTTGTTTCTTTCGGTAAAATAAAAAGAGGGAATCGTGAGATTATTGTGGAGTCAAAATTTGGAGACATCAAAAAATACTTGGTCAAACTTTCCAATCAAATTTTGGTACAAGAAAACGACTTTGTCAAAGCGGGCATGCCCCTTTCTGACGGTTCGATTACACCTACGGATATACTCAATATAAAAGGCCCGTCTGCCGTACAGCAATATTTGGTCAATGAGGTACAAGAAGTGTATCGTCTGCAGGGGGTTAAAATTAATGATAAACACTTTGAAGTAGTAGTGCGTCAAATGATGCGTAGAGTTAAAATTCAAGATCCTGGTGATTCCATCTTCCTTGAAGGACAACTGGTCTACAAGAGTGACTTTATTCAAGAAAATGACGCACTCTATGGCAAAAAGATAGTAGAAGAAGTTGGGGATAGCGAAAACGTAAAAGCAGGTCAGATGATTACAGCACGCGAACTACGCGATGAGAATTCCTTACTCAAACGTGAGGACAAGGCATTGGTATCGGCGCGTGATGCTGAACCCGCTACGGCGACACCTGAACTGCAAGGAATTACACGTGCTTCGTTGCAGACGAAATCCTTTATCTCAGCTGCCTCGTTCCAAGAAACGACCAAAGTATTGAACGAAGCTGCCGTCAATGGTAAAGAAGACCATCTCAATGGATTGAAAGAAAATGTAATTGTCGGACACAAAATCCCAGCAGGAACTGGACTTCGAGAATACAATAACACCATTGTTGGTTCAAAAGACGAGTATAAAAGCTTGTTGATTGATCAAAAAGAAGAAGTAGCTGCAACGGAATAAGCCATGGAAAAAAAGGAACAGAAAATTGATATTGAAATGGATGCTTCTACTGCCAGTGGTACCTATTCCAACCTCGCTATCATCAATCATTCTCCTTCTGAGTTTGTTGTGGACTTTATCAGCCTTATGCCGGGTGCTCCGAAAGCTAAGGTTCAGTCCCGCATCATATTAACTCCAGAACATGCCAAACGTTTTCAGAAGGCACTAGCGGATAATATTCAGAAGTATGAGGCAGGCCATGGTGAAATAAATGCGCATGAGACACCGCCCATTCCTATGAATTTTGGTCCCGCCGGCGAAGCCTAAATCACAAAAACCCCCTCTCTTTGGATCGGGTTTTTATTTGCCTGCTGTCTTCAGTGAAAACAAAAACAGCCTATTTATTTCCGTTCTGAGGTAAAATAAAACCGTACGGTAGGATACTTTTGCTGAGTCATTTGTAGCGAGAAGGCCGAGTCAGCCAAAAAAACCAATTGCCCCTGTTTGTCTTGTGCTAAAAATTTCTGTTTGACTCGTTTGAATTCAACAAACTCTGGATGTTCGGTGTCTTCGGAAACTACCCAGCAGGCTTTGTGAACGTTTAAGTTTTCGTATGTGCATTGGGCTCCGTATTCGTGTAACAGTCGGTATTGTATGACCTCGAATTGAAGGGCACCGACTGTTCCGATAACCTTACGACCGTTGAGATCTAATGTAAAAAGTTGCGCAACCCCTTCATCCATTAATTGGTCAATGCCTTTGTTGAGTTGTTTGGCTTTGAGTGGATCGGCATTATTGATGTAACGGAAATGTTCGGGGGAGAAACTGGGTATGCCCTGGAAATTTATTTTTTCTTGAAGCGTAAGTGTATCTCCTATTTTAAAATTTCCTGTATCATGTAAGCCGACAATATCACCAGGATAAGAAACATCGACTATTTCTTTTCGCTCTGCAAAAAAGGCATTGGGACTTGAAAATTTAAGTTTTTTTCCGTGGCGTACGTGCAAATAGGGTTTGTTGCGTTCAAAAGTGCCGGAAACGATCTTGATAAATGCCAATCGATCTCGGTGTTTGGGATCCATATTGGCATGGATTTTAAAAACGAAACCACTAAAATCTTTTTCTTCTGGAGATACGATGCGACTGTCGGCTTCTTTGGGTAGAGGATTGGGTGCAATTTCAATAAAACAATCCAATAATTCTTGTACTCCAAAGTTGTTTAACGCAGATCCAAAAAAAACAGGCTGCTGGGTTCCTGACAAATAAGCGTCTCTATCAAAGGGATTGTAGACTCCTTCGACAAGTTCTAGTTCCTCTTTTAGTTGGTGTATGGAGGAATCTCCAACACGTTCGATGAGCTTAGGATCTTCTAGCGAAGCATAGCTCTCTTTCTCTGCAACAGTTTGCTTTTGGTCCCCGGAGAACAACTGTGCGTTTTGCTCCCAAATATTATAGATTCCTTTAAAATCATATCCCATTCCGATAGGGAAGGAGAGAGGGGTCACAGACAGACCGAGCTTCGTTTCCACTTCGTCCAAAAGATCAAAGGCATCTTTTCCCTCCCGATCGAGTTTGTTGATAAAAACAATCATTGGAATGCTTCGCATACGGCAAACTTCAACTAGTTTTTCAGTTTGTTCTTCTACTCCTTTGGCTACGTCAATGACAACAATAACACTATCTACAGCGGTGAGTGTTCGATAGGTGTCTTCGGCAAAGTCTTTGTGTCCCGGTGTATCAAGTATATTAATTTTTTTACCTTGATAATTAAACGCTAGCACAGAAGTAGCCACTGAAATACCGCGTTGACGCTCGATTTCCATAAAATCGCTGGTCGCAGATTTTTTGATTTTATTGGATTTAACAGCACCCGCTTCTTGGATGGCACCTCCAAAGAGTAATAGTTTTTCTGTAAGTGTGGTTTTTCCTGCATCCGGGTGCGAAATGATGCCAAACGTTCGGCGACGCAACAATTCTTCTGTAAACCCCATACTTAAAATTTTGGCAAAAATATCCAAATTTTAGCATATGGATGGTTTCGTGCCGTTGGGATTTTGTTTAACTTTTCGGTACCTTTGTTGTATTGCATGAAAGAAGAAGAAGTAATCCTCGTTGATACCGAAGACCGGCCTTTGGGTACTATGCCAAAAATGGAGGCACATCAAAAAGCTATACTTCACCGCGCCTTTTCCGTTTTTATTTTAAATGATGAAGGGGAGTTACTATTGCAGCAACGTGCTTGGGAAAAGTATCATTCACCCGGTTTGTGGACCAATAGTTGTTGCAGTCACCAACGCTGGGGAGAAACCACAGAAGAAGCTGGGAAACGGCGCCTTCAAGAAGAAATGGGAATGCAAACGCACTTGGAAGAACTTTTTAGTTTTATCTATAAAGCACCTTTCGATAACGGATTGACAGAACATGAATTTGATCATGTCCTCTTGGGATATTCCAACACCGATCCTGTTATCAACCCTGATGAGGTAGCCACATTTCGTTGGGTCGCCTTGGATGAAATAGCTCTTGGATTGGAAACCAAACCCCATCAATATACGGCATGGTTTAAGATTATTTTTGATCGCTTTCATCGTCATATCGAATCCCTTCAATCCCCTGCCTAATGCGTGTTACCGTCTCTCGTAAAGCTCATTTCAATGCGGCACACAGACTGCACCGTTCCGATTGGAATACCACCCAAAATGAAGCTGTTTTCGGAAAATGTTCCAATGAATATTTTCATGGACACAATTATGATTTAATTGTTCATGTGACTGGTGAAATAGATTCTGAAACGGGTTATGTCATGGATATGAAAGTACTCAGAGATTTGATCAAAACGGAAGTCGAGGATGCCTTTGACCATAAAAATCTGAATATTCAAGTTCCCGAATTTCAATCGCTTATTCCAACTGCAGAAAATATAGTTGTGGTTATATACAACAAACTTCGACCCCACCTTTCTGCTGATAAAGAACTGGAAGTAGTCTTGTATGAAACCCCTAGGAACTTTGTAAAATACAACGGAAATTAATGCTAGCAGTTGGAGAAAAACTCCCTGGCTTTGATCGCGTAGATCAAGCAGGAAATCGTGTTACGAGTGATCAATTTATTGGAAAACAACCCTTGGTGTTGTTTTTTTATCCGAAAAATTTCACCCCCGGTTGTACAGCAGAAGTATGTTCTTTTCGTGACAAGTACGCTGATTTTTTGGAGTATGGAGCCCAAGTCATTGGAGTAAGTTCAGATTCTCTAAACAGTCATGGGAAATTTTCTGAAAACTATCAACTGCCGTATCCCTTGCTTTCGGATGCAGATAAATCACTTCAAAGAGCATTTAAAATAAAACCGCAATTTTTTGGTATCCTCAGTCGCCGTGTCACCTTTGTTTTCGATCAATCGGGAACACTTGTTTTGACACATAGTGGCTTGAATCCGGTTCAACATATCTACAAAGCACTAAAAACTTTACAGGATCACGCTGTTGGTTAAGCCCCACAAAGTTGTTACCTTTAATTAAAATACGATTCTATGTCAAGTGTAAAACAACTAAAAAAAGACATCAATGATTCGATTGGTGCGCTTATTGAAGACATTTATGTGGTAGAATTGGATCACCCCAATGTTGATGCCCAAAAAACAGACCCACTTATTGACGCAGCCATACAATTATTTGATGAACTCATCAGCGAAGTGAATGCGGCAAAGAACAAAGGGAAAAAGGCTTTCGCACCCATTCGTGAAAAACTAAACAAAGGTTTGGCGCAACTCGAATCGGATATGAAAAAGCTTAGCTAGTTCGATGACGAACTGTCTTTTGCCTTTCTTCGTTCTTCTAAATAGGTAATCAATTTCCGCCCATATTTTGAATCTGCTACCTCTGGTGTCATTCTGCTTGATAGCGTATCTAAGAGTGTAAGATTGGCATCAAAGACTTCTGCCAAAGCGATAAAAGGAGCAATTTCTTTATCCGCATGGTTGGAAGCAAAATTGATGGCGTAGAGATATTTCCGGCGGATAAGATTATCCATCGCTTTTTGAATGGAATCGGCTTGAATCATTTCTTGCGCCTGTTGAAAATCAAGATAGTCTTCCAAGAGATCCAATTGCTGGTTGTTGAATTTTCGTATGTAAGACTGGTATTCACGATAGAGGTTTTGATTTTCTGACCCCACTACTTTAGCACTGGTTTCAAAAGTTTTGAGACGTGTATTAATAGCTATTTCCCCAGGCTCTCCAAAAAATGCGATACGATCTTTAAGGGAATCGCCATCATCTTTGGTTAGTGACAAATAGTACAATTCGGGACTTTCTATTTTGGTAACAAATGAAAAGGTAGGTGTCCCTTTGATGGTAACAGAATCAATGCTAGTCAAAAGGGTATCAATAAATTTTTGTAGATACAGTGTTCCTTTTCTGAGTCCTTCAATATTACCTGTTACTATCATTTCTCCTTTTCCAGCCTTTTGAGTAGAATCACATTGGGTGCTCGTTAACAAAGTTAAGCCAAGCAATAGGATTGGTGGGAGTTTTTTTTTCATTCGATGTCGTTTTGGTGCTGCTGTTCAGCTATCAATTGGTTAATCTTACTGATTGAATAAGGGCTTACTAGTTCTGCTTTTTCAAGCGTACGGCAGAAGTGTCATATATTCAACCAATAGGTAAGTTTCAGGTTAAAAGTACGCAATCTTGGTAAAAAAGAATCTGTTGTAATGTAATTGTCATTATACACCAGATACAGATCCGAGAGCGGTGCAAACCGCCATTGCAATCGTGAATTAATACCCAAATTTTCGGATTGGGAGCTGAATTGTACAAAAGTGGTCCAAAAAATTGATTTGGTGAATGTTAGATCAACTTTGGGACTGACCAATAACAAATCGGCACTTGGGTATCCATCACCCAATGCGATTCGGTCGTAGTTAAATTTCAAACTAGCTTGAAAATAGGGCTGTATGCGATAATTGAAATCACTCCGCAAGGAGTATTTGACACCATTAAAAAATTCTCCAAAATTCGGTCCAAATCGATAATTGAATCGTTTCCTTTGATCCGAATTAAAATTGATATCCACTGACTTATAGCGATAATCGGATGCCGCAGGTAAAGGGTTGTTATCATTTAAGCCAGTAGGATCGAAGGCATCATACAAATATACGTAGCGGTCTCGAGCTTCAATTTGTAAACGACTTTGATTGCGAAACTGGATTTCTGATTCAATATTGAAACTACCATCAGTTCTTCGAAAATCGTCGCTAGGTTTCCACAGTGTATAACTTTGCAAGGCGATATTCCATGTGTTGATCGGTCCCGTCCTGGGATAAAATTTACGAGTATATTTGGTGTAGTTTTGAAAGTTTCCTTTTCGACGGACAAATCCTAAGTCGGCATTGTAATTTTCACCGATTCCCCCCGTCGATTCGACAAACTCATAGTTTCTTGTATTTCGGTTGATGCGAATACCAAAGCTTCTGTTGCTTGTTTGGATACTTTTGTCAAACGATTGGTGCAACCAAAACCGTCCTGTCCAACTGTTGTCTTGGGATGCCAATTGATAATCCAATCCAGCCACTCGATTGTAGCGTTCGTCCTCGGATACAAACTCATAGTCACTCGTGGTTTGACGGTTGACAAAGATAAAACTCACGTTTGAGCGCGAAAATACTTTTTGCTGAATGGAAAATACGGTATTGTTGTTGGCGGGTATTTCATTGGCCACATCTGCTTCGGTTTGCATGTTTAGGAAACCAATACGCAAATTCGGATTGAGTTTTCCACTCAGCCGTGCCCCAGCGATAATTCTATTTTGAATGGTATTTCCATCCTTGTCTTGTGCTACACCAATGCGTCTGGAAAAGAAGGGTTGGGCATTGTAGCTACTTCCAAAATTGGAAAACAAATCTGCATTTTGAATAAAAAACTGTCGTTTTTCTGGAAGGCGTACTTCAAAGCGGGTAAGGTTGATGACCTGATCGTCAACTTCAACTTGCGAAAAATCGGGATTGAATGTCAGATCTAAATTTAATCCGTTATTGATGGGAACTTTGACGTCTCCTCCAAAACTCAAGGATGTAAATTGATTTTCATTGTCAAAATCATTGGCCGTAATACCCGCTAAAAAGGGGATAAATGCCCAAGGCACCTTTGATTTGGGAAGTGGTTTTTCAAACACCAAGTCCCCCATAAATGCCAGGTTGATGGGGTTTTGATTTTGGGGTACAGGGCTCCATACACTCCTTTCATTGGTTTGCGTGTCCAGCCGGGTCATGTTAAATCCCCATTTGGTTCCCCCATCGGGGTAGTTTAAAAAGGCCAAGGGGATTTTGGCCTCAGTGATTGTATAGCCATCATAGATTTTGGTTTCAGTTTCCCATTTGATGTCCCAGCTCGAGTTGCTATTGCGTTGGAAATTGTTTCCACCTCCTGATATCAAAACTTCTCGTTGTACGCCCAAGGGATTGGTGCCAAAGAAAAATGAGTTAGTACGATCATTGAATGGATCAAAATGAAAGGCTATATTGTCATTGCCACGACCTGAAAAATCTCTTCTTAGAGAAGGTATTACAAAGTCTTTTCCAGTGTAGTTTGCCTTGATGTAAAGATAGATGTGCTTTTCATCATTGAGGATTTTGAAGATCGTTGGGAGCTTTGCCCGGATGCTATCGGTAGGGAAATATTGCCAAAAACCGTCTGCCGATTCGGCAGTATTCCACACTCCTTCGTCTGCGATTCCATCAATACGAATCGGTTCTTCGGTATATTTTACATTAAGACTTGGAAAAGACTTGGTTTGTGCATGTAGCGTTACAAGGGAATACAAACAGCATCCCAATGTCAATTTAAATTTTGAGATCAATGAATTTTTTGATTTGCAAGTTACCGAATGTTAGAGAATTAAAACTACATTGGCGAAAAAAAACGACATGCTTTTCCATTATTTATTCTCTTATGTTTTTTCTGTTGTATTGAGTGGAACACTTGCTGCTGATTGGGGACAAACAGGCCATCGAGTAGTTGGTGCCATTGCAGACGCTCATCTAACCCGAACCGCAAGAAAACAAATCAATCAACTTTTGGATGGGCAATCATTGGCGTTGGTTTCGACTTACGCCGATGAAATTAAGTCGGATAGTTTATACGATGCCTACAAACCCTGGCACTATATTAATATTCCATTTACCGAAACCTACGCGGGACAAGCTACAAGTACCAAAGGAGATTTGGCACAAGGAATCACCTATTGCCTAAAACAACTAAAAAATCCAAGAAATCCTAAAGAAGCGCGGGCTTTTTATTTAAAATTACTAGTTCACTTGGTGGGTGACTTGCATCAACCGCTACACATTGGGAAGTCCGAGGATCGAGGAGGAAACCGTTTTTGGGTTAAATGGTTTGGACGAAAAAGCAATTTGCATCGTGTATGGGACAGTCAATTAATTGATAGTTATCAGATGAGTTATTCCGAAATAACTCAAAACAGAGCTTCATTGAGCCATACTCAAATCGAGAACATTCAAAAGGGATCCATTGCAAATTGGATACAGGAAACACGACAAATTACTTTCGATATTTACGCGCATACTCAGAAAGATCAAAATTTGGGTTATGGTTACCGCTATCGATATATGAACATAGTCCGTGAACAACTGCAGAAAGGAGGACTTCGGTTAGCCGCTTTGTTGAATACTATTTTTAAATGAGTTTTCGAAAAGTTAGGTTGATACGAGGTTCTTTGGGACGAGCTGTTTTTGCTATTTGATGCACCCAATATTTTTGCATAGTTCCTCCCATAATTAAAAGACTTCCCGCCTTGAGTAGAAGTTTGTATCGCTCTGATTTTTTGGTTCGATGTTTGAAATGGAAATAGCGCTCTTCACCCAAACTGACCGAGGCTATTCTTGGGTTAGGACCCAATTCTTTTTCATCATCAGCATGCCAGCCATTGCTGTCTCTGCCATCGCGATAAAGGTTTAATAACACTGTATTGTAAGGGTGTGAATCAGCAGTTTGTAAGGAACTGAGTATATTTTTTAAGGTAACTGTCATCGGATGGGGATGCATTACAATTCCTGAATAGCTATACGGTTGGGTATTTTCACCGTAAAGTGCCGTTAAACGGGGCTGCATGTAAGTTTTACCAAAAACAGTAATCGGATCGTGTTGCCAAGGGGTTTGATTGTATAATTCTTCGAATAGGGTTTGGGCTGTTTGTACATCCCAAAAATTGGGATAATAGAGCAGTTCCGCATCTGGTAGTTCTGGTTTCCAGGGGGCTCCTTGGGGAGCAAAAAGTTCTTGCATGATTCTTTTAGTTGCGTTGGAGAATACAAAAACAAAAAGCTTGTTGGGTATCAAAAGGAGTTGTATGGAGCATCTCTTGATGATGAACCAATGTAAATGACTTTTTAAAACATCTGGCTAGTGATGGCGCATCATATTGTTTTACATCAATGCCACTACAACGGTTTGGCCCTGTTTTTGAGAAGGTACCGATGACAAGATAGCCACCGATAACAATTCGTTCACTAGCAATGTCAATGTAGGTAGCAATGTCATTTTGTTGCGTTAAGAAATGAAAAGCGGCTCGGTCATGCCATAGACCGTAATTTTTATCCGTTTGAAAAGTTGTAATATCGGATAGAATCCATTGTACTTTGCTAACGTTACCCCTCATTCTTTTTTGTGCTTTTTCTATTGCTTTTTGGGAGATATCCAGTACCGTTAAATCTTGAAAACCTTGTTGGAAGAGTTTTTCAGTTAATTTGCTTTCCCCCCCACCTACATCTATAATAGGGGTTTTGATAGCTGCATATTTTTTGATTTGATTCAAAGAGAATTCAGGTATATCCTGATACCAACTACATGCCTCAAAGGTTTTGGAATGGTAAATATGTTCCCAATGGTTTTTTCTTTCCTCATTTGTCATGAGACAAAGTTAGCTTCCTGCAATTGGACTCCCAAAAAGTCCAACGGCCAATTCGGCCCAGAGTAGAAAGAGAAAGATAAGCCAAAGGGACATAAACAATCCCTTCCATTTTTTTGATAGTTGGGTAAGCTGAAGTATTTCAATCATCAAAAGACCCATTCCAAGCAAGCTAGCGGCAACTCCATAGTCCAAAACCCCCCACTGAATTTCTTGTGATATAAAGCCCCCAATGAAGGGTATCAGAAGAAGACTCCACAAAGAAACAAGTCGAAATAGCCATCGTTTTATTTTCATTTTTTCTAATGTATTCGCCAAAATTTTTCACCACGTAGCCAATAACCCTCAAACAATTCCATAAGATCACCGACACCTAAAGTCATCCAAAAAATTAGTAGAAAAAGAAACCAACGGAACGTTGTTGAGATTTCTAATGCCCATTTATGAGTCAGCCATTTATGTATCGCAGGGTTCAATACAAGGACTGCACTTAAATAAAGCATTCCCGGTAACGAATGCACCCATACGATATTCATGATGCCAATAAATACTAGTAACAAGCAAGCAAACCAGAACAAAATAGTATTCATTTTTTCCGAGGACATGTCTCTAAAATAGCTAATTTCACTTTTTGTTATCGTTAAAATTTTAATAAAACGATACGGATCTTATAAAAATCATTAAAGTTGTAAGCAAAGATTCAAATTTCATAAAAACCCATGCTATCGATCAAAAAAAAATGGTTTGTTTGGTTGCTCATTTTTTGGGTAAGTAATTGCACCAGTCCGAATAAGGAAGAGTTACAAACAACAACTCAACAAATAGCAATCTTTTCAATAAACGATCCACACGGACGCTTGAATAATTTTTCTAAAATCAAACCGATTTTAGATGCAGCGAAAGAAAACTATGAGGCTGTTTTTTTTGTCAGTGCTGGGGATTTATTTTCGGGAAATCCTATCGTAGATTTTTATACTGAAAAAGGATATCCCATCATAGATCTGCTCAATGATCTGGAAATGGATGTAAGTGTTTTGGGAAACCATGAATTTGACTATGGCCAAGAAGCTTTATCCAATCGCATCACCCAAGCAAAGTTTCCTTTTCTTTGTGCAAACATGAGAGGAGGGACGGGAGCTTTGGCGACTGTACCGGGGGCGGTTACCCTTGAAAAAAATGGTTTTCGAGTAGCTTTTGTTGGAATTGTTGAGACCAGTAGTCCTCAAAAAAAACCCCTAACCCATCCTAAAAAAATAAGTGGATTGGACTTTCAAGATGGAATCGAAGTATTTGCTTCTTACACGGATTACAAAGCCGCTCAAAATGCAGCTGTGTTGATCGCTCTTACTCACCAAGGGGAAGATCAAGATGCTGCCTTGTTGAATTCCTACCCTGCTATTGATGTTGTAATTGGAGGGCATACCAATCAGATTTATGGCAAACAACAACCCAATGGTCTTATGGTCATGTCAGGGAAATATCTTGAAACGCTTGGTAAAACGGTATTAACCTTGAAAAACGGAGTGCTCCAATCCAGTTCGTTTTCGAGTATTGATTTGGACACTAGCCTTACAGAAAACACAGCGATCAACAATAAAATTTCATCCTATAATCAAGCCCCAGAGTTTTTTGAGGTACTGGGGCAGTCCGCCCACGAACACAACCGCACCGAAACAGCTTGTTTTTATGTCAATGCTATACGGAATCAAACACAAGCAGACTTGGTTATTCAAAATTCGGGGGGTGTTCGTAATGATTTACATCAAGGTGATATTACCCCTTTTTCGATCTACAGTATCGATCCTTTTGGAAACGGAATAGATACTTATGAAATGACTGTCGCTGAGATTGAGGTGTTTTTCTCCAACTATCGGGCTTCTTTTTCCTACGATTCAGCCTATGTATTGGAAAAGCAGCAGGATGGCTATCGACTGGTGGATGCCGAGGGGCAGCCGCTATCAGCGTCTATGCCCCTCAGTTTCGCTTTGAATGACTACATTACCAATACCAATTCAGCTTCTTTTACTTCACCACCAACGTACAGTTTTCCATTGACAACAGCCGAATATTTGATGGAATACGTGCGCTCTCAAACAGTACCAATTGATTTTTCTGGCTGCGATCAGAAAGAGTAAAACTATTTGATGAGGTCTAAACTTCTTTGGATAAAAGAAGTCAATTCCTCTCCCTTAAGTAGATTCTGTGACAAACGAGCCAAATCCAAAGCTTGTTGTATCAAACGCGCTCTCTTTTTGGCTGTTCGAGTGGTTAGAATTTGACCTACCAAGGCGTGGTTTGTATTCACTAATAGCGTATACATCTCAGGAAAGCTACCCATCATTCCGCCACCTGTTTGTTGCATTTCTTTCATTCGGCGCATAAATTCTGGTTGGGTTAGTACAAAAGGTAGACTGTTACTATCCATAGCCTCTAGTTGAATCGTATACTGCTTATCGGTAATTACTTCTTCGATCAGTGGCTTCAGTTTATCCTTTTCTTCATCGGATAACTTGGAAACAGTAGCCTCCTCTTTTTTGATAAGGTTTTCAATGGCATCGCCGTCTACTCGAGCAAAACTAATATTTTCTTTTTCGCTCTCCAGCTTTTGAATCAAATGACTTACAATGGGAGAATCCAGCAACAATACCGTATACCCTTTGTCTTTTGCAGCCTGAATGTAACTGTGTTGTTCATCAACTTTGGACGCATATAATAAAACGAGTTTATCATCCTTGTCCGTTTGATTGTCTTTTAATTTTTCTTGCAATTCTTCGAAGGTGAAAAATGCTCCATCGGTCGTAGGATATAGTGCAAACTTGTCTGCTTTTTCAAAAAACTTGTCTTCACTCAACATCCCATATTCAATGACTACTTTTATGTCATTCCACTTTTCCTCAAAAGCGGTACGGTCTTTTTTGTACAAACTGTTGAGTTTATCGGCAACTTTCCGTGTGATATAGTTACTGATTTTTTTAACTGCCCCATCCGCTTGTAGATAGCTTCTGGATACGTTCAGTGGGATATCAGGAGAATCTATCACACCTCGGAGGAGGGTTAAAAATTCAGGAACAATTCCTTCTACATTATCCGTTACAAAGACTTGATTTTGATAGAGTTGAATACGATCTTTTTGAATGTTGAGATCATTGTTTAGTTTCGGAAAATAAAGAATCCCAGTTAGATTGAAAGGATAATCAACATTCAAATGGATATGGAATAAAGGCTCTTCGAATTGCATTGGATACAATTCTCTGTAAAAATCTTTATAATCCTCCTCCTTCAAATCTGCTGGGGCTTTGGTCCAAGCGGGTTCTGAGTTGTTGATGATATTGTCTACCGTTTTGGTTTCGGGTTTGTCGTCTTCTGCCGCATCTTCTGGAAGGGGAAGTGTTTCTTCACGGGTACCAAATTTGATGGGGATGGGCATGAATTTGTTGTACTTGGTCAACAATTCACGAATACGTGCTTCTTCCAAAAATTCCTTGGAATCTTTGTCGATATGCAAAATGATTTCAGTCCCACGATCGGTTTTGTCTGCTTCCTTGAGTTCATATTCGGGCGATCCATCACATACCCAATGGGCTGCCGCCTCCTCTTTATAGGACTTGGTGATAATCTCCACTTCTTTGGCAACCATAAAAGCGGAGTAAAAACCGAGTCCAAAGTGGCCGATGATGCCTGAGTCTTTGGCACTTTCCTTATATTTTTCTAAAAATTCTTCTGCTCCAGAGAAGGCTACCTCGTTGATGTATTTATTGACTTCTTCGGCTGTCATACCGACACCTTTATCAATAATGTGTAGCTTTTTTCCTTTGCTATCAATTTTGACTTCCAAGGTTAAATCACCCAGATCCCCTTTGACTTCCCCCAAGCTACTGAGATGTTTCAGCTTGTTGGTGGCGTCTGTTGCATTGGAAATCAGTTCACGTAGGAAGATTTCATGATCGCTGTACAAGAATTTTTTGATGAGCGGGAATATGTTTTCAACCGCTACATTGATTTTGCCTTTTGACATTGTATTATTTTTTGAAGGACTATGGTCAAAAAAAATACCAAAGCTGTATGAATGACAGATTGACACTTATATTTTAACAGAAAATTATTGTTTAAAAAAATTCAAAAACAATTAAACGTTTGTATTTTTGCAGTAAAATAAACCAACCAATGGATAAGAAAGAATTACAGGCTAAAATACTTGAACAATACACCGATCAGGTGTTGGAATACGAACAGTATCCGAAGTCCGTTTACAAGTTTTGTAAGGCAGCCGAGCTGGAAGAAAAGGATTTTTACAGTGCCTTTGCCTCTCTCGATGCCGTGCGCGAATCTATTTGGGAAGTCTTTTTCAGTAATGCGATGGCTGTTCTGGATTCGGATAAGGGATACAAAAAGGCCACCAGGAAAGAAAAATTACTCAGTTTTTATTTTACTTTTTTTGAAGTGCTTTTACTCAACCGCTCCTATGTTTTATTTGCTCTTAATAACGAAAAAAAGAGCCTTCAAGATTTGATTTATCTCAAAGGTTTGCGTCGCCATTTCAAAGCATTTGCTACAGATTTAATCGAACAGGGAAACGCCGATAAAAGCAATCGGTGGCAGCAACACCCACCACAAATATTTTCAGAAGCAGCATGGTTGCAACTTCTGTTCCTGATTAAGTTTTGGATCGATGACCGTTCGGAAAGTTTCGAGAAAACAGATGCAGCTATTGAAAAATCTGTTCATACGGCTTTTGATGTGTTTGACAATACCCCTTTGGATTCGATAGTGGATTTCGGAAAATTCTTGTGGAAAGAAAAATTTGCAGGTGCATAGGTGAAAACACTTGACTACATACCAACCAATAAAATAGAAAGAGCCACCAAATTGGTTGCTACAGGCGTGAAGGTGGGTGGGAATTACCTCAAATACTATGGAGGGAAAGCACTGAATAAAGAGGTTTCCAAAGAGCAGTTGGATGCGGAGAATGCTAAAGATATTTATGATGGATTAAAGAGCTTGAAAGGAAGTGCCCTCAAAATGGCACAAATGCTGAGCATGGAAAAAAATATGCTTCCCCGTGCCTATGTCGAACAATTTAGTTTGGCTCAATTTTCAGTACCTCCTCTTTCGGCCCCATTGGTCAAACAACTAATTCGTAAAAATTTAGGAGCTGACCCAGGGGTCATTTTTGATACGTTTGCTACTCAATCGGTGAATGCTGCCAGTATCGGTCAGGTACATCAGGCAACAAAGAATGGGAAAAAACTTGCTGTGAAAATCCAATACCCTGGAGTAGCAAACAGTATCGGCTCTGACTTGAGTATCGTCAAACCCGTTGCTATTCGCATGTTCAATCTACAAGGACAGGATGTTGATAAATTTTTTGACGAAGTAGAAAACAAATTATTAGAAGAAACAGACTATGAATTGGAGTTGCAACAATCCCAACAGATTACTCGGGAATGCGCTGCATTACCCAATATTGATTTTCCTTCTTATTATTCTGAATGGTCTTGCAAACGGATACTCACAATGGATTGGATGGAGGGCATTCACCTTTCCGAATACACCCAAACCGTTGACACAGATCCCGCTACCAATCAATTATTAGGACAAACTTTATGGGATTTCTACATGTTCCAAATGCACGTATTGAAAAAAGTGCATGCCGATCCGCACCCAGGAAACTTTTTAGTATCACCCAAAAACGAGCTTGTTGCTTTGGATTTTGGTTGTATCAAACAAATTCCAGAATCTTTTTATAGTCCGTATTTTGAGCTTTCCAAGCCAGCAAATTTAAATGATCCCGTTGTTTTTGAACGCATACTAAGAGCATTGGAGATCCTAATCCCTACGGATGGACCCAAAGAGGTAGCTTTTTTCACAACACTTTTTCATCAAATGCTGACGCTCTTTACACGACCGTTTCACTCCGATACCTTTGATTTTTCAAATGTAGAATTTTGGAATGAAATTGCTTCGCTAAGTGAAGCATTCACCCAGGACAAAGAGTGGCGAAAAATGAATGGTAATCGCGGATCTGAACATTTTATATACATCAACCGAACTTTTTTTGGTCTATACAGTCTTCTGTTCGACCTCAAGGCCAAAGTCAACATATATAATTACATGAATTTTGTTTAATTGGTTTATTTTATTGTGTAATTATCCCACACCCTGTTTTTAGCAGGGTGTTTTTTTATTTTATCTTGCGCTACAAATAAGGAATGTCAATGTACAACTCTA
>JBMHCG010000016.1:0-4199 GCA_049890035.1 Flavobacteriaceae bacterium | reverse complement strand
ATATGCAAAACTTAAACTATATTCCAATTCAGAATTTATTGAATCAAAGGACGTTTGCCAACTTCAGAAAATCTACGTTTTGAAAGACTTTCTGTCAATGAAAATTGGATTTGAATTACAAGATCTTCTATTAAAAAAAGCAAAGGAATTGAATTTTAATAAAGTCTGGCTTTCCGTGCTTAACAGCAACGTGAGAGCAATAAATTTTTACAAAAAAAACGGGTTTGAAAAAATCGGTAATCACGATTTTCAAATTGGAAAAGAAAATTTCGAATTTATTGCAATGAAAAAAAAACTTTAAAATTCAGTGGCTAACAATGGCTATAGCAAATAAAGGCCTTGCTGCTTCAACCATTGTTCCCGATATTGGAAAATCTTAATTAATCTAAACTGCTGTAAAACCTCGCTTCCCATTTACTTTACTTGCCATAGCCGGGTCCGTTGGGGCACATCACATTCGCTTTTTAAAAATTCATTAATCCTTAAACATACATCTTTTCCTATGATATATAAGGTTTTATCAAAATTCATTAAAAATGAATATACGAAGGTAGTGTTTTGGGTACCATTTTTGGCCGTTTTGATGTACTGGAGCACATACAGTTATGTATTCAGTGGCACCAACGACTTTATCTTGGCTTAAAAAAAAGCTAGGTTTTTCCCACTAAATGGCAATCCATATGTATTGATCTTATTCACAGGCATGACTGGAGGAATGATAGCTGGTGTGAATGGTTTTATAGACCGTGAAATAGCCAATATATTTAAATATTCTTGCCAAAAACGAATTATGATATTTTAACAAATCAATGCTTGATTCCTGAAAAAAATCGATTTATCCTATCGGGCTATCGTGTAAACAATAAAACAATCCTAGCCTTTTGAAGCCCTGCGCTTACGCTCATTTTCGTCTAAGTACACCTTTCGTAAACGCAAGTGATTCGGAGTAACTTCGACATATTCATCGTCCTGAATATATTCCAAAGCCTCTTCCAGGGAAAACTTAATCGGCGGTGCCAATTTGACTTTATCATCGGAACCAGCGGCACGTACATTGGAGAGTTTTTTGGTTTTTGTTACATTGACTACCAAATCATCGCCTCTTGAATTTTCACCAATGACCTGTCCGGTATAAACATCTTCGTTGGGAGCGACAAAAAACTTACCACGGTCTTGCAATTTGTCTAAGGAATAGGGAATTGCATGGCCGTTTTCCATTGAAATCATGGAACCATTGATACGCCCTGGAATGTCGCCTTTGAGTGGGGCAAATTCCTTGAAGCGATGATTCATTATCGCTTCCCCTGCTGTAGCGGTAAGCAGTTGATTCCGCAGGCCAATGATCCCACGAGACGGAATAATAAACTCACATACCATGCGCTCCCCTTTTGGGGTCATACTGAGCATCTCTCCTTTTCGAAGGGTTACCATTTCAATAGCTTTTCCGGATACTTCTTCTGGTAAATCAATAGTCAATTCCTCTATGGGTTCGTGTTTTTTTCCCTCAATTTCTTTAATGATAACCTGTGGTTGTCCGATTTGTAATTCATAGCCTTCACGACGCATGGTTTCAATAAGCACCGATAAGTGCAATACCCCACGGCCGTAGACAATAAATTTATCGGCTGCACTGGTTTCTTCCAATCGCATGGCCAAGTTGCGCTCCAGTTCTTTTTCCAAACGATCCTTAATATGACGCGAGGTGACAAACTTTCCATCTTTCCCAAAAAAGGGCGAATCGTTTATAGTGAAAAGCATACTCATAGTGGGTTCGTCAATGGCAATGGTTGGTAAGGCTTCAGGAGCTTCTGCATCTGCAATGGTGTCGCCAATTTCAAACTGTTCCAGGCCAATAACCGCACAAATATCCCCAGCTTGAACTTCATCAACTTTCACCCGACCCAAACCGTCAAATAGATTGAGTTCTTTAATACGCTGCTTACTATTTTCACCGTGGCGATTGACCAAAGTAACGGGCATACCAGCTTGTAAACTTCCTCGTTGTAATCGTCCAATGGCAATACGCCCCGTATAAGCAGAAAAATCAAGAGAAGTAATCAACATTTGAGTAGTTCCTTCTGTAACCTTAGGCTCGGGCACATGCTTTAAAACCATGTCTAACAAAGGTGCTACTGAGTCTGTTTGTTGTTTCCAGTCATGGCTCATCCAATTGTTTTTTGCTGACCCATACACGGTGGGAAAATCCAGTTGCCATTCTGCTGCTCCCAATTCAAACATCAGGTCAAAAACAGCTTCATGAACCGTATCGGGAGTACAATTTTCTTTGTCGACTTTGTTAACTACTACAATGGGTTTTAATTCCAGATCAATGGCTTTTTGGAGTACAAAACGAGTTTGCGGCATTGGCCCTTCAAAAGCATCCACCAATAACAAAACCCCATCCGCCATATTGAGTACCCGCTCCACTTCACCTCCAAAATCAGCGTGCCCAGGGGTGTCTATTATATTAATCTTGGTATCCTTATAGGTTACTGAAATATTTTTGGATAAAATGGTAATGCCTCGTTCGCGTTCTATATCATTATTGTCTAAGATCAACTCACCCTTATTTTCATTGGTTCGAAAGAGTTCACAATGGTGCATAATCTTGTCGACTAAAGTGGTTTTTCCGTGATCTACGTGTGCAATAATGGCTATGTTTCGAATATCTTTCATTCTCTTTGAATTGGCGCAAAGATAGGTCTATTCCTTAAGGAAATGGAAAATGTTACCTTTGAAAAAAAATCAAAAATGCATCCCAATCACAAAGTAGAACAAAACACCAAAAATTTCTTTCTGATCGCCGGTCCTTGTGCTATAGAAAGTGAAGCTCTGGCGTTGAAAATTGCCGAGCACATTCTTAAAATTTGTTCACGTTTGGATATTCCGTATGTCTTTAAAGGGAGTTTTAAAAAAGCAAATCGCAGCCGTATTGACAGTTTTACGGGTATTGGGGATACCGCTGCACTTGGTATTTTAAAAAAAGTAGGTACTACCTTTCAGATTCCTACCCTAACCGATATACATGAAGCTGGGGATGCTCAAAAAGCCGCAGAATATGTAGATATCCTGCAAATTCCTGCTTTTTTGGTCCGTCAAACGGATTTGGTTGTCGCTGCAGCACAAACAGGGAAAACCGTAAACTTAAAGAAAGGGCAATTTATGAGCCCAGAAAGCATGCGGTTTGCCGTTCAGAAAGTTACAGACAGTGGCAATCAAAATGTTTGGCTTACAGATCGTGGCACACAATTTGGATACACCGATTTGATTGTTGATTTTAGAGGCCTTCCTGTACTTCAAGAATTGGCACCTACTGTTATGGATGTTACCCATTCGCTACAGCAGCCCAATCAAAGTTCTGGTGTAACAGGCGGACGCCCACAATTGATCGAAACTATTGCTCGCGCTGCTGTTGTCAATCATGTAGATGGGTTGTTTATAGAAACCCATCCTGATCCCAGTCAGGCATTGAGCGATGGTGCCAATATGTTGCCCCTGGATCAGCTAGAAGGGTTGCTTGAACGATTGGTTGCCATACGCGCTACCGTTCAAGGCTTTTAAATTATTTGTAATTTTGCAACAAACGCTCAAAAAGCGTGTTCTTTGAAATAATGGGGTCGACTGGTTTTGACAGCAAGATCAATCGAAAATGTAAGCATGTCGAGTCAGGAATCACCACTCGTAAATCTGGGATTCACCTTTTTAAATGGCGAAAATAACTACGCTCTAGCTGCTTAATCGACTGAATTATAGTAAGTCATAGCCCAGTCCGACGAGGTCGGAAAGCTGGATGTCTCTAGATAGCCCTTGTTGACGGCGATCTAAACAGAGGCACCATGAAAGTCAACATCGAAATTTTTGGGTGCCGCAAAAATTTTTCAATCACAGGCACTACGGTTGCAATGGATTGTTTTCTATCAGTTGCTTCCCGACAATCCAGAGAAAACTAAGCGTGTAGAAAGCCTTTTTATTGCTTGTTTGGACGCGGGTTCGATTCCCGCCGACTCCACTTTTTTCTCTATTGGGTGATAAAGGTATACACCCCAGAGCTGGCTTTGTTATTATCCGCATCAATGGCAATAACTTTCCAGTAATAGGTAAACCCTTTTTCGGCAGGAAGCTCGATTTCTGTCGTTTCACCAAAATAGGTCACTACCGTAGCTACGGTTGACGCATCCGTGGTGTCCAAATACACCTCA
>JBMHCG010000015.1:0-15501 GCA_049890035.1 Flavobacteriaceae bacterium | reverse complement strand
GGAATAACACAAAAAAATATTCTATATATTTGGTGTCATGATAGGAGGATACGCTCCATCACGGCTCAAAATCTAACACCATGAAAAAAGTACTCGGAGGCTATCTGCTGGATGTGTCAAAATTGATTTTTGCCGGTGTCGTTTTGAGCAATATTTTTGACCCTGATGAAAAAGACCTTAGTATAATAGTCGGTTTATTAGCTGTGATAGTGACTTTATGGACAGGACTTTATCTATCAACTAAAACATAAATACTATGGGTTTTGTGTACGTCTGTCTGTTCGCCATTGTTCTCGCCCTTGTCGGTAGTTTTATCGTAATACGCATCGATAGATCAGAGAAGAATAAGTAAGAACGTAAAGGGGTACCACTAGCGTGCGTCTGTGGTACGTGCGCGGTATGCCGCATAATAAACAGCTTCCTTCTTCCTTTTTTCTTGACGCAAAAAGAAGCAAAAAATTAGGTCGAAAGTGCAAGGTGCGCTTCCGTGGCGCGCACGAATACAATCGACAGGGTTTTAAGTCTGGCTTACAAAGCTGCGCGCATACCGTATCATCGGATTTGTTCAATAAACTCTGGAATGCAAGAAACGCCCTTTTCTTTTAAAAATTGAATAAAGGCCGACCCAATAATAGCACCTTGTGCGTGTTGGGTGGCTGCTTGATAGGTAGCCGCATTGCTGATGCCAAAACCCACGATTTGGGGGGTGTTCAGTTGCAGTTCCGCAATCCGTTGGAAATAGGCCGTTTGGGCGGCTCCAAAGTCGGATTGGGCACCGGTGACACGGGCACTACTCACCATATAAATAAAACCTTTTGAAACCCTGTCGATATAACGGATTCGAGTATCACGGGTTTGTGGGGTAATCAAGAAAATGGCATACAAACCGTGTTTGTCAAAAAGGGCTTTATATTCTTTTTCAAAGACGTCAATGGGCAAATCGGGTATGATCAGCCCGTCGATGCCAACGGCCGCGCAGCGCTCGCAAAAGGCTTCCATCCCATATTGAAGCATGGGGTTAAAATACCCCATTAGGATCAAAGGGATATCGATATGTTGTCTGACATCCTGCAATTGCTCAAACAGTTTGTGGGTTGTCATTCCATTGCGCAGTGCCTGGGTGGCACTTTCCTGGATGGTTGGGCCATCGGCCAAAGGATCACTAAAGGGCAGTCCGATCTCGATCATGTCCACCCCACTGGCTTGCAATTGTTTGAGAATGGGAACGGTATCTTCCAACTGGGGGTGTCCCGCGGAAAAATAAATGGAGAGTAATTTCTTGCCTCTAGCAAAGGCTTGGTCTATTCGATTCATCAGAGCTTGAAATAATCTATATAGGTGTTGAGGTCTTTGTCGCCCCTGCCGGAACAATTAAACACCAAAACATCATCGGGTTTAAACTGGCGCACATCGAGCACTGCAAAGGCATGCGCCGTTTCAATTGCAGGGATGATACCTTCCATTTGGGAAAGGGTCAAACCCCAGTCCATGGCCTCGGCGTCGGGAATGGAAACAAATTCAGCCCGCTGGGAGCGAAACAAATGGGCGTGCATGGGTCCCACACCTGGATAATCCAAACCTGCTGAAATAGAATAGGGTTCCGTGATTTGACCGTCATCTGTTTGCATCAATAGGGTTTTACTCCCATGGATAATACCTTCACGCCCCAGGGCGGAAGTAGCGGCACTTTCTCCACTGTCGATCCCTTTGCCTGCAGCTTCCACGGCTATGATATTCACTCGGGCATCGTCAAGGTAGTGGTAATACAGTCCCGCAGCGTTACTGCCGCCTCCCACACAGGCAATAAGGTGGTCAGGATAGTCTCGGCCTTCGACCGCTTGCAACTGGGTTTTGGTTTCTTCACTGATGACGGATTGAAAACGCGACACCATATCTGGGTAGGGATGGGGGCCAACCACGGAGCCAATGATATAATGGGTGTCCAAAGGATTGTTGATCCAGTCGCGGATGGCCTCATTGGTGGCATCTTTAAGGGTTTTACTGCCCGATTGTGCCGGTCGAACTTCAGCCCCCAACATTTTCATCCGGGCCACATTGGGTGCCTGTCGCTGGATGTCGAGTTCCCCCATATAGACCACACATTCAATGCCCATCAAAGCACAGACTGTGGCCGTTGCGACGCCGTGTTGACCGGCACCCGTTTCGGCAATAATACGGTTTTTACCCAGTTTTTGGGCCAGGAGAATTTGCCCGATGGTGTTGTTGACTTTATGGGCACCCGTATGGCACAAATCCTCCCGTTTGAGGTAAATTTTGGTCTCGTATTTTTCAGACAAACGGCTGGCATAATACAAGGGGGTAGGGCGCCCCACATAGTCGCGGAGCAACTGCTGAAATGCTTCCTGGAATTCGGTCGTTGCGGTTAGGGTTTTGTAATTTTCGCGCAATTCTTCAATATTGGGATAGAGCATTTCGGGGATATAGGCGCCACCAAAATCTCCATAATATCCTTTTTCATCTACATTATAAAGCATCACAAGCGTTTTTAAATGATTGGAGCAGCAGCAAGTCTTTTACTGCTGGTGCGGTTTCAAATTTACTATTTACATCAATAGCATGGAGGGGCAAATCACTTTTTAAAAGTTCTCGAATGGCATCTATGGCGTTTGGGCCAATGCCACCACTGAGAAAAAATGGTTTCTTTGAGGGATAGCCTTGAAGTAAGGTCCAGTCAAAACCTTGTCCATTGCCGCCTGGTAAGGGGCCTTTGGTGTCAAATAAAAAGTAATCACAAGCCTGTTCGTACGCATGAAGTTGATCAAAATCAAAGGCAGGCCCCACTGAAAAAGCCTTGATAACGGGGCGAATGGTCTTTAATTGCGCACAGATTTCTGGTGTTTCATCACCATGCAGTTGCAACAAGTCCAGCTGGTGCTGTTCAATGGTAGCGCGTATGTCTCGGACGGGTGCATCCACAAAAACACCCACCCGCTGAAAGGGTTCTTGTTGCCGATCAACGGCTGTACTCAGGTACCGTGTAGAGCCCGGCCAAAAAATCATGCCCATATAGGCTGGTGCCACCGCGCAGAGTCCTCGGATGTTTTCCGGACTGCGCATGCCACATACTTTTAGTTTGATGCCCGACATGCTGCTATAAATTTTGCGGTTTCCCTTTGGATATCTGCCCCTTTCATAAAGTGTTCTCCGATCAGAAAACCCTGATATCCATAGCTGTGTAAGTTCCGAACTGCTGTGGGATCGCTAATTCCACTTTCCGAGACCTTTACAAACTCATCGGGTATGTATGGCGCCAATTCCATACTGGTTTCTAACCCAACCGCAAAGGTTTTTAAGTTTCGATTGTTAACGCCAATCAGGTCTAAACTGGGCATGAGTGCTTTGTCCAATTCCTCCTGATTGTGTACCTCTAAGAGAACTTCCAGTTGAAGGTCTTGTGCCTGTACCGATAGGGTTTGTATTTCTTTCTTGCTCAGAACAGCAGCAATGAGTAAAACAACATCAGCCCCATGGGCTTTGGCCTCGATCAGTTGATAGGGTGCCACAATAAATTCTTTTCGCAGCAGGGCTAGGTCTGTTGCTGCTCTGGCCTGTACCAAATCATCCAAGCTACCGCCAAAATATTTCCCATCGGTTAATATAGATAGCCCGGAAGCGCCTGCCTCAGTATATGCTGTCGCTACATGGGCCACACTTTCTGTCTGTTTGATTACTGCCTTGGAAGGCGAACGGCGTTTGTGTTCGGCAATGATTCCTATCTTGTCAGCCTTCAGTTGGGCTTTAAGAGAGTGGGTTGGTCTTTCAAATAGGGGTGATTGTTCCCAATAGGATATGGGAAAGAGCTTTTCTCTATGTGCCACTTCCAATCGCTTGTCAGCGACAATTTGGTCTAAGATATTCATGAAGCACTCAATTTTTGAAGGGTTTCAAAAGCTTTTAAGGCGTGTCCATTGGCCAATGCGTTTTCTGCTTTCTGATAGGCTGTATTTAGGTCACAATCCAGTTTGGTAGCGATGGCCAAAGCGGCATTGGCGCAAACCACCTGGTGTTGGGCTTCGGTACCCTCTCCGCGAAGCACCTTCAGAAAAATTTCTGCCGCTGCAGGGACGCTATCTCCTCCGGCAATGGCCTCGGCAGTCAGCGTCGTTAGACCAAAATCAGCGGGTTCTAGCAGGGACTCGGCGGCATTGCGAATCACTTTGGCCGGCCCCGTCAAAGCGACTTCATCATAGCCTGCCAAGGCGTGTACGATGGTGTATTTTTTATCTGTATTTTGATAAAGGTAGCCGTAGAGACGCGCCAATTCCAAATTGAAAACCCCGACCAGTTGGTATTTTGGAAAGGCGGGATTCACCATGGGCCCCAACATATTGAAAAAGGTTTTCACACCCAAATCGCGCCGGATGGGGGCGACGTTTTTCATGGCTGGGTGGAACAAAGGGGCATGCAGCACACAAATCCCTGCTTTTTCCATACAGTGCTGGAGAAAAGCCTGATCGTTGGAAAAGGCGATCCCCAAATGTTCCATTACGTTGCTGGATCCGCAGGAAGAAGAAACCCCATAGTTCCCGTGTTTGGCTACGGGAACCCCCGCAGCGGCGGTAACAAAGGAAGCCAGGGTGGATATGTTGAAAGTGTCTTTGCCATCACCCCCTGTGCCACACAAATCAATGGGATCAAAGGCTTTTAGGTCAATGGGTATGCAGAGTTCCAAAAGGGCGTTGCGAAAACCTTCGAGTTCGGCAGCGGCAACGGGTCGCATCATGTATACAGTCAAAAAGGCAGCAATTTGAGAGGGGTTGTGTTGGCCCTGTGCGATGTCGACTAAAACCTGCTTGGCTTCTGCTTGGCTGAGGTATTCGTGTTGGATCAATCGATGGAGTGTCTCTTTCATGATTTAGGCGTTTAACCAGTTCGTGAGTAATTGTTTTCCTTCTGGACTGAGTATTGACTCGGGATGAAATTGCACCCCTTTGACATTGTATTCGCGGTGGCGCAGGGCCATGATTTGTCCGGTGGTATCTTGGGCCAGTACTTCCAGCTGGGGAGGGAGCGGTTGCGCGACCACCCACGAATGGTAGCGACCCACCTGGAAGCTGGGAGGTAAATCGGTAAACAAAGAATCTTGGGTGTTACTTTGGATCGGAGTGGCCAGGCCGTGGTAGACCTGCTTGAGATTTTCCAAGCGGGCTCCAAATACCTCTCCGATGGCTTGATGCCCCAAACAAACTCCCAATATAGCGTGGGTCGGGGCAAAGCGTTTGATAATCTGCTTGAGTTGTCCGGCTTCCTCTGGGATGCCCGGACCGGGAGACAAAAGGATTTTTGAATAGGATTCCATTGCATCGAGAGAACAAGCATCGTTGCGGGCCACTGTTACCGCAGCACCCAGTTCTTCGAGTTGATGCACCAAATTGTAAGTAAACGAATCGTAATTATCGACAACAAATACGGCAGCCATTAGAGAATGTTTTGAGCTGTTTCCAGGGCTTTGTCCAGTGCCCCTAGCTTATTGTACACTTCGTTCAGTTCGTTGTTTTCATCAGAGGCTGCGACGATCCCCGCTCCGGCCTGGTAGTGCAAGCAGTGGTTTTGGCTTAAAAAAGAACGGATGATGATGGCGTGATTGAAATTGCCCTCAAAATCCATAACACCAATGGCACCCCCATAAAAGTTTCGGTTTTGCTGTTCATAGGCTTCTATGAGTTGGAGGGCTTTGTGTTTGGGTGCCCCACTCAGGGTTCCTGCTGGAAACGTATCGGCAGCTATTTGAAAGGTAGGGATGGCCTCTTTTTTTCGGCCAACCACTTTGGAGACCAAATGGATGACGTGTGAAAAAAATTGGATTTCACGGTTTGTTTTGACCGTCACTTGATTCCCATTCCGACTCAGATCGTTGCGAGCCAAATCGACCAGCATGACGTGTTCTGCGTTTTCTTTGGGATCCTTACTCAAAGCCAATGCAGCTTCAGCATCTTTTTGGTCGTTACCGGTTCGTTTGAACGTACCCGCGATGGGGTGAATTTCAGCCCAACCGTCTTTGACAATCAATTGTGCTTCGGGGGAACTTCCGAAAATTTTAAAGTCGCCGTAATCAAAAAAGAAAAGGTAAGGGGAGGGGTTGATCGCCCGCAGCGCACGGTAGACATTGAATTCATCCCCTTTGAAAGCCTGAGAAAAACGACGCGAAAGTACCAATTGAAACACATCTCCCCGCTGGCAATGCCTTTTGGCTTTGCGCACCATTTCCATGAAGTCGGCATCGGTGATGGGGGATTGTTTTTTTCCTACTTTTTGAAAACGGTAACTACCAAAGGTTTTGACAGCCAGAAGTTGTTCGATTTGTTGGAGGTTGTTGGAACCGTCCCAACTGTGTGAAAAGAGAAACGCTTCGTTATTAAAATGATTGATAGCAATCACATTTTGGTACAGTGCATAGTAGAGATCGGGCATGGGAGCGTGTCGATTCTTTTTTGCTACGGTAAGAGAATCAAAATATTGAACGGCATCGTGAGCAATATAACCAAACAACCCATTGTTGGTAAACTTGTGCGGGTTGGGATCGGTTTGAAAACAATCGATATAGGCTTGAATGCGTTGGGGAACATCCATTGCTTCGGTGATGGGTGTGGTTTGTTGGCGGCCGTCGGGAAAGCTCTCGGTAAGTTGTTGATCGGCTATGGCGATGGAAGCAATGGGGTTGCAACAGATGTATGAATAACTGTTGTCATTGGCGTGGTAATCACTGCTTTCCAACAGCAAACTGTTGGGGAAATGATCGCGTATTTTTAAATAAACACTCACCGGTGTCAAGGTATCGGCAAGGATTTTTTTGGAATGGGTGGTCAGTGTGTATGTTTTCATTGAGGGATGGTGAAATAAAAAAGGCTTGTCGTGTTGACAAGCCTATTATACTATTAGGGGGTCGCCTTCACGAAGGGTTGTTTGTGATCAAAGGCCACCAATATGTTTTTTTGTAATTCATCACGTCAAATATACAGCCTCCCAAGAAAGTGCCCAAATGCATTCTTAAAATTATTTTTTTGAAAGCTGCATCTTCTCAATGAGTTGGAAGAGGGTTTTCATTTCCTCGGGTGTGAGCGCGCTCATGAGTTGTGTCTCGGCCTGGTCAATGGATTGATCGAGTTTTGTGAGCATTTCCAAACCCTTGTTGGTGATGCGAATGTCCACCTTGCGTCGGTTGCTCGAACAAATTTCACGACGCACCAGGCCTTTGTCAACCAATTTATCTACCAGACGCGTGGTGTTGCTCATGGGTTTGATCATTTTTTCCTGCAAGGTTGACAAGCTAGCAGGTTGTTTTTGGTTCCCGCGAAGAATTCGCAATACATTGAATTGGGGGAGACTGACTGCATATGATTTGATAGCTGCATTCAATTGTTCTTCGATCAACGCATTGGTTTTTAGCATGCGTATGATCACCTTTTTCATCGTCACCTTCATAGTTGTATTTACAATTATTGTAGCTACAAAATTATAACAAATTTTACGATTGATTGGAATCGGTACAAACTCTTTGTTTGTGTAGTGGGCAATTCGTAGTTTTAGACAAATTTTGAATATGGATTTGCAAGAAAAAGATTGGGTCGCAAAGCAAAACGATTACAAAGAGGTGGTACTTTTGGATGTACGCACCCCTGAAGAGTTTGCCGAAAAGCACATTCCGGAAGCGCAACTATTGGACATCAACGATGCCAAAAACTTTATGGATGGGCTGGAACAAATGGACAAGTCCAGGGCCTACTTTGTGTATTGCCGTTCGGGAGCCCGCAGTGGTCGCGCTTGTTCGGTGATGCAGCAATACGGTTTTCCCGTTACCTTCAATCTGTTGGGTGGTATCTTGGAATGGACTGGCCCCACCGAATAATATATTCCCACTTCCCCTCGGTTCTTTTATATTGCCCCAAACCATTGACACCTACTTATGAACGAGCCTTTTCTCCACTATCTGTGGCGGTATCAAAAATTTGATTTCACAAACTTAAAAACGACAGCGGGAGCCTCCCTTGCGGTCGTTCGCGTGGGTGAAGCCAACTCAGGAAGCGGCCCTGATTTCAGTAACGCACAGCTTCGTTTGGATTCGCTTTTGTTTGCCGGGTCTGTTGAAATCCATTTGCGTTCATCGGGCTGGTATCAGCATGATCACCACAAGGATATCGCATATGACGGAGTGGTTCTCCACGTTGTTTGGGAGCACGATCGTGAGGTGTTATTGCCTTCGGGTGCTTTGCTTCCAACCCTGGCTTTGAAAACCTATGTTCGCAGCGAAACCCTTTCTTATTACCGCCAGCATTTTCTCCAACAACAAAAAGCTTTGCCCTGCACTCCCTTTGCTCCACAATTGCCTGTTGCTGTATGGAAACATTGGCGGGAACGCTTGTTTTTAGAACGCCTGGAAGGACGTTTGCTTCTCCTACAAGAACGATTAGAAGTACTGCGTTACGATTGGGAAGCACTTTTGTTTGAAAGGCTTGCACGGGCTTTTGGATTGAATAGAAACGGGGCTGTTTTTGAACAGTTAGCCCAAAGTATACCCTTTTCTGTGGTTCGTAAAGTAGCAATTTCACGAGAAGATTTGGAAGCTCTTTTCCTGGGTCAAGCGGGTTTGTTGTCCCAGACATCAGCACCATTGACACCCTACGGAGCCCAACTGGCCAAGCGTTTTCGGTATCTGCAACACAAGTTTACTTTGCCCTCCTTAACCGGGCTTGGTGTGCAATTTGGACGTTTGCGGCCTCATAATTTTCCCACCCTACGATTGGCCCAATTGGCACAACTCTACCATCAGTTTCCGCAATTGTTTGAGCGTATCCACCAACTTTCTCATTTGGAGGGTTTGTCTTTTTTGGAAGGGGTAGGGGTTAGTCCCTACTGGCAAACGCATTACAGTTTACACAGCACGGCTCCTCCCGTCCGCCAGCCACAAGCGCGAAAACTAACAGCTGATTTTCGTTCACTACTGTTAATCAATGCCGTCATTCCTTTGTTATATGCCCATGCGAATTGGCAGGGTAGGGATCGATCGGACTGGCTTTTTCAGCAAATGGAGGCCGTTCCACAGGAGAAAAACAGTCGGGTGGATGGCTTTCGTCGGATGGGACTACCCATTTCCACTGCACTCGATTCACAAGCTCTCCTGCAGTTGTACCCTCATTACTGCGAACGCCTTCGTTGTTTACAATGCGCCTTGGGTTTTTTCATAATGAAACAATCCCCGTAACTTTGTCAGATGTCAAATTTCGCTTCCTTACGGATATTTTTTGAACGCTATGGATTTGCGGTATCCAAACGATTGGCAGATCGCTTGGGTATGAAAGTTAAAAGTGTTCGTCTTTTTTTTATTTACGCCAGCTTTACAACTGTTGTGGGTGGTTTTTTAATCTATCTAATTTTGGCCTTTTGGCTCAAGCTCAAAGACATGATATATACGAAACGAACTTCTGTTTTCGATCTCTGACAAGTGGAGGCAGCTCGTTGTTTTGGCGCGGGCCCATCATTCTCTTTATTTTTATATCTTGCTGGCTCAATAATGAAACCAAAATTCGAAGAAACATCGTTTTCCTTTCAAACGTATTTTATGAAAAATAGTTCGCTACGGGTTTTATCCCTTGTCGTTGCATTGTATTTTGTTCCACAATTAAATTTCGCTCAAGAACGCGGTTTGGATGAGCAGATCAATGAGGCCTTTACGCCCATAGCCGATTGGTGGGGCAGTGTTGTTTTGCACAATTTTCCTGGGACGGGCATCCCAACCATTATCTTTTTATTGGTAGGGGGCGCGTTGTTCTTTACGCTTTATTTTGGTTTTGTCAACATTCGCCAGTTCCCCACAGCCATCAATACAGTACGGGGGTGCTATGATGCCTTGGATCACCACAGTGCTGGTGACCCCAACCTGGCCATCGATGGCGACATTAAGGGCACCATAAAAGATGAAGCTGAAGAAGGTGAAGTAAGTCATTTTCAGGCACTTGCAACAGCTGTTTCAGGGACCGTTGGGAATGGCAATATAGCCGGCGTGGCTCTTGCCATTGCGGTAGGTGGCCCGGGTGCGACCTTTTGGATGATCCTTTGTGGGTTGCTGGGCATGTCTACCAAGTTCGTAGAATGCACCCTTGGGGTTCAATACCGAGACGTAGGGGAGGATGGAACCGTTTATGGGGGTCCCATGTATTATTTGACCAAGGGACTCCAAGAAAAAGGATACGCCCGTTTGGGTAAATTTCTCGCCTTTGTATTTGCTTTTTTGTGTATTGGTGCTTCTTTTGGTGGAGGAAACGCTGCCCAGTCCAATCAAGCAGCCATGCAGTTGGTCAACTCATTTGGAATGACTGGGGGAAGCGCCCGAACGATCATAGGCGTTATCATGATGCTGTTGGTCGGTGTGATCATCATTGGAGGTATCAAGCGTATTGCATCGGTTACGGAGAAAGTTGTGCCTTTTATGGCATTGATGTATATCATAGCCTGTTTGTACATAATTGGTAGTAACATCAGTTTCGTTGATGATGCCTTTGGAATGATCGTATCTCAGGCTTTTAGTCCACAAGCCGGTTTGGGTGGTTTGCTGGGTGTGTTGATTACAGGTTTCCGCAGGGCTGCCTTCTCCAATGAAGCCGGAGCCGGTTCCGCATCCATAGCCCATTCCGCTGTAAAAACCAAATATGCCGCTTCCGAAGGCTTGGTTGCACTGCTGGAGCCATTTATCGATACGGTTGTTATTTGTACCATGACAGCTTTGGTAATCATTATTTTCAACGGAGACAGCTCGGTATTTGAATACGGCGGTGTGAACGGAGTGGTATTGATCGATGGTCAGCCAGCAGAAGGTGCTGCGATTACCGCTGCGGCCTTTTCAAAATACATCTCCTTTTCAGGACCGTTTCTTACAATCGCTGTAGTATTGTTTGCAATATCCACCATGATCTCCTGGTCCTATTACGGATTGCAATCGTGGATGTTTATTTTTGGTAAAGGGAAATGGTCTGACCTTACGTACAAACTGTTGTTTTTGGCGTTTATTGTCATTGGAGCTGCAGGGGATATGTCGGCTGTATGGACATTTTCCGATGCGATGATTTTAGCCTTGGTATTTCCCAATATGATCGGTTTGTTTTTCTTGTTTCCACGTGTCAAACAAGAGTTGGATCGTTATTTGGGAGCCATTCGCGGTTTGCCTAACGAATAAAAAAAATATGTCTTATCGAAAACAGCCCCTCGGTTTTTACCATCAAAAACTGAAGGTTGTTTTTGTCTGTTTTTTTCTTTTGCTCGTCTTTAATTGGCTTCGTAACAGCCATCGCGTTCGATCGTCGGCAGTGGATTTTGATCGGGAAGTAAGTCGGTATTGGTCACTGAAAATCGACAGTTTGATAACCGAAGCCACTCCTTCGCAGGCTGCATTGAATCCCTTTAATCCCAATTACCTTTCCGATTATCGGGCCTATGTTTTGGGACTGCCCACCTCCCTGGTGGATCGGATAGCTGCCCATCGTGCTGCAGGTCAGTGGATTCGGAAACCTGCTGATTTTCAACAAATCGCACAATTGCCGGATACGACTATGGAACGGCTGTTACCGTATTTCAAATTTCCCAAGCCCTTTGTGAAAAAGACAAACCAACGTTCCAAATCCATCAAAAAAGATATTAACAGTGCGACCCTATCCCAGTTGGAAGCCGTGTACGGCATCGGAGCTGTTTTGGCTGATCGCATCCTCCGCTACAAAGAATCCCTTCAGGCTTTTACTGACATGGATCAGTTGGACGAGGTGTATGGTTTGTCACCCGCAGTCCTTCAAAGACTCAAAAACAGCTTTGTTATTTCCGATACATTTTCTTTGCAACGGCTGGCTTTTGAAACAGCTTCGCTGGGGGCTCTGGCAGCCCTGCCCTACGTGAGTTATGAGTAGGCACGCTGGCTGGTTCGGCAACGCACCCAACAACCCGATATCCCCTTGGATAGTTTGTTGAACCAAGCGGGATGTTCACTAAACAAAGTTCAAAGAATAAAGTTATATTTGTATTAAAATTGCTATATGAATACTATGTTAACCGATGTCATGAGTCAAGACACCGACATCCAGCTCGTTACCGATGCAGCGCGGGAATTTGCCCATAAGCACATCAAGCCCCACATAATGGATTGGGACGAAGCACAATACTTTCCTACAGAAGTCATGCAAGAAGCCGGAACCCTCGGTTTTTTGGGGGTATTGATTCCCGCCGAATACGGTGGTTCGGGGCTGGGTTACCATGAATATGTTTCTATCATTGAAGAAATCTCAAAGGTGGATCCGTCCATCGGACTGTCTATAGCAGCACACAACTCTTTGTGCACCAATCATATCTATCAATTTGGTAATGAAGCCCAACGCAAGCAATGGTTGCCAAAATTGACTTGTGGTCAATGGATCGGAGCCTGGGGATTGACCGAGCATAATACAGGATCGGATGCCAAAGGAATGCATACAACGGCCCGTCAAGAAGGCGATGATTGGGTATTGAATGGAACCAAGAACTTCATTACCCATGGCAAATCCGGTGACGTTGCTGTTGTGATTGCTCGAAACGGTGAGAAGGGAGACAGCCGCGGAATGACCGCCTTTGTTGTGGAGCGGGGAACGCCTGGCTTCGGTGCAGGAAAAAAAGAAAACAAACTCGGGATGCGCGCCTCTGAAACAGCCGAGATGGTGTTTGACAATTGTCGGATTCCCGATGCCAACCGATTGGGCCCTGTTGGTGATGGATTTATTCAGTCCATGCAAATATTGGATGGTGGGCGCATTTCTATTGCTGCCCTATCTTTGGGGATCGCGCAAGGTGCCTACGAAGCCAGTCTGCGTTATTCCAAGGAACGACAACAGTTTGGAAAAGCCATTAGTAGCTTTCAGGGGATTTCCTTTAAGTTGGCTGATATGGCAACTGAAATCGAAGCAGCACGATTGCTGACCCAGAAAGCTTCGGAAATGAAAAACCAGGGCAAAAATGTAACTACCATAGGTGCTATGGCCAAATACAAAGCCTCAGAAGTTTGTGTATCTGTTGCCAATGATTCGGTTCAGATCCATGGTGGCTATGGATTTACTAAGGATTTCCCGGTAGAAAAATTTCTCCGTGATTCCAAGTTGTGTACCATCGGTGAAGGGACCAGTGAGATACAAAAACTGGTAATAGCCAGAAAAATTTTGCAGGACTAAGGCTGGTGTCAAAAACTTGTCTATCTTTGACCACCATGAGAGGAGGTGCTAATACATGCTAATCATACCGATTAAAGAAGGAGAAAACATCGATCGCGCACTCAAGCGTTTCAAGCGCAAGTTCGATCGCACGGGAGCCATGCGTCAATTGCGTGAGCGTAAGCAGTTTACAAAACCTTCTGTCCGACACCGCGATAAAATGATCAAGGCGCAGTACATTCAAAAACTACGCGACCAAGAAAATCAATAGAACACGAGACAGAAGCTGTACCGAATTCCTGTATTTCGATTACCTTTGAGATACAGGATTTTTTATGGCTATCAAACCCTTTCTCGACTACCTGGCTTTGGAGAAAAAGTATTCGCCCCATACCCAGTTGGCATATCAGCGGGATTTAGAAAGTTTTGCGCTTTTTTGTCAAACAACCTTTGCCGTGACAGATTTAACCCGAATGCATTACGGAATCATACGGTCATGGATCGTTGCTTTAAAAAAAGAACAACGTACCCACCGAACGATTAATAGAAAGCTGTCAAGCCTGCGTTCCTTTTACACTTTTTTGCTTCACAGTCAACAGATTGAAAAGCATCCCATGACAGATCACCAACCTTTAAAGACTGCTAAAAAACTTCAAGTTCCATACACCCAAGAAGAAATCAAACAACTACTACACCCCTCCCGATACCCTCAAACATATGAAGGCTGTTTGCAGTTTACCCTTATTGCACTGTTGTATTACACGGGTATGCGGCGTCAGGAGTTAATTCATTTGTCATCCCAGGGGATCGATCCCGACAAACGGACCCTGAAGGTGTTGGGGAAACGGAACAAAGAACGAATGATTCCGATCGTAGCTGTATTAAAAGATCATTTGATTGCCTATGAAGACCAAAAAAAACAATTGTCTTTGATCGACAACACCTATTATTTGTTGCGTCAAAACGGGGAGAAATTGACCGAAAAATTTGTCTATGAAACGGTTAATTTTTACCTTAATGGAATCACAACAAAAACTAAAAAAAGTCCCCATATGTTACGGCATAGTTTCGCCACCCATTTATTGGATAACGGAGCTGATCTGAATGCCGTAAAAGAACTATTAGGGCACAGCAGTGTTGCGGCAACACAGTTATATACACACAGCAGCTTAGAGCAGTTGCAAAAAGTTTATCGGGGGTCCCATCCGAGAGGGACCAAAAAATAAAGTGGAACCTTTAAATTTTGAAATGCTATGACTATTGAATTTCAATCCATTAATTATCAAGCGGACCTCAAATTGATTGAATTTACCAAAAAACGAATTGCCAAATTGGAGCAATTTTACGATCGGATTGTGTCGGTTGAGATTTTCACTAAAGTTGAAAATACCTCGGATCGGACGAACAAGCAAGTCGAATTAAAAGTAAGTGTTCCCGGGGACTATTTTATGATCAAAAAAATGTGTCGGAGTTTTGAAGAAGCGGTGGATCAAACCGCTGCGAGTGCCGAACGCATACTGAAGCGTCACAAAGAAAAAATCCGTTCCTAAAATCCATTAAAAAAGATCTATTTTCTTTGAAAGGAAGGAAATATACATTTACTTTGCAATCGCAAAAACAAAAGCCGATGTAGCTCAGCTGGCTAGAGCAGCTGATTTGTAATCAGCAGGTCGTGGGTTCGAGTCCCTCCATCGGCTCTTTTTTGTTTGGGGGAGATACTCAAGCGGCCAACGAGGACAGACTGTAAATCTGTTGGTTTTTACCTTCGCAGGTTCGAATCCTGCTCTCCCCACAAAACTACCAACAACTGCATGTAGTAAATCACAACAGCGGGAGTAGCTCAGTTGGTAGAGCGTCAGCCTTCCAAGCTGAATGTCGCCGGTTCGAACCCGGTCTCCCGCTCTTTATTACTTCGTTTTTTCAATAGGGACCCTGTTCGAGGGAGATCGAAGTAAGCATGATCGTTTGAAGGCCGACGTAGCTCAGGGGTAGAGCGTTTCCTTGGTAAGGAAGAGGTCGGGAGTTCAAATCTCCTCGTTGGCTCTAATATTCACAAGGATTGCCGTAAGGTGAGCCTTTTTATTTTACTTCTTCTGGGGACTTATGGGGGACTTTTGCCCCAATCTTATCCATAACTAACCGTAAAAAAAGAAACCACAGCCTCTTCGTTAACCGTTTGGTTTCAGCTGTGGTTTCAAATACTAATCTTCAAACAAGAATGTTTATGATTTTCATGAATAAGGTACAAAAAAACCGCCAGATGTTAAGTCTAGCGGTTATAACCATAAACCAATTCATCTAATGAAATGAAGAATTAGTATTTCAA
>JBMHCG010000014.1:0-6549 GCA_049890035.1 Flavobacteriaceae bacterium | reverse complement strand
CAAAAAAGAAAACGATCTGATTTTACATTATTGTAAAACCTTACCACAACAGACGGGTGGATTTTTTAAAGCGGTGGTCGATGCCCAGCAACGGACGCGTACCGCATGCAACCACACGGCTACACATTTGATGCACCAAGCTTTGCGCAGTATTTTAGGGGACCATGTTGAGCAAAAGGGGTCCATGGTGCATTCGGGCATGTTCCGTTTTGATTTTTCCCATTTTGCCAAAGTCACGCCGGAAGAATTGGCAGCAGTTGAACAATTTGTCAATGCCCGTATCCAAGAACAACTCCCGCTAGAAGAAAGCCGCAATATTCCCAAATCAGAAGCGGTAAAACAAGGCGCATTGGCGCTTTTTGGTGAAAAATATGGCGATACGGTTCGTGCGATCCGCTTTGGACAATCTATTGAGCTTTGTGGGGGTACCCATGTTTCCAACACCACTCAGATTTGGCATTTTAAAATTACCGCTGAAACCGCTGTGGCTGCTGGCGTTCGTAGAATTGAAGCCATCACGGGCGATGCGGCCAAAACCTATTTTGAAGACCAGAGCCAGGTTTTGTCTCAGATACAAAGTTTGCTTAACAAACCCCAGGACACGGTCAAAACCATCGCCCAATTACAGGCTGAAAATGCCCAACTTAAAAAGGAAGTGACCGCTTTGGGGAAACTAAAAGCGCAAGTGCTCAAAAAAGAATTGGAAGGACAAATCAAAACCTTGGGTGGGGTCCAGTTTCTGGCACAGCAAGTCGATCTCGACGCACAGGGAATCAAGACCCTGGCGTTTGATTTGGGTCAAAACAAAGACAATTTGGTGGTGGTTTTGGGTGCTGTGGCCAATGGCAAACCCATCATCAGCTGCTATATTTCTAAAGCGCTGGTAGCAGAAAGAGAATGGGATGCCGGCAAGATTGTACGCAGCCTAGGTCAGCACATCAAAGGCGGTGGGGGTGGCCAGCCCTTTTTTGCTACGGCAGGCGGTAGTGACCCACAAGGTATAACTGGAGCCATTAAAGCAGCGGAAAGTACCGTATTTACTACCTAGTCAACTGCCTCTGGCGGATAAGCCGTCAAGATTTGATGGACCAATTTGGCGATGCGTTCATCTCGTTGGGTTGTCATTTCGGTCAGTGGCCCGCGGCCGCGACCTTGCCAAACCAATTGTTTGCTTTTCCCGTCGATCAAATCAATAAACAGTATCCCCTCGGTACGGGAACTGATATTTTGAAACTGTGGCCCCATAAACCAGGGATTCCATCCCCAGGCCCAACCCCAATAATTGTTGTTCACATAAACCCTTTCTTTGGACTGAGTACTGATACGGATCAATAAATCGGGGGTGGCAGATTTGGTCAAACCTTTGGCCGCCATGTTGGTATCGATATTTCTTAAAATCCTTCGTTTGTCCAAATCAGAAATGGCAACAGCATCTATATCTTTTTTTAAATAGGCATAGCTGCTGTATTGACTAAAATCGATAGCACTATCAAAATCACTAAACACAGCAACAGAAGAACAACCCATAAAAAGGGTACCTAGCAATAGGATGTAGTACGTAGCTTTCATGATTTTTTTCTAAAATACACCAAAAATGATGCCGAAGATTCAGTTCCCTTTATTAGTTCTATATCGAACCATCAAGCATGACTAATAATTGATATAGCACCGTTTTAGACCTTAGGAATTGAATACAGGCGGTGATAAGAGTTTCATGTACATATTAGTTTCCAATTTAGTATAACAAATAGTGCTACAATGGCAACTACTTTTTTATTGGTGAGTTAGATTTTTCAATAGAGACGAAACTGTTTTTTGGGCTGTCTTCACAAAATTTTCATTGTCCCTACAAAGGGGGCCGTATTAAAAAACAGTACTTATTTATGGTAGTGATAGCGACAAGCAGCAATGCATAATTGCTCCTGCGTATGCTGGTACACCAATCGGTGTTCTGATGTTATGCGTCTCGACCAATACCCTTGTAGATCACCCTTTAGTGCTTCAGGTTTGCCTATACCTTCAAAAGGAGTACGCAAACAACTTTTAATAAGAACATTGATGCGTTTGACCATTTTTGTATCTACCCTTTGCCAATACAAATAATCTTGCCAAGCTTGGGTAGACCAAATAATTTTCATTCTTCGATCAATTCGTTTACTATGCCCTTTCCTTGCTCGAGTTCTTCAATGGAATCCAATAACACATTTCTATTTTTCCCTGTAAGCAAATAGGTAGTTTCTTTTAAAGAATTGTACTCGTCCAGAGAGATCAAAACCAAGTCTTTTCCTTCTTTACGCTTAATTATGATATCGCTTACATCATTAACGGCTTTATCCAACCAATACTTAAGATTGGAACGAAAATCGGTGTAGTTTACAGTTTCCATGCTTCAAAGATAAATAAAGTACTTGAAAAAGTACTTTATAGGATATATTATTTATTGGATAAAAGCTTTGGTTCATCTTATGTAAACCTTCCAGAATGGGTTTGCAAAGTATTAAATTGAATTATTGTAATTTAAAATGCAATACATTATTGGGTTTGATGACTGGAACCCAATTTAAGAATTAATATATCTGTCAATTTTTGAATTAGTGTTCTTTAGATTTAGTTTCTTTTTAAGTGAAGCTGTAAAAAAATTGAACGGCAGTATGGGTTCCGCGCTTCGCTCAGATCCCTACTAAGCACTAGGTATTCTAACCAATAGAATTTTAAAATCCTGCTAAGTTGGTGAGTAGTTAAAGAGTACTCCCTTTTCTAGAATCAAACCCATAGGGGCAATGCCGACAACCACTTTGGCAACAATAGCCTCTTTTTAGGTGGTACTGTTCTGTAAAAACGCGATAGCCTTCGGGACTGAGATAAAAGTCACCTTCTTCCAGGGGGGGTAAGGGGCCAAGTGGCATAGCGTATTTTTTCGGTCAAGGTACAAAGCTTCGTATCTTTAACCAACAAATGCTTCCGATGTTTACATCCTTTGTAGCTTCAAAAAATCAATATATAGCCAGCTTTTCGGGTATCCGCCTCACCATCAAAAGGGAAGACCAAATCCATGCAGAGGTGTCGGGTAATAAATTCCGAAAATTGAAATATAATTTTTTGGAATTGCAGGCCCACCCCAATCCCCTGGTAATCACTTTTGGGGGTGCATTTTCCAATCATTTGGCGGCTGTTGCGGCAGCTGGCGCTGCGTTAAATATTCCCGTTGTGGGACTGGTTAGGGGTGAGGAATGGGCCCAGCAGTGGCAACAAAGCCCAACTTTGGTATTTTGCCGAGACAAAGGCATGCCGCTCCATTTTTTGTCCCGGGAACAGTATCGCAACAAAAGCATTCCCGCTGTTTGGGTAGATACGCCGCACACCCTGCTCCCCGAAGGAGGTACCAACAGACTGGCCATCCAAGGTTGTTCGGAGATTCTTACTTCGGATGATGCCGCCTATGACACGGTTTGTAGTTGTGTGGGGACAGGTGGCACCTTGGCCGGATTGATCAAAGGCAGCCAACCGCAACAAAACCTATTGGGGTTTCCCGCTCTACAACATCCCCATCTGGAAAATGCTATCCAAAAGTGGACAGACAAAACCAATTGGCAGTTGGTTCCAGGGTACACTTTTGGGGGCTATGCCAAGGCCAATGACGACTTGGTTGCATTTATGAATAACTTTTATAAAAAATACCAGATTCCCCTCGATCCCATCTACACTGGAAAAATGCTTTTTGGTATTTTTGACTTGATAAAAAATGACCAATGGCAGTGGGGCAAAAATGTACTGATCATTCACAGTGGTGGATTGCAAGGAATTGTCGGATTCAATCAAAGACGAAAAACAAAAGGTCTTTTGCTACTCGATTATGCCTGATGATTCTTTTGGGTATTAGTTGGAGTTGTGGGGTTACAAAAGTGCGCTATGCCGCTTCAAAACAACCTACAACAAAACAAGCCAAAAAAACGCTTGTTCCATCCAAAGCGGTAGCATCTTCCAACTCCAAACCTTCATTTACTTTTATATTTGACCCCAATCAATCGACTGCCGATCGAATTGCCCAATACATCACTTATTTTGCACCGATTGCCCAGAAAGAAATGGAAACATTCCGTATTCCTGCGAGTATCACACTAGCCCAGGGATTGTTGGAATCGGGTAATGGAAGTGGTCGCTTGGCCCGAGAGGCCAATAATCACTTTGGGATCAAGTGTCACAGCGATTGGAACGGCAAACGTATTTATCATGACGATGACAGAAAAGGGGAGTGTTTTCGGGTGTATCAAAACCCTGTGACCTCCTACCGAGACCACTCCTTGTTTTTATCCGAACGCCAGCGGTATGCTTTTCTTTTTGATCTCAATCCCACCAATTACAAAGCATGGGCGCGGGGACTTAAAAAAGCAGGTTATGCGACCGACCCCAAATACCCACAAAAATTAATCAGCTTGATCGAACGCTATGGCTTAGATGACTTTGATAAAAAAGTAAAACTAGCCAAACGCCTTCCACCGCTAATCAAAACCTATGTAGCTTCTGGAAAAGAACATCAGGTACAACAAGGCGATACACTGTACAGCATTGCCCGTCAATACAATGTCCCTGTTGGGGAACTGATTCAGCTCAATAAAATAGAAAACAACACCATATATCCGGGCCAGCGGTTGCGCTTGCCCCAACTCAAATAGTATGCAATACCAAAGAAGCAGTACGTTGTTTCACACAGCACAACAGTATATTCCAGGCGGGGTCAATTCACCCGTTCGTGCTTTTCAAGCTGTAGGTGGAACCCCCATTTTTGTAGACCATGCCAAAGGTGCTTATTTGTATGACGAGGACGGCAACCGCCTTATCGACTATATTTCTAGCTGGGGGCCTATGATTTTAGGACATGCTTTTGAGCCGGTGATTGCAGCTGTTAAATCCCGAGCAGATAAAGGAACTTCCTATGGCATGCCAACCGAATTGGAGACAGAAATTGCCCAATTGGCAGTGGAAATGGTTCCGCACATTGATCAAATTCGGATGGTCAACTCCGGCACCGAGGCTTGTATGAGTGCGGTACGCCTGGCCCGGGGGTTTACAGGGCGAGAAAAACTGATCAAGTTTGCGGGTTGTTACCACGGCCATTCCGATGCCTTTTTGATCCAGGCAGGCAGTGGAGCTGTTACTTTCGGCGCACCCAGTAGCCCTGGGGTAACACAGGGAACCGCCAAAGACACTTTGTTGGCTGATTACAACAACTTGGACAGTGTGGCCCAACATTTTGAACAGCATCCCGATACCATTGCCGCCATCATCGTAGAACCCGTAGCCGGAAATATGGGCTGTATCCTTCCACAACACGGTTTTCTCCAAGGATTACGCAGTTTATGCGACCAGTATGGAGCCTTACTCATTTTCGATGAGGTAATGACCGGATTTCGTTTGGCTCCGGGTGGTGCACAGCAACGATTGGGAATCCGGGCCGATATAGCGACTTTTGGAAAAGTATTGGGCGGTGGCTTGCCCGTTGGTGCTTTCGCCGCTAGAGAAGAAATCATGGCGCATTTGGCGCCCCATGGCCCTGTGTATCAAGCGGGGACACTCAGTGGGAATCCGCTGGCTATGGCTGCCGGTTTTGCCATGTTGCTGCATTTAAACAGCCATCCTGAGGTCTTTTCTAGCCTGGATCATAAATGTCAACTGTTGGAACAAGGTATGCACGATTTGTTGCAACCCAAGGGGATGCCCTATCAGATCAACCGATTGGGTTCCATGATTTCCCTCCATTTTACAGACCAAGCAGTGGTGGACTTTAAGACGGCAGCGTTGGGGAATAATGACACCTTCAAAGCCTATTTCCATGGTATGCTCGAACGAGGCGTGTACTTACCGCCTTCCGCTTTTGAAAGTTATTTCCTGAATGATGCATTGAGTGAAGCTGATATCAGTGATACACTATCGGCATTTGAAGCTTGGTTAAAAACAGTTTAAAGATTATTTTAGGGAAATTGCATTTAGTATGTTCTCTCTGGTTCGGTATGCCCCCTTTTTTTGATTGAGACAAAGTGTTGCCTGTTGTAGTAAAAAAGATTGCATTAAATGAATCGTTTAATGCCTTTACAGGCGAAAATACTGGCAACTCCCTGTGATGTAATGATTAAACCTGCAACAACAGCCATCCTTGCCATCATGGCGAAATAAGCCAACACCATCAAGCCCAAAAGGGTTAGGAAAGCACAAAGCCATCCAGCAAAAATCATACGGTGCGCACCTTTGGCGGTAATGCGTTGTAATTCATGAGCATTGGACTGCCCTTTTTCTGCCATGGTCACAATACGGTCAGCCAGTCCAGGTAAAATAGAATCAAATTGCTGTAATTCTGCAGCGGGTGGCAATGGTCCAGAGTGGAAAGAGGTCTGTTGAATATGCAGTTCAGTTTTTCTTTTTTTGGATTTGTTTTCGGTGCGGGGCTGTTTGTTCATTGTAGGTCTTTTTTAGGTAGGCCCCCGCAGTATACCAGTGGGCACGAAAATCGCCACTTGTATTTGTTTGCTGCAGCTGGGCGAACCCTAATGTGGG
>JBMHCG010000013.1:0-8879 GCA_049890035.1 Flavobacteriaceae bacterium | reverse complement strand
AGCACCAGAAGTTTTTACCATTGTAATATTATCGTCCCCTAGTTGGATCATATCATCCATAGATGTAGTAGCTCCAAAACCTATTGCTGTTGAATTAAAATGGTCTGCACGGGCATCCGTACCGAAAGCAGAGGACTTCGCTTGACTGGCATAAGCACCAATACCTACAGAAACAGCCTCGGGTTCTACTTGAACACCTAAAATCTGTTCTGATCGAATGTTTGTCAAGCCTGAACCGTCTCCTTCAAAACGGTCCGCTCTAACTCGCCCAAAAATGTTTGCGTCTGAATTGAGTTCTAGTTCGCCATCTAGTCTCATACGACCATTTACTTCAAGGTCACTTTTTAGATCTGTAAAACCCATTACTTCGAGATTTCCATCAGATGAAAGTGAGCTTTGAGCAATCAGTTTTTCTCTAACCCTTAAATCTCCAAAAACTTCTATGTCATTTAATGCATGAAGAACACTGCTTCCTGGAATTGCTTCAAAAACTCCGTTAACTTCAAGACGTCCATTTATTTTCGCATTACCACTTACATCGAGATCTCCATTTAGCATAGTATTACCGTAAACTACTTCAAGGCCTTCTAAACGAGTTGGGCCCATCACTTCTAGGTCATAAAATCTTGCAGTTCCCCCTTTGATAATTACATTATCTAATGTAGCTTCACCAGGTACAAAAAGTGAGTTGTCAATAACAGTCAGCCCTCCACCTAAAGTAGTATTTCCGTCTACAGTCAATTCAGTTAAGGGTCCAGATAAATTATTTACAGTTATTCCAGTTAATCCAGAACCGTCGCCATAAAAAGAAGATGCTGACACTACGTTTGAATACAACCCTCCATCTGCCATTATAGCACCAGAGGTTTTTACCATATTAACTTGTTCATTTCCTAATTGGATGGTATTACTCTGTTCCACTACGGCACCGGAACCAATAGCTGTTGCGTTGAAAACATCTGTATAGCTCACTGTTCTTGACCAATCCCCAATAAAGGTGTTGTTACCACCATTCACATTATACTGACCTGATCGATATCCCACAGCTGTATTACCAGAACCTGAGACGTTCTCCATCAAAGTATTTTGTCCAACAGCCACATTCGTGAACCCAGATTGGTTTTCTCGTAAGGAAGCATAGCCAATGCCCGTATTCCCTTCTCCATTAATATTGTTAGATAAAGCACCATCACCAACAGCGGTGTTTACTGTTCCTGAGACATTTTTTGATAAGGCATAAGCACCAAAGGCGGTATTCCCTGAAGATTGGTTGTCTTTGAGAGCGTTTTTACCAAAAGCACTGTTGTTACTTCCATCAACATTATATAAAAGCGCGTTGTCCCCAAAGGCACTATTTGAAATTCCACTTTCATTGTAATACAAAGCATCATCACCGACGGCTGTATTTCGTTCTCCTGTGAGATTTTGGGCGAGTGCATTAACACCAATTGCAACATTTGCAAATCCAGTATCATTGTATGACAATGCCCAGGGACCTACTGCAACATTTCTGAAACCTGTATTGGTACCAGATTCAGTACCGGCTAACGCCCAACTACCGATACCAATATTAGCTCCACCAGAGTTAGAGATAAGTGCTCCATTTCCAATAGCTATACGTCCCGTACTGGATACACTTTCACTCATTGCAAAAGGCCCAATTGCAATGTTTTCGCCACCTGAAATATTATTTGCTAACGCTCCAAACCCAATAGCTGTATTACTCGAACCTGAGATGTTCTCCATCAAAGTATTTTGTCCAACAGCTACATTGGTAAAACCAGATTGATTTTCTCTCAATGAAGCGTAACCAATACCCGTGTTTCCTTCTCCATTTATATTGTTGGATAAAGCACCATCACCAACAGCGGTATTTACTGTTCCTGAAACATTTTTTGACAACGCATAAGCACCAAAAGCAGTATTCCCAGAAGATTGATTTTCTCGGAGTGCATCTGTACCGAATGCGCTATTATTATTCCCTGAGACATTTCTAACCAATGTTTGGTTCCCAACAGCCGTATTCCCTGATCCTTTATTATTTTCCAAAGCACCCGTTCCAACTGCCGTATTAAATGATCCAAGCTCGTTATGTCTTAGAGCGGCCGTGCCCAAAGCAGTATTATTTCCGCCGCCTCTAATGTCTGTCAACGTATTGGGACCGACTCCTACGTTGTTGTTTGTGTTACTAACTGTTAATGATTCAAATCTTGAATCGTCATTTCCTATAAACAAGGAGGGGCCCGAGCTATTGGTCCCATCTATGTAAGTAACATCGGAAAGTTCATCAAGCTTTGAACTACCAGAGTTTATGTTGGTTAAACCTGAACCGTCACCAACAAAGGCTGTCGCTGAGATAACCCCTGTTGTTTGAACCAATTCAATCTGATTATCTCCAAGCTGAATCATATTACTTGCGGAAATTTTTGCATTGGCTCCAAGGGCAACAGAATTTCTAGTTTGATTCTGGTTCGTTCCTTCTGCCAAATCACTCTGATATCCTAAAAAAGTATTGGATATACCATTATTGCGTTGCCCGGCATAGGTTCCAACGGCAACATTATCAAACCCTTCTCTGTTATTCACCATGGATTGTGCCCCAACAGATACGTTATTATGTCCGCTATCATTATTCATTTGAGACTCAAAACCAACAGCAACATTTTTTGTTGCAGCAATTCTATCTTCTTCCTGATTTGGGGGTTGGTCCAAAGATCTCCCTACGTTGTACAACGACCTTGCACCGATGGCTACGTTGTATTGGCTGAATTTCGATTCGTGAGATGCATCAAGGCCAATCGCAACAGATGAATCTACTTCCAAAGCCTCTTCCAAAGACCCAGATCCAATAGCTACAGCTCCCATACTCCCCTGGTTATTGTACATTGCTGTACTCCCAATAGCGGTATTAACCCAACCATCACCATTTTTCATGGCACCATAACCTAGGGTAGTATTTAAACCACCTTGGGTAAGTTCATTGGCTGCATTATAACCGATTGCAACATTATCAGAGGAATGTTCGTTGTTTTCAAGTGCACCAGACCCGATAGATACGTTTTGTCTCCCATCTATCAAGTTTTGCATTCCGTCGGGTGATATGGATATATTATTCCTTCCTGGTCCAGAATTCTGTGAATCCTCCGGATATAAGTCGTAATATGAAGGTGAACTGATCGATGGAGGAAAAATTATTATTTCCCCAAATGTATTACCGACTCCTAAGTTTCGGTTTTCATCTGCCATAACAGTGGCATTGATATTGTCTAAACCAGAACCATCACCAATAAAACCCGTAGCAGAAACTATCCCTGAAGTTTCAACTGATTCAATTTGATTATTTCCTAACTGGATCGTATTACTCTTTCTAATGACAGCATTGGCACCGATGGCCGTTGAGTTCGTAATCCGTTCCTCATCTTGTGACGCCTTTGAACCATATCCAATAAAAACATTTTCTATTCCGTGTTCTAATCCATCTCCTGCTGCTGAACCTATAGCCACGTTATCCCAAACAGATTCTCCTGATAGAGAATAGTTCCCTATTGCAATATTGTTATGGCCTTCTTTTGTATTGAGAAGTGAATTATAACCGATTGAAATATTCTCACCTCCATTAAGATTATTACCAAGAGAGTTTGATCCAATCGCAATATTTCGAGTTGCTCCACTACTACCATCCAACGCATTTGAACCTATTGCAATATTGTCTGTTCCCGATACATTTGCCGTTAAAGTGTAATATCCTAAAGCAATATTGTTGCGGCCCGTTTGGTTATCCATCATCGACAAGGCACCCACAGAAACATTGTTATCACCAGTGGAGTTACTTCGCAATGCTTCTGCTCCTATTGCCGTATTGTTGCTCCCTGTGGTATTATTTCTCAATGATTTAGAACCATAAGCGGTATTCCAGTTTCCAGCTGTATTTTCCCTTAAACTCTCAAAGCCAGCTGTGGTGTTATCAAATCCTGTCGTATTGTTTTGTAGACCATCCCCAATCACTAGGTTTCTATTTTCATCCGCCTTAATGGATGCGGCAACATTGATATTGGTAAGCCCAGATCCGTCCCCATAAAAAGCTGTTGCTGTAACCACGTTTGCAAAGAATCCGTAGTCTGCTTGGACGGTTTCAGCTTGAAGTGTTTTGTTATCTAAAGTAATACCGTCGCTATATACTTTTTCCGCTACCACGGAAAAGGGTACTGTAGATAAATCTGTTGAACCTGCTACAAAAAATTGAGAGGAAGTTTCGGAATTCCCATTTTGAGTCGTTGTCAGGATCTCAACCTTCTGGGCTCGGTTCCAGTCTATATTGCTAAAGGGTCCATAAGCGGTATCATAAATACCCGACCCAATAATGTGATTGACAACCCCTCTGGAATCCGTTTCCAGGGTTGTACTCTCCAGATACAAAACCTCACCCGCAATAGATTTGATAGAAAATTTTAATGAAATTATTTCATTAGAAGACGGATTCCCCTGAATATCATATATTACGGATTGGAAATTAATACCTCTGCTTTGGGAGTATAGAAGAGAGGTGAATAAACAAATGGCTAATAGTAAATAATTTTTCATATTGGCTATGGTCATAAACTTTCAAGTTAAAAAATGTAATAAAAATGGACAGTGATATAAGTCACATCAATAAAACACCTATAACTTTATAAATTTATTTATTTATCTGATGGTTTTTAATTTTTCTTTACTGCATTTCTACTGTTTTTTAGTTTTATCAACTGCCCAAATACATACTCTTATTTCCCAACAAGAAAAAACCATTCAGATCATTTCTTTTGAGGAATTCAAAGAACTGGATCATACAGCTATAAACTTAGTTGACGTCAGGACCCTGGAAGAATTTAACACGGGACATATCAGGGGAGCAAGGCATCTTGATTATTTGCAAATCGAACAATTCAAATCCAACGTTACTACTATGGATAGAAAGGTGCCTATTTATGTCTACTGTCACAGTGGTGGGCGAAGTCATCAGGCTTCCCTTTTATTAAAAGAAATGGGATTCAATCAAATATATAATTATAGTGGGGGATATTTAGAATGGTCTCAAAAAAAGTAATTTGTTATTGATTTTCTTTTTCAAAAGCAACACGATCCTTACCTTCTGCCAAAGTAAATTTTAATAACACTTCGTGAGAACGGACTTGCAAACCTGATAATTTTTTGTTTGTGGGTTGAGCAAAAGCGTATCCGACAAAGATTTTTGATGAAATGGGAAAGAAGGTTAATAACCCCCATTCCCCAGTGGATCGCCTTGTTAGTCCAAAGTCCGCTTTCTTTTGATAAGCAAAAGCAACACCAAACGTGTAAAGATGGGGTAATCCTTTCACTTTTTGTAATTGAAGGGACGGTTTAAAAGACCAACTCTCGGTGAACAGATAATCAAAACCTAGAGCCGCATAGGTATGTACACGGTCTTGTGCCTGTACCCATTCTATATCATCCAATGTATGAGCAATTAGATTGGGTTGAGAAAGGGATAGCCAAAAAGTTTGGTATTGCAAATACAGTCCTGCACCTATATTGGGGCGAAAGGTGTTTATACTTCGTTGAGCAGGATCAAAATTAGAGCCCGTAAAACGCAAATTTTGAGCGGCGGCATTATAAAAATTTCCCCCACCTTTCAATCCCAATTGTAAAAATAAATCCCCGCTCAATTGCAGAGGATACGAAAAATCAACAAACGCTTGTGTTTGCTTTTCAACATAGACTTGATCTGAAACAAAGTTTATTCCGATACCCAATTTATTTGATGTTTTGGTAGCATAGGAAAAAGCAAAAGTGCGCGGTGCATCTTCGATTGAAGTCCACTGAGAATTGGAATGAAGAATGAGCTGAGGATTTCCTTCCATTCCTACAACAGCTGGATTGACAGTATTTAATTGATAGGGTGCCAACCAAAACTGAGTTTCCTGCTGTGACCATAATGGCACCGATAGAAGAATACTCAAAATTATGACTGATTTTTGCCCCATAGCCTTATCGCGTTAGATAAATCCATCCTTTCTTGTCAATTGTCCCATCTCCCTCTAGATCAACAGCAATCATATAACTGCCCACAGGCACTTCTTTTCCACGAAACGAACCACTCCAACTGTTATTGTAATTTTTGACTTTAATCAATTGCATACCAGAGCGCGAAAAGATGTAGACAATGTTATTGGGATAGTTTTCAATATTCACAATCTCTAATTGATCGTGTATGCCATCGCCATTGGGTGAAAATATTTCTGGAAGGACAATAAGCGTGTCTACAATGCCGTCATTATTGGTGTCTGTGTCAATGGAATCTGGTATGCAATCCCGGTCCACATCCTTTGGAAAATCCAACGCATCCAAAGCATCACTACCTTCTTGAATTTCAATCAAGTCTGTAAAACAGTCATTATCATCATCCGTATCCTCGTTATTGCCAATTCCGTCTGAATCGGTGTCTATCCATTCGGAATGATTGTATGGGAAAACATCATTTTCATCCAAGAAGCCGTCGTTATCATCATCTGGATCAATACAATTAACCAAACCATCACCATCAAAATCTGACGGAACATCGGCTTCATTTCTTGGATCGAATCCACAATCGAGTTCTATCACATCCGTAATACCATCGTCATCATCATCAAGGTCAATACAGTCGGGCAAACCGTCCTGATCATAATCCAAAGGATACGATTCTGGATCATTCGGATTGGTGTCACAGTTCACCTCTAATTCTGTCGTAAATCCATCGCCATCGGCATCGATAGTACCCGTGGAAGAAGCATCTGTTGGCGTATTGGTGGTACTTGTGGTTGTTGCAGTAAATCCTGTCCCACTATTACTTCCCCCGCTCGTCCCAAAAGTGACTGTAGTAACGATACTCGTACTAACTGCAGCCGCTGTGGTACTAATCTGGAGAGTAATTTCCTGAAACGCCTGCGAACTAAGAACAGTACTCACCTGACGGGAGCTTGCATCTACTGTACTAGGTAGGATGCGTTTCCATTGTGAGGCATCAAAAACCGAAATGGCTAACGAATCTGCTGTAAGACTTCCCAGTTCTGAGGGTGTATAGGTAATTTGTACCGAACCGGTGTAGACTGGTGCTGGGTTGGAAAATACGAACACCAAAGACGTATTGGAAATGGCTGCTGTATTCGTTGTGTTGGATTGTTTAGATAATTGGGTGTTCTGTAGCAAAAACGCACTCACAGGGCGGAGTTCTAGACCTTCTACTGCTAGTAAGCTGCCATTGGTTAATGTCAATGATTCATCTGTTCCAACACTCACCAATTGCGCATGTAAGTGTGCACTACATATCAAAAAGAAAACGAAATATAGTCGACTCAAAATCAGATTTCTTGTCCTAATAACGTAACCCAAAAGCAATTGTTGTTTTTAACCTCACTTTTTTTCTATTGTTAATGAAACCGTTCATATCTCAAAGAAAAAAATATCTAAGTGACACATTTAAAATTTATTTTACAAATGTGAAATTGCACTATATTCTTATTCTTATCTTAATGATAATGACGCCCTTAGCGGGACAGGTGGGTATTGGAACGGCAACGCCTGATCCTTCGGCTGTATTGGAAATCAGTGCAACAGGAAACGATAAAGGATTGCTCATTCCTCGATTGACCCTTAGCCAACGAAATGCCATTAGTGGTGTGGTAACACCAGCCAACGGTTTGCTCATTTTTCAAACCGATAGTACACCTGGATTTTACTATTATGCAACAGTAAGCAGTACCTGGGTATTACTCGGAACAAGTAGTGGTGGAACAGATGATCAGAATATTAATGGTTCAGGTTTTGTAACAAATACAAGTGTCCTGACGATCGGAATCGAAAGTGGAACAAACGAAAGCATTTCACTAGTCCCACTCGAAGAAGTGTTTGTTGGGAGTCCGCCCCCCTCTCCTGCCACGGGATACCTCCTATACAATACAGGTACTAACAGTTTACAGGTGTATGACGGAACATGGATCAATGTTGATACCAACACCGATTCCCAAACTTTAACCCTATCGGGCAACACTTTGGGGATTTCCGCTGGAAATAGTGTGACCCTTAGTATGACCGATAGCCAGTCGTTGAATTTGGTGGGCAATGATTTAGGAATTTCTGGGGGGAATACCGTCACCCTGAGTTTTTCCAATACCGATTCGCAGACCATTGATGCCTCACTCTCTGGAACCACCTTACGACTCCTGCCTGAAAACACCACCACTGCGGAAACCGGGGATTTGTCATCGCTGGCCAATACCGATTCCCAAACCCTGACTGCACTCCTTAGTGGCGACGATCTAAAACTACAGATAACAGGGGACAGCACCCAGACGGTGGATTTGTCAGGCTATACCAATACAGATACCCAAACCCTGGCTGCACTCCTTAGTGGCGACGATCTAAAACTACAGATAACAGGGGACAGCACCCAGACGGTGGACTTGTCGGGTTATACCAATACGGATACCCAAACCCTGGCCGCACTCCTTAGTGGCGACGATTTAAAACTACAGATAACCGGGGACAGCACCCAGACGGTGGATTTGTCAGGCTATACCAATACGGATACCCAAACCCTGGCGCAAGTTACCGCTGAGGGTAATACCACTACCTATACCTTAGAAGTCGGTGGAATGACTGTTTCAGGGACCATTGGACTGACCGTGGGAGAAAGTGGAAGTCAATACACCTTTCCCACTACCAATGGTGGTCCAAATACGTTTTTAACAGTTTCCTCAACAGCCACGGATACTTTAGTTTTTGCCCCAAGTGGCATTCCTCAGGGTCAATTTGAAGGAGATATTATTGTATATAACTCCAGTGGTTCTTCTTGGGAAAGATCAGCTGAATTAGTCGTTCCATTT
>JBMHCG010000012.1:0-104886 GCA_049890035.1 Flavobacteriaceae bacterium | reverse complement strand
ACCCCAGCGGTATCTAATGCGCCTCGGACGATATGGTATCGGACTCCGGGTAGATCTTTAACTCTTCCGCCACGAACCAATACTATCGAGTGCTCTTGGAGGTTGTGTCCTTCTCCCGGAATGTAAGCATTGACCTCTTTTCCATTGGTCAAACGAACCCTTGCGACTTTTCGCATGGCCGAGTTCGGCTTTTTCGGCGTAGTTGTATATACTCGCGTACAAACACCACGTCGTTGAGGACACGAATCCAAAGCAGCCGATTTACTCTTCTTGGTAATCGTAGCTCTTCCTTTTCGTACTAATTGTGCAATAGTTGGCATATATTCTTATCAAAAATTGTTTTCCCACCAGTTTTATGGGCGTGCAAATGTAGGCGTTTTTTTGAGGTTTTCAAACACCCTAAGGTGTTTTTTTGATATTTCGAGTGCTTTTTTTTTATAGGGTGAATAATCTATGCTTGGCACCTTGATAATGCGGACGATACAAAGGGAGATAGGAAAGCTAGAAGAGTAAAATCATTGCCTCTTTTGAAGGTGTCATTTGAAAAAATTAATATAGTAGGCATAACTTGATGTTTTATTAGCAAATCAAGAGTATCCAAAGTGTTCTAGTACTAAAAAGCCGCTTGCATACTTGACAGGACCTCGAGCTTTACAGATTTTAGTAGCCGAACAAATCTCAAATTAACCTATTTATGAAACACTATATACCTATGTTGGCGTGCCTGTTATGGCTATGCACAACGGGATTGGGCTGGGCCCAAACCCAGACCGTCAGTGGTTTGATTACCGACGATCAAGGATTGCCCTTGCCCGGTGCCACCGTATTGGAACAAGGCACCACCAACGGGGTCACCAGCGATTTTGATGGGAACTTTACCATCGAAGTCAATGAAGGGGCTATCCTTGAAATCAGTTTTGTGGGCTATGAAACACAAAGCCTGGCCGTTGGCTCGGAGACCCGTCTGAGTATTCAGATGGCCAGTGGGAACCTATTGGAAGAAGTGGTGGTCACCTCTTTGGGAATCCAACGGGAGAAAAAAGCGCTCGGCTATGCCGTTTCCGAAGTGGATTCCGATGCATTGGAACAACGCGGTGAAGGAGACATTGGGCGGATTTTGACAGGTAAAGCCTCGGGCGTACAAATCACCAACCAAAGTGGTTTGTCTGGTTCTGGAACCAGTATCATCATCCGAGGATTCAACACCTTTAGCCAGGGGAATCAACCCCTCTTTGTGGTCGATGGTGTTCCTTTTAGTAGTGAGACCAATACCTCTGCAAGACCCGATGAAGACGAAACACTTATTGGATTTCAAGAAGGAAACAACGGATCTTCCCGTTTCTTGGATTTGGATCCCAACAACATAGAATCGGTCAATGTTTTAAAAGGCTTGGCAGCAGCCACTCTATATGGTACCCAGGGGCGCAATGGTGTCATACTGATCACGACCAAATCCGGCAGCAGTGCCGGCGCGGGTGCCAAAAAAACAGAAATAACGGTGAACACTTCCTATTTCACTACCGAATTGGCTTCGATGCCCGACTACCAAAATCAATACGGGAATGGTTTCGATCAATCGTTTGGCTGGTTCTTTTCGAACTGGGGTCCCAGTTTTGATGAAGGCGGACCCGCGGGGTGGGGCGGCCAGAGTGCCATCAATGGCTCCAATGGGATCACCCCAGCAGGCTTTTTGCGGCACCCCTTTACCACAGCCAGTACGGCTACAGGTATCCCACAAGTGATCGATTTGCTGGGTATCAGTGAAAACGAAGCCTACGAATGGCGTCCCTATGATAGTGTGGGTAGCTTTTTCCAAAAGGGAACGGCAATCAACACCAACATCAATATTCGAGGTGCCAGTGCCGATGGAAATGTCTCGTATAATATCAACTATGGAAACTTAGATGATGAGGGTTTTACTCGTAACAACACCTTGCGGCGGAATACCATCAGTTTTGGAGGCCGTGCTGTTCTGTCAAACAACTTTACCATCAACGGTACTCTGAATTATGCACAGACCCATTTTAAGTCTCCTCCTGTGGCAGCGGGTTATGGAAGTAATGTAAGTGGAGAAAGTGCTTCTGTCTTTGCCAACGTTTTTTACACCCCACGATCTGTCGATCTCATGGGGCTCCCTTACCAACATCCAGTGACAGGGGAATCCATCTATTACCGACAAAACAACTCCATCCAGCACCCTATGTGGACCGTTCACAATGCCGGGACGGGACAGGCCGTCGACAGGGTATTTGGAGGAGCCACCATCGCCTATGATATCAATGATAATTTGGTGGCCTCCTACCGCTATGGTTTGGTTGTCTATGCCGAAAACAATGTGGATTATGCCAACAAAGGTGGTAAGACAGGCTCGCTGGTCAACCGCAATGGAAAATATCAAACATGGAACAATAAAAAAACCATTTATGACCATAACTTTTCCCTGTCTGGCAACTACAACATAAATGAGCAAATCGGTGTTGATTTCAATGTGGGCTACACAACGCGGGGAGATATTTATGATCGCAACGGTACCCGCTCAACCGGACAACAGGTCTTTAATGTATTACGCCATTTCAACTTTGAGCAACAAGACGAAATTCAGTTTTACGAAAGACGGAACATTCAAGGATTGTACGGACAGGCTTCCTTTGATTATAACCGCCATACCTATTTGACTCTGGCCGCACGAAAAGATTGGGTTTCAAATTTATCCGAAGAAAACCGTTCGATAGTTTACCCATCGGCAAGTATCTCTTTCTTACCTACTGCCTATTTTCCAGAACTCCAAAACGAGTGGATCAACTTTATCAAAGTACGTGCCGGCTACGGAACCTCAGCCAACTTCCCGACGGGCAATCCTATCGCTGCAACCCTATCTTTGGACACCCAAGACTTTATTGATCCGGTGGGTGGTGGTAACATCATCACCAATACCTCGGGTTCTCAGCTAGGCAATCCGAATCTTAAACCCGAGTTATTAGGGGAATTGGAGTTTGGACTGGAAGGTCGCTTTATCGACAACCGTTTGTCCTTGGATTTATCCTTGTACAATAAAACCACAACCGATTTGATCGTGGATCGAAAATTGGATCCTTCCACTGGCTATACCTCAACCCAAACCAATGTAGGAAAGATAGAAAACAAGGGAGTAGAATTAGACTTGGGTTTTGATTGGATCACCAATACCAATGGACTGAATTGGTCCACCTTTGTGAATTGGTCTAAAAATGAAGCCACCGTAGTAGACCTGGGTGCCGATACTGACATCATAGTATATTCTGGCTTTTCTAACCTAGGAAATGCAGCTATTGAAGGAGAATCGCTGGGAGCTATTGTCGGTTCTTCCATCACCCGTAACAATTCCGATATCGTTGACTTCCGTTGGGAGGATCGTTCCGCTAACAATTATTTGGTGAACAACCAAGGGAGTTATGACGAAACCTTTGACCTATCCATCATTGGGGATGCCAATCCTGATTGGCTACTAAACATCAGTAACAGTGTGTCATTTAAGAATTTCACCTTTAACTTTTTGATCAACCATGTACAGGGCGGTGATATTTTTACATACACAGTAGCCACCCTTCTCGGTCGTGGTTTGACCACTGACACCCTTGATCGGGAGCTATCTTTTGTCTTGCCGGGGGTCCAATCAGACGGTACACCCAATACCAAACAAATTAACAATTCAACCTTTTACTTTAGTAATGTGTTGTACGGTCCTGACGAAATGTTGGTCTATGATGGGAGCGTTTGGCGATTGGGAGAAATCTCTTTGAGTTATAACGTACCAAGAGCCTGGTTGGAAAACACCCCTTTGGGAAGTCTTTCCATAACAGCTTCTGGCTACAACCTGTGGTACGATGCCTACAACACTCCTGATGGAACCAATTTTGACCCCAATATAGTGGGAACAGGTGTTGGTAATGGACGTGGTTTTGATTACCTCAACGGGCCCAGTTCCAAACGCTACGGGGCTAGTATCAAACTTACCTTTTAAACAAGCTTTACAATTAAGATTATGAAACAATTTAAAAACATACTACTTATTGCTTGTGGAAGCTTACTCGTATTGGGTGCGTGTGAAAACGCGGAATTGGACTTAACCTCTAACCCCAATGCATTGAGCCCCCGAACAAGCCAATGCGGACTTTTTTCTAAACGCCATCCAAGAAGATTTTGCCCTTTGGGTTCACAATATGGGCGATATGGGCGGCGAATTTGTACGCATCAATTATATGAATGGGCGTACCTACAACAACATTTATTTACCTAGCAATCTGGATGATGAATGGGAAGAAGCCTATCAGGATATGTTGCAAGACATTAAATTGATGAATGCCTTGACGGAAGATTTGGCGTTTTACCAGGGAATGGGAAAAGTTATAGAAGCCTATATCATGCTAACTTTAGTGGATTATTTTGGTGATGTACCCTACAGTGAGGCCCTCCGTGGGGATGATGCTGAAAATCCCGTCCTCAATCCTGTTGCCGATCCAGGGGCTTCCGTGTATCAAGCGGCATTGGCCTTATTGGATGCTGCCATACAGGATTTTAATGCAGAAGGCACACCTCCTACCAATGATTTCTTTTACAATGGAGACGGTACCAAATGGATCAAAGCTGCAAACAGTATCAAGAAAAAAGCCTATTTGAATTTGGGGGATTCGGCAGCTTTCAATGCCATTACCAACTATATCGAAGATCCGGCTGATGATTTTCAATTCCGCTGGGGAACCAATGAGGTACAACCCGATACCCGTCATCCCTTCTATCGGAATAACTATACCGCCACTGGTGGGGGTGAGTACATGTCCAATTGGTTGATGTCTGTCATGCTGGAAGGCCACGGGAATATCAAAGATCCGCGAATGGCTTATTATTTTTACCGACAAGTGGCTGCTACCCCCGGTTTTGGAGCCGATCCCGATGAAGAAACCTTGGAGTGTTCCTTACCGGGTTACCTCAATCCCTATCCCGAAGGCGTCCCATTTTGCGGATTATCCGATGGGTATTGGGGAAGAGATCATGGCAATGATAATGGTATTCCACCCGACGGTTTTTTAAGAACACTTCGCGGGATTTATCCAGGAGGAGGACGTTTTGACGATCGCTCTTTTGAGGGCACTGCCATCGGTGGTGGCGCAAAAGGAAAAGGCATCACTCCGGTTATGCTGTCTTCCTGGATGCATTTCATGAAAGCAGAGGTGAATGGCTTTGCCACTGCAGAAGCGGATGTTATGAAAGCCATTGAACAATCCATTAACAAAGCTGCTAGCAATGGAGGTGGTGCATTGGATTCAGAAGTAGTGACAAGCTATCTGGCGGCCTTTCAATCTGATTGGGCCATTGCAGACTTGAATACAAAAGGGAATCTTTGGGCAAAGCAATTCTTTATCGCACTGACCGGGAACGGAACAGACGGTTACAATTCCTACCGTCGGAATGGATTTCCTACGGATGTACAACCGAATATTGAGCCCAGTCCAGGAAACTTTCCTGTTATCATGTATTACCCAGCAAACTATGTAACCAACAACGCCAATGCAGAGCAAAGAAGCAATTTAGACGCTCGCGTTTTTTGGAATACAGGCGGTGCCACTAATCTTAAATAATCAAGAACCATGATAAAGAAATTAACAGTTTTATTTTGCATCTTCATCTTTGCCACGGCTTGTGAAGAAAGCAACAATGCGATATACACGGTATTAAACGATTACCAAACAGGAGCGGTACTTCGAACCATCAGCCAATCGGGTGAATACAATGTGTACGATACTTCGGGTTCTGTTTTTGAATTGGAAATTGAAGAACACGACACCGAAAACGGGGCTTTACTGCAATCCGTTGATGTTTTTATTTCCCTGAACTCGGGAGGGGGAAACCCTACTGCGCAGCCTGAAGCCAGCTGAATTCAGCACTGGTCCCAAAGGACTACCGAGAACCAAGATGGATATCAGTTTGGCCGATGTACTGGCAACGCTTAAGTTGCGCAGTACAGATGTAACCGGTGGAGATGCCATCCATATTCGCTTGCAGTTAAACCTTACTAATGGAAATAGCTATACAGCAAAAGACGCAGCCAGTTCATTGACCGGATCCTATTTTGCTTCTCCTTATCAGTACAGTAAAGTCATCAAATGCATTCCCATTGGAGCCATCGACGGAGTGTATACGTTGCATTTAAACGACTCCTATGGAGACGGTTGGAACGGGGCACAACTTGTAGTGACAGTAGATGGTTCTGCTACAGAATACACTTTAGAGGACGGAGCCAGTGGTAAATTTGAACATACAATCGAAGGAGCCAGCAGCATGTCCTTTGCTTTTGTTAGTGGTGATTGGGATTCAGAAGTTACCTATTCCATAGTTTATTCTGAATTGGACGGTACCAATTCCCAAACAGCCATCAGTGACGGACCGACCCCAGCCGTAGGGGAAAAAACTTTAAGTGTATGTCAATAATATACACGGTTTTTCGTGCCTAAAGTCAAGAAACCGCCTCCGGGCGGTTTTTTTTAGCTGCACTCCTTATGCGATTTTTGTTTAAGTTTGCTCCGTCCAAATATTCTATCATGCGGAGCGTTGCACTTTTCATTTTGGCTGTACTGTCAATTATAACTGGCTGTACGCAAGATACGACGACAAACTTTGAATTGGTCACGGTTGTTCAGCCGGTGGGCAGTGGTCAAATTCTTGCCTCGCAGCAGACCTTTGAAGACGGTACTCCCTTAACTTTAACAGCAGCAGCAGCAGCGGGCTATCAATTTTCACATTGGAGTAATGATGGGACAGGAACAGAAAATCCACTGACTCTCAATGGAACGCAAAACTTGCAGGTGACTGCACATTTTGTCCCCCTTATCACAGACAACATCAATGCCTATCAAGGAGGCCAGGTACATGATGGCTATGTATTTGCGATCAACAACGGCGGTACACAAACCCATTTGTTAAACAAAAGTGGGCAGAAAGTATATAGCTGGTCTTTCGAATCCAAGCTAGGGAACGACATTGAATGGATGTCCAATGGCAATTTGTTGGGCATTTTTAAGCCTGCCGAAGAGCTCCCATTTTCATTTGGAGGCTACGGTGGTATTTTACGAGAATTGCGTCCCAACGGGAATACCCTTTGGGAATATACTCAAGCTGATGCCAACGGTTTATTGCACCACGATGTGTTGGCGCTGCCCAACGGGAATGTTCTAAGCATGATTTGGGAGCGTATCGAACCTGCGGCTGCCCAGGCCATGGGAGCCGATGTCACCTACCCCATTTACCCAGAAAAGATTGTAGAAATAGACCCTACGACGAATGAGATTGTTTGGCAATGGCGCGCCGTCGATCATTTGGTCCAAAACCATAACCCTGAGGCAGCCAATTTTGGAAACCCAAGTGAACAACCCCATAAAATTGATATCAATTACCAATTGCGTGAAGATGGCGATTTGATGCATGCCAATGGCTTGGCCTATGATGCGGAAAAAGATTTGATTTTTATGAGTGTCAATTTTTATTCCGAAGTGTGGGTCATTGACCACAGTCAGGATACGGATGCAACCACAGCTGCGGCAGGAGACCTGCTATATCGCTTTGGCAATCCGACCGCTTTTGGTGATACTCAAAATCCACGACTCTTCCATAACAACCACCATCCGCATCTTATCCAAGAAAATGGCACCATACTGCTTTACAACAACGGAAGCAATCGTAACCAGTCTGAGGTCATTGAACTGCGACTGCCACAAAATCCAAATCTATCCTCAGGAACCTACATAGCACCCGAAGTGGTCTGGTCCTACACCCATCCTGATTTGTTCTTTGGAAAAATATCTGGCGCGGTCCGTCTTCCCAATGGAAACACTTTAATCTGTGAAGGCGACTATGGCTACTGGGAGGTCACTCCGGAAGGGGAAATCGTCTGGCAATACGAAAGTGAAGTCAATGTATGGCGGGGCTACGGAATTGAAAACAACGACCCCCGTTTAAACTTTCTAAACTTAAACCCATAATAATATAACTTCTCTTATGTTTGTAGAAAATTCATTCATGAAAAAGTTCACTCTCTATTTGTTGTTTTTAATCTGCGGTTGGGTTCCTGCTCAAACATTCGAACCGGCAGCCACAGACGCACCAAGAATGTCGGACAGTCGTATGTTTGACGCCTTTTCAGATTTAAGAAATCGAAAAACACGTCGATCAGCACCTCCAAAAAACATCAAGGGTAGTTATTATTTCGAAGAACGATTTCTTCCTGCAGAGGTTAGTTATTTTGGTGAAAAGCTAAAGGGCAATGTGTTGCTTCGTTACAATGCCTACAATGACGAATTGGAAATTGGGAAAACAACAGATCAAAAAGACACTGAAGAAATCTTGTTAAAAAGTGCCAAAGTGGAAGCGACTGTTGCCGGAGAGCACTACCGTCTGCTTTCTTACAGACCCAAAGAAGATGCTTTCCCTCAAGTGGGTTACCTAGTGGTTGTATCCGAAGGAAATAAATACAAACTCTACTTGCAACGCAAAAAGGTTTTCATGGACGCTGTTGAAGCACGAACCGGTTTGGAACGTTCTTTCCCCGCTCGGTTCACCGATGAAGAAAATTACTTTTATCAAGTAGATGACAACACGCCTCTGCCTCTTAAAAAATCTAAATCGGGACTCAAAAAAGTATTTCAGGGTGCGGAAGCACAATTGAATACCATTTTGAAAGAAAACAAGCTAAAGCCGAACAATACTTCCGATTTAAAGACCATTTTTGATGCTCTTAACGAATCCAATTAGGTTTTTTATCGATTTTAAGTAATTGATATACAGCTATTTAGTATTTGTTGTTTAGGAAATAACATATTTCCTTAACACTTTTTAACATTTCCCTTTGAATTTATTAACAGTACTGTTAAATTAGCGGACTTTAATATATGCTAACTATATTTTTTAACTAATCAAACTAAAGTATGAAAAGCTTAAGCAAACTATTGGTGTTTTCTTTGCTCTCATTGCAGGTCGCAATAGCGCAAAAAACCATCACTGGTACGGTCACTGATGACCAAGGAATGCCGCTTCCCGGAGCAACTGTTCTTGAGCAAGGTACTTCAAACGGGGTTTCCACCGATTTCGATGGGAACTTTAGTATTGACGTAGCCGAAGGTAATGTTCTTGAGTTCAGTTTTGTCGGGTATGAAACTGCGGCGGTGACAGTAGGCGCGGATGACGTTGTAAACGTCAGTCTGGCCCAAGGAAACCAATTAGAAGAAGTAGTTGTTACTAGTTTGGGGATCAAACGTGAGAAACAAGCCCTAGGATATGCAGTATCTGAGGTTGAGTCTGACGCCCTTGAGCAGCGTGGTGAAGGCGATATTGGCCGTATTCTCACAGGAAAAGCTTCTGGGGTTCAGATTACGAATCAGAGTGGTTTGTCCGGTTCCGGTACCAGTATCGTAATTCGTGGTTTCAACACCTTTAGCCAAGGAAACCAACCCTTGTTTATTGTTGATGGGGTTCCATTCAGTAGCGAAACCAACGCGCAAGGTGGATTCGTCGACGGTAACAACGGTTCGTCTCGATTCTTGGATATCGATCCAAACAACATTGAGTCTGTTAACGTATTAAAAGGTTTGGCTGCCGCCACACTTTACGGAACACAAGGACGTAATGGTGTCATCCTTATTACTACCAAATCAGGAAGTACAGCAGGAGCCGGTGCAAAGAAAACAGAAATCACTGTCAACACCTCTTATTTCAACAACGAAATCGCTTCATTACCCGATTATCAAAATCAATATGGAAATGGTTTCGATCAGGCTTTCGGATGGTTCTTCTCTAACTGGGGGCCAAGTTTTGACGAAGGCGGACCTGCCGGATGGGGTGGACAATCTTCTATCAATGCTGGAAGTCCAATTGACCCGAACAAACCTGCAGGATTCTTGATGCACCCTTACTTAACGGCGAGTGCTGCAACCGGTTCACGTATTGCTCATGAGCAACTCGGGTTGTCAGACTACTACGAATGGAGACCTTATGACAACGTTAAAGACTTCTTCGTAACAGGACATACTGCTACTACCAACATCAACATTCGTGGGGCAAGTGAAGATGGTGATATTTCCTATAACATCAACTATGGTAACTTAGAGGACAAAGGGTTTACTAGAGAAAACACCCTCCGTAGAAATACATTGAGTTTCGGAGGTCGTGCAGCTTTGTCCAATAAATTTACCATCAACGGTACATTGAATTACGCACAAACCAACTTTAAATCACCTCCTGTTGCTGCTGGATATGGTAGTAATGTAGGTGGAGAAAGTGCGTCGGTTTTTGCCAATGTATTCTATACACCCCGTTCGGTTGACTTGATTGGGTTACCCTATCAACACCCCATTACGAACGGTTCTTTGTATTATCGTCAGAACAACTCCATCCAGCATCCACTTTGGACAGTTAACAATGCCTCCACACAGCAGGCCGTTGACCGTGTATTCGGGGGAGCCACTATTTCTTACGAGATTACAGATAATCTTGTCGCTACCTACCGTTATGGTTTGGACGTATATTCAGAAAATAATACTGACTATGCTAACCGAGGAGGTAAGACAGGTTCTTTGATCAACCAAAATGGTAAGTATCAGACTTGGAATAACAAAAAAACGATCTATGACCACAACTTTACTGTAGCTGGAAGCTATTCTTTGACAGAAGAAGTTGGTTTGGACTTTACGGTTGGTTACACAACTCGTGGTGACGTCTATGATCGAAATGGTACTCGTTCCCTGGGTCAGCAAGTATTTGGAGTGCTTCGCCACTTCAACTTCGAGCAGCAAGACGAAATCCAGTACTACGAGCGAAGAAACATTCGTGGTTTGTATGGACAAGCGTCATTTGATTACAATCGTTACGCTTATTTAGAATTGGCAGCACGACAAGATTGGGTATCCAACCTTTCTGAAGCCAATCGTACTATCGTATATCCATCTGCTAGTGTCTCTTTCTTGCCAACAAGTGCTTTCCCAGAGTTTAAGAGTGATATCGTAAACTTGTTAAAAGTACGTGCGGGTTATGGAACATCAGCCAACTTCCCATTTGGATATCCTGTTGCTGCCACATTGAGTCTTGATACGCAAGACTTCATTGATCCTAGAACGTCAGGAATGATTATTACAAACACTTCTGGTTCTGTACTTGGAAATCCTGATTTGAAGCCAGAATTAATTGGTGAATTAGAGTTTGGTATTGAAGGTCGTTTCTTTGATAGTCGTTTGAGTATGGATTTATCCATATACAACAAACAAACAACGGACTTGATCATCGACCGTCAGTTAGACCCTTCTACGGGTTACAATTCTACGCAAACAAACGTTGGTAAAATTGAAAACAAAGGGGTTGAATTGGATCTCGGATTCGATTGGATCACAAGCCAAGATGGATTGAACTGGTCAACTTTTGTGAACTGGTCAGCCAACGAAGCTACTGTAGTGGACTTGGGTGCTGATACCGATATCATTGTGTATTCTGGATTTTCGAATCTAGGTAATGCTGCTATCGAAGGCCAATCGCTCGGTACAATTGTTGGATCTTCCATCACTCGAAATGGATCTTCCATCGGAGATGATTTCCGTTGGGCGGACAGTTCATCCGATAACTATTTGGTGAACAATCAAGGATCTTATGATGAAACCTTTGACCTTTCTGTCATTGGGGATGCCAATCCAGATTGGTTGTTGAATATCAGCAACAGTATCTCGTACAAGAATCTGACATTCAATTTCTTGATCAATCACGTTCAAGGTGGAGACATTTACTCTACTACAGTAGCTACGCTATTGGGTCGTGGTTTGACAACGGATACCTTGGATCGGGAATTATCTTTTGTACTTCCAGGAGTGCAAGCAGATGGATCTGTGAACACCAAGCAAATCAACAACTCTACATTCTACTTTAGTAATGTATTGTATGGTCCAGATGAATTGCGTGTGTATGACGGAAGTGTATGGCGTTTGGGAGAAATCTCATTGAGCTACAACTTCCCACAATCATGGTTGGATAAAACACCGTTTGGTAGTGCGAGCATAACAGCCTCTGGATACAACCTTTGGTATAATGCGTATAACACGCCAGAAGGAGCCAACTTTGATCCTAACATTGCTGGTACCGGAGTTGGTAACGGACGTGGATTTGACTATCTAAACGGACCTAGTTCTAAGAGATACGGAGCAAGTTTGAAGTTTACTTTCTAAGAAAACGATAAAAAATAAAGAACATGAAATTATTTAATAAATTTTTTGCCGTTGCTTTGGGAGGACTTTTAGTATTGAGTTCTTGTGAGACTGCCGAATTGGATCTTACGAGTAACCCCAACGCATTGAGTCCTGATCAAGCAGATGCTGAATTCTTTTTGAGCTCTATTCAAGAAGATTTTGCAAGATGGGTACACGGAATGGGTGATATTGGAGCTGAATTGACTCGAACTGCCTATATGTCCGGTCGTACTTATAACAACGTCTATTCACCAAGTTCGCTTGCGAACGAATGGGAAGACGCCTATCAAGGGATGTTACAAGACATCAAATTGATGAATGCATTGGCTAGTGAACAACCTTATATCTTAGGTATGGGGAAAGTTTTTCAAGCCTATATTATGGTCACCTTGGTAGACTATTTTGGAGATGTTCCCTATTCGGAAGCCTTAAAAGGGGATGAAGAAGGAAATGTCATCCTGAACCCAACGGTTGATAGTGGAAGAGACGTTTATGACGCCGCTATCGCCTTGCTTGAAAGTGCTAAATCTGATTTCGGTGGCGACCCAACCGCACCAGAGTATGACTTTTACTACAATGGTGATGCCAGTAAGTGGATTAAAGCTGCCAACTCTATTCTTCGTAAGATTTATTGGGTAACAGACGACGCACGATTTGATAGTGCTTCCCCGTATATTGAAGTTTGGGAAGATGATTTCCAATTCCAATGGGGTACAAATCAGGTTCAGCCCGATACAAGACACCCACACTATGCTAGTAACTACACAGCTACTGGTGGTGGAGAGTACATGCCAAACTGGTTGATGTACACGATGCAAGTTGGCCACGGAGCGGTTTCTGACCCCCGTATCAAATATTATTTCTATCGCCAGGTAGATATTACACCTGGATTTGGAGGGCCCGCAAACGAAGAAGTTTTAGAATGTGGACTTCCAGGATATTTTAACCCCTATGGTACGGGTGTTGTTCCTTTCTGCGGACTGGAAAACGGCTACTGGGGTCGTGATCACGGAAACGATAACGGTATTCCACCGGACGGTTTCTTAAGAACACTTCGAGGGGTATACCCAGCTGGAGGTCGTTTTGATGATGATTCATTCGCAGCAACTGCTCTTGGAGGAGGACGCGGAGGGAATGGAATCACCCCTATCATGCTTTCCTCATGGATGCATTTTATGCGTGCTGAAAGAGCCGGTTTGACAACGGCTGCCGGAACTGATGCCATGATTGATGCCATCGGCGAATCCTTTGACAAAGTGAGTAACTTTGATAGCGGAAACCCAATCGATGAACGGGATATCACTTCCTATGCAAACGGTTTTGTTGACGAATGGACAGCTGCTAACGCTGCTGAAAGAGGTAATCTTTGGGCGAAACAGTTCTTTATCTCGACCGTTGGTAATGGTAATGACGCTTACAATGCATATCGTAAGACTGGATTCCCTACTGACATTCAACCCAACATAGAGAATGGTGCTGAAGGGGCTTTCCCAACAGTTATGTATTATCCTTCAAATTATGTATCTAACAACTCCAACGCTTCTCAGCGCAGTGATTTGTCCGAACGTAATTTCTGGAACAAAGACGATGCAACTAACTTGAAATAAAACGTACAATGAAAAAATTAATAAGTTTATTGAGCATTGCATTGGTTGCTCTCTCCTGTAATGAGAGCGACAATGCTGTCGACTATGTTCTTGACAACTTCAAAACTGGAGCTGTTTTGAGAACGATCAATATCGATGCCTCTGCAGGTAACTGGAAAGGAGAATACAATGTATTTGACTTGGCTGGATCTGTTTTTAGAGTAACGATAGAAGAACACGACAAAGAAAATGGAGGTTTGTTTCAAGATGTAGGTGTTTATGTTTCCTATGGTGGAAATGAGCAACTATTGAAGACCATGCAACCTTCCGAGTTCACAACGGGTCCAACTGGATTGCCACGTGCTGATTTGGAAGTATCCTTGCAGGATGCGCTAAGTACACTCGGCCTTACAGGAAATGATGTTGATGGTGGACAGGCTGTAAACATTCGTTTGCAGTTGAACCTAACCAATGGTGAAAGCTACACTGCAAAAGATGCGGCTAGTTCATTGACAGGTTCCTACTTCAATTCACCTTACCAATACAACAAGATCATCAAGTGTATTCCAACTTCTCCAGTAGCAGGGGTATACACCATTCAGATGAGAGATTCGTATGGTGATGGATGGAACGGTGCTTCTTTGAAAGTTACCATTGACGGAACCAGTGAGTCATTTACTGTCACGGCAGATCAAGGCGCTTCAAACACGGGAACCTTTACGGTACCCGCTAATACCAACAATCTGACTATAGAATATGTTTCAGGGGCTTGGGATAGTGAGGTTACCTATACCATTACACACGACAACGGAGCTGGTAAAGTTCAGCAAGCCCTTGCTGAAGGACCCAATCCAACTATCGGTACCGGTGGTAAAACCATGAGTATTTGTCCATAGGACACATATATCATAGATAAAAAAGAGGCCTTTGGCCTCTTTTTTTTTACCTTCGGTTTGAGGATAATCAGCATCTTTGTAGCAAAACATTCATAGTGGACAAATCCCTTCATATTTTCGGCATACATACCGTACAGGAGGCCTTGGAAAATGGCCACACAATTGACAAAGTTTGGCTACTCCAAGGAGAACGAAGTCCCTTATTTCGACAATTAGAAAATCGATTACGGACACAAAATATTTCTTTTCGTTATGTCCCTAAAGATAAATTTAACGCACACAAAGAGAAAAACCATCAGGGTGTAATGGCCCGATTGGCTCCTGTTCCTTTATTCGATTTTGAATCCTTGCTTGAAGCGACAGCGCACGAATCAGAAAAACAGCCCCTCTATTTGCTTCTTGACCACATAACCGACACACACAACCTTGGTGCCATCATGCGTTCGGCAGCAGCTACTGGGGTGACAGCACTGGTAATGCCCGAGACGGGAAGTGCCCCTCTGAACGCTACGACCATCAAAACCTCTGCTGGAGCTATGTTTGAATTGAAAATAGCAAAAGTACGCCACCTCAAAGATGCCCTATTTTTACTTCAAGCACATGATATCCCCACCCTAGGACTCAGTGAAAAAGCTACTCACAATGCTTACGAAACTTCACTGACTGGTCCCATAGCAGTGGTTATGGGTTCTGAAGACAAAGGTATCCATCCCAGCCTCTTAAAAATCTTGGATCAGACCGTTCGTTTGCCCATGGTATCCAAAGTGACCTCCCTAAATGTATCTGTAGCAACAGGCTTGATCTTATATGAAATACTTCGCCAACGCAATTACCCAAAGAGCTAACCCATGGCCACTTCGCCACTTGCTGAACGAATGCGTCCCAAACAGTTGAAAGATTATGTGGGCCAACAACACCTTGTTGGACCCAAGGGAGCCTTGTCACAAAGTTTGCAATCCGGTTTTATTCCTTCGCTGATCTTATGGGGACCACCGGGAACGGGTAAAACCACATTGGCCAAATTACTTGCTGGAGATAAAAAAAGGCCTTTTTATGAACTGTCGGCTATCAATGCAGGTGTCAAAGAGGTACGGGAAATCATACAAAAAGCCCAGCAACAAGGGGGGCTTTTTGCCGATAAAAATCCCATACTATTCATTGACGAAATCCACCGATTTAGTAAATCACAACAAGATGCTCTTTTGGGTGTGGTTGAAAAAGGAATCATCACTTTAATTGGAGCCACGACCGAGAACCCCAGCTTCGAAGTGATCAATGCCTTGCTTTCCCGTTGTCAAGTATTTACACTTCACCCCCTTTCGGAAGAAGTGCTTTTCCAGCTTTTGGAACGAGCCATCAAAGAAGATCGTCTGCTTCAGAAAAAAGACATTCGTCTCGAAGCACCTCATATTTTGATTCATTTTTCCGGCGGAGATGCACGCAAACTTTTAACCCTATTGGAGCTTGTTGTTTTTTCGAATAGTGAAACAGAGACCATTGTATTGACCGAAGAAATAATCAAATCTACGCTGCAAACCAATACCCTCTTATTTGACAAGGATGGCGATTTGCATTATGACATCATTTCAGCATTGATCAAATCCATCCGCGGCAGTGATCCGAATGCTGCGGTATACTGGTTGGCCCGTTTGTTGCAGGCGGGAGAAGACGTTAAATTCATCGGCAGGCGTATGCTGATCGCGGCTAGTGAAGATATTGGTAATGCCAACCCTACCGCCTTGGTTATGGCCCAAACCACTTTTGATGCCGTTCAAAACATTGGCATGCCAGAAGCCCGGATCATTCTCAGCCAATGTGTTATTTATCTGGCTACTTCTCCAAAAAGCAATGCCAGTTATCAGGCCATCAACAAAGCACTGGCAGAAGTAGAAAAAAGTGCCAACCTACCCGTACCCTTGCATTTGCGAAATGCCCCCACAAATTTGGCAAAAGAAATGGGGCATGGCCTCGATTATCAATACCCACACGAGCATCCCAAAAACTTCGTAGCAGAAAATTACCTTCCCCCATCCATTGCCGGTACACGATTCTATGAGCCCGGGGACAATCCAAAAGAAAATCAGTTGCGGTCCTGGTTGCAACAACTTTGGAAGGAGAAATATGGGTATTAGTTTTTACGCCAGAAAAAAGGAGCCAAGAGTATTAAAACGGTAAATAATTCCAAGCGTCCTAGCAGCATCAGAAAAGCAGACCACCACATGCCTGCAGTGGGTAGTGTGGCGTAATTTTCTGAAGGACCAAAAACGCCAAGAGCTGGCCCAACATTCCCTAAAGAAGAGGCCGCTATCCCCACAGAGGATTCAAAATCAAAACCCATCAAGGCAAAACCGAGTGTTCCAATAATGAATGATAATAAATAGAGAATAAAAAACCCCAAAATGTTTTGTACAATCGAATCACTGACGACACGTTCGTTATAGCGTACCTGTAGAATGGCATTGGGGTGGAGTGCCCGTTTAAACTCCAGAATACCGCTTTTGATCATCAATAAATGCCGGACCACTTTGATCCCCCCCGAGGTAGAACCTGCCGATCCACCCAGAAACATCAAACCAAAAAAAAGCAGGGTCAGCAAGGGCAGCCAAGAAGTAAAATCCGCTGTGACAAAACCTGTAGTAGTGATCACGGCAACAACCTGAAAAAAAGTATGCCGAATTCGACTCTCCCAAAGGCCCCATGATTGCGGGTGACTGGTAAGGGGGCCTACATCCAAATCGTGTATACCTAACACGGCCAGGGTGAATATTGCAAATAACAGGATAAATCCAAAGTAAAATTTAAATTCTACATCTTTAATTATTTTCCTAAAGTTTCCTGTAAAAGCAAAATAACTCAGTACAAAGTTCGTACCCGCTATAGCCATAAACAAAATAATGATATACTGAATCAATGGTTGGTCGTTCCAATGCGCAATACTAGCATTTTTGGTTGAAAATCCTCCAGTAGACAAGGTACTCATGGCGTGATTGAGGGCATCGAAAAAAGACATCCCAGCAACAGTCAGCAATAATGTCTCGGCCAGTGTATATCCCAAATAAAGTAGCCACAAGCGCTTGGCCGTATCGGTGATTCTGGGGTGTAATTTGTCACTATTGGGACCCGGTACCTCTGCGGCGAATAGCTGCATGCCCCCAATTCCCAATATGGGTAGAATTGCAATCGTTAAGACTATAATACCCATCCCTCCTATCCAATGTGTTGTACTCCTCCAAAAAAGTAATCCCGCGGGTAAACTTTCAATATCACTAAATATGGAAGCACCTGTTGTAGTATAACCCGACATGGTCTCAAAAAAAGCATGGGAAATACTCGGGACACTCCCTGTAAACAAATAGGGTAGCATGCCCGTAAGGGTCATGGCCAACCAACCAAAGCTCACAACCAGATAACCTTCTCTTTTTTGAATTTGAGGTTGGGCTTGACGAAAAGCAACTAACAAGCTACCTCCGATCAATAAAACGAGTACACTTGCCTTTCCCAAGGCAACCGTCGCTTGGTCTTGCGCCAGGGCACTGACCAAAACAGAGAACAGCATCAAACCTCCATTAAAGGTTAATAAGACTCCGAAGAGTTGTAGAATAACTTTATAGTTGAGTTTATAAAACATAAATGCTACCGAAACAAGCCCTCTATGCGTTTGATTGAACGCGGTAAGGAACACACCAAAACTCGATCGCCTGCTTCTATGGTATAATCTCCCAAAGCAATGATTCCTGTTCCTTCCTTCACCACCCCACCAATCGTTGCTGTTCTTGGAAAATCAATATCCCGAATTTTACTTCCGTTCACTTTTGAGTCCTCCTTGACTACAAACTCCAACAGCTCCGCATTAAGATGGCTCAAAGTCGTCATATCAACAACCTCACCCCGGCGAATGTATCTAAATATGGTGTTGGCTGTCAATAGTTTTTTGTTAATCAAGGTGTCAATTCCTATGGATTGGGACAACTGAAAATAATCTATATTTTCTACCAAAGCGATGGTCTTGGATACTGCTTTGGACTTGGCCATCAAACAGGTCATGATGTTGGTTTCGGAATTTTGTGTTACCGAAATAAAGGCATCCATGGTTTCCAAATCTTCTTCTTCGAGTAGTTCGACACTCCGCCCATCGCCATGGATAACCATAATATCCGAGAGTTCTTCTGCAATGTCAATGGCTTTGACTTTATTTTGCTCAATTAAGGTCACGTTGAACTTTTCATCGGCCAATCGGCGGGCTGTACTGGCACCAATTTTGCCACCACCCAAAATCATGACATTTTTTATCTCTTTTTTGACTTTCCCCGTCAATTTGTAAATTTCTTCAACACCTTGCTTGAGGGTGGTAAAAAAAACACGGTCACCTGCTTCAAATAGCGTATCACCTCTAGGAATCAAAGTGGATTGGGAACCTTTTCGCTGCAAGGCAATAGGCATGAAATGTACATCTGGAAATATAGAAGCGGCTTCTTTTACCGTTTTACCGACAAAGGGGACATCGGACCCTAATGTGGTACCAATCAAAGTCAACTCTCCAGATTCGAATTCATAACTGTTACTAAAGGCCGATTGATCCAATAATTGATGAATTTCGTCTGCAGCCAGGGCTTCTGGCGATATTAACTCATCGACACCCAACTTTTGAAAATTAACACAATCATTTTCTTTGATAAATTCAATGGTTGAAATACGAGCAATGGTGCGTTGACAACCCAATTGCTTAGCCAAGGCACAGACCGTGATATTGGTTGTTTCTTCCGATGTTACGGCAATAAACAAATCGGCATTTCCAACTTTGGCTTCTTTTATAAGTGCCAACGAACAAGCGTTGCCCTTGAGTGTTTTTATATCCAAATGGTTTTCGGCATAATTCAAACGCTCTTTGTCGGTATCAATGAGTGTGATATCCAGTGATTCGTAGGATAATAGTTTGGCCAAATGGAAGCCAACTTCTCCGCCTCCGGCGATAATTATTTTCATAAAGATTAGAAAATACGCTACAAATATATAAAATCGAAAGGTCTAGGGGAAATTCATAACATAGCCTGTTGAATTCTGCTATCTTTGCCCAGCATGAAAAAGAAAATAACTCCATATGCCCATTCCGAAGGATCGAAAAAATCTCAGGTGACAAAAATGTTCAATACGATTTCGGGAGAATATGACTTTTTGAATCGAGTGATTTCTTTGGGTATTGATATCCAATGGCGCAAGAAAGTTGTTCAACTGCTTAAGGGAAAGTCCATTGATTCCATCCTTGATATCGCTACCGGTACGGGGGATTTAGCTGTGGCATTGACTCAAACCAAAGCATCTAAAATTGTTGGTTTGGATCTATCGCCAGGGATGTTGGCATTGGGTCAAGAAAAAGTCAAAAAAAAACAACTTGACCATACCATAGAAATGGTTCTTGGCGATAGTGAAGCATTGGGTTTCAAAGATGAAAGTTTTGATGCTGTGACTGTTGCTTTTGGCGTTCGGAATTTTGAAAACCTAGAAAAGGGACTTTCTGAAATCTACCGGGTACTCAAACCCCACGGATCACTGGTGGTACTGGAAACTTCAGTACCCATACGTTTCCCCTTTAAACAAGTCTATGGAATCTATACAGGCTGGTTGATGCCACGCCTAGCGCGGCTGCTATCTAAAGACAAAAGTGCCTATCATTATTTGGCCGAATCAGCAGCTCATTTTCCATATGGTCAAGCCTTCAACAATATTTTGACCAAAACGGGGTTTATAAAGGTAGGATGTCATCCACAAACCTTTGGGGTGGCCTCAATTTATTGTGGAACAAAACCGAAGACATAAATTTATTTTTGGTCTGCTCTTGATGAGTTGGGGGTTGGGATGTGTCTGGGCACAGTACCCTCAGGTGCGAGAACGTGTCCAAAACCTTCCTCAATTTGATGACCGGTTTGTCCACTACGGATACTTTGTAGGGGTCAATAATTACTTTTTCGATTTTGATTATGATTTAGACTATTACCGTACCAATAATTTCCCTGATATAGAGGTTACACAGAGTACTGGATTCACCATTGGATTGATCGGGGATATGCGAATCAATCAATACTTTAACCTTCGTTTGGAACCAGGGCTCTATTATACCCAAAGAGATTTACTATACCCCGACTGGGGTGAATTTGAAACAGAAAGCGATCGGATTCGAGAAATTAAATCGACCTATATCCACCTCCCATTTTTATTGAAAATTAGTGCCTTACGGATTAATAATTTTCGCCCTTTTTTATTGGCAGGTGTTTCCACTGATTTCAATTTGTCCAGCAACAAAAAAAACACAGATGATAATTTCAGTAATGTGTTTCGAGTAGAAAATCAAACCTTTAATTATGAAATTGGATTGGGATTTGATTTTTATCTGTTTTACTTTAAGTTTTCACCTTCTATACGTGGGATTTTCTCTATGCAAAATGAATTAATACCTGACAACGCGCCCAACAGTCCTTGGACAGGAAGAATTGCCAAAATGGTCAGTAGGGGTGTGGTTATCAACTTGGTATTTGAATAACATCAGCACTAAAAACGTCCTAGACAGTGTGCCAAAACGATGGCCGAGGCAGAGGCTACATTCAAACTTTCGACCGCATTGGGATGCAAGGGAGGAATGCAAACTTTCGTCGTTAGTATTTCTTCAATTTTGGGTGCGATCCCGTGGGATTCGCTTCCAAATACCAGGTATGCAGGCTGTCGAAATGCAATGGAAGGCAGCGGTGTTCCGTCCAGACTCATACCGTACACAGGACATGCAGCCTTTGTCAAAAAGGATACGAGATCCAGATAGTGAACCGCCACACGCGCCAATCCGCCCATCGAGGCTTGTACAACTTTCGGATTATACGCATCCACGGTTTCTTTACTACAAACAATATGCTGCAAACCAAACCAACTCGCTTGCCGTATAATGGTGCCTAAATTGCCCGGATCACGAATCCCATCCAACACAATAATTGTTTGTTTTTCAGGTATCGAAACGGGAGCCGCTTTGCGAAACACACCCAACATGGGACTGGGCGTTTTCATTTGACTCATCCGTTCCATTTCTTTCTCTGAAACCCGATCAGTCAAAATTGTCACATTGGAATCTGTCGTATAAATCCCCTCGTATTTCCACCCTTGGTTGACAAAATCGAGGACACTTTTGCGTCCTTCGACAATAAAGAGATCCCTTTGATCACGAAATTTTTTTTGACCTAATTGAGCGATTTGTTTTAGTAGGCTTTTAGGTAGCATGAAAAACTGTACTTTTGATAGATAAATGCTGTCGCAGTGTGCCGTTCCACTTCAAAAGTAATCATTCTTTCTTTTTTCAGTTTTTTCCTAACGCACTGCAGCAGTACCCGAAACCTTTCCGAAAGTGCTATTTTACTTCGTCAAAATACGTTGATCGAAGATGGCAACACCCTAACTAGAGGTCCGGTAAATGATTTGTTAATTCAGCCTCCGAATAAAAGAGTTTTTGGTATGCCCATCGAAATCTACTTGGATCAATGGGTGCAAAGAAATCCGGATTCAACCTTCTACACTTGGATCAATAAGAAAAAAAATCGCAGGCAACGCTGGGAAAAAATTTTATCTCCCAAACAAGTTGAACAACTTCGCAGGTATAAAGTCATAGGAAATCGCTGGTTAAAAACGCTGGGAGCCCCCCCTGTTCTTCTGGATAGCAGTATACTGAATCGGAATGTGAACCGAATTTTACAATACTATAAAAACAATGGCTATTTCGATGTAGATGTAACAGCCAAAGTACTACCAATTAGTAGAAAACAAGCAAGTGTTCAGTACCTCATCCAAAAAGGGACACAATATGTTTTGGATAGCATTGCATTTCAGATAGAAGCAGCCCCCTTACAATCTCTTGTCGCCCGAGACAAAAAAAACAGTCTTCTAGTCAAAGGAAATGGCTTTCATATAAGTGACTTTGAAGCGGAACGCAAGCGGCTGCTCAGTCTTTTTCGCAACGCAGGTATTTACAATTTTCAAGAAAACAGCCTTCGTTTCACTGCAGCTATTGATAGTAGTGGTAGGGACAAAACAATTGGGGTTACTCTGACCGTAGAAAACCCTCGGTTGCGAGTCGGCAGTGAATTGGTCTCACAACCCTATCAAGTACATACAATCAAACGGATTAATGTGTTTGTGGAGTCACAACAACTGGGAGCCGCTTTGGAAACCTATTCGGACAGCCTACAGTATAAAAACATCCATTTTTACTCCAAAGGCCCTTTGAAGTATCGTCCCAAAGCGTTGGCCGATGCACTATTCATTGAACTGGATAGTGTTTATAGCGATCAGGAACGCTTGCTTACCTATCGCTATTTCAACGATTTGGAAAACTTTAAATACCCCAGTATCACCTTTCAACCCCTTCAAGACAGTCTTCCCCTCCTAGAAACCAATATTATCTTGAGTCCCAAAGAAAAATTTTCATTGGGATTGGACTTTGACCTATCCCATTCAAACATTCAGTTTTTTGGATTGGGCCTGGGCTCATCGGCCGCCATCCGCAATGTATTCAAAGGAGCAGAAATTCTTCAACTAGGAGTGCAATCTTCTTTTGGTGCCTCCTCCAACAATTCGAACCAACTGAGTCGTTTTTTTGATTTGTTTGAATTGGGAACGGATATCAGTCTGCGTATACCTCGCTTGTTGTTTCCGATCCGAATGGATCGGGTGATTACCAAAAAAATGAACCCTAAGACAGACCTCAGTTTGGGTTTTGCCGTTCAAGAAAACATTGGATTAGACAAACAATATGTTGCAGCTAATTACGAAGTCAATTGGCAGCCCAGACCCAAGCAAAAAATGGCTTTTCGCATTGCTGAAATAGAATTCGTCAACAATAAAAATAGTGCCAACTACTTTAATGTTTACAGAAACAGCTATGACCGGTTAAACAATTTGGCCAAACAGTACAATAGCAATTCTTTTTTGGTTGACAGTGACAACAATCTTATCATCCCCGAAGGAGCAGAAGGTTTTTTCCGGTATGTTTTTGCCAACACGGGCTTGCCGGCAGCAGAATCTGAAGATTATTCACAAATATTGAGTATCCGTGAACGCCAGCAACGCTTAACCGTCAACAATTTGATCGTTGGATCATCCCTGAGTTTTAATAGCAATACACAACAAAGTTTATTGGATGATAATTTTTCGCAGTTTCGTTTTCGATTGGAATGGGTAGGTAACTTACTCAATCGATTTTTAGCTTGGACCGGTAACGTGAAAAATGAAAACAACCGTTTTGATATTGCAGGCGTTGAGCCTTCTCAGTATTTTAAGACTGAACTGGATTATATCAAACACTTGCGACTCAGAGAAGAGCACGTATTGGCCTTTCGTAGTTTTATAGGAATGGCCATCCCCTACGGAAATGCCTCAAGCATCCCTTTTGTTCGGTCTTACTTTGCAGGAGGGACAAACGACAATCGAGCATGGAAAGCCTATCGTTTGGGGCCAGGAAGCAGTGAAAATCTCAATGAATTCAACGAAGCTAATTTTAAAATAGCAGCGAATCTAGAATACCGTTTTCCTCTTTTTGGAGATTTAAAAGGTGCTTTGTTTGTAGATGCTGGGAATATTTGGAACCTCTGGGACAATGTTCAAGACCCCCAATCAAAATGGGATGGGTTGCAGGATTTACAAGAAATTGCCATCGGTTCGGGGATTGGACTTCGTTATGATTTTGATTTTTTTGTTTTCCGTTTTGACACCGCCTTCAAAACCTATAATCCCGTTCTTCCCCAAGCTTCACGATGGTGGAGTGAGTATGCCTTGAATAAAGCTGTATTTAATATTGGGATCAATTACCCATTTTAAAAATATTGATATTTTTGCCAAAACCATTTGAATGAAGAAACAAATCCCCGCAGGGGTATTAACAGGAGATCAAGTACAGGACGTATTTACTCTAGCTAAAGAAAAAGGCTTTGCCCTTCCCGCTGTAAATGTTATTGGAAACAACAGTATCAACGCTGTTTTAGAAACCGCAGCAGAATTAAACAGTCCGGTCATCATCCAATTTTCTAATGGAGGAGCCCAGTTCAATGCGGGAAAAGGATTGCGTAATGATCAGCAAAAAGCAGCAATAGCTGGATCTATTGCAGGTGCCAAACACGTTCATGAGATGGCCAAAGCCTATGGAGCACGTGTTATCCTACATACAGATCACTGTGCCAAAAACCTCCTCCCTTGGATCGACGGTTTGTTGGACGCCAGTGAAAAACACTACAATCAATACGGGACGTCTCTGTTTAGTTCGCATATGATTGATCTATCCGAAGAATCTTTGGAAGAAAATATTGCCCTTTGCAAACAATATTTGACACGAATGTCCAAAATGGACATGACCCTAGAAATTGAACTCGGTATTACCGGTGGGGAAGAAGATGGAGTAGACAATTCAGATGTAGATCAATCAAAATTGTATACACAACCGGAAGAAGTAGCCTATGCATTTGAACAACTGCGCCAAGTGAGTCCGCGATTTACCGTGGCAGCAGCCTTTGGTAATGTGCATGGTGTTTACAAGCCTGGCAATGTGGTATTGACTCCCAAAATACTAAAAAACTCCCAGGAGTATATCAGTCAAACTTACAATCTGCCAGAAAATACAGTTGATTTTGTTTTCCATGGCGGTTCGGGATCCAGCTTGGAAGAAATCCGGGAAGCCATTGGATATGGGGTCATCAAAATGAATATAGACACCGACCTTCAATTCGCATTTACAGAGGGAATTCGTGATTATATGAATGATAAGCTAGCTTATTTAAGGGCGCAGATAGGGAATCCTGAGGGGCCCGAGCAACCCAACAAAAAATATTACGATCCCAGAAAATGGTTGCGTCTAGGTGAAGAAACATTTAAAAAACGTTTGATCCAAGCGTTTGAAGATTTGAATAATGTCAATACATTAGATTAAAATTTTCTTATGGCCTGGTTCAAGAGAAGTGAAAAAGGTATCCAAACCAAAACTGAGGAAAAAAAGGATATCCCAAGAGGCTTGTGGTACAAAACACCTACGGGTAAGATCGTAGAAACCCAAGAGCTTGCTCAGAATTACTACGTAAGCCCAGAAGACGACTACCACGTTCAAATCGGTAGTAAAGAATATTTTGAAATTCTTTTTGACGAAAATTTCAAAGAGTTAGCAGCTTCATTAAAACCCAAGGACTTTCTCAATTTTGAAGACACCAAGAAGTACAAAGACCGTATAAAAATGGCAACCCAAAAAACAAGCTTACACGATGCCATCCGAGTGGGTGTCGGTAAATCCAATGGAAAACCCTTAGTTATTGCTTGTATGGATTTTGCCTTCATTGGTGGTTCTATGGGTTCTGTGGTTGGAGAAAAGATTTGCCGTGCTGCAGATCATGCCTTGGAACACAACATACCCCTTTTGGTCATATCCAAATCAGGAGGAGCTCGCATGATGGAATCAGCAACATCATTAATGCAAATGGCAAAAACAGCAGCCAAGCTTGCTACGCTCTCCGAAGCTGGCATCCCCTACATCTCCCTTTGTACCAATCCCACTACCGGGGGGACAACTGCTTCCTTTGCAATGCTGGGTGATATCAATATTGCCGAACCTGGAGCACTGATTGCATTTGCGGGTCCCCGAGTCGTCAAAGATACCACCGGTAAAGAATTGCCTGAAGGCTTTCAAACCAGTGAATTTCTTCTTGAAAAAGGTTTTTTGGATCGCATTGTTCACCGCAAGAACCTTAAAACAGAAATCAATGCCTACCTCGATCTCGTCCTCAATAGAAACTATAGAAGTTGATTCCTTTGTTATCAGACAATTAAGTGTATCTTTGCACTGCTTTCATCGAAGCATACATAAAAATCATTTAAACAAATATTGGCATGTACTTAACAACTGAAAAGAAAAAAGAGATTTTCAAAAAATACGGAAAATCAGAAACCGATACCGGTTCAACGGAAGGGCAAATCGCTTTATTCTCCTATCGCATCAATCACTTATCTGACCATTTGAAAAAAAATGCTAAGGATTTTAATACCGAACGTTCTCTCGTTCGTTTGGTTGGGAAAAGAAGAAGCCTGTTGGATTATCTTAAAGATAAAGATATCGAACGCTACCGAACTATTATCAAAGAATTAGGGATCCGTAAATAAATTTATTATGCCCTACTGAATTGTAGTTTTTCATTGGTTGCCACAACACACAACAACGAACGGTTAAACCAATTTAAATTATGATTCCAAAGACATTTACTCAAGAAATTACACTTTCTGATGGGAGAACCATCACCCTTGAGACTGGCAAACTAGCCAAACAAGCTGACGGTTCGGTTGTGGTGCGCATGGGCAACTGTATGTTGCTAGCAACAGCCGTATCGGCACGTCAAGCCAGTCCCGTTGACTTTCTACCGCTGACAATCGACTATCGTGAAAAATTTGCCGCTGCGGGGCGTTTTCCGGGTGGTTTTTTCAAAAGAGAAGCACGACCCAGCAACGAAGAAATTCTAACCATGCGTTTGGTTGACCGTGTGTTGCGTCCTTTGTTCCCAAAAGACTATCATGCAGAGACGCAAATAATGATCCAGCTCATGTCCCATGACGAAGAAGTGATGCCCGATGCGTTGGCAGGATTGGCAGCTTCGACAGCTTTACAATTGTCGGACATTCCTTTTGAATATCCTATCTCAGAAGTTCGCGTGGGACGGATAGACGGAAATTGGGTGATCAACCCCAGTAAGGAATCCCTGGCCATATCGGATGTTGACATCATGATTGGTGCAAGTAGAGACTCTGTTGCTATGGTGGAAGGTGAATTCAATGAAATTAGCGAAGAAGAAATGGTGGAAGCCATAGCCTTTGGGCACGAAGCTATAAAAACACAGATCGAAGCCCAAGAAGCCCTTGCCAATGCCGTGGGAAAAAAAGAAACACGCACCTACGAAGAAGAAGACACGGATATCAAGCTCGAAGACCACATTCACAATCTAGCCTATGAAAAATGCTATGAGATTGCTAAGAAGGGACTTTCCAAAAGCGAACGCTCGGAGTTATTTTCCGAATTAAAAGAGGAAATAAAATCTGGTTATTCAGAAGAAGAATTGGAAGAAAAAGGAATGCTTGTATCCAAGTATTTCGGGAGTGCTCAAAAAAAAGCCGTACGGGATTTGGTCTTGAATGAAGGGATTCGCTTGGACGCGCGGAAAACAACTGATATTCGACCCATTTGGTGTGAAGTAGATTATCTGCCTTCAACCCATGGTTCTTCTGTTTTTACTCGAGGTGAAACTCAAGCATTGGCTACGGTTACTCTTGGTACCTCCAGAGAAGCCAATGTGATTGATCTGCCCACCGAACAAAGTGAAGAAAATTTTTATTTACATTATAATTTCCCACCCTTTTCTACAGGAGAAGCCCGCCCGCTGCGAGGTACCTCACGCAGAGAAGTCGGACACGGAAACTTGGCCCAACGCGCTTTGAAAAAAGTAATGCCTAACGATTGTCCTTACACCGTCCGAGTTGTTTCCGAGGTATTGGAATCCAATGGATCTTCCTCCATGGCTACGGTCTGTGCAGGTACCATGGCTTTGATGGATGCTGGAGTACAAATTTCCAAACCCGTCTCTGGGATTGCTATGGGACTGATCAGTGAAGGGGATCGTTATGCGGTTCTTTCCGATATCTTAGGAGATGAAGATCACCTTGGGGATATGGATTTTAAAGTGACGGGAACCCGTGAGGGAATTACCGCTTGTCAAATGGACATTAAAATCAAGGGATTGAGCTATGAAATTCTCACGCAGGCCTTACACCAAGCCAAAGAAGGTCGAATGCACATCCTTGATCATCTGGAAGCTACCATTGCCGAACCGGCAACTTCTGTTAAAGAACACGCTCCCAAAATGATCAACCGAATCATCCCAAATGAATTTATTGGTGCCTTAATTGGTCCGGGAGGGAAAGTCATTCAAGAGCTCCAAAAAGAATCGGGTTGTACGATTGTCATTAATGAGGATCCCGTAACGGAAGAAGGAATCGTAGAAATTCTAGGGACCTCCCCTGAGGGAATTGCAATGGTAGAAGCCAAAATTGACGCAATAACATTCAAACCTGAAGTAGGCCAAGTTTATGAAGTCAAAGTAATTAAAATGCTTGACTTTGGTGCTGTGGTTGAGTATACACAAGCACCTGGAAACGAAGTCTTATTACATGTTAGTGAATTGGCCTGGGAACGTACTGAAAATGTTTCTGATGTTATTCAAATGAATGATGTTTTAGAGGTCAAGTACTTTGGTATAGACTCCAGAACACGTAAAGAAAAAGTTTCTAGAAAAGCACTGCTACCGAGACCCGAACGAAAAGACAAAAAAAGAGACGAAAAAAAGTAATTTTCTGAAACCTTTTAGCGTTTGCTTCGTATTATCATATAGATACTAGATTATGAGACAACTGAAAATCACCAAGCAGGTTACCAACCGGGAAACTGCTTCCCTCGACAAGTACCTTCAGGAAATTGGTAAAGTAGATCTTATTACTGCTGATGAGGAAGTTGAATTGGCACAAAAAATTAAGGCTGGGGACCAAATAGCCTTGGAAAAACTGACCAAAGCCAACCTCCGTTTTGTCGTTTCTGTTGCCAAACAATACCAAAATCAGGGACTCACACTTCCTGATCTGATTAATGAAGGTAATTTGGGGCTGATAAAGGCAGCTCAACGATTCGATGAAACACGAGGATTTAAGTTTATCTCCTATGCTGTTTGGTGGATTCGTCAATCCATTCTTCAAGCTTTGGCAGAGCAGTCTCGTATCGTGCGTTTGCCGCTTAATAAAATTGGCTCAATCAATAAGATCAATAAAACGTATGCTTTTTTGGAACAAGCTCATGAGCGAGCCCCTTCTGCGGAAGAAATTGCCAAGGAATTGGATATGACGGTTAATGATGTTAAAGAGTCACTCAAAAATTCTGGCCGTCACGTCTCCATGGATGCCCCTTTGGTCGAAGGAGAAGATTCCAATTTGTATGATGTTTTGAACAGTGGAGAATCGCCCAATCCGGACAAAACCTTATTGCACGAATCGCTTCGTACGGAAATTGAAAGAGCTTTGGAAACCCTCACACCACGGGAGGCTGACGTTGTCCGTCTTTATTTTGGATTGGGGAATCAGCACTCAATGACCCTCGAAGAAATTGGAGAAACATTTGATTTAACACGGGAGCGTGTCCGACAGATCAAAGAAAAAGCCATCCGTCGATTGAAACATACCTCACGAAGTAAAATCTTAAAAACCTATTTAGGATAAATCATTAGGCAACCCGAGGGTTGCCTTTTTTATACAACCTGATTATGGCTCTTATTGCTCCTTCTATTTTGGCAGCCGATTTTGGCAACTTGCAACGGGATTGTGAAATGGTAAACAGCAGTGCCTCTGATTGGTTCCATATCGATATCATGGACGGTGTTTTTGTACCCAATATTTCCTTTGGAATGCCTGTCCTAAAGTCCATACAGCAACACGCCAAAAAACCCCTAGATGTTCATTTGATGATTGTTGATCCGGATCGGTACATTGAAACTTTTGCCGATTTAGGAGCCAACATCCTTACGGTTCATTTTGAAGCTTGCACGCACTTGCATCGGACCCTTCAAAAGATCAAAAGTTGTGGGATGCAAGCCGGAGTGGCACTCAACCCCCACACGGCCGTTGGACAGTTGAAGAGCATCCTCACTGAAATTGATTTGGTTTGTTTGATGAGTGTCAATCCAGGATTTGGGGGACAATCATTTATTGAAGCTACGTACGATAAAGTTCGATCCCTTCGGGCCATGATTCAAGAATCCACCACGCAAACAAAAATTGAAATTGATGGTGGGGTAACTGACACAAATGCCGAGGCTTTGGTCACAGCAGGTGCAGATGTTCTGGTAGCAGGATCACATGTCTTTCAAGCTACCGATCCTTTAGTAGCGATTGACCGTTTGAAAAAAGCCTAAAAAAAGCAGCGATTTCTCGCTGCTTTTTTATTAATCATTAGAACTTTTACTATTTACTGTTTTAGTCGGAATTGAACCCTTCGGTTTTTGGCTCTACCTTTGGCTGTATCATTACTCTCAAGCGGCTTTTCAGCACCATACCCCGCCACTTCTAGTCGACTGGGGTCAACACCCATTTGTATTAAGGCATTGCGAACCGATTCAGCGCGTTTTATAGACAATGTTTGATTCAGAGTACTATCACCATCACTTGATGAATACCCTTCGACCATAAAGACCCCTCCAGGATTTTCATCCAATAACGTTTTTATTTTTTTAAGAATATCAAACATTTTCTTTCCAAGAATACGATCACTGTTCGCCATGAAATTGATCATTTCACCGTAACCATTCATCGTAGAAACAACCGCGTCGGATATTTCACCTTCTTGGATCTCTCCCTCCACTGGGCAGCCATTTGTTTCAACGGTTCCTTTTTTGTCAGGACACTCATCAATACCGTCATGAACACCATCTTCGTCTGTGTCTGGACAACCTTCCATCTCAACAGAACCGCTTACTTCTGGACACAGATCATCTTTATCGGCAACACCATCGCCATCACTGTCTGGGCATCCGTTCATTTCTTTAGTTCCCGCTTCTTCGGGACAACCGTCTTCATTGTCAGGGATTCCATCGCCGTCGGTATCAGGACATCCCTCAAATTCTTTTAGACCAGCTACCTGGGGACATTTGTCTTTTTTGTCTGAAATGCCATCTTTATCACTATCACCCGTACCAAAGTTGTAACTCAATCCCGCTTGGTGTTGGAAATGTTTGATTCCATATAACTCATAAGGGTATTTATAGTTTGTTTGTAAACTTAAAGCAATATTGGGTGTGATTCGAAAATCCATACCAAAGCCACCAAAAAACTGTTTGGAAGCGTTTTTAGAAAGTAGCAGTGAATTCTGATCATTGGGGTTGGACAGTTGGAAACTAGACATTCCCCAGCCTCCCAAGATAAAAGGACTGATAAACTTTCCAGCCAATGGACTGTATTTCCCATATCCATCAACACTAATGTAAGGGTATTCCTGTCCCGTAGCACCGTGGATTTTGTTTACATTATTGACTGTTATCATTGCACCTAGGGACAATCCACTGGTCAAAAAACGTTCCACCGATAGGGTGGGGCCACTAATACTCCAATGATCTGAAATATTGGCAAAATCTTCAAACAAATCACCTTGGTACTCGGAAAAAAATTCTCCCGAGGTAGCACCCACGGGGTAAAGGTCAATTGCATTGGCGGAAATCGCCACACGCCAAGGATTGTCGGCAGTTTGTGAATATCCCATGATGAGGGAACTCAAAAACATTAATGTAAATAGTCTTTTTTTCATAAGGCTAAAGCTTCTGTCTACAAAACTCCTTTTTTTAAAATTTATTGTGACCAAAGGTGATTTTATTGATAAAAAACAGCCCTTTTATTCCTTTATGAGTCCCAAATCAATCAATCGTTCATGGAGAAATGCACCCGCTGTGATGTCTTCAAATGCTTTTGGATGGGATGCATCCACACAATTGTCCAAACAATTCAATGGCATGCTTGCCACAGGATGCATAAAGAAAGGAATGGAATAGCGCGAATGCCCCCATTGCTCCTTTGGGGGATTGACCACACGGTGAATGGTTGATTTAAGCTTGTTATTGGTCAACCGAGCCATCATATCACCCATATTAATCATTAGCTCTTCTTCTTCTGCCAGAGCGGGTATCCAATCCCCTGCTCTATTCTGAACTTCAAGTCCGCCACCCTGAGCGCCCATTAGTAGTGTAATCAGGTTAATATCACCATGAGCCGCGGCACGAACTGCCTGTTTTGGAGGTTGCGTAATAGGGGGATAATGAATGGGACGCAGTATGGAATTACCGTGGGTTACAAAGGGTACAAAATAATCAGGATCAATTTCTAAATAACAAGCGATGGCTTTAAGAACTGCAGCAGCAGTTTTCTCTAGGGCTTGATAAACCTGCTTTCCCACACTATTGAAAGCCGGTAATTCCTTGACATAAACGTTATCAGGATAGGAAAATAGCGACGTATCTGGCCCTTCTAAGTATTGACCAAAATGCCAAAACTCTTTCAAATCAGCTTGATTGAATCCTTTTGCTGTTTCTTGACCAAAAGGTGTATAACCTCTTTGCCCGCCTTTACCAGGAAGATGGTATTTCATTTTTATGGCTTTTGGGAGGTCAAAGAAGGCCTTTATTTCTGTATACAATGATGCGATTAACTCTGGACTTAAAAAATGACCCCGAAGCGCAACAAATCCAATGTCACTAAATGCTGTACCCAATTCTTGGATAAATGCTTTTTGCTTCATCGAATCGTGAGAGAGATAATTTTGCAAATCGACCTTAGGAATACCCTGTACCATATAATTTTTAAAAACAGAAATTTAACTCGAAGATAATGTATCTCTACGATTTTTGTATTTTACCAAAGCTTCAAATCGATGTTTTATGTTATCAGGCCTGCTGATTCTTGCTGTCACTTTTATCAGCGTGGGGTTTCTCCACTATTTGACTCTCACTATAGCTTCCGTTTCTCACACCAAAAAGAAAAAGATACAGCGCTTTTTTTGGGCTCTTATGGGAGTACTATTTATATTGGGAGGGGTAGTAAGTTTTATAGAAGAAGATTCCGGTTCTTGGTTTGCTTTCTTTCGAATACTATTTGGTGTTGTAGTTTGCGGTCTCGCTTTGTTTTTTCACACCAAACTATAAAAAAACCCGCCGGAGCGGGTTTTGATCTTACTCATAAACCGTTATTTGGTAAAAGGAACCGCAATCCGAAGTGTATCCCAACCCATATGGAGATGGACACCGCCGCTAACTTCTTCAAAGGCCATTGAAAAAGGCTCCAGAGAAGTGTCGCCTTGTTCTACCGGTACTGTTATACGGACCAAATCTTGTCCCTGATCATAATTATAGGCCCCCCATACATTGGTTGCCTTGTTTATAATCACAGTCCATTCTTTGTCACCCGGAATAGTATACAAGGAATAACTTCCGGCTGGAATAGCCGTCCCTCCTAATTTCATAGGGGTATTAAAGGTGATTTCAGAGGCCTCATTGGCTCCTGTTCTCCATACTTTCCCGTTGGGTGCTAATTTGGAAAGAGCACGCCCTTTCAATTGCGGACGCGAATACAATACCCGAATGGATTTGTTGGTTTCGCGATTGCTTGTTGGATACTGGATCATGTCGAGAGGACTTTTATCCAACCCTCTAAACTCTTGTGCAGATACCGAAAAGGCACCCGCCATTAATACTAGTACTAAAAAATGTTTCATTATAAATTTTTGAGTAAATCTAGGCATTCTAAAGCGGTCATTTTGTTAAATGAATGATAAATTACAACACACCTAGGATGATACGTAACATGAATACCGATGCATTGGCTATTTCTTTTTGGCTGGCTGGGTGCAAGACGTATTGCCAGTTGGGTTGTATCTGAATAAAGGATTTTGGAGTATAGGCATAGGTGAATTCCAGAACCTGCTCTGATTGTAAAGTATTGGATAAAGAAAGTTGTTGCTTTCCAATAGAACTTAATTGGGCCCGTCCAAAAGCGACTCCAAAGGCATCTTTATTGGATGCGAATAAACCTCTATAAACGATACCAATACCTTGATAATGGGAAACAACAGGAGCATTTTTTGGAGTCCATCCCAGTTGATAAAACAAACCCCACCCATCTTCTTCTTGTGATTGTTTTTTGTGTAGTGGTATATCTCCTAACAGGTAGGATCCCCACAACTGTTGCTGGCCTTTTCGCGTGCTGTGTCGCCAAACACCCAACCGGTGTTGCCCCCACCGACTCCACTGCAATTCACCAATTCCAAAACTGCCTTCGGAGCGACTCAATACCATTCGTTTTTTCCATGGAACGGCTGCATCCAAACCCGGATCCCCATCAAATAAGCCCATACGAAGATGTAAGTCTTGATGGATATTGTATACAAATGTTATCCCAAGACCTGTGAAAGGAAAAGTGGAAACAGGGATATTTAAGGTAAACTCTGGACCAATACCAAAGGAACTGTTGATGAATAACAGTCCATTTTCTGTCCAAGCAAATCTGTTATTAATTTCTTGTTGTCCTATCCTGAGAAGGAGCTTATCCCACTCCTGTTCATACCACAATTCGTAGGTTTTATAACCCTTTGGAGCTTCCATATTGTTGGCTACCTGAACGTCTCCCATCCATTGGGACAGAGGATCGCCATAGTTGAATAAGCCTTGGTAATGAAAACGACCTTTTTCCCACAAAACCAAGTCCGAAACCAAGTCAAGATTGCCAATATTACCCGTGTCATTTATTAAACCTCCGCGGGTTACTGTAATAAAATCGTGCGTAAGTGTCGCGATAAGTTCCAATCGTTCGGTTTGCGACCGCAATGAGAAACTCAAAATAAAAAACAGAAAAAAAAAGTGTACCGAAAAAAAGTTTTTCAAGAGTGAAGAATATTACTTTCTTCAAATATACCAGCTTTTATTATGTTCTTTCAATTAACTAATTCTTTAAGTCTAAAAAGCAATCACCCCACAGAAGTATTATAATTTCATCGTTTTATCAGGTCTTTTTTTAAGTCATCAAGCAATTCCAATCCTATAACAACAGCCCATAGCTATATACCAACCTGCAAGTTTGACTAGGAATTTGAAAATTTCAAACAAATCATGAGGCCACGGATAGATAAAACCACTGAAATTTTGACTCCTCATGGTCTGATGCTCACAAAAATTCGGTTCAACTGAATTTTTTTTAAAGAAAAAGAGCACTACTATCTTTAATCATTACATCAATTCCTATTCGATTGATGGTTCCTGCATTATTCAGTAAGAGCTGATGGGTAAAATAAAATATGGTGATGTCCTTGCGAGTCATTCCTATTGGGCTGATTCCGAAATGAGGCGTCGGGTGTGCCAGTAAAGCAAAGGGGTGAAGAAGGAAAGTTGTCTGTTATTAAATAAAAGTATTCCTCATCTGATGCAGGTGTTTTTCCCAACATGCCGTTGCATGCATCGAGGGGTGAAAGATTTTCAACAAACTCATAATCTTGAAAATAAGTACCATCATAACAACCATCTGGAGCAATGTTGCCATCACCGGGTCGGAAACCTTTTTTCAATTGGTAACCACTCTGCACCGCCTGGAGGGAGCCATTTACGTGCGCATACTTATAGTAAATAGGAAACCCATCGGCTGCAAACCCTACTCGAATCATTTCCACCCCTCCATTATCAAGTGCAGCTAACATGGCAGACGGAGTTCCATGATAATGATATTTACCTGTCGGTTGGACATGACCGTTGTTACAATCCAATCCTAAATCATAGGTACTTGTGAGTGCCGTAATATTCCAATTTCTATTGATTTGTCCACTGGAACTTGTAAAAAACTCTGCTGTATATGGATCTAAAGTAACACCACTAAATAAAACTCCAAATGTATAGCCTTGCCCCGATGTAGTCATATTGGCTGTATTGGGATTGGTCTCCATACTATAGTTTTGTGCAACAAGGGCAATGGCATTGGGGTTTCCTCTGTTGGGGAATTTTCCTACGGGGTGGTTTGGAATACCGTTGACTTCAATCAAACGTTTGGTTTCGATATTTTCTTCATACAGACTAGCGACAGTTAAAAGGGTCTGGATATCCTCTAAACACGCAGATGCCTCAAGGTTGATCAAAAAAGAATTATCCGTACAGGTTGTATCTGGTATATTCTCTTGTTGACAACAAATAATACCAAGACAAAGGAACCCAACTAAGCACATAGATTTTTTCATCGAGTAGGCTTTTGAAGATGATTCCAAACAAAGAATCTAAAAAAAGTGACCCAGGGAGGATTCGAACCCCCAACCCTCAGAGCCGAAATCTGATATTCTATCCAGTTGAACTACTGGGCCATGACGTAAAAAAGCAATTTTTTGTTTTTTCAATCTTTTGAAAAGAACTCGTCTGTCATACGAGGTGTCTTATCAGATTGTAAATGTATGGAATTAATTGGTATTTCCGTGGTGTCTTTGCACGCTAACAAGAGTCATGTAATCAAGGAATAACGGATTAACTCCTAGGGAAGGTAAGTTCCCAATACTTTATTACATTGTACGTGATAAGTTGACACTCGATTGTATTTAGATTTGATTCGTTTGTAGACAGATATTTGAGACTTTGAAAAAAATAGGTTTATTCACTTCTACTGCTTTTATTGCGGGTAATATGATTGGGTCGGGAATTTTTTTATTACCCTCTACTCTGGCCCTCATTGGCGGGATTAGTTTTATCGGCTGGGCATGTTCAACCCTCGGTGCTTTTCTTTTAGTATTATTGTTCAGAGGGTTATCGATTCATTTTCCAAATGTTGTTGGCGGCCCCTATGCCTACACACGAATGGTTTTAGGAGATTTTTTTGGATTTCTAGTTGGATGGGGGTATTGGATTTCGGTTTGGTGCACCAATGCAGCCATTGCGGTAGCATTTGTTGGCTACCTAGGGGTATTTATTCCAGAAATAAATCAAGACAAAATCATGTCCATCGCTTTTGGTGTTGGGGCACTTTGGTTGTTTAGTTTATTGAACTTTCGGGATATAGTATTTGTAGGCACCATCCAAAAAGTGAGTACCGTCTTAAAAATTCTGCCTTTATTAGGCGTTGGATGGGTTGGTTTATTCTTTGTAGATTGGTCACTTTTGAATTTTGATAATCTATCAGGTGCGTCAGATTTCACGGCCATCTCTCAAGCAACCACGCTGACTTTGTTTGCTTATTTGGGGATTGAAACAGCTTCCATAACCAGTCATAAAATTAAAAAATCTGAGGCTACGGTTGGGCATGCTGGACTTATTGCTTTTTGTCTCACAGCTCTTGTTTACATCCTTTGCTCCATCGTTATTTTTGGACTGGTCCAAACGGCAAAGCTGTCCCAATCAACCGCTCCTTTTGCTACAGCTTCGGCTAGCTTTTTAGGAATCCATGCCGAACATTTTGTTGCCCTGGCTGCACTGATTGCTACTTTGGGAGCTTTAAATGGCTGGATATTAATTCAAGGGCAAATGGCGTATGCCCTAGCGAAAGACGGTTTGTTCCCTCCCTTTTTCAAAAAACAAAACAAAGCAAATGTTCCCTATGTAGGGATTGTAGTTTCCAGTGTTTTTGCCAGCCTTTTGTTGCTTGTAAAATTTTCAAACACCCTCCTCGATGTTTTTTCCTTCATGATGAATTTGTCTACGCTTTCAGCACTTACCCCCTATTTTTTGTCTGCAGTCAGTTTATTAGTTTTTTTACGCAGTCACAAAAAAGGTTCAAAAAGCTTACAAGGGGTAGCCATCCTGAGTGCACTTTTTTGCTTGTGGATGTTTTATGGTGTTGGAATGGAAACGGTATCGCTGGGTCTCATCTTACTTTTGGTTGGTGTATTTATTTATGTACTAAAAATATTGTATGAAAAGAATTCTCGTTGATAAAGACATTTCAAAAGCGGATACCCTAGCAGCTATTTTTTACACCGATCCGAAATGGTTTGATATAAGTAAAGAGAAGCTATTTGAAAAAAGTTGGCACTGGTTAGGAGATCTGCATACCTTACTAACTCCTGTAAATAATGTGTGTCCCGTAAATCTATTGCCGCCTCTTTTGGAAGAGCCTATTCTTGTTGTCAAAAATCAAAAAGACGAAATCAAATGTTTGTCAAATGTATGTACCCACAGAGCCAATATTTTGGTCCATCAACCCAAAAAAACCAAGCAACTTGTCTGTGAATACCATGGACGAAGGTTTGATCTAGAAGGACGTTTCAAGTCCATGCCAGCTTTTGACGAGGCGAAGAACTTTCCCCGTCCTTGTGACAATCTTCATTCCTATGAGAGTAAGAATTGGTTTGACCATTTGTTTGTATCACTTGATCCTGCCTTTGATTGCAGTTCATTTCTAGCACCCATGACACAACGCATTGGATTTTTACCCCTTTCTGAATTTAAATTGGATCCAAACCGTAGCAAAACCTATATCGTCCAAAGTCATTGGGCACTCTATTGTGACAATTATCTGGAAGGATTTCATATCCCTTTCGTTCACAAAGACTTAAACGAGCAAATTGCATACGAAAAATACGAAACACTTCTTTTTGACTATTCTAATTTACAGATTGCATACTCAAATAATGCTTCCGATTGCTTTGATCTTCCAGACAATCATGTGGATTACGGCAAGCACGTATCGGCCTATTATTTTTGGATTTTCCCCAACATGATGTTTAATTTTTACCCATGGGGTCTATCGGTAAACATTGTTAGCCCCCTTTCCCATGAAAAAACAAAAGTCTCTTTTTATTCCTTTGTTTATGATGCTTCCAAGCTTGACGCAGGTGCTGGCGGTGATCTCGATAAGGTAGAGCGAGAGGACGAATTTGTTGTTGAAAGTGTCTTTAAAGGAATCCAATCTAAGGCATATAAGACGGGACGATTCTCACCGACAATGGAAAAAGGTGTGCATCACTTTCACCGTTTGATAGCCGATTTCATCAATGCTTAAATAGACTAGTCCTGTGATAATTGAGCCAACTGAAAACCGACATGACAGCCAATAGCAATTCCCATTCCACCAAGCCTTACCCCACAGGAAACTCTCTTAGAAATACGTTTGATGAGACTTGTTTTTTTCTGACCTGTACCCAAGATCCCGGACCAACGGTAGTCGATATCAATCTTTTGATTGGGTAAAAGAATCCCACGAAGCAATTCCTCCAAATGCTTTTGTATTTTCGGATTAAGACCCATTTCAGAAGTTTGTTCCCCTTCAAAATCCAAATTCCGACCCCCACCCAATAAGATTCGATTCTCAATATTTCTGAAATAGTAGTATCCCCTATCCATATGAAATGTTCCTTTCACTTTCAGATTGGGAACGGGTTTCGTAATCAATACTTGAGCCCGATTGGGTACAACATCCTCTTCCATTAGCTCAGAGGCAAACCCATTCGTGGCTATCAATAAGTGTGAACAGCGAGTCTGGTAGGAACCAAAATCAAGTTGAACCCCACCATGATCATCGGCGAAGGCATGTAACTGCGCTGAATGCAGTATCCTAATATCCTTTTCATATACTTTCTTTAGCAGAGACTGCATCATGTCCCCGGTATTGATTTGACCTTCATAGGGATTGAAAATCAAAGTGTCCTGTACCCCTCTAAAACCAAAGGTGTTTCTTCGAAACTGAAACGTTTCTCCCTTTGTCACGGAAGCAAGTAAAGCGTTTACTAAGGGGATATTTTGGGCACATTTTTCATACTTACTTTTTTCGTTTTCAAGAAAAATTTCATAGCCCCCAAGTTGTTGAAAACCAATCCGGTTGTCTCCCAAGAGAGTTCGCAATTGCCGGAGTCCCTGGATTCTTTGCTGGACCAAATTCACAACCTCTTTTTCATTGTGATTGTTCAAATCATCGAGTATTTCAGTCATACTCCCAAAGCAGGCAAAACCTGCGTTTTTTGTACTGGCCCCTTGCGGCAAATCGCCTCTTTCAAAAACTATGATTTTTGCCTTGGGATGGAGTTCCCGCAACTGAATGGCACAACTCAAACCGACGATTCCACTGCCAACAATAGCATAATCAATTTCTGATAACCATGATTTGATTTCCCAATATGATAAATTCATACAGCCTTGTTCTCTTCCACTTTAGAACCCAACATTTGGCTTTGAGATACTCCCAAGATGTCTTTCTGTACGCTAATCGTATTTTTCAATAAATTGAAGTTTTAAATTATTTGGGTTGCAAACGAAGTATGCTGTGCAATACTTCTTTTATTTTAGGTTTCGAAAAGTATAATGGAAAGTAATCATCATCCGCCCACATCGGATAAAGATTGCTGTAGAACGGACTCGCAGGATGCCCCGATTGCCCCGGTGCATTGATCCCCAAGGCACGATCCCAGTCTCCTGTATCAATAATTATCCGAAAACTTGCACCACTACTTTGATTCCAGTTGTTCCCAGTTGAATTGGGAGTGTATCCATTTCCCCCTCTCGGCAAGGGGGGCAGATTGAGTTTTTGTGCTGTCGGATTGGTCCCTTTTATTCCTAAGGGGTGTACCATGGCGATATGTTTGTTTTGGGGTTGTCCGTACTGCCATTTTTTTATGTCCTTACCCAAGCGAGCTGATACGATTTCAATGGCCTTTTTAAAAGTGGTTTGAAGAAAAATATCCCTTTCCTGTGCATTCCCAAATTTTAGTTTTGGGTTTACTATCCAATCTTCAACTTTCTTCAATTGCGGTTGTATTTCAGCTTTTATGTTTTTTGGAAAAAACATTTCTTTAGCCCTTCGTACCATTTCGTTTTCCCAAACAACATAGATCGATGCTTCGATGGAATTTTTTGACAATGTAAAATCCCAATCCAATAATTGGTCCCGAAGCTGGGCTTCTTTTTTTTCCATTTTAAGATTTTCTAGCAACGGCACAAAAGTTCGAGCAGGGATGGAATACACATCGGTTTGCAAGGCTTTCATTTCTTCTATGGTGAACTTTTTATCCTTCTGAAGTACTTCATTAATACGGACTCCTCTGTAGGGATCCGACCAACTAAAACCAATCGCATCCCAATGCTCATAATTGTTGGGAGTAACATTTTGATTGGCAGTAGCGATAAAGCCCGCCTGCGGGTTGACCTGATGCGGTTTCTCTAATATGGGTAAATAACCCTCCCATTCGTGACTTCCATCGCCAGGTACAGGAACAAGACCACTAAAGTTTTTTCTTATGGGTGCGATCCCGACAGCTTGCCAACCGATGGTGCCTTCTTGATCTGCCCAAACCATATTCTCACCAGGAATGTTACTATAACTACAAGCAAGACGAAATTCGTCCCAATTCGTAGCTTGATCCATTCGAAGCGAAGCGAGGTAGGGACTGCCTCCGGGTTCCAACCAAGCACATCGAACTCCGAAAGCAATATTCCTTTCTCGATTGATATAGGTTATTGGGCCGTGATGGCTGTAATACAGATTTACTTCTTTGTTTGGTTGATCTTTGATAGCAATGGTTTCGGTAATTATTTTGAAATCTTTCCATGCTCCATCAAACCAATATTGCTGTGGGTTTTTTGGATTGATTTTGTATTGTAAAAGATCTTCGCCGTCGGTTCGATATACGGTCAGTCCCCAGGCACCATACTGGTTGTGACCTATTGAAATACCTGGGATTGTAGGTTCACCTCCACCAATTACATTCCAAGTTGGAGCATTCAAATGAACCATATAACGCAATGAAGGTATCGCCATACGCCTGTGTGGATCGTTTGCCAAGAGGGTATATCCCGTAACACTTTTTTCTGGAGCAACGACCCAGTTATTACTCCCTATTTGAAGGGAATCTTCGTCCTGATGACGAGAGCGATTTAAATACCCTATTTTTTCAACAGAACGGAATTGTTTTGATATCTGCTCTAATTGGAAACGAACCGGCTTTCGAAAAGCAAAATAAGGGGCTAAGATATCTTCAAATAGCAAGTCCTTTTGAATGGCATTATGCAGTTCCAAAATAGGGTCCTGGGGATGGAACCACATCAATTCTTTCACTTTTTGAGCACCAATTTCAGCCACTGCGCGTCCAATTTGTAATTCCTGACCAATGTTACCTAACAATCCTTGATGCCGGGATACAACAACCTCTGGAGTCCATTTCATAGGTTGGATACCCAACATTTTAAACGGCAATGGCAATGCCTCTGGGGACTGAATTATTTCCTCTATATACGCATTTACTCCTGCTACGTAGGCTTCAATAATGGCTTGTCCATCCTCGTGATAATGATTCATTTCTGCTTGCATATCACCACGAAATTGGAACAATCTAGCCCCAACGTCTCTAGCTACTTCCGAAGGGCCCAAAATTTCGGCTAGTGTCCCTGTGGCTTGACGTCGCCAAATTTCAAACTGAAAAAGACGATCTTTGGCTGCCGCATAGCCCTGTGCGAAAAATAAATCCTTTTGGTTTGAGGCATAAATATGGTTGATACCCCATTTATCACGGTATATTTCAACTGCGGATTCCAAACCAGAAATCGATTGCACCGCTATCGACTGTGAGGGACCGCTTTTTGCACATGATACTAAAACAATTAAAAAACAAAAGGCTGTTGAACGTCTCATAAAATTGGTGTAGGTTCACGAAGCTACAAATTCGAATTCAAATTTTTTCCCTTTGGTTGATCAAAATAAAAGAAACAAATCCCAACAGAAAAATTACAAAAAAAGGCCTTACGCACTTACCACATATCGTCAAACGTCTTTTTTTTGTTTCTTTCATTATTGTAGTGACGCATTCTACGATACATGATGTTACCAACATCTTCCACTTCACCTCGATTGATGATGAAGTTTTCAAAGGCTTTTGATTGTAGAATTTGGGCACGTAGTTGTTCCATTTCTACCCAGTTTTCTGCTGCCATACCTACGGAATGTGTAGCACCTTTGGGACTGTTAGCTGTATAAGCTGCGACGGCTATCCATCGGTCACCCATCATTTTTTTAGTGTCTTTCATAAATTGTTCAAAGGCTGTCATAAACTTTTGGGGATCGTCGACTTTCAAAAACCAACGTTGTTGGACGCGGTGTGACGGATTCGATGAACCACTGTGCCAAAGAGAGGTTCCTGCATAGGATGGGCCATAATCATTTACAAAATCGTTTCGTCCACGCCAAAAGGCAGGTCCCTGATAATCGGGTCTTTCTGTCTTTATTCCCCAGTTATTGAGATCGCCGTATCGAGCAATACGAATATTAAATTCTCCGTCTCCAAGGATGATCCTATCTATCACGACACCTCCGGAATCAAATTCAACACTGCTGTAATAATCATCATAAAGCTTGAGAAGGCTATTCCAATCCTTCCCACTAACATGTAAGTTAGATATGTTAAAAATTGTTTGTGAGACCGCCAGAAGGGGAATAAAAAGAAAAAAAAATGTGATTTTTTTCATCATACATGGTTTATGGTTAGTGACATCAATTTACATAAATAAAACATAAATATTTAAGATAATATGTTTAGAGGCGTTTTGAGCAAGTCTTTCTCTGGAATAAAATATTTAATTCTGTTCCTAGCTGCCTTACGTTTGGGTTTCCCATCGTATAAATCGTATTTTTGAAGTCAATGACTATATGTTGAGAAAAATCGTTTTAGTACTTTTTATTACAAGCAGTTGTATGAAATTTGAACCTCGAGAAGATGTTTTACTCGAGGATTCGCTGTCTCAAACAAATTCAGATAGCGTTGCAATAGATGACACCTCAACTCCGGTCGCACCTTCCTTTGAACTGTTTCCTCAGCTATCCAGTTACATAGAAGGAAACTGGAATGTTACCGGTTATTTATTTACCCGTTTGCCTGACAATCCAAACAACCTAAACGAAATTGAATTGTCTAACCGCTTGGACAATCCTAAAAGGATGCAAATCAATTTTACTGGAATGAGAAGTGAATATGCATGGCCTTTTGAGGAAGACTATGTCTTTGAAGAAGGTGATTATTCTGACAATATGTATGGCTATCATCCCAAAGCAAATGACGGCACACCCACCAACATAGCCATCTACCATGAAGGCTGTGATGAAGTATCAGAAGTTGTTCCTCCCCTTGAAATCTATTATACAGTACTTGCTTTCAGAGAAATTGATCCGAACGACCATCCTGCCATTAATATGGCTCGTGAAAAATACCCCAATACGTACTTTTATGGATTCTCGATTCACCCTTGGGACGGCTATTTTTTACGTTCGAGTGAAACGGGTTGTTCCACCGGAGAGCGCTTTGGCTGTGAACAACCAGGTTACTGCTCGCATCGGGATGTCTTTTTGTGCTTTTTTACCAATGAGGGCAAACAACTAAATCTCCTGCAGGATACCAAAGAAGAAAACTATCTTGAAGTCTTCGAATGGCACAAAATTATAGAGTAAGTTCTTCCCATTGATTTAATCCATTGCATCGCGGTAATGAAGGTTCATGTAAGAAAGTAGAATTTTTGAAAATTCTTCAGAAAAACGTTTTCGATCCTCTGGAGTATCTCTTAGTCGGTATCTGTTTAATTCCACTTGTATCGCATCTACTCTCCCTTTAATCTGAGAACCGTAGGTTTTTGTGATGTACCCCCCAGAAAAATAGCTGTCCCCTTCCAGCGGTGCTTGGTCGGATAAGGAAGGAACGGTGGGAAAGCCAGACTGAGATAAAAGTGTTCCTAGAGACTGTTTGCCCACCAACAAGTCTGTTAAACTTTGATTAGATGGATGGTTGTGGAGTAAACTCTTTATGGACACTTTTTCATTACTCATTTGACTGCCTTTCTGTAGGTTTCGTAAATCTTTTCCTTCGAGAAGATATCCCAATTCGATCCGTTGAATTGAATGTGCATGTCCATGAATGTCGATCAACAAACCACGTCCATATTTTTCTTGAATGGCACTGCTGTAAGAAGTTATTTGTTCATGTACAGCACGCCACAAACGATTGGTTTCATTTTCTTCACATAAAGCTCCATCTGATGAACGATTCAAATCTATTTTGACTCTGTGTATTTTGGCAAAGACTGTATAAGGTTCAAAACCCTGTTTCTTCAATTCCTCCTTTATTTGATAGGCTATACCAAGTGTGTATTGATCTTGTAAAACAACCGCATTTTGACACTTTCTATCGTCTATCCATTGCGGTTTTTGGTCTCCTCCGTGAACGGAAATAAGAATGAATGGAAAATTTCCTTCCTTGTGTTCAAAAAAATCTTTCCAAGCATTGACAGGAATATCATCATGTGTAGAACAAGTAGTAAATAATAAAAATAAAATGAGTGTGTGTGAACGAAGAAAATATTTTAAGCTGAAAAACAATTGCATTTACTTGCTCTCAATATCCGTTTCTATATTGTAGACATAGTTGTCAAAAACAAAAACAATACATTGGGTGGTACCATCTACATATTCTGCCATACCTACTTCACGTGACTTTTCATCAATAACTTGATTGAACAAATCATATTTTTCCACTTTATCGCAATCAATATCAATAAAGTCAATCACGGCAGCTGCATAGCGATACGGATACCTGAGGTCTTCTTTACTGGCATTTTCTTCTTTAGTAAATAAAAGTCCGACACGATCCCGTGAGATAATGATCTCATTGGAATCACCATTTACTTGTTGAATGGCTTTTTTCATCGCATATTCGGACAATTCTCTATTGACTCGTAGAGGCGGTAAATTATAATTTCTTCTCACCATATTTAGGATTTTAAGTCCTTCTTCTTTGGGGGTATACTGTCCCTGAGCCATCGAACAGGTGAGCGTACTAACGAAAATAACAACCCATGTAAACTGTTTCATTTTTATTGATTTAAATAATATGATGTTCATTTGAAAATGCATCAATTCTCATTACCTCCGTATTGATTAAATGCATACAAAGGATGCAAATCTTCTGTAAGCCTTTTTTCATATTGGTTTCAATTTTCAATAACAGCTAATGGTTATCCCTCATTCTTTGAAAAGCGTTCCATCTGGCAGGATTACATTAATTAAATTTGCCTTTTTCAAGGCATCCATATTGACATCAGCCCCTGTAAAATCGGCACCACTCAAAAAGGCATCGGTAAACTTAGCCCCTTTTAGTTTGGCATTAATAAACTTAGCACCACTCAGTTTGGTTTGATTAAAATTGGCAAACATTAGGTTGGCGCTGCTAAAATCAGCATTACTAAAGTTGCTATTGGTAAAATCAGAAAAACTGAGATTTCCAAAACGAATCTTAAAGCTATGCCCTTGCGTATTTTTGAAATTTCCCTTTTGTAGGTTGGCTAGGTGCATTTCGGCTTTTTTAAGATTGGAACCCATAAAGTTTCCATTTTTAATTTCCACCCCATTCAATTCAATTTCCTCCAGATTGGCATTTCCCAAATCAAGCTCATCGAGGTTTATTCCTTGATCAACAAGATCTTGAAGCGCAATAATTCGGGCTTTACTATTTCGTATTCCTGCTGCACGGTCAATAGTGGAGAGTGCTTGGTAATGGAATTGCTTTCTACGTTCAGGTGTCTCTCGAATGAAAATCAAAACAGCAAGCAGGACACCTAACGGCTCTAAGGAATTAAGAATCAGTCCAAGAAAAGGGTATTTTGTAGAGGTAAATGTTAATACATAAAAAATGAATGTTACTAGGAAACCAATTTTTAATATGGATTGACTCCAAAACCACTTTTCAAATTTGGTTGCATCCCTATTTTTTTTGATCCGTTGTTGTTTGGTAAGCAGTGCGGATACTTTGGGGTCGCCTTCAGGAGATTGAATTTTTTTAGTTTCCTCCAATTCCTTGCGAGTTTTGGCTGCTATCTTCTGATCAATCTTTTTCATTTGGATTTATCCAATCATAATATTTGCAACAACTTGATAGGTCTCCAACCACGCCTTTTCGGCCTCGGAACTCCATGCATCTCCATTCAATTTTTTTATTGAATTTATCAGGCATTCCCCTACTAGTTTGTAATGATGCGGTTGTGTTCCATACCCAATGTGATCCTGACCCAAAGGTTCTAGCATCTCAACAATAACCTCTGGGGAGGCAATGTTCTCTACAAGAATTACCAAAGCATTATACAGTTTCTCACCTTGTTTTTCTTTTGTTGTATTTGTAAATAGATATTGAACTTCGGGAGCCATTTCAAATAAATCCGAATAAAAATCTTCAATAAATTGTGTCTTATTCTTCTCAACAATCGAAAAACTCTGTTGAATGAGTTGATTTGAATTCATAATATAGTTTCGTTTGCATCTACAACTTACAAAATAATCATACACCGTAAATAAGAATGTGTTTTTTTCCAAGTGGATTTCTATTACGGGAATCCGTTTTGAAATTCTTTTCATAAGGAGCGTGTAAAGTGTACAGAAACGAAGACAAATTATTGATAATCGATGTTCAGTGGTAAAAGTGTCTCAAACTGAATTAGAGAGAATCCAATAAAGTCATTTGATCTGCTTACCCTACTTCAAAAGATCTGGCAATAGGACGAGAATTCTTATGCAGTAACATGGCTGACAGAAGATATTTAAGAAGATAACTGCTGCTTCACTAAGGTAGATATGGTTTTTCCGTCAGCTTTCCCAGCCAATTGCTTGCTGGCCTGTCTCATCACTTTTCCCATATCTTGCATCCCAGATGCACCCAGAGTGGTAATAATTTCAGTTATGACAGTGGCTATTTCCGACTCGGATAGTTGTTCGGGCAAGAAGGATTGTATAACGGCTGCTTGTGCTTCTTCAGGTTCAGCCAAGTCTACCCGATTTTGTTCCCTAAAAATAGCTGCACTTTCTTTGCGCTGTTTGACGAGTTTTTGCAACAACTTTATTTCTTGCGCTTCGTTTAACTCGCCTTGAGAATTTCCAGAAGTTTGTTCTAAAAGTAGGGCCGACTTTACGGCACGTAGGGCTTCAAGCCTAAGGCTGTCTTTGGCCTTCATTGCATCTTTTAGAGCCGTGGTAATTTGTTCATGCAAAGTCATATTCTTTATTTAATCGACATTATCGTGTAGAAATGAATTATTGGATCGCAACTGAATTTGATCGTTACTATCCGTATCGAGGCTCAACCGAGAACCTGTTGTGTTCTGACTATCCTCATCCAAATCAACACCCAATCTTTTATAGGCGGGTTGTCGCTCAAGTTCTTCAATTCGATGCATACTGTTTTTAAAGGCATAATTGAATTGCTTGAGTTGTTCTTTGCGTTTTTTGTTCTCGGACTGTACCGTATGTTTTATTGACTGATCAAAGGGACTGGCAGATTCTTCATTTGCTATTGAAGGAGTCAGCTGTTCTTTTTCTACTAATTCAATGCTTGTTTCATCTGCTAACGAAGGGGGCTCACTTGACTCTTCTTCTAAAGTATATTTAATGACTTCTTCCTGCTGTTGTGAAGCGTCTGAGCCAACCTTAGCCGTACTTTTTTTATCAAGTGTCATATCAAAATCCAAACTGAATTGATTGGCTGTAGGCAATACTATTTCTGGGGCAACCACCTCAATTTCTCGAACATCTACTCCGACATCATTGAACACAAATTCTGTTTCTTCTTCGATAGTCGCGGCACCATCCTCCTTTTCTGGTTGGATCCATTCATAGATAACCTCCAAATCTCGAACTAATGTATTATCAATATCTGGCACCACTTCTTCATAATCGTTCACGACGATATCCAGTAAGCTCTCTTCGTGGGCTTCTTCTTCCGCTTCCTCGAGTTGATGAACAATAACTGCATCGGTAGACGGACTTTCTGAAACTGGAGAAAAAGAGGATTCTGGTGTCACCTCCATCAACTGGTGCTCCATCTTTTGATCGTCTTCTAAATTATGGATGATTTTTTTAGCCTCTGCATTGACAATTTCATGTTGTTGATCGGCTGCAAAACCAGTAGCAATAATTGTTACAGCAATAGAACTACTCAACGAAGGATCTTCTCCTACTCCCATAATAATATTGGCGTTGTTTCCCGCTTCCGATTGAATAAAATCGTTGATCTCTCCGATTTCATCAATGGTAATTTCTTCCGTTCCCGAAACAATTAATAACAGTACATTTCTACAACCTGTTATCTTGTTATCATTTAACAAAGGGGAATCCAAGGCTTTCACGATAGCGTCTTGAGCACGATTGGCCCCATTGGCCTCTCCCGATCCCATTATGGCTGTACCACTATTGGTTAGAACTGTTTTGGCATCTTTTAAATCAATATTTTGGGTATAATGATGTGTAATTACTTCTGCAATCCCACGAGCAGCTGTAGCCAATACTTCATCTGCCTTGGCAAAACCCGCTTTAAAACCAAGGTTTCCATAAACTTCACGAAGTTTGTTGTTATTAATAACAATTAAGGAATCTACTGCTGCTTTCATATTGTCAAGACCCATTTGTGCTTGTTCCAAGCGCAATTTTCCTTCAAACTGAAAAGGCATGGTTACAATCCCTACTGTGAGTATATCCAAATCTTTGGCCATCTGTGCTATGATGGGTGCGGCTCCAGTACCTGTTCCACCACCCATCCCAGCTGTGATGAAAACCATCTTTGTCTGAGTATTCAATAAGGTCTGTAAATCCTCTACACTTTCCTTTGCTGCAGAAGCTCCAATCTGAGGATTGGCTCCTGCTCCAAGTCCCTCTGTCAGTGTTGCACCCAACTGTATTTTGATGGGAACCGCACTCTCACTTAAAGCTTGGGCATCTGTATTACTAACAACAAAATCTACTCCTTTGATGCCTTGTTGAAACATATAATTGATGGCGTTACTACCCCCGCCACCAACACCGATAACCTTAATGACATTGCTTTTATTTTTGGGTAAATCGAAACTGAATTGATCTTTATTTTCTGGGTGCATAGTTGGGTTATGGTTTAAGCGTTATCTAAAAATTCTTTTAAGCGATCTCCAAATCGTTCAATGATGGTCTTCCGTTCTGTATTCAACTCAAGTCGGGGGTTCGATTCGTTTTCATTGGCTTCTGACGCTTCTGGGATTTCAAGTGTTGGATCGGATTCTTCTGTTTCGGATGGATTCTCCAAAGCTTTCATTAACAAGCCCACGGCCGTTGCAAACATGGGGCTGGTATTTGTTGTGGAGGTTTCTCCGGCAAGGTGTTCTCCCGGAAAACCAATACGGGTATCCATCCCTGTAATGTATTCAACCAATTGTTTTAGGTGTTTCAGTTGACTCCCTCCACCAGTTAATACAATACCAGCGATGAGCTTTTTTTTCTGTACTGTATGGCCGTAATTTTTAATTTCTAAAAACACCTGTTCGATTATTTCTACAACCCGCGCATTGATAATTTTCGAAAGGGTCTTTAGCGAAATTTCTTTGGGATCACGTCCACGTAAGCCAGGGATTGAAACAATTTCAGTATCTCGGTTTTCACCGGGCCAAGCCGATCCAAATTTCACCTTTAACAATTCAGCTTGCTTTTCAATGATAGAACAGCCTTCTTTGATATCCTCCGTTATGATATTGCCACCAAAAGGTATGACTGCTGTATGACGGATGATACCATCTTTAAAAATGGCTAAATCGGTTGTTCCACCTCCTATATCAATCAGAGCTACGCCAGCTTCTTTCTCCTCTTGTGTCAATACTGCATCTGAGGATGCTAAGGGTTCCAATGTAATATTAGCCAACTTTAAGTTAGCACTTACGACACAGCGCCCAATATTCTTAATAGAGTGAACTTGTCCGACCACGACGTGAAAGTTGGCCTCCAGGCGCCCGCCATACATACCAATGGGTTCTTTTATCTCTGCTTGACCGTCTACTTTGTATTCCTGGGGCAATACATGAATGATTTCTTCACCGGGAAGCATGACCAATTTGTGAACTTGTTGAATCAAGGCATCGATATCGTCTTGATCGATCACTTTTTCGGGATTGCCACGCGTTATATAATCACTGTGTTGCAAACTCCGAATGTGTTGCCCAGCAATACCAACGACGACGTCTTCTATCACTTCGCCCGAGTTGGTCTTGGCTTCTTCAACGGCTTGTTGAATGGATTGGATTGTTTGGGTAATGTTGTTGACAACACCACGATGTACCCCAAGGCTTTTGGACTTTCCAACACCCAAAATCTCCACTTTACCAAATTCATTTTCACGCCCCACCATGGCGACTATTTTGGTAGTACCAATATCCAGTCCGACAGAAATATTTTTGTTTTGCATAGACTATTTAGTTTGTGACAACCACTTGCCCATCAAAAGCGAGATTGACTCGTTGTGGCACAAGACTACTCTCATGCGTGATTTGATAGGCTCGAAATGCCTTTAATTTGTTTATTTTTTCTGTAAGTTTATTGAGTTTGCCCAGTTGAACAGGATATTGTATTTCAGAAAATTGCAACTGGTAACCCTTATTGTCTTTTCGGATGTGAAAGTGCTGTTTGCCCAAAAAAGGATCCTGTTCCATGGTTTTGACAAGTGCGATCAAGTCTTCGTGCTCTGACTTATCAAAATCACCTGTGGCTGATGGAAGTGTTTCATCAATAAAGGCAGGCAGTTCAAAAGGCTGTCCTCCAATATCCAAAAAATAGGTCAATCGGCCTCTATTAATCTGTAAAACAGGAATGCGTTCTTCGATACGTATTCCCAGCCGTCCATCGGGATAGAGGAAGGCTTCGGTGTTCGCAACGACCGGGGTTTTTTCAATGAGGGTTTCCAGCATACCCAAATCTAAACTATCTTTAAACTGGTCTTTATGGAGCACCTTCTTTTGTATCAACATTTTATTAACGAGGGTATCTGACATAAACACAGGAGTATCGGTTTCAAAATCTATAACAACCGATTGAATTCGCCTTGCTTTGTTCTGAACAAAGGCAAAAACCGAAAGGGCAACGACCACGCCAAAAACACTTACAAAAAGTACCAATTCCTTCTTTCTCATACGGGGGTCGTTTTCAGTTGTTCAGAGATTCGTCCAATATCACCTGCTCCTAAAAGGGCAACGACACCGGAAGGAATGGATTCGACACAATCCGGTACTTTGTCCGCAGGTATCAAGTATTTATCGGTATGTGGAATAGCTTTTAGAAGGGCTTCAGAATTGATTCCATCAATGGGTGCTTCACGGGCTGGATAAATGGGCAGGATATAAATTCGATCAAATAGGGATAGTTCCCGTGCAAATCCCTCTAGAAAGTCACGCGTCCTACTGTACAAATGGGGCTGAAAAATCACTGTTTTGTGGGCTCCTGAATATCGTTCTTTAAGGCAGTCAAAAACAGCTCTTATTTCTGTTGGGTGGTGCGCATAGTCGTCAATCAATAACAAATCATGGCGCAGGGAACGAAGGGACATCCGCCTGTGAATCCCCATAAATGTTTCCAAGCCCTTGGTAATGGCGGGAATGGGCAAACCAATTTGATGCGCCAAGGCTGCTGCAGTGATTGCATTCCTTAGGTTATGCTGACCCAGAGCGGCAACATACTGATGCCTACAGATAGCTCCATTCAAATCAATGTCTACGCGATACCCTGCTTTTTCAGGACGCGCATTTTGAAACCGATAGTGTGCTGATGTATTATTACCAATGCGTTTTCCTTCAAGGGCTACCTTTGGTCCACAAACAAGGGGGTTTTTGACTTGAGAAGCAAACTGTCCGAAGGCGGCATGAAAGGCTTCTCGACTCCCATACACATCCAAATGGTCTGGATCAATATTGGTTATGGCTGCATGATCGGGGTGCAATTCCAAAAAGGAACGGTCATATTCATCGGCCTCGACCAGAATATACTCTTCCCCCATAGATATATAATTGGTTTCATAGCCATGGAGTAGGCCCCCCACAAAAGCTGAAAAAGAGTACTTAGCCGTAACAAAAATATGAGTTAAATAAGACAACGTGGATGTTTTCCCATGGGTGCCTGCAACAGCAATACATTTCTTCTCATTGGCAATTCTAGCCAGCGTTTGCGCACGTTTTTCAATCCTGTATCCCTGACTTACAAAATAATCATAGAGTGGCTGATCTTTTTTAATCGCTGCGCTAACGACCACAGTGGTAGAATTAGGAGATACAAATTGAGGAAGTTCCTCCGGGGCAATATTTCCTTGAATCAGTATCCCTTTTTCAGCCAGTTTCTTCGTTAGGGGGCTGGCCACACGATCGTGTCCTGCAACACCATAGCCACGCTCTTTGTAATAACAGGCAAGCGAAGATGTACCAATGCCACCAATACCCAAAAAATAGAAATTCTTTTCGCTCATGAAACCAGATTTTCAATGTTGTTTACAAGCACTTTCACAGCATTTGGATAAGAAAGATGGCGCATATTCCGTCCCAGAACCTGCTGGCGAATGGGATCATTTGCCAAGGCTTCAAACTGGGTAGCAAATTCTGTTTCGAGCTTTGTTTCAGCAATGACAATAGCTGCATTGTGCTGAACCAGAGCCATCGCATTTTTCATCTGATGGTCTTCAGCTACATTGGGTGAGGGAATAAAAATCACAGGTTTTCCCACTTGTGTTAACTCAGCTATGGTACTGGCCCCTGCACGACTGATAAAAATATCCGCAGCAGCGTACAGTTGATCCATGTCTTTTACAAAAGGGAAAACCATACTCTGGGAGGAAGCCATTGATTGGAATTGATCGTAATACAATTTCCCACACTGCCAAATCAATTGCCAGCCAAGCGATTGAAACCAGAGCAGTTTTTCTGCTACCAGTTCATTGATTCGCTTTGCTCCGAGACTCCCTCCGAGTATGACGATTGTTTTTTTATTCGTCGCCAATCCAAAATAGGCTTTAGCACTCTTTTGGTTGATTTTTTTATTGCCAATTCCTTTCCGTGTAGGATTCCCTGTCAACACAATTTTTTTGAATGGAAAATAACGTTCCATATGAGGATATGAAACAGCTATTTTAGTGACGTATTTACCTAACAAACGATTGGTAATCCCCGGATAGGAGTTTTGTTCTTGAATCAGACTAGGAACACCCAATAAACTAGCTATAAATAACAATGGTCCGCTAGCAAATCCCCCCGTTCCAACTACTATTTGCGGGCGATACCACAGCACATACAGTAAGGATTGAATCAAACTTACAAGAAGTTTTAGTGGAAAAATAAGGTTTCGTTTACTCCATTTTCTTTGAAATCCATCGATCCAAATACCAGAAATCGAATAGCCTGCTTGTGGAACTTTTTCCATCTCCATCTTACCATATCCACCTACAAACCGAATCTCTAATTGTTTGTGTTTTTCTTTTAAGGCATCGGCAATGGATAGCGCTGGAAAAATATGCCCGCCGGTACCCCCCCCCGATATGATAATTCTATTCAGTTTCACTCAATTTTGCTATGGGATTAGTGGAATGAGGTTCTTGTTGTAGGTTCACACTCACACTAAGTATGATCCCAAGTGCGATGCAAGTCATCCATGCAGAAGTACCACCGCTACTGATTAGCGGTAGCGTTTGTCCTGTAACAGGGAGTACTTGCAGGGCAACACCGATATTGATTAGGGCTTGAAAAACAATGGGTAGGCCCATTCCAACGGCGAGTAATTTCCCAAAACTATCTGTAGTTTTGTGTGCTACAACGACGATTCGAAAGAGCAATACCAAATACAAAAACAATAACATGATACCGCCAAACAACCCATATTCTTCTATAATGATGGCATAGATAAAATCTGAGGAACTCTGTGGCAAAAAGTTTTTCATGACACTTTTTCCTGCACCCACACCGAACAACCCCCCCGTTGCAATAGCTATTTTGGCTCGCTCAATTTGATAATTACCCGCTGCATCGCCTCCAGAACTAAAATTTTCTATTCGGCTTTTCCATGTATCAACGCGGTTGGGTAAAGCATTTGGGAAAGCTTTGACAGCAAGTATGAATAGGAGCAAACCCACCAGCCCCATCAAGACAATAGCACCTAGATACTTCACAGGATGACGTCCCAAAAAGGACAAGACAAAAGCCATAGAAAACAACAAAGCAGCTGTAGAAAAATTGGAAGGAAGAATCAATCCTACAAAAGCGAATATGGGAACCCATAGCAACAACAAAGCACGACTAAAAGACTGGGGCACCCCTTCATACTTGGATAAATAATAGGCAACATAAGCCATTAGAGAAACAAAAGCCAATGTGGATGTTTGAAAACTCAACCCAAGAACAGGAATGCGAATCCAACGCGAGGCGTTAGCCCCCGCAATAACAGTTCCTTGAGAGGCTGTATAAATCAATAATAAAAAAACAATCGGTAGGGCCAAAAGGGAAATTCCTTTGAAATAGGTATACGGAATCTTGTGAACCAAAAACATTAAGAAAAAACCAAAAATCAGAATCATTAAATGCTTGACCAGATAACCCGTTGGCGTTCCAACACCAACCACATATGAAAGATTAGTGCTTGCACTAAATACGGGTAGAAAAGAAAAGGTAGCCAGAAGAGCTACTACTCCCCACAAAACGGTATCGCCTTTAAAAAGTCGTAATATGGCCCGCATGATTTTTTATAGATTACGTACTGAAGCTTTGAATTGCTGCCCGCGCTCCTCATAATTTTCAAACAAATCAAAACTGGCACAGGCCGGTGATAGAAGAACATTTTCATGAGGTCCCGCAATTTTAGCTGCTATTTTTACTGCCTCTTGCATTGATTGGGTTTCAATCATGATGTCTACCACCCCTTCAAAGGTTCTAAACAATTTTTCGTTATCAACCCCTAAGCAAACAATTGCTTTGACTTTTTCGTGTACCAACGGTAATAGATCTTCATAATTATTCCCTTTATCTACACCTCCAGCAATCCAAACCGTAGGTCTGTCCATGCTTTCTAAGGCAAAATAACTTGCATTAACGTTGGTGGCTTTAGAATCATTGATGAACTGTGTTTTCTGAATTTTCAATACGCTCTCCAAACGATGTGGAACGCCATGAAAGGTTGAAAGACTCTCTCGAATAACGGTTTTACTTATTTGCAGCAAATCCGCAATGGTCGCAGCTGCCATTGCGTTTAACAGATTGTGACGGCCTTTAAGTGCCAAATTATTAGTGGGTATCATAGTCATTGTTGTTTCAGTTTGTATTTGAATTTGTTGGTTTGTCAAAGTTGTATGTGGTGTCTCAGAAAGGGTCGCTATTCCGAAGGGGTGTAACGTACTCGCAAAAGATTGTTCGTTTAAATATTTGTTTAGAACGGGATCATCGGAATTATAAACTAAAAAGTCTGTGGCTTTTTGTGCAGAGGCAATCTTTAATTTCGCTTGTACATATTTCCCAAAATCGTTGCAATAACGATCTAAATGATCCGGGGTAATATTCGTAATGGCCGCAATATGGGGAGCAAATTTATATATATGATCCAACTGAAAGCTACTGATTTCCAACACATAAACATCATATTTGTGTTCTACGATTTGCCGGGCAAAGCTTTTTCCGATATTCCCAGCTAAACCAACACGGAGACCTGCCTTTTGGAGTATATGATGGGTCAATAGCGTCGTGGTAGTTTTTCCGTTACTACCTGTAATACCAATAAGGAGTGCATCGGTATATTGACAAGCAAACTCCAGTTCAGAAAGTATGGGAATGTTCTCGGCTTCCAGTTGCGCCACTATCGGAGCGTCATTAGGTATACCCGGGCTTTTCATCACCCAGTGGGCATCCTTCATTTGGGAAAAGTCATGCTTGTTTTCTTCCCATTTGATCGCATGGGAGTCAAAGGTTTTTTTGGCTTCCTCAGAAAGCTGCTGAAGGTCGGAAACCAATACGTCGAATCCTTGCTTCTTAGCTAAAAGAGCTGTCCCAATTCCGCTTTCTCCTCCTCCCAGTACAATTCCTTTCCGAACCATTAGCGAATTTTTAAGGTTACAATAGACACCACAGCGAGTACAATGCCAACGATCCAAAATCGAGCAACAATTTTACTTTCATGAAAACCTTTTTTCTGATAGTGATGATGCAAAGGTGACATGAGAAAAATACGCCTACCTTCTCCCCACTTTTTTCGACTGTATTTAAAGTAACTTACTTGCAAGACCACAGACAAGGCTTCCATCAAAAAGATGCCACACAATACGGGAATCAACAACTCTTTCCGAACCATTAGGGCGATCACAGCAATCAATGCGCCAATTGTTAAACTCCCCGTGTCACCCATGAATACGGAAGCTGGATAGGTGTTGTACCAAAGGAATCCAATCAATGCACCCAAAAAGGAGGCAACGAAAATGGTGACCTCCCCCACTTGCGGAATAAACATGATATTTAAATAGTCAGCGAAGATGATATTACCTGAAACCCAGGCAAAAATTCCAAGCACAAATACCATGATGGCTGAACTCCCAGCTGCCAAACCATCAATTCCATCAGTTAGATTGGCACCATTGGAGACAGCGGTGATAATAAAAACTACAATAGGTATAAACAACAACCATGTCCATTCCTTCAGTTGTTCATCTGCTAAGAGATAGGAATAATCAAACTCATTGTCTTTGAATAGAGGGATGGTTGTAAGTGTCGCCTTTGCAGGAGGTAAAAATCGTTCTTGAATGACTGTATTTTGTGTGTTTTCATTGAAGGCTTTGTTCTCTTGACGGACAGTCACCTCAGGATGAAAATAAAGGACACTACCGACTAGCGCACCCAAGGTAACTTGACCTGCTATCTTAAAAATTCCCTTTAACCCTTTTTTATCCTTTTTAAAAATTTTTATGTAATCGTCTATACCACCTATCAATCCCATCCATAACGTTGTGACAATTAACAACAGGATGTATATGTTTTCGAGTCGTGCAAATAAAAGAACGGGCAGCAGTGTAAATACAATGATCATAACCCCGCCCATTGTTGGCGTACCTGCTTTTTCTTTTTGCCCCGCCAAACCGAGATCACGAATGGATTCTCCAACTTGCTGATGACGTAAAAAAATGATTATTCGTTTTCCAAAAATGGTGGATAACAGCAGAGAAGTAATCACGGATAATGCAGCACGAAATGAAAGGAACCCAAAGAGACTGGCTCCAGGCAGTGCGTATTGTTTTTCTAAGTAATCAAATAAGTAGTAGAACATATTATGGGGTGTTAGAAAAAATTTGCTTCGCTATTTGATAGTCGTCGAAAGGAATTTTATTTCCATCAATCTCTTGATAATTTTCATGTCCCTTACCTGCAATCAAAACGATATCGTTGGGTTTAGAAAACTGATACGCTGCCTGAATCGCTTCGCGACGATTTTCGATAACAAGTGTTTTTTTATACTCTTCAGGAGCCACACCCGAACGCATCGCTCGGAGGATTTCTTGGGGATCTTCCCCCCTTGGATTATCAGAAGTAAAAATGGCCTGATCACTTAAATGAGCAGCAATATGGCCCATTTTAGGGCGTTTGTCCTGATCTCGGTTCCCGCCACAACCAATAATGGTTATGAGGGTCTCATTTTTGGTTCGGATTTGATTGATCGTCTCTAGGGTATTGGTCAATGCATCGGGTGTATGTGCATAGTCAACTACAACATGTCTATTTTCTGAACCTTCAAAAACTTGGAATCGTCCCGGAACAGGTCGTAGTTGACTCATAGCACTCAGACTGTCTAAAACATCCAATTCCATTGTATCGGCTACAGCAAATACAGCGATTAAATTAGATGCATTAAACCGTCCCACTAGTGTTGTCCAAACTTCTGTAGCTTGTATTTTTAACAACATTCCACTAAGCTGTTGTTCTAAAATTTGAACCGTATAGTCAGCATAGGTACGAAGAGCAAATGTTTTTTTCTTGGCACGACAATTTTGCACCATATACGTGCCATTTTTGTCATCTGCATTGATCCACGCAAAGGCGGTACTTGGAAGCTGATCAAAAAATTTCTTTTTGGCATTGCGATAAGCTGCAAAGGTTTTATGATAATCCAAATGATCGTGAGTCAGATTTGTAAATACTCCGCCAGCAAATCCTATTCCAGCAATTCGATCTTGATCAATCCCATGTGAAGACACCTCCATAAAACAATGTGAAACACCCGCTTCTACCATAGCATGAAAATGTTCTTGAATCTGAATCGGATCCGGTGTTGTATGTGTCGCTTGGATGACTTGTGATCCCACTCGTACAGTCACGGTGGACATCAAGCCGACTTGATATCCTAATAGACTAAATAATTCATATAACATGGTTGCAACCGATGTTTTCCCATTGGTGCCTGTTACCCCAATAACTTGTAATTTCCGAGAAGGGTTGTCGTAGAAATTAGCCGCCATGATCCCCAAAGCAGTGCGGGTGCTGGCCACTTGAATGAACGTGCATGTATCTGTCACTTCCGGAGGAAGCTTTTCACATACCACAGCAACTGCGCCACTGGATATAGCCTTTACAATATAATCGTGTCCATCAAAAGCAACTCCTTTCAGCGCAACAAAAAGACAATTGGGTTCTATGTCTCGAGAATCAAAAACAAGCTTTCGAACCTTACGCTGCACGTCACCATAGACGGCATCAATAGAGACGGTATACAACAAGTCACTGAGTGTTTTCATGACAATTCGATACGTATTTTTTTATGAGTCGCTGAAGAAGGACTTTCTAGTAATGATTGACGAACGACTACTCCACTCCCTTTAATTTCAAGTTGTATCCCTTGTATTTTAGCAACTTCTAGAGCTTCCTTCAAGGTCATCCCTATCAAATTTGGCACGGTGTCGGTTTGTTTCAAGGTGCCTTTTTCCAGGGCGATCAAGGCAGTGGAAGGCAAGATTACTTCTTGGGGTGTATTGGTGTGTATTTTTTTGGCTATCGTTTTAAAAACAGGAGCTGCCACAGTGGCTCCGTAGTATCCTTTGCGTTTATTGGGTCTATGAATGACAACGATACAAGAATATTTGGGTGCATCAGCAGGAAAATAACCTACAAAACTGGAAACGTACTGAACATTTTTGGTTGTATAATCAACTTGACAGGTGCCTGTTTTACCCGCCATTAATAAGTCTTTATCTTTGATACGGTGGGCTGTGCCCCATTTCTTATCGACGACATTAAACATCATTTGCTGTACTTTCTTGACCGTTTCTTCGGAACAAATGGCTGGATTTAAGACTTCTTTTCTAAAAATTTTCTCTGGCTTATTTCCCAATCGACTGATTTGTTTCAAAAACTTGGGCTTCACCATCTCACCTTGATTGGCAATGGCGTTGTAAAATGTCAATGTCTGTAAAGGTGTCAAGGCGACTCCGTAACCGTAGGCCATCCATGGCAAGTCAAGACCGTCCCAACTGATATCAGTCGGATAAGGAATCTTGGGTGTAGCCTCCCCTTTAATAGAAACACCCAACGGTTTATTGACTCCCATGTCATACAAGCGATCAACAAACTGTCTGGGTCGGTTTTTGTAATTATCATAAATGATTTTGACCATTCCAGTATTGGAAGAAACTTCAAATATTTTACCTACAGTCAAAGTGCCATAGCCACCTCGTTTGGAATCTCTTACTTTATATTTATCATAAAAAGTCAATTCTCCCTTACCCGTTTTAATCCAATCATTTACATCTACAACACCATCTTCAAGAGCTGCCACCAGAGCCATTAACTTGAAAGTCGATCCTGGTTCGTGTGCTTCCCCTACCGCATAATTGAGCTTTTCATAATAGGTGCCTTTGGATGTTCTTCCCAAATTAACGATTGCTTTTACATCGCCTGTTTGGGTTTCCATTACGACAACTGTTCCATGATCCGCTTCAAAATTTTCGAGCTGTTGCAACAGGGCTTTGTGTGCTATGTCTTGCATGTTAACATTGATCGTCGTGTGAAGATCAAAACCCGCAGTAGGTTCTTTCTCATTGCTATCATTAATGGGTTTCCACTGCCCATTTGCAATTTTTTGCTTCAGACGTTGTCCTGGTTCTCCTTTTAGATATTGACCAAACGCACCTTCTAGCCCCACACGTAAAAAATAACCCGTTCGATCTCTGTGTTCGTATCCCACGGTTCGCTCGGCTACTTTTCCCAAGGGATGCTCGCGCACCAATTGCTGCTCTACGATTAAGCCCCCTTTATACAGGGGCAAATTAAATACAGGAAACGACTTTATAATATGATACTCTGAATACGTCAAGCTTTTACCGATTAGCAAATAGCGGTTTTTATTTTTCCTTGCTTTCTGAAGTTTTTTTAGATAGTAAGCGGTTGTTTTGCCAAAAAAATCACCAAGGGCTTTCGCTAGTGTATTTTTTTCACTAGCAAACAAGGCTTCCGAAACGACCATAGCGTCCCACCGAAGCTCATATCGCGGTACCGTTGTTGCCAAAATACTCCCATCATCTGCATAGATATTTCCCCGACTGGCGTCCAAGACCACACTTTTCAGGGTACTTTCTTCCAACTTGGCGGTATAGTAAGCACCTTCTGCCCATTGGATATAGACCAATTTCCCAATTAAAACACACGCAAAAACAAGCAAGCTGGCGGCAACCCAATAGACTCGCGACATAATTTTTTGTTGTGTGTTTCTTTGCATACTACTTGACAATAATTTTAGTGGGCGGTTGTTCAGAGGGCTTCACTCCTTTGGATTCTAATAAATCGGCGATCTTAGTTTCCATTTTCAATCGCATCAAGCGGGAACGATTCTCAACGAACTGACTTTTTAAAGCCTTTAATTCTTCATTCAATTGGGCTATCTTGAATATTTTACTGTCAGCCCGATGGCCACTTTCGATCATAGTCATGGCCAGAAAAGACAAAACAAAAATGAGACGCCAATTCCGAAGTGCTCCTTCTTTGAGCAAAAACTCCATATTCAAAAAAGACAATACCTGTTTCATATCTTTTCTGCGATTCTCATTTTAGCACTACGTGCTCTATTGTTCTCTTTTATTTCCTCCGCAGCAGGCACAATTACGTTTCCGATTTTTCGAAGTGGACAGTTTTTATTTCCATAGAAATCAACTGCAGCAGCACCTTCAAATTGACCCTCTCTTATAAAGTGCTTAACCAATCGATCTTCCAAAGAATGGTACGAAATGCAAACCAAGCGCCCCTTTGAAAGTAGAATGTTTGCCGCCTGTTGCAAGAACTTTTGAATGACATCTAGCTCCTGATTGACTTCAATTCGAATAGCTTGGAACACCTGGGCAAGCAACTTGTTTAAAAATCGCTCTGGAACCAACTGCGCCACCAACTCTTTTAATTGGTGTGTCGTCTGGAATGGGTTATTCGTGCGATGTGCTACTACTGTAGCCGCTATTTTTTTGGCATTGCGTAGCTCACCGTACCGCAGAAATAAATTGCTCAATTCTTTTTCTGTATAACGGTTGATTATTTGCGCTGCGTCAAGTTCCTGTTCAGGATTCATTCGCATATCCAAAGGCCCATCATAGCGTGTTGAAAAACCGCGTTCTTGACGATCAAACTGATGAGAAGAAACACCAAAATCGGCTAAGATTCCGTCTACTTCAACCACCCCTTTGAATTTTAAGAACTGTTGCATAAATGAAAAATTGGCAGCAATCAACTCAAAGCGCTGATCCAAAATACAATTGGCAGCCGCATCAGGATCTTGATCAAAAGCATACAAGCGACCGGCTTCGTTCAATTGATCAAAAATGGCACGCGAATGCCCGCCGCCGCCGTAGGTTACATCCACATACGTGCCTGAAGGATTGATTTGCAAACCTTCGATCGCTTCATGCAACAGCACTGGTTTATGATACCCCATCTTCATCCTGATCTCCCATTACTTCTTCAGCCAGCGCGCCAAAATCAAGCGTTGCTGCATCAATAGCCGTTTCGTACTGCCCCTTGTCCCATACTTCTATAATATTGACAGCCGACGACACGACCACCTCTTTTTGAATGCCCGCATGAGCCAACAAATCTTTCGGAATCAATAGGCGACCCGAAGTATCTACTTCGACAATTTTCACTCCTGCCGTAAAACGGCGAATGAAATCAATATTCTTTTTATTAAAACGATTGAGTTTGTTGATTTTGGCCATCAACGATTCCCACTCTTTCATCGGATACAACTCCAAGCAGTTATTAAAAACAGCACGTTTTAAAACAAATCCATCGGCCATGGCGACAGTCAGTTGCTTTTTGAGGACCACGGGAATCATGATACGCCCTTTGGCATCTGCTTTGCATTCGTATGTCCCAATAAAATGCTGCATCAGAGCTTGTTATACTTTATTAAATCAAAATTAAAAATTAATTACCACTTTTTACCACAATTTACCACTTTGTTGATAACTTTTACCACTGGTAATAATTGAATCGTTTTGAACCATCATCGACATTATAATGCTTGAATTCTCTATATTTGCCCCTCTATAGAGTCTTTGCAGATGAAAAACCAATTGATTGAAACCAGCGGCTTTCGATATGTCGAAAAAGGGACCGGCCAGCCAATCTTAATTCTGCATGGCTTAATGGGCGGGCTCAGTAATTTCGAAGGGGTTTTTTCACACTTTTCTGAAGCTGGATATCGAGTCATTATCCCCGAATTACCAGTTTATGACAAGCCACTATTGAAAACCAATGTCAAAGAGTTTGCACTTTATCTCCATGAATTCATTCTATTTATGGATTTGCAAGAGGTCGTTTTGCTAGGCAATTCTCTAGGTGGTCACATTGCCTTACTGTACACCAAACTCTATCCCAAAAAAGTAAAGGGACTGATCATTACGGGCAGTTCCGGACTATACGAAAATGCTATGGGAGATGGCTATCCCAAAAGAGGAAACTATGAATATATCAAAGCAAAAAGTGAGGAAGTATTCTATGACCCCAAGGTAGCTACGAAAGAAATTGTGGATGAAGTCTTTGAAACGGTCAATGATCGAAACAAACTGGTCAAAACACTAGCCATAGCCAAAAGTGCCATACGGCACAACATGTCCAAAGACCTCCCAAAAATGGAAACTCCAACGGCCATCATTTGGGGAGCCCAAGACCACGTTACCCCCCCCAACGTGGCAGAAGAATTTTACAGACTCCTACCCAACTCCACCTTGTATTGGATTGACCAATGTGGGCATGCGCCTATGATGGAACACCCAATCCGATTCAATGAAATACTCACTGACTGGTTCCAAACAAGTCAAATCTAACTACGCATGCAGATCAAATCTGCCGAATTTGTTATCAGTAATACCGAGGTGGCTAAATGCCCTGGTGGATACCTCCCCGAATTTGCATTTATTGGGCGTTCCAACGTAGGGAAATCCTCTCTAATCAATGCCCTCTGCAACAAAAAAAGTTTAGCCAAAACCTCCTCAAGACCTGGAAAAACACAATTGATAAATCACTTTTTAATCAATCGCCAATGGCATTTGGTAGACCTCCCTGGCTATGGGTATGCACGCGTTTCTAAGACACACAAAAAAAAGTTTCAAGCCTATATTGAAACATATTTTAAAGAACGAAAGCAACTTGTGCTGGCTTTTGTGTTGGTTGATATTCGACTACCCGCTCAAGCTATAGATTTGGAATTTATCCGATGGCTAGGCGGTGAACATATTCCCTTTTATTTAGTATTTACCAAAGCTGATAAATTAAAGCCTAAAGCCATCGAAAGGCATTTGATGGCTTATTGTGAAAAATTGGAAGACGAATGGGAGGAAATACCCCCCTATTTTGTCACATCAGCGTCCAATAAATCAGGACTGGATACGCTATTAGTGGGTATTGATCAAGTACTCAAATCAATTACAAATCGATAAGACTTATCGCAGTTTAAGTTTTTCAGCAAAAAAAGCTGCGAAATCTTCAAACCCTTGTGCCATTTTTTCATCTTGAGTGGCTCTGTAATAAGTTTCACCCATTGTCACTAAGCTCTGATGAAAAAAGCGTTGCATCTGATCTACCGGCATGTCCTTTACCCACAAATCCATTCGGAGGGTTTCTTGTTTATCACCATCCCATAGGGACAACAACATCGCTTTCGCAGCTGCCTTTGAAATACCTCCATCGGGCGCAGACCACTCGATTTTTTCGGGTAGTTTATTTTCATCCAGTCCTACATCTATTGTTATCGGAGTTTGCTTGTGTATGGCCATTTTATCTTTTGGGTTTGTAATTTGATTGTTGAAATAACGTCTGCGCTGGAAGTGCCAGGAGTTGATCCAGTGGTAATGTGGGATTTCGTTCCCGATAGGCATGGACGATTTGAGCACCTAACCAAATACCGAGTTGTCCCGGAGTCTCATTGTCTATTTCCAAATAAAACTTCGAAAAAGGTGCCGGCTCGATAAAACGTTGAACTAGCGCAGGATCGGTGCTGTACAACAACTGTTTTTCAATAAAATACTGCCAAATATACTTTTGATTATTCTGAGTCCACTGCCATTGTTGATCGGTATATCCAAACCGGTGGGCGGGTGTCGCTCTTGGTAATAGTAATGTCTTGAGGTAAGCAATCTTGCCATGATAAATCATTTGTGACAAGAATGTCCTTGATTGCGGAACAGGTATCTGCCTAGCTACAAATTTTTCCGCCACATGCGACCCCATATAAGAGATATCCATTTGTTGACGAATGTAATTGGGGATGCCTTCATATAATTTGTGATTACTGCCCAAATACGTATCCAAAGAAAGCAACAAAAGACTGTCTGAAAATATCGTTTTACTTTGGTAATCAACATTATTGATCAGCCCAATAACATGCGGCGTTGGTTCTTTTGGGAAATAATAACGGATATGTTTAAAAAGGTCTGTCAGCTCTTGTTCTACTGTATCAAAAGAAGGAAACTCACTATCGACAGCATTTTGTAACAACAATTGTAAGCTGTCTTTTTGACGTTTGAACCATACACTATCTGAAAATTGTTTGGGAAATAAAAACGGATAGTTTTTTTTCAACTGGGGGAGTTCCTCCGGGGTGGATTGATGAAATTTTTTATCAAATCGATCAATAATTATTGCAAGGGGTATGGCAGCAATCTCTTGTTCGACGCTTGAGGTTTCTTGGCATCCAAATAGAACCAATAACAGCAGACTGATACTGCCAAAGACATACCGTAATTGTTTTTTATTGGAAAGGATTCCCTTCATTTTTTAATAAGCTAATAAATGATTGTATTTTTATACAAACATACATTCTAATACTATAAGTGCGCTATGAAATCCCCTGAAAAAGTTGAAAAGTACATTGTTAATTGGCTGCGTTCCTATGCTGAAAATTCTCAAATAAAAGGCTTCGTTGTAGGTGTTTCTGGAGGCATTGATTCTGCTGTCACCTCCACGCTTTGTGCCTTAACTGGCTTGCCTGTTTTGGCTCTTGAGATGCCCATCCACCAAGAAAAAAAACAACAAAGCAGAGCCGAGGAACACCTGCAATGGCTCAATAATAAATTCAGCCAAGTTACCCCCATCAACATGCCTTTAAGCACTGTTTTTGATGCGTTTACAAAAATGCTTCCAAAAACAGACTTGGAGTCACAACAAAAATTAAGCCTTGCCAATACAAGAGCCCGTTTCCGTATGGCCACGCTCTATTATTTTGCAGCCTTGCATCGTTATCTTGTGGTTGGTACGGGAAATAAGGTCGAAGACTTTGGTGTTGGATTTTATACGAAATACGGTGACGGCGGGGTGGATATTAGTCCCATAGCCGATTTATTAAAAACAGAAGTGTTTGAACTAGCGGCTCATTTGGGAATCGCAAAAAGTATTCAAACAGCGGCTCCCACCGATGGACTGTGGGACGACGGACGGACAGACGAAGACCAACTAGGGGCTACGTATCCAGAAATGGAATGGGCTATGCAAGCTGTTGAAAAAAAGCAAGTAGAGGCTCGTATGAGTGAGCGACAGAAAAAAGTACTGGCACTCTACCAAAAGCACCACAAATCCAATCGGCACAAAATGGATCCCATTCCGGTTTGTTACATTCCCGGTGATTTGTAGGTTCCTCATTTGAGATAAAGTCGTACCTTGGTGCTACCCAAATTTGTTGCACCATGATACGAGTCCTTGTACTGGATCCCCATCCGTTAATTCATGCAGGTTTTGAACAAATAATTGCTCCTTTTAGACATTTTCACTTGCTGCCCCCAAAATACAAATACAAACAACTTGAAGCGGTTCTTCAAAAGGAGGTTGTTGATTTGCTCATCATGGAATTGGATCTGTTAGAAGCCAGTCCTGTAGATATCATAGCAAAAGTGACTGTCGCCCATCCCACAACTAAAATCATAGTCTTTACCCATCACTCTGTCAAAGTATTTGCCAATAGCATCCTGAAAGCTGGTGCTTTAGGCTACTTGTCCAAACGTACCCCGAGCAAGCTTCTTTTGGAAGCTATGCTTTATGTTTATAACAAAGGAGAAAATATCGTTTCCAAACACGATAATGAATTGGATTATAATATTGATATTAAACGTCCTAGAAATAATTATGGAAAATTGTCTCCAAGAGAAATTCAAATTTTAAAGCATCTCATTGACGGCAAAAAAAATGTTGTTATTGCTAACGAACTTAGACTCTCTCAAAAAACTGTCAATACATACAAAACGCGAATTATCAATAAGCTCGGCACTAAAAATTTCTATGAATTGTATTCTCAAACCAAATTACACCTACCACTTTAAATGACCCGACTCAATTTTTGAGAAACCAATTGTCGCAACTCATTATACATACTTATTTCTTCCAATAAATCCAGAGAAGTCGTTTCATCTTTTTTCAGTTCCATAGTCAGGGAGGCAATCTTTTGCCCGATAAGAAACCTTCGTAAGGCCAAAATTGTTTGTGTGACGGACTGTCCAACACGATCTTTGGGGGCTTGCACAAAAATGTTTTTCTTTTCCCAATTATGCAGTTGGTATTTTTCATTTTCCATCATCAAATCAGACAACAGGGCTTCGTTCGAAGGTTCTTCTCCCTCGAAAAATCGCTGCAACTGAAGCTCTCCCACATCCTGAAATTGTTGAATGAGCAAGGTATAGATCTTTTGAAAAAAAGGATGTGTCAGTTCTATTTCATCCTGTTGAAGATCGAGAAAAACTTTTTCAAAAACTTTAATTTCCATCTTTTCAAAAGATTCTTGAACCTCGCCTTCTTCATTTTTCTTGAGCAAGACCTCTTCAAATTGGGCGGTATGATTTCCGTAATGCAACAACAAACGTATGATTTGTTTTTCCAATTCGAAGGATTCACTGACCTCTTGGGGCAGCGAGTTGTCTTCTTTGACAACTGCTAAAGTGGGATTGACAGATTTTCTCCTGTTGCGTTCATTTTGCTCTTTTTGAATCAGTTGCGCCAAGGCATTGAATAGAACCGCTTCTGACATCTCCATCATTTTTGCACAACTTTGAATGTATACCTCTCTTTGGATGACATCTGGAATTTTAGCAATACTGCCTACTATAGCCCGAACTGTGTCTGCTTTTTTTACTGGATCATTGTGGGCTTCTTCGAGTAATAAAGTTGCTTTGTACTGGATAAAGTCTTGAGCGTTTTCTGAAAGAAAGGCTTTTATCGCACCCTCAGACTTGCCTTTCGCAAAACTATCTGGATCTTCTCCTTCGGGGAAAGTGCAGATTTTGACATGCATGTCCTGTTCCAAAATCAAATCGATCCCGCGTAACGAAGCCCGTACACCGGCTGCATCACCATCAAAAAGCACGACAATATTTTTGGTCAATCGACGGATCAACCGAATTTGGTCCGAAGTCAAAGCAGTTCCCGACGACGAAACCACATTGGTCACACCGGACTGATGCATTTGGATGACGTCTGTATATCCTTCTACTAAATAACAACAATCCTCTTTAGCAATACTTTTTTTGGCTTCATACAATCCATATAGGACCTTACTCTTATGATAAATATCACTTTCTGGGGAATTGAGATATTTCGCTGTTTTTACTTCGTTTTTCAGAATGCGCCCTCCGAAACCTTGTACGCGACCGGATGCGGTTCGTATGGGGAAAATGACCCGCCCGCGAAATCGATCAATGGGCTGTTTGCGTTCTGGATTGACAATGATCAAACCCGTTTTTTCTAAATATTCTAGTGAATATCCTTCTGATTTTACAGCTTCACTTAGGGCGTTGTTTTTCTCTGGAGCATATCCTAATCCAAACTGGCGAATGGTAGCTTCTGTAAAATTGCGTTCTTTAAAGTATGTTAAGCCCACTGCTTTACCAGCAGAAGATTCCCAAAGACTTTTTTCGAAAAAGGACTGTGCCATTTGAGTGACCAGGTACATGCTTTCGCGTTCCGAGTTTTTTTGTTTTTCTGCATCGGTCTGCTGGGTTTCTTCGATTTCTATATTGTACTTCTTGGCTAAATAACGAATGGCTTCTGGATAAGTAAAATGTTCGTGTTCCATTAAAAAAGCGACCACATTTCCGCCTTTACCACTACTGAAATCCTTCCATATTTGTTTGACAGGAGAGACCATGAAACTCGGTGTTTTCTCCTGAGAAAAAGGACTCAGCCCTTTGTAGTTGGTGCCTGATTTTTTCAGCACAACAAAGTCTGCGATAACTTCTTCAACCCGAGCAGCATCGTAAACTTGATCTATGGTTGTTCTTGAAATCAATATTGAACCCTTCTTGTGCAATAAAAATATAAAAACTGAAGCTAATATTTTCGCTCAATAACATAATTCACCATGACCACAAGTGCATCGCGATAGGGACTTTTAGGAAAAGTAAATAGCAGTTCTAAGGCTTGGGAGCGAAACGCTTCCATTTTCTGTAAAGCAAACTCCAACCCACCACTATTTTTTACTTTTTCAATGACTTGCTTGATTGTTTTTTTGTCCTTGTTTTTATTTTTGACAGCATTGATGAGCCAGCGGCGTTCGGATTGTGAAACCACATTAAGGGTGTGAATAAGAGGCAGGGTCATTTTCTTTTCTTTGATATCTATCCCCAAGGGTTTCCCTATTTTGGCTTCCCCATAATCAAACAAATCATCCTTTATTTGAAAGGCCATCCCAATCAATTCTCCGAAACGATGCATTTTTGCTACATCCCCTGCGGATGCATTGACTGATTGGGCACCCATCGCACAACAAGCTGCCACTAATGTGGCAGTTTTTTTTCGTATGATTTCATAGTAGACGGCTTCGGTAATGTCTAAACTCCGTGACTTTTCAATTTGCAGAAGTTCCCCTTCACTCATCTCACGTACGGCCTCTGATATGATTTTAAGTAAATCAAAATCTTCGTTTTCAATAGATAAAATAAGACCCTTGGAGAGTAAAAAATCACCTACAAGAACGGCAATTTTATTCTTCCACAAAGCATTCAGTGAAAAGAAACCCCTTCGGTAATTACTGTCATCTACCACATCGTCGTGAACCAGCGTAGCAGTATGGATCAATTCAATCACTGAAGCACCGCGGTAGGTACGTTCCAAAACCTTCCCCCCTCCAAACATTTTAGCTACAAGAAATACAAACATGGGGCGCATTTGTTTTCCCTTGCGATTGACAATAAAATGGGTGATTCGACTCAGTAATGATACTTTGGAAGCCATGGCTTCAGAAAACTTTTGCTCAAAGTTTTCCATTTCTTCATAGATTGGAGCTTTTATCCGTTCAACCACTTTCATACGCCGAGTAAATATACTATTAAATTACCTCCTCTTCTATACGCTCTCCAGCTCTTATTGCTTCTTATTGGCCAGTTGACCACAGGCCGCATCGATATCAGCACCACGTGAAATACGAACAGTATTACGAATTCCATTTTTTTCGAGCTCTCTTTGGTAGTGCGCAACTACCTGAGGTGCAGCCTGCTCAAATTGTATATCACCGATGCTATTATACTGAATCAAATTGACTTTTGAAGGAAGTTGAAGGCAATATTGAACCAAGGCGTCTATATCAGCTTGTGTATCATTAATCCCTTTCCAGATAACATATTCAAATGTGACTCTGTTGTTTGTTTTTTGGTACCAATAGCGTAAGGATTCCATCAACCTATCAAGAGGAAAACGGTTGGCGAATGGCATTATCTGTTCCCGTACATTTTGTCGAGCACTGTGCAGTGAAACGGCCAAATTAAATTTAGGATATTCATCAGCAAGCCGCTCAATAAGTTTAGGGATACCAGAAGTAGAGAGTGTGATTCGCTTAGAAGCCATTCCCAAACCCTTGGAGCTCGTAATTTTATCGATTGCTGCGACTACATTTTTATAGTTCATCAAGGGCTCACCCATACCCATAAAAACAACATTTGACAAAGGTCGGCCATAGTACAAACGGCTTTGTTGATCCATAATTTTTACCTGATCATAGATTTCATCGGGATGTAAATTGCGCATTCTTTTGAGTTGGGCTGTGGCACAAAAACGACAATCCAAACTACACCCTACCTGAGAGGAAACACAGGCTGTTGTTCGCGTTTCAGTTGGAATCAGTACTGACTCGACCACCAAATCGTCATACAATCGAACGGCATTCTTTAGCGTTCCATCTTTACTTTTCTGTTGACTATCAATGGCAATATGATTGATGGTAAAGTGTTCGAGTAACAACTGTCTTGTGGTTAATGACAAATTGGTCATGGCTTCAAAATCATGAACTCCTTTTTGCCAAAGCCACTGGTAAACCTGTTCCCCCCGAAATGCTTGCTCCCCACGGTCAATAAAAAATGCCCTAAGTTCCTCTAAACTCAGGGCACGAATATCTTTTTTATGAAATTCCATAGAGCCTACAGTATCAGCATCGCATCTCCATAGGAGTAGAAATTGTATTCTTCTTTGATTGCTTCATGGTACGCTTCTTTGATGAAATCCGGATCGGCAAATGCTGAAACCATCATCAATAAGGTAGATTTTGGGGTGTGAAAATTGGTGATCATGGCATTGGCAATAGAAAAATCATACGGTGGAAAGATGAACTTATGTGTCCAACCTTGATACGGATTTAAGGTGTTTTGTGATGAAACTGAGCTCTCCAATCCACGCATCACCGTTGTCCCTACGGCACAAATTTTCCTTTTCTCTGTCAACGCTTGATTGACCGTATTAACCGCCTTTTGGTCAATTATCAGCTCTTCGGAATCCATTTTATGTTTGGACAAATCTTCCACCTCAACAGGACTGAAAGTACCTAAGCCTACATGCAGGGTTAATTCTGCCAATTCAATACCCTTTATTTCCAGGCGTTTTAATAAGTGTTTGGAAAAGTGTAACCCGGCTGTAGGTGCAGCTACAGCACCTTCGTGTTTGGCATATATAGTTTGATAGCGCTCCGTATCTTCGGCCTCGACTTCCCTTTTGATGTATTTGGGTAAAGGCGTTTGACCCAATTCTTTAAGCTTGGTTCGGAACTCCGAATAGGAGCCATCGAATAAAAAGCGGAGGGTCCGTCCGCGAGAAGTCGTATTGTCAATCACTTCAGCTACCAAACTTTCGTCCTCTCCAAAATATAATTTATTCCCAATTCTAATCTTTCGGGCAGGGTCAACCAATACGTCCCACAATCGTTGCTCTTGATTGAGTTCTCGCAAAAGAAAAACTTCGATACGAGCTCCTGTCTTTTCTTTATTTCCAAACAATCGAGCAGGGAATACTTTGGTATTGTTAAGTACCATAACATCCCCTTCGTCAAAAAAATTGATGACGTCTTTAAAGGTATGGTGTGAAATTGTTTGCTCTTTCCGATTGAGTACCATCAGACGCGATTCATCTCGGTCCGGGGCTGGGCGCTCCGCGAGCAAAGAGTTGGGAAGTTCAAAATTAAAATCAGAAAGTTTCATAGTCAAGTTTTAGTGGGTGCAAATATAGTGTCTCGCAAGAGGGGAAGTCAAATATTTTGATGATAATTTACGTTTCATCAATACGATAACCCAAATAAGTTAAGTCGTTCCAAAAGTCTGGGTAGGATTTACTAACCACTTCAGCTTCCTGAATCTGAATGGGAACTTTTAATCCCAAGGGAGCAAAGGCTAGTGCCATCCGGTGATCTTGATAGGTAGCTATAGCAATATTCTGTCTCAGACAGGTTCCTGCTTCCAAATGAAGACTGTCTTCTGTTACTGAAATGGTTGCGCCTAACTTAGTGAGTTCTTTTTGTAAAGCGACCAATCGATCGGTTTCTTTAATTTTCAATGTATGCAAGCCAGACAATTCACACTCAATTCCTAATCCGGCACAACTGACAACCAATGTTTGGGCCAGGTCGGGAGCGTGAACTAAGTTTTCAATAATTTTTTTGGGCAGCGTCCGATCAGATACCTTTTCAAGCACTATTCCATTTTCTGTAAAAGTGGTTCGAACACCAAGTTGTGCATATAAGGTTTGTAAAACAGCATCCCCTTGGAGGCTATCGTTTCGGTAACTACTCAACTTTATCGTTGCCGAGTTGGACAAGGCAACTAAACTGTAGAAATAAGAAGCTGAACTCCAATCGGATTCAACAACCATGGGGTATTTTATGGTAGGTGTTGAAAAATGCGAAATATGTATCCGATTGCCCTCAAAAGTAACTGTCACACCGACACGCTCGAGTAATGCTTGTGTCATTTTGATATAGGGCACTGAGGTGATGGTACCCTCCAACTCAATTTCCAATCCTTTTTCCAATCTGGGTGCAACAAGCATAAGTGCTGAAATATACTGACTACTTACGGAAGCAGGAAGCACTACTTTGGAATGAACTATTTTTTTTCCTTTTATGTGTATCGGTGGGTAACCTTCTTTGTTCGTGTAGCTTATATCAGCACCCAATTGTTGGAGTGCGGCTACCAAAATACCTATAGGACGCTCTTGCATTCGTTGGGAGCCAGTCAATTGAACATCGGCACCTTCCGTAGTGGCATAAAACGCAGTCAAAAATCGCATCGTGGTTCCTGCATGATGAATATCTTTCTGCTTATTCGCATGTGACAATGCTTGCTGCATGACCTGAACATCATCGGAATTGGATAGGTTTTCTAACTGAAGATTGGGAAATAAGGCTTGCAAAATCAAAAGTCGGTTGGACTCACTTTTAGATCCGGTGATACGTACATTGCCTGTAAGTTGCGCATTGGAATGGCTGAGTGTAAGGGTCATTTTCTTACGATTTGAGTTTCGGATTGTTGTGGTGCCGATCGTGATCGCGTTGTGTTTTTATTTGCATTTTACGATCAAAAGCCACTTGTAAATTGACTCCTGTTTGATTGGCCAAACACAAAACAACAAATATAACATCGGCCAATTCTTCTCCTAAATCTTTGACCTTATCCGACTCTTTTTCACTTTGCTCTCCATACCTACGTGCAATGATTCGCGCAACCTCGCCTACCTCTTCCGTTAGTTGGGCCATGTTGGTCAACTCATCAAAATAGCGAACGCCATGATTTTGAATCCAAAAATCCACTGCCTTTTGTGCATCTGCAATGTTCATCGTACAACAATTTTGGGCTAAAATAGAAATATTTATTGGGTGTTTTTTGAAAGACCTCCCCCTTTAGTGCAGCAATATGGACTTTAATTCATCAAGTGAATTTACAATGGTGCTTTTGTGATGTTGCGGCTCGCCGTGTGAATTAAAATGTATCGCCTGCATTCCTACAGCGAGTGCCCCCTGCACATCAGCCTCTAGACTGTCTCCGATCATCAACGATTCAGATGCTTTTTTTTGGGCTTGTCGCAAAGCAAATTCAAAGATCTTGGGACTGGGTTTCTTATGACCTGCTTGCTGTGCTGTTACCATACCTTTAAAGTATGGGCGCAAACCCGAATTTTTCATTTTGTGATGTTGCACACTGTCAAAACCATTGGTAATAATATGCATTTCAAAATGACCTGAAAGTGCTTCAAGAAGCGAAAATGTCCCGTCAAAAACATGTGTAAAAGAACCTAAATAATGAATGTATTTTTCATTCACAACGGATAACAACTCGCGTGTATAGTCGTATTGAAGTTTCTTAAAGGTTCGTTCCAAACGAAGGGTACGCAACTGATCATGCGTAATTTGGTTGTTCCGATACAATCGCCAACAATCATGATTGATAGGATTGTAAACTTGTATAAAATCTGAAACAGCTAGGGGGAGATTTTCTTCTTGAAAGATTTTATCAAATGTTAGGGCTGAATTTTTCTCAAAATCCCAAAGGGTATGATCCAAATCAAAAAATATAGTTGTGATTTTTCTTGGCTCAAGCATCTACCTCAAGATACTGGAAAAATTCTTTTTTCCAAGACGCATTAACGTTTTCATCTTGCCAAATCGCGTTGGTAAAAACGACACACTGAACTGCTGTAGGAGTAGGTAAGGCAACATAAAGTCGATTCAGTGTCTCAAATGCTTGTGTACTTGTCAATTTTCGGAGTGCAGCTTCTGTAGTCAGAACTGGATAAAGTAGCAAAGGGGTTTGATACTCGTTCTGCAAATCATAAAAAAAGAAGGGAACTGCCGTACTGGCGCGGTAACCGATTTCACTTTCATAACCCATACTAAAGTCTTTTATTACCTCCTGTTGAAGAAGCTGGGGGTAGGTTACCGCCAATTGCCTTAATCCCTTATTAAAACGAGTTGTATGTATGGGACGATGGATGAGTTTTTCAATATTTTTTATTTCTTCAGTCAAGTCTTTTTGATGTTGTTGGGCATGAGAAGATACCAATAAAGATGTATTAAAATCGTCCGAAATGCTTTTAACCAAAGATTGAAACTTGGTATTGTGAATATTTACAGCCAACCCGTCCCACGCTTTCTGAGCAAAAGAAAAGAAAAACTGGGGTTTGACTGCAGAATCTCCAATTTGTTGGTTGAGTATTTCATACGTATCATATGGGTCTTTGACCAATCGTAACTCTACCAAAAGCTGTTCAATTACATCCCATATATGCAATACCCAAAGTGAGTGCAAACATTGAATGATTTTAGTGAATGTTGGTTTAAAAAGGTATTTAAGTGGATGAACCACTTCAATAAGTGGTAACTTTGACGCTTTAGACTTTTCTTTTGAAACGGACAAATCGGGGAATTCTTCTTGTAAGGCTTCCCAAAAAGCAAGAGCCCAAAGATCGACTAAAGGCTTTTGCAAATGCCCCTCAGCTACCACCCAGGACTGTTCTTTTTTATAACGCCCGTTTGTGTCCTGCAAATGGGGTACATGTTCCTCATAGCGTGACAAACAATAAAAACTGGCAGCAAAAAGATCAAACGGTATTCTAGAAGGCCTGTCATGTGAAAAAATTACAGGTAACCCTTTCCAACTGCTGAGTTCCAAGGGTCGATCCTGAATCCCCTGCTCCCAAAGTAAAGGTGTGGCATAAACATGAAATTCACGGCCTAATTGATCTTGTGAATAACTAAACTTGGGACCGGAAAATGCAACAAATTCATCCAAACGGGAAGTGAAAGTTAGGGGTACATCAAGAATGCGAACAAACAGTTGCCGAAATACATAGCGAAAACGCGGTGTGATTTTTGGTGTGTAAACGAGTAAACTCAAAGCTTTTGGTTGTCTGCAAAGCTAAAGTACTTTTTTTCCGAAAGAATCAAATGATCCAATAATTTGACATCAAGAAAAGAGGCGGCTTTTTGTATTTGTCTTGTCAATTGTACATCACTAGCACTGGGCACCAAACGTCCTGAAGGATGATTGTGGGCAATAATAAATGCTACTGCACCCAATTCCAATGTACGCTTGAACAACAGTCGAATATCCACTGTTGTCTGATTAATTCCTCCCTTACTCAATTGCTTTTTTTCTACCAGTCGATGGGCCTGATTAAGGTATAGGACCCAAAACTGTTCATGATCCAAAACGGCTAAATCCTCTTTTAAATAATCGAAAGCAGCTTGACTGTTTCCGATATTCGGCAAACGTGAAACTTCCTCGGAAGAATAACGAACACCCAGTGCCAAAGCAGCTTTAATCTTGATCGCTTTTGCCTCCCCAATACCCCTCCATTGGGTCAATTCTTCTATACTTTGCTGATAGATGTTTATCAATTTATGATTCGATCCCTTTAAAAGTCGTTGCATCAGACGTACAGCACTTTCCCCTGAGATGCCACTACCAATAATAATGGCCAGTAATTCGGCATTACTCAGTGCTTTCGTTCCCTTTCGAATGAGCTTTTCACGGGGGCGGTCAGAGGCAACCCAGTCTTTTATTGTAAAGGGGGGCTTCGTTTTGGAATTCATAGCGTAAGTAGGTTACCTTTGAAAGATAATATAAATCCGTGGTATATATGCAGTATCCCCCTCCTCATCATCAGGAAGCCAACTTTGAAAACTGTATCTATTTGGCTCAGTCTTTCCCCTTAGCAACTGTTATCAGTGCAAGTGGTGGAGTCATTCGCACATCGCACCTACCGCTGATTTATCAAAAAAATAATCCTTTAGGAAATTTCGTGGGTCACATAGATATTTACAATCCACAACGGACTGCTCTCGAAGAACAAAAGGAATTGGAATTGATTTTTCACGGGCCCGAAACCTACATTTCACCAACGGTCTATCATTCCAAACAACTGCCTACTTGGAACTATTTTAAAGCGCACTTTAAGGGCATTCCTAGGGTCATCACAGACAAGGCAAAAGTTCAAAAGAGTCTTATCGAAATGACTCGATTTCTCGAAGGCAGTGCACAGGCTTATCGCCTTCAACCTGATAATCCAAGAATGGAAGCTGCGCTTCCTTACATCATCGGTTTTGAAGTAGTCATTACCCATTGGGAGGGCAAGCACAAAATTTCGCAAGACAAACACCTCCGAGACCAAGCAGAAGCAAAAAATGAACTTGTTCAAAAATACCCCCAACATCATGCTGTCATTGACCGTTTATACGATCAACATCAAACTAAAAAGAAATGACGTAACGCGCCAGTTGGTCCCAGTCAATACCGCCATAATTTCCGGAACTCATCATCAGCAGCACGGATTGAGTATAATCGCTTTCTAGAAGATGCTGATGTAATGTTTGGGGACGATCAAATACATGCAGATTCGGATGACCAAATGCTTCTACAATAGCCTCTTGTTTGAGTGCAGGTCGATTTTTAATTTTCAAAGCTTCTGGATCGTAAAATACATGGACCTGATCCGCTTTCGCAAGGGTATTTCTGTAGTTTGGTAAAAACTCTGGGGACAAACTACTGTAGGTATGTAATTCCAGGCAAGCGATTAGCTGTTGTGTGTCATACTGTTTTTTTACCGCTTCCGTGGTAGCCTGTACTTTACTTGGAGCATGAGCAAAGTCTTTGTACAGCAGGCTTGTCTTTCCCTTAGTGAGTTGCTGAAGACGTTTGGCTGCCCCTTTAAAAGAAGGGATGGCAGCAATAAAGTCTTCTTGCTGAACCCCCAACAGTTGGCATACCCACTGTGCGGCTGCTAAGTTAGACATATTGTGTTGCCCAAAAAATGACAAGGGTACGGCTCCCTCATCCGTCATCCAGTAAGTAATGCCTTCTTTTATTTCTGTTTCTACAGCATGATAAGGAGTTTTCTTTATAGTGTTTTTGTTTTCATCAATCAGACGAACGACTTTTGGGTCTTGATCGTTGTAAATAAGAACGCCACCCGGCTGAATGCTATCAATAAAAGAACGGAATGGTGCTTCGTAACTCGATTCTGTTGGAAAAACATTGATATGATCACGAGCAATACCACTGATGACGGCAATTTGAGGCAGGTACCACAAAAATTTGGGTTTTGAATCGATCGGTGAGGATAAATATTCATCTCCTTCTAATAAAACAAAATCATTTTCCTCGCTCAGTTGAACCGAATTCTTATACGTATCAAGGGCAGCACCAACCATGAAGTCAATAGAAATCGAATGGTATTTAAGCACATGCAATATCATCGCAGTGATGCTTGTCTTGCCATGACTACCCGCTATAACAATTCGAGTTTTTTGTCGTGTTAACTGGTATAAATATTCTGGATAGGAATATATTTTCAATCCCAATTCTTGCGCTCGTAGCAGCTCGGGGTTGTCGCTTTTGGCATGCATCCCAAGTATAATGGCATCCAGATTGGACGCTATTTTTTTGGGGAACCATCCCATTTGTTTAGGTAATAAACCGTGGGTAGTGAGGTTTGTTTTGGAAGGATCAAAGATCGCATCATCACTACCTGTAACTTCTTTTCCCGATTGTGCCAAAGCAATGGCCAAACTGTGCATGGCACTTCCCCCTATTGCAATAAAATGAACCTTCTCAGCCATTTACATTTCTTGATTTAACATATTCCACAAACCATCTTTTAATTCCTGCATCCCTTGTTGAGCAACAGATGAAATCATAAAATGTGGAATCCTTGAAAAATTTGTTTTCATTTCCGTTTGGTATTCCATTCTTAACTCTTCATCTAACAAATCACATTTGGTCAATGCCACGACATAAGCTTTGTCTATCAACTCGGGATTGTAGGCGATCAATTCTGACCGTAAAATATCAAACGCTTTTTTAACGTCTGGAGTATCCGCAGGGATCAGGTATAGTAGAATCGAATTGCGTTCGATATGGCGTAAAAAATAATGCCCCAACCCTTTGCCTTCCGCAGCTCCTTTAATAATTCCTGGTATATCAGCCATCACAAAAGACTGATAATCCCTGTAGGGTACGATCCCGAGATTGGGTTTCAGCGTCGTAAACTCGTAGTCTGCAATTTTGGGTTTTGCAGCCGTCAATGCGGCTAGTAGGGTTGATTTGCCTGCATTGGGAAACCCTACCAGTCCAACATCGGCCAATACTTTCAATTCTAGTGTGAGATGCCTTTCTTCACCCTCAAGACCCGGTTGGGCATAGCGGGGTGTTTGGCGGGTTGCGGACTTGAAATGCCAATTGCCACGTCCGCCAAGCCCCCCTTTTAAGAGGACAACCTCTTGGCCCATTTCAGTAATTTCAACAAGGATTTCTTGAGTTTCTGTGCTTCGAACTACTGTTCCTAGGGGGACGTCGATAAAAACATCTTCTCCGTCAGCCCCTGTACTTCGGCTTTTCCCACCATCGCCCCCATGACCAGCAACAAAGTGTTTTTTGAACTTAAAGGAATAAAGCGTCCATAAGTTGGCGTTGGCTCGAACAATGACATGTCCACCACGCCCACCGTCGCCTCCATCGGGTCCTCCTTTGGCAACAAATTTTTCGCGTCGAAGGTGTGTTGAGCCCCTACCTCCATTACCAGAGGCAACGAAAAGTTTTACATAATCAACAAAATTACCTTCCGTCATAATACGGACTTAGAGACCGTCAATCAGTTGTGTGAGTCGCTGGCTAATTTCCTCCAGACTTCCAATTCCGTTCACCGAATGGAATTTACCTTGACCTTCGTAATAATTCTTTAATGGGGCTGTTTTTTGGTTGTATTCATCAAAGCGGTTTCGGATTTTTACTTCATCTTGGTCATCGGAACGGCCACTGGTTTCTCCTCTTTTGAGTAGTCTTTCAATCAGAACATCATCTGCTGCTTCCAAGGCAATCGTAGCAGAAACAGAAAGACTTCGTCCCGCAAGAAATTGATCCAAAGCTTCGGCCTGTGCATGTGTTCTGGGAAAACCGTCAAATATAAAGCCTCCCGCATCAGGGTTTTTTTCCACCTCTGCCTCAAGCATATCAATAGTGACTTGGTCGGGAACCAAATCACCTGCATCAATGTATGACTGAGCCTTAAGGCCTAAATCTGTTTTATTTTTTATGTTGTAACGGAAAAGATCACCGGTAGAAATATGTACAAGTTGATAGTGTTTTTTTAACAGTGCAGCCTGAGTGCCTTTGCCGGCTCCAGGTTTACCAAAAAATACCAGAATTTTCATTAATGTAGTCTATTGTTGGAACAAAGATATCCAATTTAAGGGGCAATTTTCTTTCAGCGGAAAGATATCCTTATTTTTGCTACAAAGAATTGAAATGAGTTATTTTTCGGGAACCAAATCAATTGGTATTTTAGGGGGTGGTCAATTGGGAAAGATGTTGTTGTATACCACGCGCCAATGGGATCTACAAACTTATGTGCTAGACCCCAATCCACAAGCCCCTGCCCGCTTGGCTTGTGATACCTTTGTTGTGGGTGATCTGATGGATTACGATACGGTTTTAGATTTTGGGAGTAACGTTGACGTGCTTACAATAGAGATTGAAAATGTAAATGTCAATGCACTTAAAACACTTCAAAAAAAAGGAATTGCTGTTTACCCACAACCCGAAGTATTGGAACGTATCCAAAACAAGTGTACTCAAAAATCGTTCTATCAATCACAAAACATTCCAACAGCCCCTTTTGAGTTGTATGATACTATTGATGGACTGAAACAATCCATTCTAAAAGGAAAACGCTCCTTTCCTTTTGTGTGGAAATCAGCACGCATGGGATACGACGGTTTTGGAGTTCAAATTGTTAGAAACAATCAAGATATTGAATCATTGGAAGAAGGTGCCTGTTTGGCAGAGGACCTAATTCCCTTTAAAAAAGAACTGGCCCTGATGGTCTGTCGAAGACCGCAAGGAGAAATAAAATCCTATCCATTAGTGGAAATGGAGTTTCATCCAACGGCCAACCAAGTAGAATATGTACTCTGTCCCGCTCAGGTCCCTGAGGGTATTGCTCAGAAGGCTGCCGAACTTGCTCATACCGTTTCAAAAGCCTTTGACCATGTCGGTCTCTTGGCCGTTGAACTATTTTGGACACAAGAAGACGAAATTCTTGTTAATGAAGTAGCCCCTCGTCCACACAATAGCGGTCACTATACCCTCGAGGCTGCCTATACTTCCCAATTCGAACAACATATACGCGCGCTGCTGGACCTCCCTTTGGGACATACAGCCAACAAACTCAGTGCTGTTATGGTCAATCTGGTTGGGAAAGAAGGACACTATGGCCGTGTTCAATACAAAAATATCGATCAAATTTTAGGGATGGAGGGAGTGGCTCCTCATCTGTACGGAAAAAAAGAAACCCGCCCTTTTAGAAAAATGGGACACGTCACCATTGTACACCCCGAGCTACGAGAAGCTAGAGAACTCGCTGCACAAGTAAAAGAAACTATTGAAGTAATAAGTATTTAATATGGGAACTGTAGGAATTATTATGGGAAGTCAATCTGACTTACCCGTCATGAAGGAAGCAATAGACATCCTGAAAGAATTTGAAATAAAAACGGAAGTAGATATTGTATCTGCCCATCGAACACCAGAAAAATTAATGGTCTATGGACAAGAAGCGCACCTTCGGGGTATCTCTGTAATCATTGCAGGAGCTGGCGGAGCAGCACACCTGCCTGGCATGATTGCTGCTTTGAGTCCCCTACCTGTTATTGGTGTACCCATCAAATCAAGGAATTCGATTGACGGATGGGACTCTATACTTTCCATTCTGCAAATGCCCGGCGGTGTTCCCGTGGCCACTGTAGCATTAGACGGTGCTAAAAACGCAGGTATTTTGGCAGCACAAATTATTGGTAGCAACCAAGCAGCCGTTCAAGAAAAAATAATGAACTACAAAAAATCTTTGGCCGACAAAGTTCACCAAAGTGCCAAACGTATAAATTCCTAAACCTTGAACAATCCATTATTACACCCTTTCACAACCCCACACGAAACCGCACCATTCTCAAAAATTCATACGAATCATTTTCTAACCGCCATCGAATTCAGTATTGAAAAGGCAAAAAATGAATGGCAAGAATTAATTAATAATCCCGAAAAACCCACTTTCGAGAATACTTTGAAACGGCTTGACCAATTGGGCGAATTACTCAGTAGGAATGCTTCTTTGCTTCACAATCTCAATGCCGCTGAAACTTCACCTGAATTACAAAAAACCACCCAGCAAGCAGCACCCTTGTTAACTGATTTCTATAATAATCTGCGTTTGGATCCGGCTCTTTTTGAACGCATACAATATGTTTATTCTCATAAAGATAATGAACAACTCACTACAGAAGAACAAACCCTTCTAAACAAACAATACAAAAGCTTTACCCGCAACGGCGCGTTACTTGCATCTGAGGATAAAAAAAGACTAAAGCAAATCGATACCGAATTGACCCAATTATCCTTGCGTTTTGGTGAACACGTCTTAGCCGATACACAAAACTATTTTCTTCATCTTACCAAAACATCTGACATAAAAGGGCTCCCTGATAGTGCTGTTTCAGCAGCCAAAGCAGCCGCTCAAGATCGGAATCTTGATGGGTGGGTCATCACACTGGATTATCCAAGTTACCTCCCTTTTATGACCTATGCTGAAAATCGAGAACGACGCAAAGAGTTGGCTCTTGCTTTTGGAAGAAAAGGATTCCAGAAAAATTCAAACAACAATGAAACCATCCTTTTGAAGTTGGCACAATTACGGCATCAAAGAGCGCAATTGCTAGGCTATGAATCGCATGCCGCATTTGTTTTGGAAGAACGCATGGCTCAATCCGAGACCGAAGTTCGCCGTTTTTTGGATCACTTGCATGAACAAGCCCGACCCGCAGCGGAAAACGAATGGGAAGCTCTTATCACATTTGCCCGCAAACAGCTGGGTATTGATTCCGTTCAGAAATGGGATACCGCATTTATTACGGAAAAAATAAAGCAAGAAAAACTCCAATTAAACGAACAAGAGCTCAAACCCTATTTTGCACTCCCCAACGTGCTTCAAGGATTGTTCGCCATCACACAAGAACTGTATGGTCTTCATTTTAAAAAAACCGATTCCATCGAAGGGTATCACCCCGATGTTCAGTGTTTTGAGGTTACCGATACCAAAGGTAATTTCGTAGCTGTCTTATATATGGATTTTTTTCCGCGTCCGGGGAAACGCAACGGTGCCTGGATGACCACGTTTCGTTCGCAAAAAAAAGGGATCCGTCCACATGTTTCAATCGTGTGCAATTTCACTCCTCCTTCGAAAACAGTACCCTCGCTTCTTACCTTCCAAGAAGTAACAACACTTTTTCATGAATTTGGACATGCACTCCATGGCATGTTGTCGAACACGACTTACAGCAGTCTAAGTGGTACTAGTGTGTATTGGGATTTTGTTGAATTGCCCAGTCAAATCATGGAAAATTGGTGTTACGAAGAAGAGGCCTTAAAACGCTTTGCCAAGCACTATCAAACAGGAGATGTTTTGGAGCTTGAGCAAATTAAAAAACTAAAAAAAATAGCCCAATTCCAACAAGGTCTACAAACCCTTCGCCAATTGAGTTTTGCGTATTTGGATTTATCCTATCACGGGAAAGATGCAGCAACAATTACTCGTGTAAAGGAGCACGAAAAGAATGTATTGCGTCCCTTCCAATGGACTCCTGACGTCGAAGAAAATGCTATGAGCCCTTCTTTTTCACATATTTTTCAAGGGGGGTATTCTGCTGGCTACTACAGTTATAAATGGGCTGAAGTATTGGATGCAGACGCTTTCGAGAAATTTGTAAAAGAAGGCATTTTTGATCAGGCAACTGCCCACTGCTTCGTACAAGAAATTTTATCAAAAGGGGGGACCGAACACCCAATGGAACTGTACAAAAAATTTCGCGGTAAGGAACCCACCATAGAAGCACTGCTTCGGAGAAGTGGTTTGATCCATTCTTAGATTAAGACCCCTAATAAGGCCCACAACAAGGGAATGCTTTCTACGAAAAAGGAAGCATAATATTTTGATTGTTTCGTGTCTGCCCCCAAAATACATCCTGCCAAAAGAAGGTGTATCACCAGGGTGACAATTTGATCTTCCACGGACCAACAAAACAAAAACAAGCTGGCAATAACAACCAATAAAATACCGAGTATGCGCGTCTTCCAAACACCAAAGCGTTGCGGCCAGGTTCGAAGACTATTGGGATCTGTCGCCAAATCTCGAATTTCAAATGGTAATGTAGCACAAAAAACAAACACAAAACGGTGTGCTAATACTGCAAGTCCTTTGCCTTCTAAGAATACATCGGAAACGGGAAAAATCACAGTAAATAGACTCCAAACAAACGCTACCCAATAAATTTTGACTTTTTTCCGGTTGCGGATATTCTTACCTCCACTATAAATTGGAAAAGCATAAAAAAAAACCATAAGAGAAACGCAAACCAGAATGAGTTGTTGTTGGACTGGAAAAAATAATGAACTGAGGAAAAAAAGCCCTGCAAAAGAATATGTAAGGAGGGAATATTGATTGAAGAAAAAACGCTTTTTTTTCCCATCTAAATTTCCAAACTTAATCGTGTTGTATCCCACCACAGTGGCAAAAAAAACAGTCCCATAGATAGAGTAATCTAGTGTTGACTGAAATTGATTGGCTGTGACAAAAACCAAAGCAACCACGGCGGTTGCCACATGAAGGCTCGAATCGATATAATGATCTAGTAAGGTTTGTAGCTTTGGCATCTGACAAAAATATTCATTTGTTAACAACTCACTGAAAGCGTTAAAAAATATGGTACTTGGCGTGTTATTTTTTTGGTACCAATCGTAACAAATCAACTATTTTTGCTTGAAAATATTTCTTCAATGCACCCTGATACATTTGAAAGCCGTCATATTGGCCCCAATGAACGAGAAATAGAGAAAATGCTGCAGCAACTCCAAGTAAAAAGCATGGAGGAGCTAATGGATCAAACCCTTCCCAGCAGCATTCGATTGCAAAAAAACCTTGCGCTTCCCGAAGGCATTTCAGAACACCAATTCCTTCAAGAAATTCTCCAGCTAGGTAACGAAAACAAGCAATTTGATTGCTATATAGGATTGGGATACCACCCTGCTGTTACCCCAGCTGTCATTCAAAGAAACATACTCGAAAATCCAGGTTGGTATACTGCTTACACGCCTTATCAGGCTGAGATTGCCCAGGGGCGATTGGAAGCCATTTTCAACTTCCAGACCGTTGTGTGTGATTTGACAGGACTCCCTATTGCCAATGCCTCTTTGCTGGATGAAAGTACTGCGGCTGCAGAAGCCATGACTTTGTTGTATGCCGTGCGTGAACGCGAACAAAAGAAAAACAACAGCCATCGTTTCTATGTGGACGCAGAGGTTCTGCCACAAACACTATCTGTTCTGCAAACCCGAGCCGAGCCATTGGGCATTGAATTGGTCGTTGCACCCCTCGATTCGGTAACCACCGACTCAAGCTACTTCGGAGCATTGATCCAATACCCAGGTAAATCTGGACAAGTCCCAGATTTAAAAAAACACATTGACGCCCTTCACAAAGCACAAATAAAAGTAGCTGTTGCCGCCGATATAATGGCCTTATTGATATTGGAAGCCCCGGGTCAGTTGGGTGCTGACGTAGTGGTAGGATCCACCCAACGTTTTGGAATACCTTTAGGATATGGTGGCCCCCACGCTGCCTATTTTGCTACACACGAAACCTACAAAAGATATGTCCCGGGTCGGATCATCGGTCAAACGAAAGATTTGGATGAACACCCTGCCCTACGAATGGCATTGCAAACGAGGGAACAACATATCAAAAGGGACCGGGCAACATCCAATATCTGTACTGCTCAAGTGTTGCTTGCGGTAATGGCGGGGATGTATGCCGTATACCATGGTCCAAATAAACTGCGGCAAATTGCAATGCATATTCATCAGACGGCGGTACGGCTGTCCGAGACCTTAGAAACTTTAGGACTGAAACAGTTGAATGATACTTTTTTTGACACCCTTAGATTGGCCCTTCCAAGGAAGGAAATTGAGCCTATTGCATTGGAAAATAACATCAACCTGAATTACATTGATGATTCCCAACTCGCAATTTCAATCAATGAATGTACTAACGAGAAAGCACTTGAAAAATTGGTTGGTATTTTTGAAAAATGGGGGGGGCAAAAAGCTAGTGTACCGAAAGAAATCGACAATCGATTACCGAAAGACCTTGAAAGACAAACAGATTATTTGACACACGCCGTTTTCAACTCCTATCATTCCGAAACGGCCTTAATGCGCTACATAAAAAAGCTAGAAAGAAAAGACTTAGCACTTAATCAATCCATGATTTCATTGGGATCCTGTACAATGAAATTGAATGCAGCAGTAGAAATGCTTCCCTTAAGTTGGCCGCAATGGAACAATTTGCATCCCTTCATTCCTCTAGATCAGGCAAAAGGGTATCAAAAAATGTTGAGCGAATTGGAAATACAATTGAATGAAGTTACCGGTTTTGCCGCTACCTCCTTACAACCTAATTCAGGCGCACAGGGTGAATACTCAGGCTTGATGGTAATCCGTGCGTATCATTATGCACGGGGAGAACAGCACAGAAATGTGTGCCTCATACCCGCATCAGCTCATGGAACCAATCCTGCATCAGCCGTAATGGCTGGAATGAAAGTGGTCGTTACCAAAGCCGATGCCCAAGGAAATATTGACTGGGAAGACTTGTCTGAAAAAGCCAAAGCACATCAAGATAATTTGGCAGCATTGATGATTACCTACCCCTCTACACATGGTGTGTTTGAAAGTAAAATCCAAGACATCACTGCATTGGTTCACCAATACGGCGGACAGGTCTACATGGATGGTGCCAACATGAATGCACAGGTTGGACTGACAAGTCCCGCGCAAATCGGTGCAGACGTCTGCCATTTGAATTTACACAAAACATTTGCCATCCCACACGGTGGGGGTGGACCCGGTGTCGGCCCAATTTGTGTAGCTGCACATTTGGCAGCTTATTTACCTACCAATCCACACGTATCTACAGGAGGGAAACAACCCATCCCAGCCGTCTCGGGAGCTCCTTGGGGATCAGCCATGGCCTGTTTAATCTCCTACGGTTATATACGGATGCTTGGAGGTACTGGATTGCGTCGTGCTACCGAAGTAGCTATTCTCAACGCCAATTACATAAAAAATAGATTAGAAGGTGCCTATCCCATACTTTATACGGGAGAAAAGGGTAGAGCCGCCCATGAACTCATCATTGACTGTCGAGATTTTAAAGCCCATGGAGTAGAAGTCACTGATATTGCGAAACGCCTGATGGACTATGGTTTTCATGCACCCACAGTTTCTTTCCCCGTTGCGGGTACCATGATGATTGAACCCACAGAAAGTGAAAACAAAGAAGAAATGGATCGCTTCTGCGAAGCCATGATTTCTATCCGGGTGGAAATTGAAACAGCAGCTAATGACAAGGAACAACTGGCGCTACTGCACAATGCACCACACACCCTAAACATGCTAACTGATGATCATTGGACACATCCTTACAGTCGAAAAAAAGCCGCTTACCCGCTTCCTTTTGTCAGTAATAATAAATTTTGGCCTGCCGTAAGAAGGGTAGATGAAGCCTTTGGGGATCGTAATTTGGTGTGTAGCTGTTCTCCTGTTTCTTCCTATGTAGCATCTTGATTATCAAGTATTATTCAAAAGCCAATAGGATCATTTGTCGGAGTTGGGTATCGTAGGGTTTTTAAAGTATCTAAAAACCATCCAGCCAAATATAAGAACTTCGTACACTCGTTATGAAAGTAGAAATAATAGGTACTGGAGCGCATATTCCTAGCCGCGAATTTGACAATCACAATTTTCTGGACCATGACTTCTATGACATGGAAGGAGCTTCGATTCCCAATGAAAACAGTGAAATAATAGAGAAATTCAAATCCATTACTGGCATTGCATCTCGAAGGTATACCACTACTCATAAAAACACTTCTGATTTGGCTATGGAAGCGGCAAGAGCGGCAATCGAGGACGCCTCTATTGACCCCGAAAGTCTGGATTATATCATTGTTGCACAAAACGTCGGGGACCTAACAGAAATTTCAAAACAACCGGATGCACTTCCGAGTATTGCCTCAAGAGTCAAAGCAAAATTGGGTATCAAAAATCCTAAGTGCGTAGCGTATGATATAATTTTTGGGTGTCCCGGCTGGGTGGAAGGAATGATCCAGGCCAATGCCTTTATCAAGGCGGGTATGGCTGAGTGTTGTATGATCATAGGTGCCGAAACACTCTCACGTTTTATAGATCCTCACGATAGGGATTCGATGATCTATGCAGACGGTGCAGGTGCTACTATTGTTTCCAAAAGCGATTCCCACTCGGGCATTCTTTCCCATGCCACCAACACCTACACTGCTGAGGGTGAGATCGATTATATATTCATGGGGCCAACAAACAAAAAAGATTCTGAAGATTCCACCAAATACATTAAAATGTTCGGCCGAAAAGTCTACGAATTTGCATTGACCCGGGTTCCTGTAGCTATGAAAGAATGTATGGACCAAGCAAATATTCCTATTGAATCTCTGAAGAAAGTATTTATTCATCAGGCCAATTTGAAAATGGATGATGCTATCGTAAAACGCTTTTATCGTCTCTATAATAAACCGGTTCCTAAAGATATTCTCCCGATGAATATTCAGACATTTGGAAACAGTTCGGTAGCAACGGTACCAACCCTATTGGATTTGGTTCGTAAAGAAAATTTTGGAGGACACCAATTGAATACTGGTGATATTATTCTTTTTGCCAGTGTCGGAGCTGGAATGAACATTAACGCCATCGCATATCGCGTTTGATTTCCTGTGGCTTTGCAGGAGATTATTCTTACTTTTGAAATGCCATGAAAATACTTTCGCATATTGGTCGTTACTTTCTCATGCTCCGTAAAATCTTTGAGAAATTCACCAAAGCATCCATACTCCGAAATTTAATACTTACGGAAATTGAGACCCTCATTATTGGTTCCTTGGGGATTGTATCCTTTATTTCATTTTTTGTAGGGGGGGTCGTTGCCATACAAACAGCCTTAAATATGGACAATCCGTTACTTCCAAGATATCTGATGGGGTTTGCTACCCGACAATCTGTTATTTTAGAATTTGCCCCCACTTTTATATCTGTAATCATGGCTGGAAAGGTGGGCTCCTATATAACATCAAGTATCGGAACCATGCGTGTAACCGAACAAATTGACGCCTTGGAAGTCATGGGTATCAACACCTACAACTATCTTATTTTTCCTAAAATAATCGCTTTGTTGTTCTATCCGTTTGTCATTACCATTGCTATGTTTTTGGGTATTTTCGGTGGGTATGTAGCCTGTGTCTACGGCGGCTTTTCTTCAAGTGCAGAATTTGTAGAGGGCATTCAATTGGATTTTATTCCCTTCCATGTCACCTATTCCTTTGTCAAGACTTTTCTGTTTGCCTTTTTGTTGGCTACGGTTCCCTCTTACCACGGCTTCTATCTTCAAGGGGGTGCATTGGATGTAGGAAAAGCTAGTACAACCTCCTTTGTATGGACTTCTGTTACAATCATTATTGTCAATTATTTTGTCACTCAAACCTTGTTAACCTAATATGATTGAAGCGAGCAATATATTCAAATCCTTTGGTGACACCACTGTCCTCAGGGGGGTCTCAGCTGCTTTCGAAAAAGGTAAAACCAATCTGATCATTGGTCAATCTGGATCAGGAAAAACTGTCTTTTTGAAGTGTCTATTAGGCTTGTATGATATTGATGGCGGCACCATCAATTACGATCAGCGCAGCTTGACAGACATGACCCCCCAAGAGCGTATCCAACTGCGTCAAGATGTAGGAATGGTCTTTCAGGGAAGTGCCTTGTTTGATTCGATGTCTGTGGAGGAAAACATCATGTTCCCGATGCAGATGCTCACCAACAAAAGTATGGAAGAAATTCGCGAACGCGCCCAGGTTGTCATCAATCGAGTAAACCTAGTTGACGCCAATACCAAGATGCCTTCAGAAATTTCTGGGGGCATGCAAAAAAGAGTTGCCATTGCTCGTGCCATTGTAATGAATCCGAAATATCTTTTTTGTGACGAGCCCAATTCCGGCCTGGACCCCAAAACAGCTATAATTATTGACAATTTAATCAAAGAAATTACTGAGGAATATCAAATAACCACAGTTATCAATACCCATGATATGAATTCTGTAATGGAAATAGGGGAGAAAATTATCTTTCTTGAAGGGGGTCAAAAAGCCTGGGAAGGAAACAAAGAAGAAATCTTTACAACCGATAACAAAGCGGTTGGAAATTTTGTTTACTCCTCTGAATTATTCAAAAAAGTACGCGTTGCTTATTTGAATGAAAGTAAAACACAATAATTAAGGTGTATTTAGTTTACTTACTCTAGTTTTTCAACAACTGCTTGCGGGTTGATCAAATAACGTTTTTGTGAGCCCATTTCTACACATTCAAAACGTTTTCTGCGCTGGATACCTCGTACAAATTTGCGCCCATTTGGCAATGCGAAAACATCTCCAAGATGCAATTGAAAAACATAGGTCTTGTCAGGATTGGTGTCATATTGATGCAAACCTCGCACTAAATTAAAATCCGTATCGGTGGATGCTTTGGGGTTTTTAAAATGATCGACAAGAAGTGGGAGCAGTGAACTTGGGAAAATTGGAGGTTGAATCAAAGGACTCATCATTTCTTGATACACTTTTTTCCATTCTTTTCCATGGGGTTTTATATTAAAACCATAGGTTTCAAAAGCAACAAAATGGGATAATTCATGAATCAGGGTAATTAAAAAACGGTAAGGATTTGCCGTGGTATTTAAAGTAATTTGATGATTGCCATCAGCTAACCTCCGATAATCTCCATGTTTCGTCAATCGTTTTTTGGTTATTTTCACTGCAACCGGAAGCGATGACAATAGTCCGGAAACATACTCCACCGCAGCATCAGGAACCAAGGTCAAAACAGTCGATGGTTTCATTATTTAGGGGGTACTATTAGCGACAGATAAAACTTTTCCATTGAATAGAGCGTGCCCTTCCAGTGCAAAATGAAGGATATAATTTCCCATTTCAGCAGCTGTGGTTGGTGCGTTATATTCTGGAAAAGCTTCGGCGAGCATCTCGGTTTGCACGGCACCCAATGCCAATGCATTGAAACTTGGACCTGAATCTTTGTATTCTTCAGCCAATAGCTCTGTGAGTGTGATAACCGCCCCTTTACTACTACTGTATGCGGCTAAACCCGGAAATTTAGAGCTTCCTTGTATTCCCCCCATACTCGAAATATTTACGACATGACTGGAAGCGTTCATAAAAGGAAGTGTACGGCGAATAGTCTCTGCCAAACCAAAAACATTTACACGGTAGACCGCTTCGAATACCGCCCAGTTGGAATTAGAAAATGGAATATTTTGCAGTTGTCCCGCATTGTTTATTAAAGCATCAATGGAGAGATTGTTGGCAGCAACAAACTCCAAAAAGGAATCCAGGCCGTTTGGATCTGAGACATCCACAGAAAAACCCTGAATACCCTCCTGTTCAAGGGGTTCTATATTTCTGGACAACCCGATAATACGATGCTTTTTTTGCTGTGCCAATTGACAAATGGACATACCAATGCCCCTACTTGCTCCTGTTACTATGATTGTTTTTTGTCCACCCATATGCCACCGAAGGGTTATTGGAGTAACATGGTTATTGGGTTTTCAATAAAGCCACGTAGGGTTTGCAAAAATTGAGCCCCAGTGGCACCATCAACAGTTCTGTGGTCACAGGCCAAAGTCAGTTTCATGGTATTACCAACCACTATTTTTCCATCCTTTACGACAGGTTTTTGAACAATACTTCCAACGGATAGTATGGCCGAATTAGGTTGGTTGATAATTGAAGTAAATTCTTGAATACCAAACATTCCTAAATTGGAAACAGTAAAAGTACTTCCTTCCATTTCCTGTGGTGTCAATTTCTTGGCACGCGCGCGGGATGCATAATCCTTTACTTGATGCCCGATGTTAGGGAGATCTATGGAGTCTGCAAATTTTAGTACGGGAACGACCAAACCATCTTCAACTGCAACAGCTACGCCGACATGCACATGATGATTTTGAACAATCTTATTATCAAACCATTGGGAATTGACCGCAGGGTGCTGAATCAAAGCTTTTGCAACAGCTTTGATAACAATATCATTGAATGAAACTTTAGTGTCAGGTAAACTATTGTATTGCGCCCGAAAAGAAATGGCAGCGTCCATATCAAATTCCACACCCAGATAGTAATGGGGTGCCGTGAACTTTGAAGCTGATAAGCGTTTGGCAATGGTTTTACGCATTTGATTGTTGGTCAATTCAGTGATCTGTTCTACTCCAATTGGCGGGGCACCATGGGAAAAGGAGGTTGGTTGATAGTTTTCTATATCTTTTTTTACAATCCTTCCCTGATCCCCTGTCCCATTTATTTTAGACAAATCAATACCCTTTTCAGCAGCCATTTTTTTAGCTAAAGGAGAGGCAACAACGCGTCCATTATTCACTGCTACAGTGGATACGACTGTTGGGCTGTTCACAGGAGAAATAGAGGTTTTTGGCGGGGTCACGGCAGGGACCGTTGCTTTCGCTTCCGGGATGAGCTGGGTCTCTTCAATGACAGGAGTGGCATCAGTTGTTTTGGTGGCCTGTGCTGATTGTAGGACAGCAGTAACATCTGTACCTTCCGGCCCAATAACGGCTAGGATACTATCTACTGGAGCAGACTCGCCTTCTTGAATACCAACATAGAGCAATTGGCCACTGTAGAATGACTCAAATTCCATAGTCGCTTTATCTGTTTCAATTTCTGCCAAGATGTCTCCCTCAGAAACAGTATCGCCTACTTTTTTCAGCCAACTAGCTACCGTACCTTCTTCCATCGTATCACTCAGCCGCGGCATACTCACTATTTGAACCCCTTCTGGAACAGGGGTTGGGGAAATTTCAGAAGATTTTACTTCCGTGTTGTCTTGGGTAGAATTTGTCTCAGTAGACGTATTTTTTTCAGGTATTGTTCCAGTAAGTAAGGCTGAAATATCTTCTCCTTTCTGACCAATAATTGCTAACAGAGTATCAACAGGTGCCGTCCCACCTTCTTCGATTCCAATGTGTAATAATTCCCCTTCAACAAAGGCTTCGAATTCCATTGTTGCCTTGTCTGTTTCAATTTCAGCAAGTATGTCACCTTCATTAACGGTATCTCCTACTTTTTTGAACCATTGTGCAACGGTTCCCTCTTCCATGGTATCACTCAATCGAGGCATATTAATTACTTCAGCCATCTAGTCTAATTTATGCTTAATGAATGGATAGTCTTTTTGTTCGTAAACAGCATCGTACATCACCTGCTTTTCTGGGAAAGGTGACTCATCGGCAAATTTTTCGCATTCCGCTACACGTGCCTTGACAGCTGCATCAATAGAATCCAAATCTTCTTGAGTAGCGTATTTTTTGTCCAAAACAACAGCTTTTACTTGACTGATGGGATCAATTTTACGATACGCTTCAACTTCTTCTTTGGTTCGGTAATGTTGGGCATCGGACATAGAATGCCCACGATAGCGATACGTCTTCATTTCTAAGAAAGAGGGGCCCTTGCCAGATCGGGCATGTTTTATTGCCTTGTCCATGGCCTTGGCTACAGCAACAGGATCCATCCCATCTACCGGTTCACAGGGCATTTCATAACCCAGACCCAATTTCCATATTTCCTGATGGCTTGCTGTGCGAGCAACTGAAGTACCCATAGCATAACCATTGTTTTCAACAACAAAGACTACAGGAAGTTGCCAAAGGGTTGCTAAGTTTAAAGTCTCATGTAACGACCCCTGACGTACTGCACCGTCACCCATGTAACATAAGGTTACATTGTCTCTCTTGAAATATTTATCACCAAAAGCCATACCTGCACCCAACGGGATTTGACCGCCTACAATACCATGCCCTCCAAAAAAATTATGTTTTTTGGAAAAAATGTGCATGGACCCACCCAAACCCATTGAAGTTCCGGTGGCCTTACCGAACAATTCTGCCATGACACGTTTGGGGTCAACACCCAAGCCAATCGGTTGTACGTGGTTTCGATAAGCCGTTATCATCCGGTCTTTTCCTATTTCCATAGCGTGAAGTGAGCCTGCTAAAACGGCTTCTTGACCATTGTATAAATGAAGAAAGCCGCGTACTTTTTGCTGAATGTAAACAGAAGCTAATTTATCCTCAAACTTTCGCCAAAAAAGCATGTTCTCATACCAATGGAGATAGGTTTGCTTCGTTATTTTTTTCATAATTCTTTTGGGTAGTTTTCTATTTGATTTCGACCCCAAAAATAGGCAAATAATTCTAGATTGAACATCGTAAAATTATTCCTCTTCTTCTTCTTCTAAAACAATTCCTGAGGTCAGATCAAAACTCAATGAAAAGCGCAATGTATTTTCCAGTGGACTACGGACAGTGGATGTAGAAAATAAATAGGAAATATCTACCTGCATTTGATTGAGTTGTAATCCAGCACCAAAGGTGAGAAAGCGACGCGAACCTTTTTCTTGACTCTCATTAAAATAGCCCGTGCGAAGTGCCAAAACATTTTGAAATCGGTATTCAATACCCGTAGCCCAAGTTATTTCTTTGAGTTCTTCAGAAAAACCATCTTGAGCATCATTAAATGAATCCAACATGCCCCTAAGAAAATTTACATCGGGTTGTGCGTAAATGATACTGCCATTTTCGCTAAGGTTGGCAACAGGAGAAGGCACCAAAAGTTTATTGAATTCAAAATGTAATCCAATGGTTGAATTGGCATCAAACACCCAATCCCAACCGGTGCCAAGTTTTAAATTAGTAGGCAAAAAGTTTTTTTGCCCCCCTATATCATAAACAAGCCGAGGACCAATATTGGAAATATTAAATCCTGAACGAAATTGCATATCAGTTTTACCTACTTTTCTCATTTTTGAATAATAATAGGCTGCCATATCAACGCCCAGTGTGTTGGCTGAGGCAGCATCCAAATCAGAAGATATTTTTAAATCCGAACGGATGTAGCGCCCTGCTACAGACATGGCAAACTGATCACTCAACTTAAGTGCATAAGACAAATCCAGTGTCAATTCATTGGGACGCTCCAAACTTTGATTGACGATGGTTCCATAATTGATTTCATTGAATTGAATATCACCCAAACTGAAATATTTTAAGCTGGATGCCCATGCACCTCGCTCCCCAACTTTCTTGTAAAAGGTAAGGTTTCCTAAAAAAATGTCATTAACCAATTTGCTTAGATAGGGTGTGTAGCTGATACCAATCCCCTTATCGATAGATGCAAAAGGGTATTTTGCTGGATTCCACTGTTGTGCATGTGCATCGGGCGTGGTTGCTACCCCAATATCCCCCATTCCAGCAGCACGAGCATCGGGGGTAATCAATAAAAAAGGAACCCCAGTGGTGATCACTCTTTCATTGTTTTGTGCGCTCACAAGAGCAGCAATGAAAAAAAAGCCAACAATCACACCCAGATAGGACCGCCAGTAGTGGTTTTTAAGCATAGGGCTAATTACGTGAAAATCATTGTTTATGTGTAATTTTTTTAGCAAAATGATTTTTTTTCAAATTTCTTTACCCTTATGCATACTAAGGAGCGTTTTCCAACGTTATCGAAGTAATGATTCGCAGATAAATTTACGATTTGCTGTGTAAATCATATATTTGTAGTACGCGTATGAATAGCAAAAGACACCTTTTCAAATCTGCATTAAGCGCATTTATTGCAGTATTGACACTGGCTAGTTGTGGGAAAAATAATGTCTCAAGAGGAACCGGCTGGTCCATCAACTCCAAAAAAGGAGGCTTCCAATACAATTTAGAGTTCGAAGAACAAGAAACGGGACCCGGTCTCGTATTCATCGAAGGCGGTACCTTTACCAAAGGGCAGGTGCAGGATGATGTATTGCATGATTGGAACAATACACCCAACCAGCAGCATGTTATGTCTTTCTATATTGACGAGACAGAAGTAACCAACCTTATGTACAATGAATACTTAAACTGGTTGGAAATGGTTTTCCCTACACAAAATCAAGACTATAAATTGATTTATGAAGGAGCCTTACCAGACACACTGGTATGGAGAAACACACTTGGATATGTTGAAGAACTAACCACCAATTACCTGCGGCACCCAGCTTATGCTGAATATCCAGTTGTCGGTGTAAACTGGCTTCAAGCAGTCCAATACGCCGAGTGGCGTTCGGATCGTGTCAATGAATTTATTCTTGAAAGAGAAGGGTTCGTAAAAAAAGACGTTCGCTACGAAGAAGTTGATGCGAACAGTACATTTAATACAGCAACCTATCTGACCCGTCCCGAAGTTTCTTATGGTGGGAAAACAGACAGTTTGAGTGAAAACAATACCCCACTGATTAATTCAGGTAAAAGGGGAACAATTAAAAAAGATACCGCTACTATTAATAATTATGCAAAGGTTGAAAACGGCCTATTTTTGCTTTCTTATCGTCTCCCAACCGAAACCGAATGGGAATATGCTGCCCTTGCTTTGGTAGGAGATCGAGAATACAACACCTACCGAGGAAAGAAAAAATATCCTTGGTCAGGAGAATACACTCGTTCAAGCGATCGCCGAACTGAAGGCGATCAGCTGGCAAACTTCAAGTTTGGTAAAGGGGACTATGGTGGGATAGCTGGTTGGTCAGATGATGGAGCTGATATAACAATTCAGGTAAAATCGTATCCACCAAACGATTTTGGTGTATTCGATATGGCAGGGAATGTTGCCGAATGGGTATCGGATGTTTACCGACCCATCATTGATGATGAGTATAATGACTTCAATTATTATCGTGGAAATGTTTACACCAAAAGTGTTATTGGAGAGGACGGAAAAGCAGCTGTTGTAGAACAAGATGAACTGGTTTTTGATACGTTACCCAATGGAAAAGTCTATTTAAAAAAACTGCCTGGTACTTTGGTAGAACAAGCCATTGACGAAGAAGAGACATTTTTACGTCAAAACTTTTCTGAAAGTGACAATCGGAATTTCAGAGATGGTGATCGCGAATCAACAAAAAAATACCGCGATCCGCCCGATGAAAATGCAGAAGGACCTAAGAAGCCTGAGTCCAATTTGATGTATAACGCACCGATTCATGCCAAAGTAACCTATGATCAAGAAGGAAATAAAATTCGAAAAATCGATAAATCCAACAAGAGAACTTCTTTGATCACCGACGAAGTGCGTGTTTATAAAGGAGGCTCTTGGAAAGACAGAGCGTACTGGTTGGATCCCGCACAGCGACGCTATCTTCCACAGTATATTGCAACTGATTATATAGGTTTCCGTTGTGCCATGTCACGTGTTGGATCGAAAAATAAAATCAAAAAAACAGCGCGACACAAACGTTCGCGTTAAACCCAACTATAAAAGGCATCGAAACGATGCCTTTTTTGATGCTATTGGTCATGAAAATTGCAGAACTCTATACCTACTACCTTCAATCTGATGGCGTTTTTACTGATACGCGTAATCCACTTGAAAAGGGATTGTTTTTTGCTTTATCCGGACCCCATTTTAATGCAACGGCCTTTGCAAATGAAGCGTTGGAACGCGGCGCAACAGCAGTTGTAATGGAGGATGCTACCCTTGCTGCTAAAAACAATCAATTTTTACTTGTCCCCAATGTCCTAAAAGCTTTGCAGCAACTGGCCCAACACCACCGCCAACAACTGCCGACAAAAATTATTGGGCTGACAGGTAGTAATGGAAAAACGACTACCAAAGAACTCATGGCGTCCGTGTTGCGGACCCACTTTAAAACACAGGCAACTAAGGGAAACCTAAACAATCATATTGGCGTTCCTTTGAGTCTTCTGGCACTCTCCCCTAATACTGAAGTTGCTGTAATTGAAATGGGAGCCAATCACCAGGGAGAAATTGCTGCCCTGTGCGAAATTGCGCTTCCTGATATTGGCTACATCACAAATTTTGGAAAGGCACATTTAGAAGGCTTTGGCGGGATCGAAGGAATCGTTAAGGGAAAATCCGAACTGTATCGTTTTATCCAAAAAAACAAGGGAATGGTTTTGTGTAATGCAGCGGACTCCAAACAAATGGAATGCACAAATTCCCTTACTCGCTTCACCTTTGGTAATCAAGAAGGAACGGATTGCTTTTTACAATACAGCGCATCCAAACCTTTGGAAATTGTCACACCCAAAGGAACCATTCATAGTGACTTGTATGGAGCCTATAACCTATCCAATATCGGAGCTGCTATCGCATTGGGATACTATATGGAAATTCCATTTGAAAAAATTAAATCAGGAATCGCAGCCTTCAAAGCAACTGCAAATCGTTCCCAGACCCTGACAGTGGGATCGAATGAAGTGGTTCTTGACGCCTACAATGCCAACCCTACGAGTATGAAAATTGCTATCCATTCATTTCTTGAAGAATTTCAAAACGAACGGGTTCTTATTTTGGGTGACATGCTGGAATTAGGGAACTATGCCAGCGCAGAACATCAAGCTATTGTGGATGCGCTTGAAATACAAGACCATTGCCAAGTTTATTTAGTAGGTCCTAACTTCTCCCAAACGATCAATAATCCAGAGCGGTTTAAAACGTATGCCAACACCCAATTACTGATTGAATCACTAGCTGTAAGGAGCTTTTCAAATAAAAATATTTTTATCAAAGGATCAAGAGCCTTGGGTCTGGAAAAAATAGTAGAAAAGCTGGAAAATTTAAATTCTTAAATGCAGCGTATAACTCTTTATAAAAAAGGATTAAAGTGGTACAAATCCTTACCAAATATTAGTTAGTTTTAGTTGCGTTATGTATCGGAAGTCGCCTAACAGATGCTCGACAACAGTGTTATTATTTTGAAAAAATTTATTTTTTGGATTTTAGTCCCCATTTTTTCGTTTTCGCAAGATTGGAAGTATCAGGAAAATATTTGGAATAAAAGAAGTAATAACGTCAGTATTTACCGAGGAACGTCTATAGGATTTTTATTTAGTGGTCAAAATAGATATCCCCAGGAGTATTACGGACCTGAAGTGCAAGGACTTTTCAATGACGGGGCCTATGGTATTTTTATTGATGTGTATGTGAAAAAATTCATTTTGGGTTTTCAATTATCAGATGAATACTACTTTATCGCTTATGAAGATGACAACGGTTCGATCTGGAAACCCAGAGGATTCAATGGGAGTTTTTCCTCCAACACCCGTTCTTACTGGCTCACAACGGGATATGCAATCTGGAAGCAACTCTATATAAAAGTAAATGCAGGTCTACGAAGTGGCCCCGTATCGGCTATATTCTTTAAAGAAGTCACCGCCCAAGAAGTGGCGGATGGATTTGATTTTGACTCTCCATTTAATTATTATAATTTGAAAGCCAACGAATTACCTAATTTTTCTGAACTCGATTTTTCTTTTACAATCAACTATCCAGTAGATGTTTTCAATCGTTGGGCATTGGTTCCCGAAATCGGTTATTCCATAAATTATGGAGGAATTATGTTGGGATGTGGAATCAAATATAAAGCAGCAAAAGATGCAGACTAGACACTACCTTTATTTTTTTTGTTTTCTACATCTAGGCTGTTTCAAAAGAACCGTCACACAAATCGATGAAGTTACTGAAGATATTTTCTTTGCCTTGCCTCAAAGTAACCCTATTTATCTGGATTCCAATGGACTGACGATAAAATGCCGGGGTACTGAAGTGGGGATACGATACGAGATTGATGGCAAAGAATATGAAGTTGTCGATGAAGCAAGCCTACGTCAAAAAGTTGAAAACGAGGCCGATTTGACCTGTGTTTGTACTTCCAATGTAGAAAATATGTCTGCTCTCTTTGAAGACCAGGGAGGCTTCAACCAAAACATCAGTTCCTGGGATACGGCACAAGTTACATCGATGAATTTAATGTTTAAAAATGCTATTTCATTCAATCAGAATATTAGTAATTGGGATGTATCCCTTGTCACCAATACTTCCTTCATGTTTGCCGGTGCAACCGTTTTCAATCAAAACATAAGTAAATGGAATACAAGAAAGGCAACCGATATGGAAGGTATGTTTTATCAGGCCAGCTTATTCAATCATGATCTTTCGGGCTGGTGTGTTCCACTAATTCCTAGCGAGCCCACTGATTTTGCCCTCGATAGTGGGCTTCTAGAAGAAAATCAACCCTCCTGGGGCAATTGTCCTAATGGTTAGTTGTATCAGGAATCCCCTTCACTTAAAAAGGCAATTCTACTTGCATTTGTGATAGCATTTCAATCAATCGTGTTGGAATTGATTTAAATCACAATTTCGTTGATGATAGGAAGCAAAAAAACTAAAACACATTGATTAAATCATTCCAATTTAAGATCCCAATTTGTTCCATCCGTTCTCTTCCATACAAAATGGTTGTCCTTGACATACACAAGTTCGTTTTCGCTCATGGGCTTTTCCAAACCAAACAAAAAGAAAATGGATTGGGGTTTGTCTTCTTTTGAGTAAAGCGTTATGGGCATGGTATAGTCCACAGCAAGATCGGAAATGGTTATTTCAAGCAGTTTTTCGGATTGAAAGCCAAAACAAATTGTTGATCCTTCGGCAAGAGAACCACGGCCTTTACCACAGAATTTTTTACCAACAAGGATTTTTGTGCTTACAGGTACATCCCCAATTCCAATATAATAACCTAAGAGTGTAGAAAGCAATCCAATTCCGAAGAGCCAATTCACATATTTTTTCATCAATGTTTTTTTACATTTTATCGTTTTGTTGTTGAGTGTCAAATTATTTAAAATATCGGAATTCCTATATCGGATTTACAATCCATATAATATACTTCCTGCATTGCTGCTGTATCCGATAAACAAAAGAGGCCCGTTTGCAAAGGTAAAACCGTCTCGTCAGCATTCTTAGGGGCTTATTGAGAAAAGTTTACTTGATTAACAAGGAGGTGTCGAAAACGCCCCAACGCGACCTACTTATCACTTTTCCAAAAGAAATTCGTAGAGAATAATCGCAACTCCAATTCCCCAAAAAAAAGCAAACAGCCCAAAGCCGAACAAACCAAATTTCTGAAGAAACCAGTAATTTATCTTAAATCGTAAAGGGATGGCCCTATCCAACCATTTCTTTTTAAAGGTAACTGTGTTGTCATTCATTGTTTTTAAAATTTATGCTTTTCAACACATTTCCTGAAAACTACCACTAATCAAAAGGGTTGTAAGCATCGGTAAAAAATAATTTAGATTCGTACGTAGCACATCATGTGGTTTTACAATGACAGTAGTTACCATCGGTACCAAACCAAAAAAAGAATAATAACTTGCTGTTTTTGGAAAATCATAGCTGTTGTTTCCCCACCATTGATTTTTTTCATTTGCACCTGTTTCGTATTAATTAAAAATCCCACTCAATTCAATTTCTGGAACCAGGTTTTCAGGCTTTGATTTAAAATCATTTAGTCTCAAATAAAAATCACTAACACCTATTCCAAAAACTTCTTCAAACTTTTCTTTCCAGTTGTTTTGATTTGGATTGGATTCCCAATACGTTTTGAAAATCAATTGAAAAGACTCTTTTTCACTGTATCCAAACTCCTGGAGAATTTTTGACAGAGATAAATTCATAAATATCGTTATGTCCCCATACAGAGGTAAAGAAGTTCCATAACCTTGATAGGATTCATAATTTTCAGCATGCTGTATACCGTCTTCAAAAGAAATATATTCTTGATTCAAAAAATTCATGATATAGTTTGAATCATTGATGAATTCTTTTAGGTATAAGGATTCTATCGTAGCTGCCTGACCTTCGATCAACCAAAATACCTCCTGATCAAAACCCTTGGATTTGTAAATTTGATAAACGTGAAAAAACTCATGAGCCAATAATGCATATTTAAAATTGTTCTGTGCACCAAAGTCACCTTCTTGTAATTGAAGAGACATAACAAGATGTTTGTCAATAATTCCACATATGCATTGATCGGTATCACCAATCAGAGATGCATAGGGTTTGGATCCCTCATTTAACCAAGAATAAATCGATACGCCATTAATTTGGCTGTTGCCCCTACTATCATAAAAAGGGGAAATCGGCATCAAATCATTCATAGTTGAAATGACAGACACAATCGAATCTTTATAGAAACTATAGCTATCTAAACTTGAATGCAGATGATATTCAAAAGAAAATCCAATCGACTCGTTTGAATCTATATTTGTTTCATTAGCTGTATCTGGAACAAATCCTACCGTTGACATTTTTTCATCCGAGTTATTTAACAGCATCATATCTGAGTCATCAGAAGAGCATTGATAGGATAATATGCATATAAATAAAAAAATACTACTAAAACAGGGTTTCATTCTGAGCGATTTATGGTTTCCATAAATATAGCCAATCGAACCAATATCCTTAATGTTTCTATTTAGCAGAGCATCAATTACCAGGGCTACTTGACTCCTTAGTTTATAAGGCTTAAAAAACGGTCATGTTTGGGATGGTAGAAGTGGTTTGATTTCCTCAGTTCAAGGAATTAATAGGATATTAAAAGTACAAAACGACAAAAAAAGTACATGAGAATGATTTCATATACTTTACAGTATGCACATATACTATATCTAGCAATAGGCGAAAGATGGATCAAGGATTCCTAGTAATTCTTGAATGACTTGCCCAAAAGAGAAGAAAAAACCGCCAGATGTCAAGTCCAGCGGCTACATTCAAAAAAATTCAGAAAATTGGTCTATGATTAAACCAACATAAAATTAAATTAAGTAAACGGTATGCTATTGTGATAATAGTCACAATCAATTGTAACAGGAATTAAAACTGTGAAGCTGTTACACTTCGCTTTTCCAATTCAAACTTGGTATGAATTAAGTTTATGGTTATGACTTTTTTAAAATTATTTAATGTTTATTATTATGTGGGTGACAAGTCACATCAATTTAATGGCACAACGGGAATTGAACAATTTGTCAAAAAATGGAATATAGGTGAGGGATACACTCGTATAATCAATAGTGAATATAAGTTCATATTTGAAGCCTATGAACCCTATGGCGTACTTCAGTCGCTTGGGTTAGTGCTAAATATGCAATGAAGCATGGAATGAAGCTAGTGCAGGAAGCTTACAATCCTGATACTTTCAGGTTGTTTAATCATTAGGGGGGTGAATACTTTTAGCAACGCCATAGACAAGGAATGCTACCCAAAGTAAAAAATGCCATAGATTGGAAGGATATTGGCTTCTTTAATGATTTTCCCCAAAATTTATAAACCAAATCTCTCCTGAAAATAAATAGTTAAAAAGTGTGAAACCAAGAGTATATAGTAAAATCATAAGTAAATATCTTATATATTTCGGTTGTTTACTTAACCATTTTGGTTCACGATTATACCATTTTTCTTCGCTATTCATAATTATTTTTTGTCAAATTAATTTCAATATAGGAGAAAATAAAAAAACCGCCAGATGTAAAGTCCAGCGGTAATAACCATAAACCAATTCTAAGTTATGAAAAGAAGAATTGACATTTAAAATTTAACGTACAGAAACGTGATGTTATGTAACAATGGTAACAAAAAACTGCGAGGCTGTTATGCTCCGCAGTTTAAATTCAAACTCAGCGTATGAGAACTGGTTTATAGTCAATCCTATAAGTATATAAAAATAATTATTGGCTAATGCTATGGTAATAGAACAGTTCATCAAAAAGGTTCTACTGGTTGGCATCCTACTCTTAGTGCTACTTACAATGCTAGCCTCGATAGATTTCGAGTAGGTCAATCCAAAGGAGTCTCAAATAAGGATAAGAAGTGATTTAGGTGGGCTCTATGCCCCCTTTTTGATTTAAATAAACCATTATGCCATTCACGAAAGAAAAAGCTGCA
>JBMHCG010000011.1:0-2531 GCA_049890035.1 Flavobacteriaceae bacterium | reverse complement strand
TAGAGCATCAAAACCCTGAACAACCCGCCTATAAACGCTACTTTATGCATGGAACCTCGCATCACATGGGGCTAGATACCCACGACTATGGTTTGTTACACTTACCCATGGAAACCAATATGGTGTTTACTGTCGAACCAGGGATTTATATCCCTGAAGAAGGGTTTGGTGTGCGATTGGAAGACGATGTCGTGATTCAAGCCAAAGGCGAGCCATTCAATTTAATGGGAAATATTCCGATAGAAGTAGAAGAAATTGAAGCCTTAATGAATGCTTAATGGCAACCACAGTCGGGGCCACAATCTTCTTTTTTTTTAAAAAAACGCAGGTATAAACTGCGAAGGGCGAGTACTGCAGCAAGGGCCAGTAATAGTACTTGTAAAGTTTCCATTAAGCCATTATTTGATAAACCGTGAATGCGAAAAGGTAGGCTATTGCAGTCATACTAAAGAGTTGTACCATGGGCCATTTCCAGCCATTGGTTTCTTTCTTAACGATAGCCAAAGTACTCATGCATTGCAGTGCAAAGGCATAGAATACCATGAGTGAAAGACCCGTGGGTAAATCGAAAAGAGGCTGCCCATTTGGTTTTACCTCTGCTGCCATACGGTTTTTAATTGTACCTTCTTCCTCGCTACCCACACTGTAGATAGTGGCCAAAGTTCCCACAAAAACCTCGCGTGCAGCAAATGAACTGATGAGGGCTATCCCAATTTTCCAGTCATAGCCAAGCGGAGCAATGAGTGGCTCAACCGTTTTCCCCAATATCCCAATGAACGAATGCTCTAGCTTGTAGGATGCAATAGCAGTGTTGAGTTGTTCATCGCTAAGCTGTTGTTTGGCCTTTTGCTGGGTGACAATTTCTTCCGCATTATTGAAGTCTTCTCCAGGACCAAAAGATGCCATAATCCACAACAAAACAGAAATGGCCAAGATGATTTTCCCTGCTTCAACTACAAATGACTTGGTCTTTTCAAAAACAGTTAACCCTACATTTTTCAATAAGGGTAATTTGTAGTTGGGCATCTCAATAACAAAATAAGTCTTGGATTGAATCTTCAAGGTTTTATTCAAGATTGCTGCCGAGAACAAAGACATGAGAAAACCCATCAAGTATAACCCCATAAGGGTAAGTCCTTGATAACCCATGCCCAAAAAAGTTCCTTCTGGGATCACCAATGAGATAAGGATTAAATACACAGGCAGTCGAGCAGAACAAGTTGTAAAGGGAATAACGAGTATGGTGATCAAACGCTCTTTCCAATTTTCAATATTTCGGGTGGCCATGACAGCAGGAATGGCGCAGGCAGTTCCAGAAATCAGCGGGATAACTGACTTTCCACTGAGACCATATTTGCGTAGACCTCGATCCATTAAAAAAACCACACGACTCATATAGCCCGTTTCTTCCAATACGGCTATAAAGAGGAAGAGGAAAGCAATCTGTGGGATAAAGATGACAATACCGCCTAAACCAGCGATAATTCCTTCGGCCAATAAATCGGTAAACAAACCAGGGGGTAAATTGGCTTTGGTCGCTTCACTTAACTGGGTAAAAGTCTCGTCGATAAAATCCATGGGGATGCTGCTCCAATCAAAAATTACTTGAAAGATGGTAAGTAAAATGACAAAGAAAATAATGTAGCCCCAAAAACGATGAATCAATACCCGATCGAGGCGCGATCTAAAATCGGTCGCTTTGTTGATATCAACAGCATAGGTTTCTTTTAACGCATTGTTGATGAGTTGATATCGTTTTATGGTCTCCTTCTGCTGCAAGCGTTTAAGGTGAGCCTCGGTTTGGGTTTTATAGTTGGTGGCATCTTGCACTTTCTTGCGCTCTAGTTGTGCAAAATTTACGTCTTGAGTAATGACCAACCACAACTTGTAGAGGGATTGATCGGGGAATACTTTCTCGAGATTTTCAAAGTAATCGGTATCGATTTGACGAATATCGGTTATGCTTTCTTTAGAAAGGGAACGGTAGTCGAGTAAGTATTTTTTTAGTTGGTCAATCCCCGTGTTTTCTCGGGTACTGATGAGTGCAATTTTTGTTTTTAATTGCTTTTCCAATTGCTCAATATCCAAAGAAATTCCTTTGCGTAGCATACGATCAGACATATTGATGACCAACAGGGTGGGAATTTCAAGGTCTTTAATTTGGGTGAAAAGCAGCAAATTGCGCTTGAGATTTTCAATGTCTGAAACCACCACGGCAACATCGGGATAATCCTTGTCATTTTTGTTGAGCAACAACTCGATCACCACACTTTCATCCATAGAAGATGCGTTCAAACTATAGGTTCCAGGAAGGTCAATGATGTGGGCCTTGGTTGTCCGGTTTAAACGGCAACTTCCTTGTTTTTTTTCAACGGTTATGCCAGGGTAATTTCCAACTTTTTGGTTAAGCCCTGTCAAGGCGTTAAAGACAGATGTTTTTCCCGTGTTGGGGTTTCCAATTAACGCTACATTGAGGGTAGTACTCATGCGATCAAATCTATGCTAATGTGTTGGGCTGTTTCTTTTCGAAT
>JBMHCG010000010.1:0-3545 GCA_049890035.1 Flavobacteriaceae bacterium | reverse complement strand
TCTCAAAAATTGTCTATAAACGTCAACAACATGAGCCAACTCGTTGAAGAATTTAACGCCTATCGTTCGAAAATGAACGAAAAAATTCTGGATGAAAACTCTAAAATCATCAAAAGGATTTTTAATCTCGATACCAATACGTACAGTGCTGGAACACTCGATGTAGCCACCAAAGAATTGATGGGACTTGTTGCTTCAACCGTTTTGCGGTGTGATGATTGTATCCGGTACCACTTGGAGCAGTGTCACAAAAACAAGGTGTCGAAAGCAGCCGTTGTGGAAAGTTTAGAGATCTCTACATTGGTGGGAGGAACCATCGTGATTCCCCACCTGAGAAGAGCGTTTGAATATTGGGACGCATTAGAAAATAAAAAATAAAAGCATGCAGTTACGCGCCTCCTCCATCGAAAAATCATACCGCGGTCGCAAAGTCGTCAACGGCATCTCCTTAGAAGTAAATCAAGGTGAAATTGTTGGGCTGTTGGGCCCTAATGGGGCAGGTAAAACAACTTCTTTTTACATGATTGTTGGGCTGGTAAAACCCAATGGAGGACAAATTTTTTTGGAAGAAAAAGAAATAACCGAATACCCCATGTACCAAAGAGCGCAAAACGGAATTGGCTATTTGGCACAAGAAGCATCCGTATTCAGGAAGATGAGTGTTGAGGACAATATTCTCAGTGTACTTCAACTTACACAACTGACCCCAAAACAGCAGAAAGACAAAATGGAAGACCTGTTGGAGGAATTTGGTCTTAATCATATTCGTAAAAACCGAGGAGACTTACTCTCTGGAGGAGAGCGAAGACGAACTGAGATCGCGCGTGCGCTGGCGACTGACCCAAAATTTGTCCTACTCGACGAACCGTTTGCTGGCGTTGATCCGGTCGCAGTAGAAGATATTCAACGCATTGTTGCCCATTTAAAAAATAAGAATATCGGCATTTTGATCACCGATCACAACGTGCAAGAAACCCTTGCTATTACCGACAAAACCTATCTAATGTTTGAGGGAAAAATTCTAAAAGCTGGCACCCCTGAAGAACTAGCGCAAGATCAGATGGTTAGAAAAGTATACTTGGGTCAAAATTTTGAGCTGCGCAGGAAAAAAATTACATTTTAAGCAGATTCTTTATCAAGCTTAAAAACAAATAGCACAAAATAATTACTGAAAGTGCGGCAACACCAAAAAAGAAAATAAGAACGGCAGCAATCAACAATAATATTGCCGGAAATAGCAAAGCACTTTTCTCCCCTTTGGCCTTGAAGCTAAACATCCTCCAATGAACATTCATTAGAAAAACAGCAATAACACAGAATACAATCAGTGTAAATGGCTGCATTAAATAGGGTTGAAAATAAGTCAAATTTGGATGGTAGAACAGGAGTGGTAAACCCATTATCAATAATGCACACGCAGGGGCGGGTAGCCCCTTGAAATAGGGAAGGGATTCTGTGAGTAAATTAAATTTTGCCAATCGAACTGCTGCTCCCAAGGGAATCAAATAAGCTACCCAAGCCATTGGCGCAAGAGAAAAAACCAATGGGAGATCATCCAGCAAATGCAACGTAACATCAATTGTTTTTACCCCAGAGAGTAAGAATAATTGATGCATAATCATCCCCGGAGCCATGCCACTGGTCACCAAATCTGCCATGGAATCAAGTTGAACCCCAAGGGCGCTTTCTACGCCAAGGGCACGGGCTAAAAATCCATCAAAAAAATCAAAGAAAACACCGAGACATACAAAAATCAAGGCCGCGTTGAATTGATGTAAAAAAGCTGCATACACCGCCAGACAACCACAGAAAAGATTGGAGAGGGTAAACAAATGAGGAATCGCTTTTCTAACCATGAGCGCAAATTAAAACAAAATAATAATTTTCTAGGGCCTCAGATTTAACAAACTCCCAAGTTTTGTTTTCTTTGTTATGCCAAAGCATTCTTGACAGTGAAAAAACACATTCTCCTCGCTACCCTATCCGGACTTTTACTGGGACTTTCTTGGCCCACTTATGGGTGGTCTTTTTTAATATTTTTTGCTTTAGCTCCCCTACTTTATGTCGTTGTTGATATTCACCAAAGCACAACAAAAAAGAAAGGACTAAAAGTCTATTTACTGAGTTTTTGGGCTTTTTTTGTTTGGAATATGATCAGCACTTATTGGCTATTTAATGCCTCTGTACTGGGCGGAAGCATTGCTATGCTTTTTAATACCAATGCCTATGCCCTTCTCATGGTATTATTCCGATGGATGTTTGTGCGAAACACCGCAGGTGCATCCTATTTATTCTGGGTGGTGAGTTGGCTGAGTTATGAAAAAATCAATCTTGAGTGGGAGCTCAGTTGGCCTTGGTTAACCCTTGGAAATGTATTCGCCGAAACTCCCCACTGGGTGCAATGGTATGAATACACGGGGGTCTTTGGAGGTAGTCTCTGGATACTGGTCATCAATCTTTTGATTCTCCATTTCATTCTGGCGGCAAAAGACAAAACAGTTTCGCGATTTATGGGGGTGAGGATTCTCTTATGCGTCGCCCTTCCCATTGCGCTATCATTGGCCATCTACTTGCGCGTTCCTGCGAGTAATGCTTTTGCCAAAGTGGTTGTTTTACAGCCCAACATCGACCCCTATGATCAAAAGTACACCTCCACCAATGTTGAACTTCTAGAACGGGCAAAAAGATTGAGCGACAACTACATGCAACAAAACCCTGATTTTGTACTCAGTCCCGAAGGATATTTTGACGAGGGCTTGGGATTAAATCTAAACGGTTATTTCAATGATGCTTTATATCGGTCGCTGGTCGAATACGCTCAATCCCACCCACAGACTGCTTTTCTCAATGGTGTTCAAGCCTATAAAATCTATCCTCGCCAAGATAAAAAACCAACCCCTACAGCCAATCGTACAAAAGATGGTCGTTGGTTTGACGTCTTCAACAGTGCAATGCAGGCCCAGCATGACCAAGCCGACCAGTTTTATCACAAATCTAAGTTAGTCCCTGGGGTAGAATTTATGCCCTACAAGCAAGCACTTGAACCGCTTATTGGACGATTTTTACTCGATTTCGGGGGAACGATTGCAACACGAGGAATCCAAAAAAACAGAACTGTTTTTCACAATAAGAAAAATCAGCAAACAGCCCCAATGGTTTGTTACGAATCCATCTACGGTGATTTTACAACAGGGTTTGTGCGCAATGGCGCCCAATTTCTAAGCATCATCACCAATGATGCTTGGTGGGGGAATACTGAGGGGCATCGCCAACTACTGGCATACGCTAAACTTCGATCCATCGAAAACCGACGGGCCATTGCTCGTTCTGCCAACACAGGAATCTCTGCATTTATAAACGCTAAAGGTGAAATCGAAAAATCATTACCCTACCTTACTTCAGGGGCGCTTATGCACCCTGTTGAGCTTAGGGATGAAATAACTTTCTATGCCACTTTCGGGGATTATATACCGCGATGGGCAGGCTTTTTTACATTCATTTTATTGTTATTGGGGATCAGAGGGCAAAAAAAATAAAAAAGACCA
>JBMHCG010000009.1:0-2963 GCA_049890035.1 Flavobacteriaceae bacterium | reverse complement strand
CATACCACTTCAGTTTTACACTCAATAGGTTACATTTTTATTTTAGCTTTTTTTGGAACTGCGATTGCCAAGGTTATGTTCAATGAATTGGTGGCAATTGCCTCTCCTGTTTTTTCATCCTCCATTACTTTTATGCTTCCTATAGTAGCTTTTTTTTGGGGTGTTTTGGATGGGGAACATCTTGGGTGGCTCCACGCACTAGCTTCCATAACTATTTTGGTGGGAGTTTATTTGGTTATGGACAAAAAAAAACACACTTCGAAATGAAGCGTGTTTTTTAACTATAATATTTTTGGCTATTGGAATTCAGCCTCAGAAAAAACTGTATTAAATCGTACACTTTTCAAGACAAAATTAGCTTCCTGCGGCCCCATTTGAGATACCACAATCTCAGGAATCTTCAGGCCATTAACTTCTTTGTAAGCAGTGATTTTCGTTTCAACGGCGCTGCCATCTTGAACATTTATCTCGGCAATTTTTAAATGGGTTGTTGTATCGAAATAGTAGGTTCTTTCTTCATTAATTTGAATTTCATAGGCTTCTTTTTCATCCTTATCGACAATTCCTTTTAAGGTTGCTTTTTCACCAAAAAATAATTCAGGGAAAATTGGTAAGCTTGCCTGGGATGCTTCTTTTTGAGCTTCAGGCATTGGAATTTTTTGACCCTGTGCTTCCATAAATGCCGCTTTGGAATTGATGACGATACGTTGCATAGTGTTCCCCATCATTTTGATTTCCATAGTCATTTTGATATTATCTGCTTTCTTCTCTTCCATTTGAATGGTCATTCCCTGAACACTCGCTTCGTAAACCGTATGTCGGCTTTTTATTTTTTCAAGGGCCGCACGACCACCAATGGCATCCAAATAGTTCTCAATAATTGTTTGGGCGGTAATCCCTGCCGGTATCGGTTTGGAAAAACTAGGCCTTTCTGTTGCTATGCCATATTTGTCATAATATTTTACGGGAAGAACTTGATTATCCATTTTTACATTTTCTAGTTTCGAGAGGATATCACTTCCTTTACCAGTAACCACAATCCGTAATTGTTTGTCAGAAAAGTATTTTTTCCCCACACGTTGAATATCTTCACGGGTTACTTTTTTGATATTCTTGAGTAGATTGTTGTAAAAATCTGAGGGTAACTGCTGGGTTTTGGTGCTGTAAGCAAAATTGGCAATGTTTTCAGGGTCCTCCAACGAACCGATCAAACTACCTGAATACTTTTGTTTGACAGTTTCCAGCTCCTCTTCGGTAACAAATTCTTTCCCTAAGCGCCCAATTTCATAAATCATTTGCACGATGGCACTATCCGTCACGGCATTGCGGACACTGGCAAAGGCACGAAGACGGGCTTTGGTCTTTCGGCTATCCGAGAGAGAGGCATAAGCCCCATAGGTGTAGCCTTTGTCTTCGCGAAGGTTGAGAAAAAGTCGAGCTTCGCCACCACCACCCAAGATTTGGTTGGTAATCATCGCCGCATAATAGTCGGCGTTTTTCTTGTCCAAATCAAAAGTAAAAATTGCTGAAATTTCTGATTGTACTGCATTTGGCATTTCTACAAAAGCAATTTCTGTTTGCGCTACATTGGTTGGTTCAGGGAATATGGAAGTAGCTACGGTTCCTTTTTTCCATCTACCAAAGTATTTTTTAGTCATCTTTTTGGCTGTGGCAAAATCAATATCCCCCACCACAATCAGATAAGCATTTTGGGCATGAAACATTTTTTGGTACTGCGCCTTTAGGGCCGCCAAATCAGTGTTGCCAATACTGCTTTCTGTGACATATTCACCACGTGGGTGTGCAGGGCCATAGGATAGAAGGTTTTCAATTCTTCTAGCGACTGTTTTTACGTCTTTTTCACTTGTTTTTAAGGCTTCGATCAGTTTGTCTTTTTCTTTGTTCAGCTCACTCTCGATAAAATTGGGATGCAGTGCTGCATCGGCTAACAGTTCAAAAACACGCGGAAAATATCGGGTTAACGAACTAGCATGGGCTCCGTCCGAGTTAAAATGGAAATGTGCACCCATGAAATCTATTTCTTCTTCAAACGCATCTTTTGACACATTTGTACTGCCTTTACCCATCATTCGTGTAAGCAACCCACTGATACCTGCCCTTTCTACTTCAGTGTAAAGCGGGCTGTCAATTCGAAGTGAAACCGATACTTGGGGAAGTTTATGATTTTCTACCACCATTAAAGTAAGGCCATTGGAGAATTGGTGTTCTTGTGGCGTTCCGAAATTGATTTCTGGTTCAGGACCTGCTTGGGGTTGGATGCTTCGGTCAATTTGAGCGAGTGTTAGGGAACAAACAAGAAGGGCCCCGATAAGGTATATTTTGCGGTTCATATTTTATTCTTTTTGGGATTTGGGTAAGTAATGCAACTCCAAGCGTTGACTGGGCTGTAGGTAGGCTTGTGCTACTTTTCGAATTTCTTCTCGAGTTATGGAGCGATAGGTCTCAAGCTCGGTATTGATTAGATTGGTATCACCATAAAACGTGTAGTATTCTGCCAGTGAATTGGCAATCCCTTCAATACTAGAATTAGAATTGACAAAATTAGATTCAAATTGATTTTGAAGTTTTTGGTAATCTTTTTCAGAAATGAGTTCTGTCTGGATTTTTTCAACTTCATTACTCATTTCAGCAGTTAGTGTTTCTAGTGTAGTTTCTCCCATAGGCAGCGCCAAAACAACATAAGTACCATAATCTTCATTATCTATATTGAAGGCAGCCACTTCTAAAGCCATTTTTTGCTTGTCAACAAGCTTTTTATACAATTTTGAGCTTTTTCCTTGACTTAAATAGGTAGAGATCATATTGAGAACCCGGGCCACACGTGTATTCCTGCCAGGCGTTCTGTAGGCCATAAACAAAGCTGGGACTTGGATATTGGGATCAAAAGCTTTGGCGCGAATGGTGGTTTGGATGGGTTCTTCTTTTGGGAAAGGCCTTTCAAT
>JBMHCG010000008.1:0-3813 GCA_049890035.1 Flavobacteriaceae bacterium | reverse complement strand
AGGATCTTGAAAATAGGTGTTTAAGTCGATACTAACTTCCGCTTCAGTGTCGTTCATTTCGATGTTGGGAAGCGATTCGGTCAATTCTGGACAACTATTTTCTGTGACCCCTTCTCCAAGTATTTGCAATTCAAACGGGATGTAGATTTCACATAATCCAAAGGCATCAGTTACTCCTATAGCTGCTGGTGAAAATCCAACTTGATCTTTGGCCATAATCGTCATAACGCCTTCTTCTATACTTGCAGTAGCAAAACCTTCAAAAGCAACCGCTCCAATAAATTCAATTCCCTCGGTATCGATATTGGCAAAATAATCGCTGTATGCAAATGAAATACTTTCACCTTTTTGCAATGTCACCAAATAGGGAAATTCCAATTTAAGGTTAGGGCAATTTGTGTCTTGAAGTCCAAGGGGATCCTCGATGGGAATATAAATAGGGGCGACTTCCATACAACCCGATGTTTCTTCCTTTATTTGTAAATAAACAGCACTATCTCCCGCACCAATTTCCTTAACACTAATTAATAAGTTAAAACCAAACAAACTGGCTTCTATGTATTCATTTTCAGTACCTAAAATGTCAATGGCAAACACACGGTCTTCAGCAATGTTTAAGTACTCTTCTAAGTTTATGATTGTTTCGGGCTGGTCAAGTTGAAGAGATACTTCTGGCGTAGCAGATAGAAGGGGTACACAATCGGAATCAAAATCTTCACTTTGGGTAACTTCCAAAGGGATTTCTAGACTTACAATACAATTGTTTCCGCCTCCAACAATATTAACTACAATAAATCCGAAGCCACTTTCGGCACCCAAGCTAACAGTTAGGTTACTACCGAATAAAGAACTGTAGGCCACTTCTGGGTTGGCATTAAATATTTCAAATTCAAATGCGTCACCTTCAGGATCAGAAAAATACTCATCTAAATCAAAGGTAAAGTTTTGAACTTCTCCCACAGGGATGGATATAGGCTCAAAGAATTTGACGGGTTCAGGACATAGGTTAACTTCAAGTTCAGATGATAAATCAAAGGTTGTTTCAAGTTCTGTTAGAGGTGGTATTTCCTCTTCAGTAGCTACTAATACAAATAATCCGATGTAGGTTTCACAGCCAGCTTCGCCATTCGTCGCAATGATTTCGATAAAACTTTCTCCACTAACATCAAGTGTATTAATGGTCAAAATACTTCCTTCTAATACTAGGTTAACAATATCGGAATTGGCATTATTTACTTCAAAAGATAATTCTTTATCATTGGGGTCACTAAAGAAAAACTTCAGATCGTACACTTCTTGTTTTGGTTCGTCAGGCGAAGTAATTATGGGTTCTATTCCAGTGATGACAAATGGGCATTGGGAGAAATCAATTTGAGAATCATCGAATCCAAAAGGGAGGTCTTGCGGATCAGGAACATTCGAAATTAAGTCATCGATGGAAATATCTGGTGTATTTTCATTGGTGGGATCTATAAAAAATACATTAAGTGAAGTAGAAGAAAAACAGCCTTCATTCCCATTGTTAGCATCTACAAATAGGGTAGCAAAACCAGTTGTACCTGTCGATTCTACTTTCAGATTGGCACCATCCAGCGTTACAGATATTACGTTGTCTCCAAACAAGTCGTAAGAATAAGACAAAGCATTGCCATTAGGGTCAGAAAAGAAGTTGTTGAGGTCAAATTCCAAAAATAAGCCTTCATCAATGGTTTGCTCATAGGATCCTAACTCACTAGATACATTTGGACAGCTAGGGACCTGAGTTATTTCTTCTGGGGAATTATTATTTTCAGATTCTGATATTAAATCTTCAATAGAGACGTCAACACTCGAAGAATCATTGGGGTCAGTTATGAATACATTGATTGATATTGAAGAAAAACAACTTTCCACTCCATTATTGGCATCTGCAAATACTGTTGCAAAACCAGCATTTCCATTTGATTCGATTTTTAATGAATCACCATCCAAATTAATAGTGAGAATGTTGTCACCAAAAGTTTCAAAACTATAGCTAAGCGCATTCCCATTGGGATCAGAAAAATATTCATTTAGGTTGTATTCAACGGATAGTGATTGACTAATATCCTGTTCAATTGATCCAGGTTGGTTGGTAATTACAGGACAATCAGCCGAAGCGGAGTCATTAGTACTTGATTCTTCAACTGGGAATGTAATATCTTGATCAGTGCTACTGTCAGCAGAATCATCATTGTTTGAATCGGAGTTTGTTAAATCCTCGGGAAATGTCAAGTCAATGGCAGGTAAAATAGACACAAATACTTCAGCACCAGAAAAACAATTTGCGTCACCATCGGAGGCTGTTAAAATAACAAAAGTGGTACCATCTTGGCTTTTTGTATCGATAGTCAATGTCCTGCCATCTAAAGAAGCAGTTGCAATGTTATCGTCATTGCTTGTGGCAGTAAAACTAAGTTCGTCACCATCGGCATCGGCAAAGAAGTTTGTCAAGTCAAAACTTACTGAAACTGGCGCATCTGTAGTGGCTGTAACGGGATCAAAAAAAGCAGTATTAGTTGGACAGGTATTTTGACCTAAAACAGTGGTGCTCACCAAAACAAGGGTAAGGAACAAAATTCTTTGAATCATAAGTATAGACATCTACCGTTATTCTATAACGGTAAACAAAATTACAAAGAATTTTACATTTAGCTATTACGGTTTTTCGGCTTCAGCCGTAGGTCTCTGGTAATTTTGAAATGGTTGTTTGAGCAGTTCCTTTATCTGACCATTTTTATTTTCATCAGGAAAGACATCTACCCCATAAACGATGCGTTCACGTTCAAAATCCATGTAAGTACCAAAGGCTCTATCCCATATAGAAAAAATATTTCCATAGTTAGCATCAGTATAAGGGAGCCTGTAATGGTGGTGGATTTTATGCATATCAGGTGAAACGATCACAAAACTTAAAATTCGATCTAGTTTTTTGGGTAATTGAATATTGGCGTGATTGAATTGTGATAATACCAACGATAGAGATTGATAAAGCATCACAAGACCAATTGGTGCGCCAACAATAAATACCCCAAGCAAAGTGAAAGAAAATCGGATCACACTTTCCAATGGATGATGTCTATTGGCTGTAGTAGTATCAACCTTATGATCCGAGTGATGCACTAAATGAACCATCCACAAAGGTTTGATGCGATGTTCTACCCAGTGTGGAAGGTAAGCACCCACCAAATCAAGTAGCATGATTCCGATTAGCATCAATGCCCAAAATGGCATTTTGGGTAGCCAATAAAGAATACCAAACTCTTGCGCAACAACCCAATCAGCAGTATTTAGTAATAAGAAGGCCAATAAGAAATTTATCACCACAGTCGTCATTGTAAAAAACAAATTGGGTAAAGCATGACGCCATTTTTTGTATTGTAAATTAAATAAAGGCGTAGCGCCCTCTAGCAGCCAAAAAAAAGTAAGGCCACTAACCAATATCAAACTTCTGTGGGTTGAGGGGATCGTTTCAAAATATGCAATTATCGTTTCCATGAGATCCAAATTTAGTTGATAAATATAGTATTTAATTTAAACAGTGCGTAGGGCCCATAGCAGTCAAATCAGTATTTTTGATTATTGACTATGATTTATTGGCGGAAATTTTTTGTAGTAGTTATACTTTTTATCGGTACTGCGGGTTATGGACAGTTGAGTAAGATTCATTATATCCCGCCGCTTACGGCTGTTGGTGGGAATTCTCAACCTGTAGACCAATACATGTGGATTTCCACTCCGAGCACAAGTATGGTTACTTTTACTATTCAGCCAATCGGGCAGCCAACGGGTAGC
>JBMHCG010000007.1:0-2564 GCA_049890035.1 Flavobacteriaceae bacterium | reverse complement strand
AACAATACTTGGTGAACGAAGTTCAGGAAGTTTACCGTCTACAGGGGGTAAAAATCAACGACAAGCACTTTGAAGTTGTTGTGCGTCAAATGATGCGTAAAGTAAAAATCCAAGACCCAGGAGATACCTTGATGCTTGAAGGTCAATTGGTACACAAATACGACTTTATCGAAGAAAACGACGGTCTCTACGGCAAGAAAGTCGTCGAGGAAGTGGGTGATTCAGAAAACCTTAAAGCAGGGCAAGTCATTACTTCACGTGATTTGCGCGATGAAAATTCGTATCTAAAACGTGAGGGCAAAGCCTTGGTGAGTGCACGTGATGCGCAACCAGCAATAGCGACACCCGAGCTGCAAGGAATTACCCGTGCATCGCTTCAGACCAAGTCCTTTATCTCTGCAGCTTCCTTCCAGGAAACTACAAAGGTATTGAACGAAGCAGCGGTGAGCGGAAAAGAAGACACTCTCGAAGGATTGAAAGAGAACGTTATTGTTGGACACAAAATCCCCGCAGGTACGGGTCTTCGCGAATACAACGACGTGATCGTTGGTTCAAAAGACGAGTACACCAGTTTGTTGATCAACAAAGAAGCGGAAGAGGAAATAAAGCTATAAGGCATGAGCGAGCAGGCAGGAAAAGAGCAGAAAATCAATATCGAACTGGATGAAAAAACCGCAGAGGGGACCTACAGTAACCTCGCGATCATCAACCACTCGATCTCTGAATTTATTGTCGATTTTATTGCCATGATGCCCGGGGCACCCAAGGCGAAAGTGAAGTCACGCATCATCTTGACCCCTGAGCACGCCAAGCGTTTGCACAAAGCACTCGGAGAGAACATCCAACGCTTTGAGCAGGCCAATGGCCAAATCAATGCCCAAGAGCAACCGCCCATTCCGTTGAACTTTGGTCCAACTGGAGAAGCGTAAAAATATATCCCCGACGAGAGTCGGGGATTTTTTTTATCTTGTTGGAAACAACGATACAATGGCCGAAGAACGTTTCCAGTCCTTTCAAGAATTTTACCCTTTTTACCTAAGCGAACACCAAAACAAAACCAGCCGTACCCTTCACTTTATTGGGACCCTTCTGGTGTTTTTGTTGTTGGGGTTTTTTATTGTTGCGCAGAAAGAAGCCAGGTTTTGGATTGCCCTTCCCTTGGTGGGCTATGGCTTTGCCTGGGTGGGCCACGCCTTTTTTGAAAAGAACAAACCCGCGACTTTTAAATATCCGCTGTGGAGCCTCCGTGGCGACTTTAAACTTTTCTTTGAAATCCTTCTAGGCAAGAGAGGGTTTGACGCCAGCAGGGATTGAGTTCAATGATTTTGAGTTTTTTGTATAGACAAGTGAGGTGTAGTAAAGTATACATTTCAGGTGCCGTTCATTTCACAAAAAACGTATAGCCAATTTTCACACCCAGTGTGGTGTGAAAAATAGTGGATTTCCCCGCAAATAAATAATTTTTGGGTATCCATTCAACGAAAATGGTGGTTGGCTTGTCCACAGGGTTAACAACATTTGTATAAGAGAAGTCTCTTTTTGCAAATCCAATACCACCGTAGAGATCAATGTTTAACCGATTAGAGACAATATAATTTATACCTCCTTTGAGGTGCAGGCCATATTTTTCTTTGTTAAATGTTGCCCTATCGAACGTGGTTTCAATCCTAGAATTTGCTTTTTGATAACTGCCCGATTCTAATACATCTCTCATATTGATGAAAAAGAATTCCAATGCCGCATAGGTGTAAGACTTTTGGGTGTTTTTAAACAAATATTTTATTTCAGGGCGTACTTCAAAAAAAGAATAGTCTTGTCCCCAAACCAAACCGTTCAATCTCCAATGATTCAAAAAATTATTTCCCATACCAAAATCAATACTATATCCTAGTTTTTTTTCGGAAATGTATTCCACTCCAACTCTAAGCCTTGGATTGTGGTCGATCATTGGGAGAGGATTGACCTTAACCATCAACCTTTGTTTCACCTCTAGGCGTTCTTGGGCTAAACCACATTGAATCGATAACAAGCATATCCATAAAACGACGATTAACTTTTTCATTGTGTTCTTTCAAAAAAAATCATTGGGTCATAACAGAGGTTTTGTCTTGTAAACGATCGGCAGGGGAATTTTTATTCAAAATTTATTTCCTGTGTTTGTTCAATCAATTCATTACCAGAGGCTAAAACTAATATGACCTCAAAAATTGAAGTGTCAGGAATGTCATTGTACGCGGTCATATCCAGCTGTAGATCTGTTTGATTAACCATCTTTTCAAAAAAGCCACTGATTGAAATTGGTTCTCGATTGTGATCGTAGGTCGTGAAATTTGCTGTAACATCACTAGTTTCTTGGGTTTTTGTATCAGTTACTAGAATTTTTATGGCTTCAATTGCGTCCACGTCGATATACTCGTCCATAGGACAACTACAGGCATAGGCTGAAGCAAATCCAAAAGAACTAAAATCAAATTTTGATTGATGATAGCCGATTTGATTGAAATCAAACTGAACAGAGACGGTTAATCCAAATGAATTTTTATTCACAGTATTGGTCACCTCTT
>JBMHCG010000006.1:0-97916 GCA_049890035.1 Flavobacteriaceae bacterium | reverse complement strand
TTATTGTTGGAGTTTCTGCTACTGGTTCAGGATCAGGCGTCTGAACAATATTAGGTGTTTGGACAGCTGTATCTTCTTCAGTTGAACAGCTATAAATCAGTATAAATGATAATATGAATAGGGAAACAGAATTCTTCATTTTGTTAATTTATTATTTCACCTTTACTATTAACTCTAATAATGATTTCCCAAATTATTTGTTCAAACCATCCGCTTGGAGTTGATTCAATTATGGGTTCAAGATTCAGTTCCGAAATACCAGGTAAATCTGAGTTAATTGATTCGAAGACATCTTCTAGTGTTTCATATCCATCAACTGTCATTACATTCCAACCGTGTTTTTGACCACGTGGATTTAACCTTCTTGCAACACCCCAGCTTTTTTGTTTTGTTTGATTTCTTTTTATAATATTTTTAAAAAATGGCATCCAAATTCTAATTTGTTGATTAGAAAAGTTTTTTGCATCTGGTGACAATGCCAAGTTATGCACTGAATATTTAATTTTTGATCCTGCAGGTGCTGACATAAATTCATCAAAATATAGATTGCTGTTCCCAACTACATATGACCCCCATTTGTTTCTTCCGAGCTCACTCAATTTTGGTGTAAATAATTGTTTGGATGTTTCATCAAAATACTTACCAATTGAATTATATGCCCTCTTTCGAGATTCTATGTCTCCGAATGAAATCCAAGTAATATATTTTACATTTTTTTCATCTTTACCTACTCGTCTTGCCATTGCCCAGCCATTAATTAATTTATTTTCAGCAGCTTTTGACATTACTTCAGCGAACCATTCTTTTTCAGTTGCTTCATATATATTCGTTTCATCAAATGGGACAGAAAAATGCCACATATCAACATATTGTGTTAATCCTACTAACGGAAATAGCAATGCTATAAAGAAAAGTTTTTTCATTTTAATCGATTTATGGTTAATCTTAGTAAGAAACAAATTACTCAATAAATCTAATTGAAGAGGATATGCGTATGATTTATTTAAATAAGCTTTTCGTATAACAATATTTAGCTTTAGGTAAAGAGCCTAAAACTGGTCAAATCTACTTCCTAAGGCAACATCTTCCTCTACTTCAACAGGACATCCACAACTAAACCAAAGTTGATTAGAGGAACAGTTTTCAGGCTTACAGCCGTAGGAAAAAATTCTAGTCAATTGCATTTTTCTACTCTCATTCTATCTTCAATGAATTTTATCACTCTTGGTTCTGGATTGTCTGAACTTTCTAATACTCTATCGAGTTCTTTATCAAGGGTATTACAGTCTGCATTTACAAGTTTATTGTATAGAAGTCTGTGTTGAGCCTTCATATAATTTCTTCTTATTCTAGGTGTATTATATGATGATTTAAACATAAAATATAAAAAAACAAGACCAATTATCCATTTTGCTATATCAATTATATTTTTTTTTCTCATTTAGATGAATTATGAGTGTTAGTTTTTCTTCTTTCCTAAAGAAACGTACTGTTAATTATCCATCCAATTGTCATTCCAATTAAAACAGATATTATTGACCAAACTCTTTTTTCTGTTGGAGTAATATCATCTCTCCATCTACCCCATTCTTTTAAAGGATTTCTAATTTTCATTACTTTTTTTTGTTTAGGTTAGTTGCTTAAAGTTAAGGAAAAGACTTTGGTCATTCCCTACAAAACTTGTCTCCAATTTGATATTGATTATATTCTTCTTCACTTACTTGGGCTGTTGGATTTGGGTCATTATCCGAAGGAGTACCGTTTGAAAACCTATTATTACTTAACTCAAAATAATAATTTCCATTACCTGTGTATTTGTCTCTTATATCAAGGCAGTCATCAAGTTGGTTGCAACTTAAAAGTGAAACACATATTAAAATGAGTAAAAATTTAGTCATTATCCCTCTTTTCTATATCCAAGCCCATTAACCCAGTTGCACCCCAAGCACCAAGCCCAGTAATACCTATTTCTAAATAACTAACCTCAAAGTATAGTAGAAAGCCTATTATACCTACCGCGAGGCAAACAGGGTTTATAAAGTGCCAAAAAGTTTCTCTTCTGTATCTCTTCATTATAATTGATTTAATGGTTATTATAGGTTAATTAAACATTAATATAATAAGGAATAATACCCAATTATGATTAAGTTAATCAAGTAGTTATAAAAATTATTCCCACCGTTTATTTATTTAATCTTTTCTATTGAATTGATAATATTAAGTGTTGCAATTTACTTGACCAGCAGTCCAGGCAATAGGGTAAATAGCACCACCTAATAGATATAGATTTTATAAATTTATTTATATCATATGGGTGCGTTTTATGGAAATATACTCTTTAAAAGAAGCTGAACCTATTATCAGTAATTGTCAATTGATTGAATCAACTAAAGGTAAGTGGAAAGATGCCCTAATTGATAAACATAATTACTTCATCAATTTGATTCTGTTTAGAATAATAAGAGGAGATAATGAAGATGATACTTCCTTTTATGTCAATCTTAATTCTAAAGAATTAAAACCAATATTAGGTCGTGAATATAGAAGTATAATTGATAATCTAAAGGACCTGAAGCTGATTGAAGAAAATAGATCTTATCAGGCAGGTAGTTTTTCTAAATCCTATAGAGTAGTTCAAACTATATTAAATGAGGGTAACTACTTCAAGTACACTCTTAAATCTGAGAAATTCAAGGCTAAGATTAGAAAATCTTTGTTAAATCAGACAAAACAGAATGAAAACAATACAGCAGTAAGGAAAGTTCTAGAAAACACATTAAAGCTAATGTTGCTCGATGAGCCAATTAGATTTACACCAGAGCGTGATATGTTAAAAGTTGGCAAGTTTAAACTTAATCATCCTGATGCACCAACTGTTGTCTTTGTAACTTACAAAGATAATCCTCACCGTTTATTTAGATATGAAGAATTTAGGGTCGCCTTATTAAATCTTAATGAGTATACTGATATTCTAAGACTGATTGAAGAACAGGTTTACTATAGGCCTTCTGTGGCTAAATCAGGCAGGATTTATCATATGGCAACTTCAATTCCTCGGCTAATTAGAAAGGGACTAAGGACAAAGGATAATGAAATTATTTATGAAGTTGATATGGCATCTGCACAGCCTTCAATACTTATGTTAGAGTGGCTAAAGTCAACACTTAAGAACAATGTTACTGATAAAGTAAAAAGTGAAATACAGCTTTGTAAACAGCTTATACTCGGTGGTGGCATATACTATCACATAAAAATGAATTCAAAGTTTTATGGTGGATTAACCTATGAAAAACTTAAGAAGGCAGTTATCTCAGCACTTAATAAGAAGAACACAAATGAAAAACCTATCAATGAACTTAGAAAAATCTTCCCTGCATTTATCAGGTGGATTGATTCTATAAAAAAGGAAAAGGGATATAAGCTTGTAAGTCACTTGGAGCAATCAAAAGAAGCAGAATTATTTGTTGGAGTATATGAGGCATTACCAGAAGATATATTCACTTTAATTATTCACGACTGTATTCTTACTAACAAGGATAGTGTTAAGCAAGTTAAAGAGGCACTTATTAAGCGAACAAAGCAGATGTATTCAGGCATAATTTCAAAAAGTGATGATCTAGACAACCTTTTCAAAGTAGATCAAGTCTCTTTCACTAATGATCAATTAAATGACCATAATTATTTCACTTACGTTGAAAGTGACGAAAAGATGAAACAGATATATTATGATAGCTTAGTTGACTATGCTTAATGTCACGTGGAAAAGGTGATTTGAATAGACTTCAGGGTAACACATTACCATTTATTTCCTTTCTGGGAGAGTTAAATATAGCTGCTAGTCAATCCACCGATTGACTTGCTGACTGAAAAAAGTGGAATATTTGTGGAAAGAATTTGCCCAATAAGCTGTATATTTAAGTAACTAAAGCTTCTAGAAATGCTATTCCACTTTTGAAGGAACAGCTGGATAGAGCCCATAAAAAAAGGGACTTGTTTAAGTCCCTTAGACGTGGAGAAGAGCGGATTCGAACCGCCGACCTCTTGACTGCCAGTCAAGCGCTCTAGCCAGCTGAGCTACATCCCCAGTGGGCCAAAAGTAAGGGATTTTTCTGAACTTTTTCTTTTGTAATGCAATTCTTTCCGTATCAACCCCTTTGCTTGGATGGGGGATACGGATGGGGCAATCGTTCTTTTTCTTCTCTAATTAAGGACTCCTTTTGAATTTGGATTCATTGATTGTATCTTTTTTGGTGTTTAACATTTTCACTCCTTAGAATAGTTCATTTTTAATATCTTGTTGTGGGCTTGTTTATTGAATCCAATACCTATCCTATGGTACAAGAATTGAGAACCCTTTTTGGAGGCACCCTTGAAAAAGAACTCATCACCGAAATTTCGACTGTCGGTATTTTTGCTGAAATCCCGCCAGATCAAGAACTCATTCATCCGGGTCAATATATCAAAACCATGCCTTTGCTGTTGCAAGGAAGCATTAAGATCCTTCGCCCGGATGATAATGGAAACCGGCTGATTTTGTATCATTTGGAGCAGGGCGAAACCTGTGCCATGACATTGAATTGCTGCATGGGGCAGGTACAAAGTGAAATTTATGCGATCAGTGAAACACCCGTCAAACTGCTCAAAATCCCTGTCCAAAAGATGGAGGAATGGATGGGGCGTTATCGCAGCTGGCGAAATTTTGTTCTCAATAGTTACCATCACCGCATGATGGAACTGCTTGAAAGCATGGACCGCATTGCCTTCTCCAATATGGATCAGCGTTTGGAACATTATCTTCATGACAAATGTCAGTTACAGCAATCCAACAAACTCATCATCACCCACCAAGAAATTGCCGCCGACCTCAATACCAGCCGCGTTGTGATTTCGCGGATTCTAAAAAAACTGGAAAATCAAGGAAAACTGCTTCTCCATAGAAATGCAATCGAATGGGTGTAACAAGGGTTACCAAAAAAACCTTTCAGGAACCCTAGTTTTGACATTAAATTTCAGATTCCTTGGAGATTAGTATCGTTTTTGGTTATTTCTGTGCCCTCCTCATCGGTCTTGTATTAGGACTTATTGGTGGGGGGGGCTCCATTTTGACCGTTCCTGTAATGGTGTATCTCCTGGACATTGATCCGGTGCATGCAACGGCATACTCTCTCTTTCTAGTGGGGACAACCTCGGCAGTAGGGGCACTTCAAAACATACGATTGGGCACCGTTGATTTAAAAACAGGCTTCCTGTTTTCCCTACCCGCATTTGTTGCAGTCTATCTTACACGTGCTTTTCTTGTCCCTTCCATTCCTCAGGAATTGGCCCGTGTTGGTGTATGGGTGCTGACCAAAGAAATGGCCATTATGTTGTTTTTTGCCGTCATCATGCTCTTGGCTGCCAGCTCCATGATTCGCACCAAAAGAAAAAACATGGCTTCTCAAGACACCCAATCAATCAACATCCCTATGGTTGTTCTAGAAGGAGCTGTCGTAGGAGTTGTCACGGGTTTGGTGGGTGCAGGGGGTGGTTTTTTGATCATCCCAGCCTTGGTTCTCCTAGCCGGATTAGAAATGAAAGTGGCTATTGCAACCTCCCTAATGATTATTGCCCTTAAATCTCTCATCGGTTTTCTGGGAGATGTACAAAATCTAAGTATCGATTGGCACTTTTTAATCCCCTTTACAGCAATCGCAATTGTAGGAATCTTTTTGGGGATGCGTTTCAATCAGATCATTCCGAGTGCGCATCTTAAAAAAGGCTTCGGTTGGTTTGTATTGCTCATGGGATGTGGTATTCTATGGAAAGAATTAGTATTGTAAATTTGGGCTGCTTTACCGCAGTCTACTAAAAAGACGAGAATGAAAATAGAACAAATTTATACCGGTTGTTTAGCTCAAGGAGCCTATTATATAGAAAGTGAAGGCGAAGCAGCCATCATTGATCCCTTACGTGAAACCGCTCCCTACCTAAAAAAAGCAGCCGCTGACGGAGCACAAATCAAATATATTTTCGAAACCCACTTTCATGCCGATTTCGTGAGTGGTCATTTGACCCTGTCCAAACAAACCGGTGCCCCCATCGTTTATGGGCCCAAAGCCAATGCAGACTATGATGTTCTTGTGGCAGAAGATGGTCAAGTGTTTTCGATCGGTGATATCAGTATTCAAGTATTGCATACCCCAGGGCACACCATAGAAAGCACCACCTACTTGCTGCGTGACGCGGAAGGTAAGAACCATGCCGTCTTTAGTGGTGATACGCTCTTCTTGGGGGATGTAGGAAGGCCCGATCTTGCCCAAAAAGGCAGTATGACACAAGAAGATCTTGCGGGAATGCTTTTCGATAGCTTACGCAAAAAAATCATGCCGTTAGAAGACGATATAATTGTGTACCCTGCCCACGGTGCAGGGTCTGCTTGTGGCAAAAATATGATGAAAGAAACGGTTGATACCTTGGGCAACCAAAAACAAATGAATTATGCCCTCCGTGCTGACATGAACAAAGAGGAGTTTATCCAAGAAGTGACTGATGGCTTGCTTCCGCCCCCTGCCTATTTCCCATTAAACGTAAAAATGAACAAATCGGGTTATGAAGACATCGATGCTATTTTAACTCGCGGGTCGCAAGCACTGGATCCAGACACTTTTGAAAATATCGCCAATCAACACTCAGCCCTTATTCTTGATGTACGGCATCAAGATGAATTTGTCAAAGGACACATCCCACAATCCATTTTCATTGGGATCGATGGCGGTTTTGCTCCGTGGGTAGGGGCTCTGATCCAAGATGTCCAACAACCTCTTTTGATCGTTTGTCCCGAAGGCCGTGAAGAAGAAACCATAACCCGACTCGCCCGAGTTGGTTTTGACCAAACCTTGGGTTACCTGGAGGGGAGTTTTGCCGCATGGAAAGCAGCTGCTAAAGATTATGACACCATGAGCTCAGTACATGTCTCTGTTTTCGAGAACGATATAAAACAAACCAACAATCCCGTTTTTGATGTTCGAAAAGACAGTGAATTTCAATCCGAACGGATGCTGGTCGCTCAAAACAGCCCCCTGGACTATATTAACGAACACCTCCAGGACTTCCCTCAAAAGGAATTGTTTTACATCCATTGTGCCGGTGGCTATCGGTCCGTGATTGCAGGTTCGATTCTTAAAAAAAGAGGCATTCACAATTTTGTCAACATAGAAGGTGGTTTTAAAGCCATCAAAGAAACCTCCTTAGCCTGTACTGATTATATTTGTCCTTCAACACGATAAGCATGTTTGAATCTCTTTTGCAACCCTGGCCCTGGTATATCAGTGGCCCTATGATTTCACTGATCTTATTGCTTCTGTTATGGTCAGGAAAAACCTTTGGTATGTCTGCCAACCTACGCACCATGTGTGCTGTTTTGGGCGCTGGCAAACGCCACTCTTTTTTTGACTTTGACTGGAAAAGCCAACGATGGAATCTATTGATCGTTCTGGGTGCTGTAATAGGCGGCTATGTCGGTGCACAGTTCCTGTCTGATGGATCCACCATGGATTTGAATCCAAAAACAATAGAACAACTCCAACAACTAGGAATTCAAGATGCCGGGAAAGCCTATTTGCCAGAAGCCCTTTTTAGTGCGCAAAAATGGTCGGATCCAAAGGTGCTTGGGCTCTTACTCATTGGTGGGTTTTTTGTTGGTTTTGGAACGCGCTATGCCGGCGGTTGTACTTCGGGACACGCGATTACAGGACTCAGTAACTTTCAACTCCCCTCGCTGATTGCTGTCATTGGATTTTTTATTGGCGGCTTGTTTATCAATCACTTTATTTTACCCCTCCTTTTATGATGCGTTCCTTGTTATTCCTAGTTATCGGCTTGCTTTTTGGAATTACCATGTACAAATCCGAAGCAGCTTCCTGGTTTCGTATTTATGAAATGTTTCAATTTCAAGCCATTCATATGTATGGTATCATTGGTTCGGCTCTGGCTTTTGGGGCCTTGTTCACATTTCTTTTAAAACGAAGTGGTGCTACATCCCTTCTGGATGGTCAACGCCTGGTCCTCCCCAACAAAGAAAAGGGATGGAAACGGTATTTACTGGGTGGAACTCTTTTTGGTATGGGATGGGCTTTGACGGGCGCTTGCCCAGGGCCCCTGTTTGCTCTGTTTGGTGCTGGCTTTTATCCCATTCTTATTGTCATTGCTGCTGCTCTCCTTGGCACCTATGCCTATGGAGCGCTGCGGGACCGTCTCCCCCACTAAAAGATTACCCTCCAAAAGCACGATTTGCCTCGATTGCACGTTATAATAACAAAGAAGCAATGTCTTGGCAAAAAAAATTAGGATTGGCATTTTGTTGCTCGTATTCCTTTGTGTGGGTTACTGTCCTGCCCAAGGCGATGCCAATTTGTTGATACAATACAACAAAGGCCCTACCTTTGAAGCACTGTATCATCCCTGGAACATCCGGCTTCACATACTCGCCATTCGAATGAACACCCCCCTGGAATTTACACGACCACGCATTAGCTGGGGTGCCGGTATACTGGCCCAACACAAAATCAACAAAACATTTGGACTGGCCAGCGGGCTTTCTTTCCTCAACATCCACTACCGGTACCAAAGGGACGGTCTTAACAGCAAAGACTTTCTTGCTTACTGGCGCATTCCTCTTTTGCTCCGTTTCCATCCGAATGATCGTGTTGCAATTGAAATGGGGCCAACCTACAACCTGTTGTATCATGCCTATAACAGCGAAATTGTCCGATTAGAAGAGGTCAGTAAACCGCCTTTTATATTGATATACGAATTCTACAGCTATGCCCCCAACCATTTTCGAAACGGTTTTGGTGTACTGGCAAGCCTGTCCTACCGATTCTGGAAATCCTTTGCCCTCCGATTGGAATACACACACATCCGACGATCCGATGATCCCTTCACCGACCAATCCAACACCTTTAGAGGCCTCAATCTCGGTTTGGAATGGCATCTTTTCAACCCCGCAAAACACAATAAAAATGATATCCGTTAAAGTGGCCCTATTGTCTGAACTTGAGTTGTTGGCACCCCTCTTTGAAGCCTATCGAGCCTTTTATGGTAAATCCTCAGAAACAAGAGCTTGTAAAGACTTTCTTAAAGAAAGAATTAAAAAGCAAGAATCGGTTATTTTCCTAGCGTATTGGGAACAGCAAGCCGTCGGGTTTGTTCAACTATATCCCCTTTTTTCCTCCACTCGCTTGCAGCGCTTGTGGTTGCTTAACGATCTCTATGTAGCAGCAGAGTACCGCCAGAAAAAAGTCGGCACGCAACTGATACAAAAAGCCCAGCAGCACAGTTTACAAACACGGGCGGCAGGACTGTTACTCGAAACGGAAAAAAACAACCTCCCCGGCAACCGGCTGTATCCCAAGATGGGATTTGCCTTGGACCGAGAACACAACTACTACTTTTGGGATACGCCCTATTAGTCTTTTTTGGTGGTGATTTCTACAACCCCGTTTTTGCCCTCAGGGCCATACTTTCTTTCTGCTGCTTCCCCTTTGAGCACCTCAATTGTTTCGATGGATGCTGGGTCCAAATCGGATAGGGCTGCTCCTTTTTGTACACGTTTACCATCCACAATCATCAGGGGATCATTTTCTCCGTCACCACTATCGGTTCGAAAGACCATAACCTTGGTTTCTTTTCCTTTCGGTACCCATTGGGCATGGGTCGAATCGGACTGCTTATGGGTAATGATATGGATGCGCTCAACCTTTAGGCTGTCTTCTTTTTCGCCTGCGAATACCTCAAAGTGATTGCTTTCGTCCCCGAAAAATTGGAGTTCGTGGGGCCTGCCGTCCAAATGAATAGTTTTACCCATGGGTAGCATTTGCTTCATTTCCTTTTGGGGAGCCGCTTGCCGTTTTTCTTCTTCCTCACTCTGATATACTTTAATGGTGATACACGATTGCAATACAAGAGTGAATGCCAAAATAGTTAAAGGTGTTTTCATACGTTTCTGAATTTTAGTAAAACTAAAAAAATCTACTGATACACAGGGTTAAAAATTCGTGTCTGGGATCCCGCTGAGTAGCGGTGTCCCGGCTACTGGAAACCATTGTCCCCAATATTTTCCATTGCTCATTGTGCAGGGTAAGGCCAATTTCAAAACGATTCCGTAAGCGATTGGGAGGCAGTGTAAATGCTGCCAAATCGTTGAATAAGCTCCCTTCCAAAGGGAAGTCATAAAACAGATATTGCTGTTGCCAACCTGCATAGACCCCCCATCCTTTTACTGTATTCAACAAAGGATTGACATCCCAGGGTATTTTCTGGGTGGACCCCAAGACCAAACCCATTCGGGCTGAAAGCAGGGTCTGATGGGTGGAGGCAACAGCACTCACATCGGGAACCCATGCAATTCCATCGGTAAGGGCGTAAGTTCGAAAATACGTCGCTCGAATGCCTGCATGCAGTTGTTGGGGCATTTGTGCCGTCCAACTCAATGGGGGAAGTTGTAAAACGAGTTCGTGATACAGGTTTTGTACAGGCTTGGCCAAAGAAGCATCACCGCTCACTCCAATTTCTGCCCCATAGGTATATCCTGACCGGCCAGGACGTATTTTTTCCTGGCTGTAGCGAAGAAATAAATACCCGCTAAAGGGATAATCCAATTGATCCCGTTGGGTTGCATATCGTTTTCTGGGCGTATAAATGAGTTGGCCCAGTTTCCAATGGCGAAACTGACGTTCTGCAAGGGTCGTGTCTTGGGTACGCTCCTTTCCATGTTCCAAAAAAAGCCCACTGGAATAATAAAAGTCACTCCTAAAATACAGGTCATTGTCAACCGTCAGCGTCAGATGGGATTGCCCCAAAAGCACTACCGAAAAACATCCCAGAAGAAAGGTGATGAAATGGGTTCGCTGCATTCTGCTAGCGGTATTGTGTGCGGTGCTTGAGCACCAATAAAGGTACCGAACAGTAAAATTCTTTTTTGTACACTACATGGGACATCCATAGTTTTTCAAAAAACCCTCGTTCCCGTTTGAATACGACCAACAAGTCTGGATTGTTTTGTTGAAAATGTTCCAGAACCCCTTGATAGGTGGTGGCGTTATTGGTATGAATGGGGTCCGGACTAATGGCCGAGACAGCGGCATCCAATTCCAAATCGCTGGCTTTGTACCCTGGAACTTTTACCAACAACCCTTTGATCTCACAGTCAAAAGTATCCTGCAGTTCCTGAAGGGGAGTGAGTGTTTTGGTATTTTTTACATTCCCTTTTTTAAACGCCCAAAGCACCTTTTTAGGGGGGGTGAATGTACTCTTTATGGGCGCGACAAGAACAGGCACCTCCGTTCGCTTAATCAGGCTTCCCGCTACTTTTCCCAAAAACACCTCATCTGAAATATCGTTATTTTGGGGCGTAACAACAATCAAATCCAAATGTACTTTGCGATCCAGAGATCGAACCGCACTCACCAAATCCCCATTCTGGGCTACAAATTGGATGTCAAACCCCTTCCGGTCAACGGTATCCACAACCGCTTTGATCCGTTGCAAAGACTTTTCTTGTAAAATCCCTTTGACATTGGCAATACTGGTGGTGGGAATCCCTGCTGGATACGCGTCTACAACATAGAGCGTACTTCCAAATACAACCGCCAGATCAATGGCATATTGTAACGTCTTGGGAGCGTCTGGAGAGATTCCTATGGGAACAAGAATATTTTTCATGGGGAAGTTTTTGCAAAGGTACGGACTTTTGCTCCATAATATTTTACTTTGTAAGAAATTAACTCGCTTTGATTCGCCAGGGAATTCTTTCGGATACTATTGATAGCAAGGCGCTTACAGAAGCCTGTGCCCAGCATTTGTTGGAGCAGGGCATTGCCCAATGGAATGAAAACTACCCCTCATTGGAGGTCTTGAAAAAAGATCTCGCTGCCGGGAATAGCTATGTTTATATTATTAATGGTGAGTTGGTCGGTACCGTTATGTTTTCTCAAGAAAAAGATCCTGTCTACGATCCCATCCAATGGCTTAGCCCAGAGGAAGGTGCCTATTATGTTCATCGCTTGGCGGTTCATCCCCTATTTCAAAAACAAGGCATTGCACGGGCACTGATGGACTTTGTAGAAGAAGAGGTATTGCGTATCGGTGGACAATCCATACGCTTGGACACCTTCAGTAAAAACATTCGAAACCAGCGATTTTATAAAGCCCGAGGCTATACACAATTGGGTATGATTTATTTCCCACACAAGAGCGAACACCCATTTCACTGTTTTGAAAAAGTTTTGCATACGCATAATTCCTAATTTTGTGCCATGGACGGAACCCTTACCCTCGATATTCACCAACAAATTGCCACACTCACTTTTGGTCATCCAGCAGCCAATTCCTTGCGTCCAGAAATGTTGTCCGATCTGTGTGATTTGATTCGGGAAGCAGACACAGACCCCCAAGTAAAAGTTTTGATCATCCAATCGGAAGGGGAACGTGCCTTTTGTGCCGGTGCCTCTTTGGAAGCACTAAAAAAAGTAACGACAGAAGAACAAGGAACTGAGTTTTTCATGGGTTTTGCCCGCTTGATGAATAGCATTCGCAACTGTTCCAAATTTGTCATCGCACGTGTACAGGGCAAGGTCGTTGGAGGCGGGATCGGGCTGGTTGCCGCCTGTGATTATGCTATTGCTCGCGATACAGCATCCATTCGCTTATCCGAGCTTTCCATTGGTATTGGCCCCTACGTGATCGAACCTGCTGTAAGCAGAAAAATGGGCAAAACGGCTTTTAACCAATTGTCATTGGACAGTGCCAACTGGCGCTCAGCTGAATGGGCATATTCAAAAGGGCTCTATGCCGGCTGTTGCGCGAGCTTGGAACAATTGGATCAAGAAGTGAAGTCCCTGACGGAACGTTTGGCGGGTTATGACCTGTCTGCCCTTCAAAAACTAAACGAACTGCACTGGAACGATACCGAGCACTGGGACGAGTTGCTACCCAAAAAGGCCAAAATCACGGGGCAACTTGCGCTGTCTGAACACTGTCAAAACATTTTACATCAAAAGCATGGCTAAAATCCGTATCACTAAAGAATTCACCTTCGAGACCGGGCATGCCCTTTACGGGTACGACGGCTTGTGTAAAAACGTCCACGGCCATTCCTATAAATTTGCCGTGACCCTTATCGGCTCCCCCCTCCGTGACCCCCTAGCCGTAAAAAACGGTATGTTAATTGATTTTGGTGATCTTAAAAAAATTGTCAAACGGGAAATTGTGGATGTTTTTGACCATGCCACGGTATTGAATGTGACGACTCCTCACAAAGAATTGGCCGATGAAATGCAAGAAAAAGGGCATAAAATCGTTCGGGTAAACTACCAACCCACCTGTGAATTGATGTTGGTCGATTTTGCTCAAAAACTCCAAGGAAAATGGCCAGAGGGAATCGCTTTACATAGCCTCAAATTACGGGAAACAGGGACGGCCTTTGCCGAGTGGTACGCCAACGACAATTAAAAGCCTAAATCGTCCAGGTCTTCCTCTTCGTTTTTAGCTTCTAACTTCCGCTGTTCTGCCAATGCTTCACAATCCAATGGAATGGTGAGTTGTTCAGGGGCAACAAATTCCTCCTTTGAAATGGCCAGTTCTTCGTTTTTATAGGCTGCTTTCATAAACAGACCCCAGATAGGCAAGGCCATTGTCGCCCCTTGGCCAAAACCTATTTCTTCAAAATGAATGGAGCGGTCCTCGCCGCCGACCCATACACCCGTGACCAAATTTGGTACAATTCCCATAAACCACCCATCACTCTGATTTTGAGTTGTGCCTGTTTTTCCTGCAATTGGATTTTCAAAAACATACGGATAGCCCGTGACTACCTTTTCATAGATATAATTGGTTTTTTCTAAACCGGCATGTCGCAAGCGCGCTCCAGAACCTGCTTGCGTAACCCCTTGCATCAGGTTGAGGGTCACATAGGCTGCCTCGGCACTCAACACATCCCTTGTTTCAGGAACCACTTCAAAAACGGCCATGCCGTTCTTGTCCTCAATCCGAGTGACCATGGTTGGCTTTACATAAATTCCTTGATTGGCAAAGGTTCCATAGGCACCCACCATTTCGAACAAACTAATATCAGGTGTCCCCAAGGCAATGGATGGTACTGCTGGCAAGCGGGAACTTACCCCCATCTTCCGGGCTAAATTGATTACGGGTCTGGGGCCTACCTTATCCATCAATCGGGCAGAAATAGTATTGACCGAATTGGCCAGCGCATTTTTAAGCGTCCGGGTACGACCGTATTTGTCTCCCGAATTCTTTGGGCACCACGCTTCATCATTGCCGTGCTTAAACGGTTCGACACAGTACAAGGCATCCGGCAATGAATCGCAAGGCGACAGTTTGAGTTGATCAATAGCCGTTGCGTACAAAAAAGGCTTGAAGGTTGATCCTATTTGACGACGCCCTTGTTTGACCTGGTCGTACTGGAAGTGTTTGTAATTATAGCCGCCCACCCAAGCTTTGACATGGCCTGTTTGAGGCTCCATGGACATCAGCGATGCCCGTAGGAAATGCTTGTAATAGCGAATGGAATCCAGGGGACTCATCAGCGTATCAATTTCTCCTTGCCAGCTGAAGACCTCCATCTCAACGGCTTTGTTAAAATCTTCGACGATGGTCTCTTCGTCCCAACCAGCAAGGCGTCTTTTGCGCCACCGTTCGGAACGCTTTGCCGTCAGCAATAGTAAGGTGTCAACCTGCCCTTCACGCAGATCTAGAAAAGGAGCGATCGGGTTTCGGGTCTGTCGGTTCTGAAGAAAAAATTCAGCTTGCAAATTTTTCATATGCGCACTAACAGCCGCTTCACCCATCGCTTGCAAGCGTGAGTCGATAGTGGTGTAAATCCGCAACCCATCCCCATAGAGGTCATACTTTTCTCCGTTGGGTTTGCGGTTGTTGGCAATCCAATCATCCATAAATTCTTTCAGATAGGCACGGAAATAGGTCGCCAAACCTTCCCGGTGGGACTGCGGTGTATATCGGATGGTTAGGGGGAGGGCGCGCAGGGAGTCGCGTTGGCTTTGTGTAACGAAATCGTTGCGCAGCATCTGATCGATTACGACATTGCGTCGTTGTTCCACCCGCTCGGGTCGACGGATGGGATTGTACAAAGACGAATTTTTAAGCATCCCAACCAGAGTGGCACATTCCTCCAAGGTCAATTCTTGGGGTGTTTTATCAAAATAGATCCGTGCTGCTGACTGGACTCCGTCGGCATTGTAGCCAAAGTCATAGATATTCAGGTACATGGCTATCAATTCATTTTTTGTATACCGGCGTTCCAACTGGACGGACAAAACCCACTCTTTTATTTTCTGGAGAATGGCTTCTTTTTTGTTGCGCGAACGCACCCCAACAAACAGTTGGCGGGCCAGTTGTTGGGTGATGGTGCTGGCACCTCCTTTTTTCCCCAGGTAGAATACCGCCCGGAGGGTTCCTCTCCAATCAATTCCAGAATGACTATAAAAACGCTCGTCTTCGGTTGCAATCAACGCATGAATCAAATCTTTGGGCAGTTCTTTATACGTAATGGGCGTGCGGTTGTCACTCAAATAATACTTCCCCAAAACCTCCCCATCGGCCGAAAAGATCTGGGTCGCCAGATTGGTGTCGGGGTTTTCCAGTTGCTTGAGTTCGGGCATGGGGCCAAAGCCTCCCCAAGCGGCTGTAGCAAACAAACCCGCAACCATCACTACGCCTGCCAAAAACAACCCCCAAAAGATTTTTAATGGCAGTGCATACAAACGAATATTGGCGGTGAACCCCTCCCATCGTTTCGCTAAGGAAGATTTTTTACTCATTCTGCTTTAGGTACTATAGAATAACCAACACTGACGATGCCAGGAAGGTTTTTATGGCCCTGGGCACTTCCCTGTGCGCGTTGGGCGTGTTCAATTTCGATACGATAGTTGGTGCTGTCCTTCCATTGGATATTTTCGCGCCAATACAACCTGCTCTCTTTGACCGCTGCAAAGCCTGTTCCCAACCATTTTCCACTGGGCTCGGCCATTGCATATTCCAAGGTGTCTGTGTGCAAGGTCAAACTGTCCGCCTGGAGGCGGGCGATCAAATAAATATTCGCATAAGGATAGTTGTTGTCATTCCTTAAATGAATAAATACATCATACAGTCCGCTGGGTTGTGGTGGAACGTCAAATCGAATGGGGGCTTCCCAACCTGCGGTCAAATCCCGGTCGGCACGGTATCCCAAATCCGAGGCACACCCCATGCAAATCAGTGCCACGAGCATCGTTAACAGCCTAGTCATTCTTTTTGGAATTGGGTTGCCGGTTGCGCGCTTGTCGGTTTTTGGAACGGTTGTTTTTGCGTCGCTTAGGACGATCGAAGCGATTCAAGCTATCTTGGCCTACGACATTCTCAAAGACCACCGCTTTACTTTCCGGTTTTTCCTCTTCTTGTGTATAATCCTCCAGAGAAGCAACGGTTTCGCCAGCGCGGTTTTTGGCTACAATTTCTTGAACAGCATCCACACTCAATTCATACCAATGCATCCACTCCCCTTTGTAAGTGTACCAAAGCAGCCCTTTAAAGATGTCCATCTTTTGGCAAATGGCCATTCCTTTTTCGGTTTTGAGCTTGGTTTCCATCCGTGGAAAATCCTTTAAAGCAGCCCGATAAGCATCCAATTCAAAATTTAAGCAACACTTTAACTTACCGCACTGACCGGAAAGTTTTTGAGGATTTAAGGAAAGCTGTTGATAGCGTGCGGCAGCGGTAGAAACAGAGCGAAAATCCGTCAGCCAGGTCGAGCAGCACAATTCCCGACCACAGGAGCCCACACCCCCCAGTCGAGAGGCTTCGAGGCGCAAACCAATCTGACGCATTTCAATACGGATGCCAAAGGCCTTTGCCATGTCTTTGATAAGCTGTCTGAAATCGACCCGTTGTTCGGCCGTGTAATAAAAAGTGGCTTTTTTGCCATCCCCTTGAAATTCGACATCGGAGATTTTCATTTGTAGGTTGAGCTGCAGGGCCAATTCCCGTGCCCGTTTTTGAACTTCGATTTCTTTATTCCGTGCTGCTTGCCAGGTTTCAATATCCTTTTGCGTCGCCTTGCGTTTCAATTGGAGAACCGCTTCACTCGCCACATCCACCTTTTTTTTCTTCATCTGAATACGAACCAGTTCTCCTGTCAGTGTCACGCGCCCCACATCATAACCTGATTGGGCTACTTCAGTGACCACAGCTTCTCCAATACTGGGCTGCAGCTCGGTTGGGTATCTGAAAAACGCTTTGCGGGAATTTTTAAACCGTACCTCGGCAACCCGAAAGGGTTCCTGGTCCGCGGGCAAACGCATGTTTTCCAACCAATTGTAAACAGTAAGTTTGTTGCAGCTGTCCGTACCACAGGTGCCATTGGACTGACATCCCCGTGGGGTGCCGTTTGACGTAGAACAATTGCTGCAACTCATGGTTGGAAAATTTAGGTTAAAGATACGGCATAATCCCTCGATGGGGGAAGCTGATTTTCTTAATTTATTGTTTAAATTTTAATACTTCAGACCGTCCTTTTTTGAATATTTTGTTACTGTTGTGCGTCCCTCGGCGCAGGCGTTTTTGTTCTGCTTCGGGCAGGTTGACAATGTCTTGACAGGCATCGGAACAACAGCTTTGGGTTTTTTCTTGACAAGCCGCGCATTGGATAAATAACAAATGACAGGCTTGGTTGGCACAGTTGACATGAGTGTCACAGGGGGCACCACACTGATGGCATTGGGCAATAATATCCTCCGAAATCCGCTCCCCCCGGCGTTCGTCAAACACAAAATTTTTGCCCTTAAACTTATTGTCTAGTCCTTGGTCTTTGACCTGACGGGCATATTCGATGATGCCGCCTTCCAACTGGAAAACGTTTTGAAAGCCTTTGTGTTTAAAATAGGCAGACGCCTTTTCGCAACGAATCCCTCCGGTACAGTACATCAACAGATTTTTATCTGTTTTATGATCGGACAGGTCCGCTTCAATTAAAGGTAACGACTCCCGAAAGGTGTCTACATCTGGGGTGACAGCCCCCTCGAAATGGCCAATTTCACTTTCATAGTGGTTGCGCATGTCGACACAAATGGTGTCTGGGTCAACTAAAAGCTCGTTAAACCGCTGGGCATTGACATGCACCCCTTTGTCCGTAACATCAAAGCTGGCGTCGTTCAATCCGTCAGCAACGATTTTGTCCCGCACCTTGACGGTTAATTTCAAAAAAGACTGGTTGTCTTGTTCGACGGCGATGTTAAGGCGAACGCCCTTAAGGAAGTCAATAGTATCCATAAAAGACTGAAATTCTACAAAGCGGGGGGCTGGAACAGACAATTGACCATTGACCCCTTCATATGCAACATAAATGCGACCCAAGACTTCGAGTGCGTTCCAATGCACAAAGAGGTGGTCGCGAAACAGTTGTGGATTGTCGATGTGGTGGTACTGATAGAACGAAAGGGTCAGGCGTTCGGTTCCAGCCTGTACAAGGAGTGCGCGACGTTCTTCAGCACTTAGTTTGTTATACAGTTGCATGCTATATACGGTTAAAGTGTGGCAACAAAGGTAGGGACTTTAACCCAAATCTATGGCTGACCTATTTTCTTTATGGCTTCTTCGGCGGTATGGCCTATGCTATGGCCGGTAGAGACCCTTAGGGCATGGACCGCTGAAAGTTTACTTCTTTTACAAAACACTGTGCCGCTACCTTTTTTGCCTTGTTAATAAAGTTTTTTAGCAGATATATTACTCCCCCAAATGATTCCTTTGCCCACCGATCAGGAGCAGTTTGGTTTGTCGGCCGTGGATGTATCGAAACCCTTCCGGACCCCAATAACCAGCTTCTTCCAACATCACACGTAGGTCTTTGCCCCATTCGGGAAGAAAGACTTTGGTGTTGAGTTCAATGGCGTAAGTCGTGTTTTCGTGCAAAGGTCGGTCACCGCTCCCTGGCACCCCTTCCTGGGCGTCCCACATCCCAAAAGTCGTTCCAGCCGAATGGCCATAGGTACCCAATGGATGGGTATAAATCTGTGGGCGTAGGCCTTCGGCCCGTCCAGCGGCCAAACTCATCCGAAGGGTTGCATTCCCCGTTCGGCCAGTGGCAAAACGCGCTGTAAACTGATCTTGCACCCGGTTGCCTTCGGCCAGGGCTTGTTGCAAATATTGGGGGGCTTCCTTTTCCCCGGGACGCAAAACGTAGGCCAATTCTTGACAATCAGTGTTCAAGGTCAAATAACTGATCCCAAAATCACAATGCACTAAGTCTCCTGGCTGGATTACATCCCATTTTTGCAAACCATCAAAAGCATACAAATCACTGGCTTCGTTCCGTTGGACGTCCACCGTTGGGTGGAACCAGGTGTCCAGCCCCAGGGCCAGCACTTTTTCTCGCAACCACCAAACCACATCTTCGGTGGTGGTCACTCCAGGAGTAATCACCTGGGTGGAGAATGCCTCGGCTATGATGTTGTGGGTGATTTCTGTTAGCTGCTGAAAAAGCTGCATTTCTTTTTCGGTTCGGGTTTCAATCCAGGCCACCGCCAGATCCTCAGCCGAAACCAATCGCGATCTGTAGCGGCTGGGGAGAGCTTCGTACAGCCCTTGATAATCCGTATGGGCCAATCCATCTGCGATGCCATAAGATACAGACGTATTCAACCCAATTTTTGTCGGGTTTTTTCCTACAATATAATCCGCTAATGCCTGAAACTGATCGGGTTGTTTTGCCTTGTCCCAAACCGAAGGGAAGTGTTTCCCAAAGGCATAGCGCGTGAGTGCCACTCGTTCCACAGTTCCATCCGTGGGATCTTTGGCAAAAACCAGGATCGTTCGGCGGCGGGCATTGAGCCAAGTGGGCGGCAACAACGTCTTAACCACTGGATCTTCATTGTATTCTCGGGTGATCAACACCCATACATCCAAGTCTCGCTCAGCCATCAGCTGGGGCAACAAGTTGTTGAGTCTGTCCTCTTGCAGGGCTTCTATGGCTGCTGCCCGTTCGCGTAGGGGTAAAATATGTTGGGCAGATAAGGGGGCTAGTGTCAGAAAAAACAGCAAGAAGTGACGCATAAAAAAAATATTTTTGTGTGTTCAAAGTACAATTTTCTTCCCGTTTGCTTCGGCAGAGCTGCTTACTTTTTGTTAATAATCCCCTCCCATAAGTCCTTCCTCTGCCAACAGATTTTGGTACTTTAGCTACGATTGAAAAAGAATCTATTATGGCAGACGACAAAGCAGCAAAACTCAAAGCACTCCAGATGACCCTGGACAAACTGGACAAGACCTATGGCAAGGGCTCAGTAATGAAATTGGGCGATGAGGTGATCGAAGATGTAGAAGCCATCTCCTCGGGCTCCTTAGGTCTAGACATTGCCCTTGGCGTGGGCGGTTACCCACGCGGACGCATCATCGAAATCTACGGCCCCGAATCTTCGGGGAAAACAACCCTCACCTTGCATGCTATTGCCGAATGTCAAAAATCAGGAGGTATTGCAGCTTTTATCGATGCCGAACACGCGTTTGACCGTTTTTATGCCGAAAAGCTCGGTGTTGATATTGGCGAATTGATCATTTCCCAACCCGACCATGGAGAGCAGGCACTTGAAATTGCGGACAACCTCATCCGTTCCGGTGCCGTTGACATCGTGGTCATTGACTCGGTCGCCGCACTCACGCCCAAAAGTGAAATCGAAGGCGAAATGGGCGATTCCAAAATGGGCCTCCACGCCCGACTGATGTCACAAGCCCTTCGAAAACTGACCGCTTCCATCAGCAAAACCAACTGTACGGTCTTTTTTATCAATCAGCTTCGAGAAAAAATCGGTGTGATGTTTGGGAATCCAGAAACCACAACAGGAGGAAATGCTCTGAAATTCTATGCTTCGGTCCGTTTGGATATCCGTCGTTCTACGCAAATTAAAAGTGCGGACGCCGAAGTGATGGGAAACAAAACCCGCGTCAAAGTGGTCAAAAACAAAGTGGCTCCCCCCTTTAAAACTACCGAATTTGATATCATGTACGGAGAAGGGATTTCCAAAATTGGTGAAATCATTGACTTGGGCGTCAATTATGAAATTATCAAAAAAAGTGGTTCGTGGTTTAGCTATGGTGACACCAAACTTGGGCAGGGTCGTGATGCGGTGAAAACCCTCTTGCAAGACAATCCCGATTTGATGGAAGAACTTGAAGAAAAAATCAAAAACGCCCTTAAAGTAGTCGAAGAAGACTAGGGGATGAAAAACTTGACAATTTATCAAGTTGATGCCTTTACCGATCGTGTTTTTGGGGGCAACCCTGCCGCCGTTTGTGTGCTAGACCAATGGTTGTCGGTCGCACAAATGCAGGCCATTGGCAATGAGAACAACCTCGCAGAAACAGCCTTTGTGGTTCCCGATGGCGATGTATTCCACATTCGCTGGTTTACCCCCGAGGTAGAAGTTGATCTTTGTGGACATGCGACCTTGGCCGCCGCCTATGTGCTTAAAAACATCCTAAAGGTGCCCCAGAAGACCTTACATTTTGACACCCAGTCCAAAGGGTCGTTACAGGTCACTAAAGAAGGTGATTGGCTATACCTCAACTTCCCTTCTGATACCATGTCAAAGATTGCCCCTTTAGAAGGAGCAGCTACCGGACTTGGCACCAGCCCTTTAGAATACTGGAAAGGCGAAACGGATTTTATTGCCGTTTTAGAAAACGAATCTCAGGTGGCGGCATTGCAACCCGATCTGCGGTGGGTGGGTGCCCTGGGCGAAAGAGGATTGATTGTTACTGCTCCTGGGGATCAAGTGGATTTTGTTTCGCGTTTTTTTGCACCCCAATCAGGAGTCGATGAAGACTATGTGACCGGTTCGGCCCATACCTCTCTGATCCCTTTGTGGGCTAAAAAACTGGGTAAAAACAAACTTTCCGCCCGACAAATTTCAGCACGGGTAGGGGTCTTAGATTGTGAATTTTTAACCGAACGGGTACGGATTGGCGGGCAGGCCCAATTGTACCTGAAAGGAGAAATCTATCTGCCAGAAGCTTGAACGGCGGCCCATTTGGCTTGAGCATCTACGGCGCGTTGTTTGGGATCGGAACGTAATTTAGCTTCGATAAATTCAAAGGCCTTCTGTTGCAACTGAGGGATGTCTGCTTCGCTCATGCCTTGTGTTTCAAAGGGCGGGTGGATCGCTATCCGCATACAGCCGGGAAAACCATAGGTTGTATACCAGGGGAACATTCTTTTCGGGTCGTAAAAGATCATGGGTAATACCGGTAACTGATGTTCTATGGCCAGTTTAAACGCCCCTCGCTTAAATTCATTCAACAGAATAGATTCATCCAAATAGTCTTTTTCAGGAAAAATACAGACGCTGTACCCGCCGTGCAATACTTTGTTGGCCAGACCATAGACCTCAAAACGACTCTTTTTATCGGATCGATCCACCATAATCGCAGCTCGCTTGTAGATAAAACCAAAAACAGGAATCTTGACCAATTCTTTTTTCCCAACAAAAACAAAGGGGGTTTTCCAGGCACGCAACATTAGAAATGGATCGATATAACTGGCGTGATTGGCGATTAGTAAATAACTCTTTTTGCGGCTTGCCCTGGATTGGTCTTTAATCTGCGGCCAAAAACCCATGCCCAAGAGGATCCACGGTGCCCAAACATTCCGGGCGATCCAAAACAAGTAGGGATAACCGTTAGGAAGGAGAACAAAAAAAGCTAATAGAGGAAACAATACCAAAACAGGAATGGCCGCTAGGGTATAAAACCAAATGCGCCAAAGAATTAAGAGCAGGCGTCGCATGGCATCAAAAATACTGTTTTTGTATAAATGAAAGCGGGGCTTTTGGCTTGACAGGCAGAAAAAAATATCTTTGCAGGCAACCAACCACCAAACAGTATGGCACGAGTATTAACGGGGGTCCAATCAACGGGAACCCCCCACCTTGGTAATTTGTTAGGGGCCATCTTGCCTGCTATCGAATTGGCTAAAAAGGCAAGCGATGAGTCTTTTTTATTCATTGCGGATTTGCATTCATTGACGCAAATCAAAGATGGGAATCAGTTGCGTGATAACACACGAGCAACCGCTGCGGCATGGTTAGCCTGCGGTTTGGATACCGAAAAAACTATTTTTTATCGGCAAAGTGACGTCTGTCAAACCACGGAACTGGCCTGGTACCTCAGCTGTTTTTTTCCCTACCAACGCTTGACATTGGCCCATTCGTTTAAAGACAAGGCCGACCGATTATCGGATGTCAATACAGGCCTGTTTACCTACCCCATGCTGATGGCGGCTGACATATTACTCTACGACGCAGAAATTGTCCCGGTGGGTAAGGATCAGCTTCAACATTTGGAAATGACCCGTGATGTGGCGGCGCGTTTCAATCATGCGCTGGGCGATACATTTGTTCTCCCCAATGCCGCATTGCAAGAAGCCACCCAGCATATTCCTGGTACCGACGGGGAAAAAATGAGCAAGTCCAAAGACAACACCCTGAATATTTTTTTACCCGATACGGCCTTGCGTAAACAAGTCATGAAAATACAAACGGACAGCACCCCGCTGGAAGCACCCAAAGATCCGGAAAGCTGCCATGTCTTTACCTTGTACCGTCTTTTGGCTTCGGAACAAGAAGCCCAGACCTTGCGCGCTCAGTATAACGCCGGTGGCATGGGCTATGGCCATGCCAAACAAGCCCTTTTTGAGTTGATCCTCTCCCGTTTTGGCCACGAACGCGATCGCTTCGATTACTACATGAACAACCCTCAGGAAATCGAGATTGCTTTGGCCAAAGGGGCGGACAAGGCGCGGCAAGTTGCCAATGATGTATTGATGCGAGTTCGCAAAAAAATAGGCTACTAAAGTGCTTCAAAGTATTTGGCGGGCAACGGACGAACCATTTTTTTCATTTCCAATTGCATCAACACCACGGCCGTCTCTGCTATGCTCCAGGCCAATTGCTTGGCCAAGGCGTCCATATGCGTTCTTCCCAATCGAAGGAGCAGCGCATACAGCTGCTGTTCTTTGGGTAATAAATCCAAAGGTAGCGACTGTTGCTTTGGTTGGGAGGATTGTTTCCATTGCAAAGTCTCCACCAGCACATCTATGGTGTTTAGCAAAATAGCTTTGTGTTGTTGGATCAGTGCATGACACCCTTGGCTTTTTTCAGACTGCACCGGTCCTGGTAGGGCAAACAACTCCCTGTCGTATTGGTGCGCAAATTGAGCCGTAAGCAAGCTCCCTCCGCTTCTCCCGGTTTCAATAACCACCGTCGCCCGGCTCAAGCCTGCAATCAGCCGGTTGCGTTGCACAAAATGCCCCCTTTCAAACCCTTGCTGAACCAAAAAATCTGAGACCAGGGCCCCTTGTTTTTCTACTTGGGCTGCTAGGGGTTGGTGAGCCGCAGGATACAACGGCCTTTCAAGCGCATGGGGTAGGCATGCCACGGTATCCAAACCGCAATCGAGGGCGGTTTTGTGTGCCAATACATCAATGCCATAAGCCATCCCCGATACAATAACCGGTTGGAAAGGAGCCAAGGCTTTGACCAAGGCTACACAATTGTCCCGTCCATAATGTGTGGGTTTTCGTGTTCCTACGATTGCAATCCACCGCCTCCCTTCCCAATTCATTTGTCCTTTGACAAAAAGGATTAGGGGGGCATCGGGACATCGGGACAAGACCAATGGGTAGGCCGCCGTCACCCAAAGCAAGGGCGTGATCGCCTGATCGTTAAGGGTTCTTTTGATTTTTTCAACTTGTTTCTGGACGCTTGCTGCTTGGCTAAGTAGGGCAAGCAGCCGCGGGTTGGGTGCCTCTTTAGGGTGCGTTCCGGGCAAAAATATCGCTTCCGGACTGCCGTAGGCATGAACGAGTTTTTGGGCCGTAATAGGACCGATTCCAGGAAGCAAACGCAGTGTAAGACAGGCTGTTAATCGATTCATGATATGATTTAGGTCTTTCTAAAATACGAACTTTCCCCTTTTGTCGTTTCAATTCCAAGGGGGTTTTCCTACATTTGAGTGGTATGAACGTAGCCTATTATTTGCGAGAACTGTTGTATCAGTACGAATGTGTTAGCATTCCGGACTTTGGTGCTTTTGTAACGCGTTCGTTCCCAACACAGATCGACTATCAAAAAGGCATTTTTCATCCCCAACGACGTGAACTCACTTTCAACCCGCTATTAAAGAGCAATGACGGAGTGTTGGCGCACTACATGGCCCAAAAACTCAATATGAGTTACGAAGGGGCTTTGCGAGACATCGAAAAAGAGGTCATTGTTTGGAAGCAGAAGCTCCAAACGCAAGCCTTAGTATTCGGTAATTTGGGCGAAATGCGACTAAATGCCATAAAAAAAATAGAATTTTTACCTTATGGTAAAATAAATTATGACAAACAAGCGTTTGGATTACGAACGTTTACACGGACACCATTGGTGGCCGAACCAAAAGAGACAGAACCTTTAAAAATCTTTTCAATGATGGAAGATAACAACGAAAATTTCATGTTTACCCCGGACCAAAACGATGCTTCTTCGGGAGGATCGTCGGTCTTGCGTTATGCCGTAATTGGTATTTTGGGAGTTGCCTTGGCGGGCGGGGGCTATTATTTTGGTGACCAGTACTTGCAAAGCGAGCGTGCCAAAAACCAAGAAATGGCGCAAAAACGAATCCAGGCCAATGTCGAAAAAGCAACCTTTGAATTGGGTTCACTTTCCAAAATAGAACTCAATTTAACTGCGACAGCGGCCGAGGTTGAAGAAGAGACTACCGAAAGTGAAGCGGTCGCTTTGGATCAAACTTATTACAGTATCATCGCGGGTACCTACCGTGAAATGGCCAATGCCGAACGAAAGTTAGAAGACCTTAAATCCCAGGGCTATTCTGCTGCTTTTGCAGAAGTAAATCCTGAAGGACTGCACCGTGTGGCCTATGGTCGTTACGCTTCTAAAAAAGAAGCCTTGAACCTACTGTACTACATCAAATACACTCTCGAAGAAGAAGCTTGGTATTTGATCGAATCCAACGAATAGCTACATTCGAGCCAACCACAATTTGGGGTTTTGCGGTTTCATTGCCTTAAATAGGCTGAATTGCAAACTGGTTTTGCCGTCTAAAGGATTGGTGAACACCTCACCCAAAGCCTGTTTGGTCTGTAGCTTGTCTCCTTTTTTTACGTAGACCTTCCCTAGGTTTTTATAGGCCGTAATGTAGTTTCCGTGTTTGACCAACACGGTAGGGTTGCTCCCTTTAAAACTCAATATGGACATTACTTCCCCCTCGAATACCGCACGCGCTTCACTTCGGGGGGCTGTTGCAATGGTAATCCCGGTACTTTTGATCATTGTCGTTCGCACCACGGGGTGGGGCTGGGTGCCAAAACGTTGTGTGATCACCCCTTCAACAACCGGCCAAGGCAAACGGCCCCGATTGGCTTCTAAATTATTGGCAATCAGCTTTTCTTCTGGGGTCATCGCAAATGAACTCGTCGCTTTTTTCCCTGCTTTTTTATTGGACGCCGCAATTGCTTCACGGATCAGTCGTTCGATCTCCCGGTCAATGGCTGCTGCCTTTTGCTGCTTTTTTTGAATCTGAGTTGCCAAACGTTTGCCTTTTCTTTTGAGCTCTTGTAGCACTGCTTGCTGCTGGCCCTGCTCTTTTTTTAATGTTTGTTGCGCCTGACGGTTCTCTGCAATCAACTGGTTTTTTTGATTGCGTTGTTGAATCAGCGTTGCGTTCAAATCCTGCAAAAGAATTGTTTTTTCAGAGATTTCCTGGGCTTGTCGTTTTCTAAAACGCGCGTACTGTTTCATATATTGGATACGCTTATAGGCTTGCAAAAGACTTTCTGAAGAGAAAAGAAACAACAAGCGGTTTTGACCTGTCTGAGTTTTATAAGACTCTTGAATCATCCGAGCATAATCCGCCTTGGCCTGTTTGATGGCTTCCCGCAAACGGACAATTTCTTTTTCATTGATACGGATGCGCTGCGTGAGATAATTCGCTTGTTGGTTGTTCACTTGTATCAACCGCTGACGTACGGATAATTTTACCGCTAAATCCTCGGCTTCAATCAAGGCATCCTTCCGTTGAGAACTGTTGGAGTACAATAATTTGTTGATTTGTTTGATCTCTTTTTGAAGCCGTTTCCGCTGTGCTTCTAACTCCTGTTGGCGTGCTTGGTGGTCCTGTGCCAACCCAAGGACAGACAGCATTCCAAACAGCATACATAGGGTGAGATGACGTTTCATGGTAGTATGCGTACCGGTTTGTATCCTTCAGGAATTCGGAAGGGGAAATTGAGGTTTTTGGGAAATTGCATCCGCGTAAATTCCAATTGGAGCTGTGTTAATTGTTGGCCATCAAAAAAGGAAATTTCGATTCGTTTGGGAAGGTTTTCACCTGCAATTTTCTGGTATTCTGGATATTTAAAACTAAGCACATTGCGCCCTTCGGGCAAAACAAAGCGTTGTTCTTTTAACAAAAAATTAGTGGGATCAAAAAAATAGGTTGGTTGGATGTTTTTTATACGACTTCGTGGTACCAGTACATAGTTGATCGGGTTGGAAATTTGTTTCCATTTCCCTTTTTGTGGTTTGACAACAGGTATTCCTAAAAATAAATCTTGGAGGTTTTCATAACCGAAGTCCGTGTTGAACTGTTGGTTAATAAATGCGATGTCCCCCTCAAAATAGGTCTTTTGAAATTTTTCATAGAACCGAACTTGTTTGGGGCTAATCAATACTTTGGCAATCGGAATGAGCATGTTGGCACTAAGCCAAATCTTCTGATTTTGTGTCATTCGCAAACTAACAATAACTTGTTGTTGGTTGGCTCCGTCATCATATACGGCCTTGATTCTCCCCCGGAGATGAGTGAATCGGGGGTGTTGTTTGTCGATTTGACGGGATAACCGTTTTAGGTCAACCTTTTCAACAGGAGCCTTAGTGGGTAATACAGCAACGGTTTTGCAAGCCCCAAAGAAGGCCCCCAGCACCAGCAATCCGACAAATTGTTTCCAACTCATTTTAAAGTAGAATAATCTCCTAGGCTAATTTCAGAAAAGGAACCGTCAAAATAAACATGATTCCCTAACATGGCACGATCCAGTCGGGCATTGTGAATGGTGGTCTCATTTTGTACCAGGCAATGGGTCAATTCGCTGTTTTCTACTTGGGTCCCTTTTCCTAACGCCACAAAGGGCCCTATGGTACTGTTCCGCAAGACGACACCCTCACCAATATAACAGGGAGGAATCAGTTCACTATTCTCCAACACAACATCAGATGCCACCAACGGCTGTTCCTCTTGTTCAAGAATTTTTAGCATTTTGGTATTGGTGTCCAGTGTAATCTGAGGATTGCCACAATCCATCCACTCACGAACTTCTCCTGGATAGAAAGTATATCCCTCTTCAATCATGGCAAGAATTCCGTCGTTGATTTGGTACTCTTGACCCGGAAGGAGCTGGCGGGCTACTACGCCCTGTAGTTTTTCTTTAAGGATCGCAATGTCCTTGAAATAATAAATTCCAATGACGGCTTGATCCGAAACAAATGTTTTAGGCTTTTCGACCAAGGCTGTTATCTGGTTTGCTGTATTGCATTGAACCACTCCATAGGCAGCGGGTTGGGCTACTTTTTTGACCCAAATAACAGCGTCGGCCTCGGGATTCAAATTCAAATCCGCACGGACCAATGTGTCTGCATACGCAACCACGGCAGGTCCCGATAGGGAGGCTGCTGCACACATAATAGCATGCCCCGTACCCAATGGCTCTTCTTGTCGATACAAAGAAGCCTTGGCTCCCAAACTGTGTGCCAACGCGGTCAGTTGTTTTTCTATCTCAGGACCAAAAAAAGCTTTCTCTCCCAAAACAAATGCTATTTCATCGATAGGAGTGTCCACCACCCGAGCGATTTCTGAAACCAATTGGTGAACGATGGGGGTGCCTGCTACAGGCAACAGCGGCTTGGGGGTTGTTAGGCTGTGTGGCCGAAGGCGAGAGCCCCGTCCTGCCATAGGAACAATTATCTTCAAGTATTACGTTTATTTATATATTCTATATTATTATTTACCAGTACTTCCAAAGCCAGATTCTGCTCTTAAAGTATTTCCCAAATCACTCATTCTTTGCCAGCTTACTTGTTCAAATGCGGCGACTACCAACTGAGCGATTCGATCTCCCGCATGTATTGTATAGTCTTGGTCTGAGAGGTTGATCAGTAAAACCCCTACTTCTCCCCTGTAATCCGCATCGATAGTGCCCGGCGCGTTGAGCACCGTTATCCCTTTTTTAGCAGCCAATCCACTACGAGGCCTTACCTGAGCTTCAAATCCTGGTGGCAAAGCCATATAAAGCCCTGTTCCTATAATCTGGCGTTCTAGGGGCGCCAAAGTAACGGGCTCTGCTATGTGCGCATGTACGTCCAGTCCTGCCGATTGTGGTGTTGCGTATTCAGGTAAATCATACGGGCTTTCGTTGCGAATAGGTACCGTGATCATGTCTTTCTTTTTAAAGGAACAAATTACAAAATCGTGCTTCAGCAAATGACCTTTCAACCGCTTTTCTCTTCAAGTTTATCAACGAGCTATTTACGGTTACTGTTTGGGCGGGGGAGGAAATTGTTGGGCCAATTCCCGTTCAATACAAACGATCATCAATGTAACAAGCAATAGGGGAATCCCCATACCAAATGCCACCTCATAGGAGATTTCAATCGACAACAACGCTGTCCCGGCACCAAGACCAAGCAATACCAGCCCTAAGCGAATCATTAAACGAGCGGAATATCTTTGAGCAAAGTCCCAAGCCTCCTGACTTCGCTGCGAAGCAGGCGTGCGGTAGCCATAGAAATGATTCCTTTTTTTGGGTGGAAAGCGATATTGAATAAATCCAACTAGGGCAAAAATGCCCCCAAATAACATTAGCATATTACTTAACCCTGACATGTATTTAGATTTTTGCCGTTATTGTTTTCATTATTACTCCCAATTTAAGAAAGTCTTTCTTTCTCCGCTGACAAATTTTCATCCAACACAGCATAACTGTAATTGTCTGTCCAACCGCTGGCGAGAGGTAGGATTTTCCGATGCCGTCCTTCTCGTACCATCCCGGCTTTTTCTAAAACGCGTATGGAAGCTGTATTTGTAACGGCAACACCGGCTTCTATGCGATGCAGGGGGAGCACTTCAAATCCCCATTGAATGATCTTTTTCACAGCCTCTGTCGCGAATCCTTGGTTCCAGAAGCGGGGGTGGATGGAATAACTGATCTCAGCCTTCTGAAACCGCCGGGGGGCTAATTGCATCCCCATCTCCCCCAAAAACTGATCGGCTGAATTGAGCAGAATCCAACCAAGGTGGTCGGGGCTTTTAGCGTCCAAACGTTTTGCCAATACGGCTCGGGTTGCTTCTCTGTTTTTGGGAGTCCCAATGGTGTTGTACTGTGCTATTTCAGGAAGCAAGTGCAATTGGTGGATCCAGTCACAGTGATCAATGCGCAGAGGGATCAACCGCATCCGATCTGTATGCAGAACCAGAGATAAACTCATACTGTTTTTTTATACTTTGAATATACCCATAAACAAATATTCAACGCTATTATTTCAAAGCCCAATTCATGATAGGTGTGGATTTGATCAAATCCGTAGAGAAACAAACCGCCTACGCGTGATGAGATAAAACCCAGAGTCATGATGATGGTCGCCGCCAATAACGGTCTTTGATTTTTGTGCCACAGGCTGGCTACCAACCACAGCAGTCCCATGGTTGTCATAAATCCCATCATCACTCGCAAAATCGTCTTGCTTTGTGGGGTGGGTGTAAGGACGTCATACTTTTCTGTAAAAAACCATTCTGGTGAAACATAACCGACCCCTCCTAGGACCAAAAGCAGGGCTCCAGCGATAACATTCACACTGCGTGCGATAAATACATTCATTGGCTAAGACTTGGTCCCACCAAATTACAAAAAAGCCCCAAAAAGGGGCTTTTATCTATAGAAGAGTCGTTTTGCTTAGCCGTTCAATGCTTCAGCACCGGCCACGATTTCCAAAATTTCATTGGTAATGGCTGCTTGACGTGCTTTGTTATAGGTCAGTTTCAGCTGATCCCGCAACTCAGTTGCATTGTCTGTCGCTTTGTGCATAGCTGTCATCCGTGCTCCGTGCTCACTTGCAAAAGAATCGCGCAGTGCCTTAAACAACTGCATTTTGATGCTTTTGGGCAACAGGTCGTTTACGATGGCTTCTTGATCGGGTTCAAAAATATAATCACCCCTGCTTTGTGTTGCTTCAGCATCGGCAACCACCGGTAACAACGTTTCTGTTGTGACAAGCTGTGTGGCCGCATTTTTAAAGCGATTATAAACGACTTTCACTTCGTCAAAAACTTGATCTGCAAAAGCATCCATACACTTTTGTGCCAGTTCGGAAGCATTCGCATAGGTAAGGTTATCAAAAATATGATTGTTGTTTTCAAAAACGACATTGTTTTTGGATAGGATATCGTGTCCTTTCTTGCCCAACGTCATCAGTTGAATTTCTTGATCTGGCTGCTGCTTGATCTCGTTTTGAATGGATTTGATAATACTGGAGTTAAATCCTCCACACAGTCCCCGATTGGAGGTAATAACAACAATTAAAACCTTTTTTACTTCCCGTACATCAGTGTATGGATTGGGCGTGTCACCATCAATGGAGCCACTCAGGTTTTGAATCAATTCTGTCAATTTATCTGAGTAGGGCCGCATGGCTGTGATGGCGTCCTGCGCTTTTTTGAGCTTGGCTGCCGACACCATTTTCATCGCAGAGGTGATCTGCATGGTTGAGGAAACGGAAGCTATGCGGTTGCGTATTTCTTTAAGATTCGCCATTGCGGATTATTCGAATTGTGCCGATACCTTTACTGCCACCTCATTCAGGGTATCCAATACGGTATCTGTCAGTTTGCCTGATTTAATCGTGTCAAGCACCTTGCGATGGGACTTATTAAGCGTTTCGATATAGGCCTTCTCGAAAGCTTTAACTTGATCAACCGGTACTTTTCTGAGTAGGTTTTTAGATCCAGCGTAAATGATCGCTGTTTGATCTTCTACTGTAAAGGGGTCGTTTTGCGCTTGTTTGAGGATTTCAACATTGCGCTTCCCTTTCTCGATCACATTCAAGGTCGCTGCATCCAAATCGGATCCGAATTTGGCAAAAGCTTCCAATTCTCGGAATTGGGCTTGATCTAATTTCAATGTGCCCGAAACTTTTTTCATGGATTTGATCTGTGCGGATCCCCCCACTCGGGAGACCGATATTCCTACGTTAATCGCCGGTCGTACCCCGGAGTTGAACAGGTCTGACTCCAAGAAGATTTGCCCGTCTGTAATAGAAATAACGTTGGTTGGGATGTAGGCCGACACGTCCCCTGCCTGTGTTTCAATGATTGGTAAGGCTGTCAGAGAACCGCCTCCTTTGACTTTGTCTTTCAAAGACTCGGGTAAGTCGTTCATGCCTTTTGCAATGCTGTCATCCGCAATAACTTTCGCTGCGCGTTCGAGCAATCGTGAGTGCAAATAAAAAACATCCCCTGGATATGCTTCCCGTCCTGGAGGTCGACGCAACAGCAAGGATACCTCTCGATAAGCAACGGCTTGTTTGGATAAATCATCATATATGATCAGTGCTGGACGTCCCGTATCTCTAAAATATTCCCCAATAGCCGCTCCTGCCATAGGAGCATAAACCTGCATGGGGGCCGGGTCGGAAGCATTGGCTGCTACAATGGTTGTGTACGCCAAGGCCCCCCGGTCTTCAAGTGTTTTTGCGATTGCTGCTACTGTAGAGGCTTTTTGACCTACTGCCACATAAATACAATACACCGGTTCACCCGCATCGTAAAATTCTTTTTGGTTGAGAATGGTGTCAATGCAGACCGTTGTTTTACCCGTTTGGCGGTCGCCGATAACCAATTCGCGCTGACCTCTTCCTACGGGTATCATCGCATCAATGGCTTTGATTCCTGTTTGTAATGGCTCGTTTACCGGTTGGCGATAAATTACCCCGGGTGCTTTGCGTTCTAATGGCATTTGATACAATTCTCCTTCGAGTGCCCCTTTACCGTCAATAGGGTTCCCCAGGGTATCGACAACTCGCCCCACGATGCCCTCACCAACATTAATGGACGCAATCCGATTGGTTCGTTTTACTGTGTCGCCTTCTTTAATTTCTTTGGAAGGGCCCAATAAAACCACCCCAACATTATCCTCTTCAAGATTGAGTACCATGGCTTCTAAGCCGGACTCAAAAGTTACCAATTCTCCGTACTGGGCGTTGGTCAATCCGTACACACGGGCGATTCCGTCCCCGACTTCAAGAACGGTTCCTACTTCGCTAAGTGAAGCCGCGGTGCTTGTCCCTGCAAGCTGTTCCTTTAAAATGGCTGATACTTCAGCGGGTTTGATTGATGCCATATGTTTTGTGTTTATCGTAAAATGTTAATTTTCTATCAGTTCTTGTTTGATGCGTTGCAATTGATGGACAACACTTGCATCGTATTGCAAATCTCCGAGTTGTAGAACAAAGCCGCCTAGGATTTCTGGATTGATTTTGTTTTCGAGTAGTACCTTTTGGGGGGTCATTTTTTGTGCTATTTCCAAAACTTCTTTTTCCAATTTTTTGTCTAGCGCAACCGCCGTAGTAACCACCGCCTTTTGAGTTTCTTCCAAAAGGTCAAAAAGAGTTTGATACTCTCGAGCAACAGCCTCCAACAGCTCGATCCGCTGGTTGGAAGCCAACAATGTAAGGGCTTTTTGGGTGACTGTGGCTTGTTTTTTTAGGAGTTTATCAATTAGATCTTGTTTTTGCGCAGCCTCCTGAACGGGACTGTCCATAAACGCTGCCAATTGTGGGTTTTCAGAAAAAAGACCCAAAATCGTTTGAAAATCCTGCTGAACTTCTTTTTCAGCCTTTTGTTCTTGGGCGTATTCTAAAATAGCTTTTGCGTAACGAATCGCGGCACGGTTGCGTTTCATATTCTAAAGATTCGATGCTTTCAGTAGTTTTTCAACCAAAGCCGTCTGTTTTTTTTGATCGGTCAATTCCTCCTTTAATACTTTTTGAGCAATTTCCAAAGAAAGTCCCGCTACTTGGGTTTTCAGTTCCTTGAGGGCTTCTTCTTTTTCAGACTGGATGGCTTCTTGGGCTTGTAACAGAATTTTATCCGCTTCGGACTGTGCGTTGTCTTTGGCTCGATTGACCATTTCTGTGGCTGTTTTTTTTGCTTCTGCCAAGAGTGCTTCTTTTTCCGCTCGGGCTTCTTGTAGAATCCGTTTGTTGTCTTCCTGCACCGCTTGCATTTCCTCTTTGGCTTTCTCGGCCGAAGACAGGGCGTTCTTGATAGAGGATTCCCGTTCTTGAATGGCTTCTAAAATAGGTTTCCAAGCAACACTGCGTAACAAGGCCAGTAAACCAACAAAGAGAAGGGTTTGCCAAACAAAAAGACCCAGTGAAAATTCTTCTAATAATTTTTCCATACGATGTTTTTTATGGTTCCGTAACTATTAAAGATTGGCTGCAACCAACCGTTACAGCCAATTCTTTGCTTGCGATTAGCCTACTGCAAAAAGTGCAGCAAAGCCAATACCTTCAATTAAAGCGGCGGCAATCAACATGGCCGTTTGAATTTTTCCATAGGCTTCGGGCTGACGAGCAATCGCTTCCATGGCAGAGCCACCAATGCGACCAATTCCCATACCGACTCCGATGACAACGAGGCCTGCGCCTACCATTACTGGAATTTCCATAGTGAATTAGAGATTAATTAAACATTCGATTATTAAAGGATTTCCTGTCATCTGTCTACTAGTGCTCGTGTTCTTCCGATGCAAACCCAAAATAAAGAGCAGACAACATGGTGAAAATATAGGCTTGTAACAAAGCCACTAAAACTTCTATCAGCGATATTGCGAAGGCGAGTCCAAAGGAGAGTGAACTCCCAATCCAACTCTTGAAAATGAACATCAACCCGATCAAACTCATCAAAACAATGTGCCCTGCTTGCATGTTGGCATACAAACGAATGAGCAGCGAAAACGGTTTGATAAAAATTCCCAATACTTCGATTGGGATTAAAATTACGTACAAAGGGATTTTTGCAATCCAAGGCATGGAATTGCCCAAAGGATCAAAAATGTGTAACCAATAATCTTTGGTCCCTGTCAGATTGGTGATCAAAAAGGTTAATAAGGCCAAACCAAATGTGGCGGCAATGTTTCCGGTTACATTAATGCCCAAGGGGGTCAGTCCAAAAATGTTGAGGAACCAAATGAAGAAAAAGATGGTGAGTAGGAAACTCATGTACTTTTGATAGTGTTTTTCTCCAATATTTGGCCGTGCAATATCATCCCGAATGTACAATACAATAGGTTCAAAAAATCGTCCTACCCCGGCAGGAAGACCTCCGTTATTCCGGTATGACTGAGCCAACGAACGGAACAAGAAAAACATCAACAAGGCCGTTACAAACATACTCACGACGCCCTTTGTAATGGATAAATCAATGGGTTTGTAGTTGGTTGGGTGTTGGTCGGCATCATAGGAAAGGGTTCCCTGGGCGTCGGTTTTATATATTTTGTTATGGTAGAGTGTATAATAATTGCCCCCTGCATGGGCCACTGTTTCTCCGTGGTGAAACTGGGAAGAGGAAAAAATCTGAAGCCCTTCGTCCCACAAAATAATGGGTAACGGTAGCCCTACATAGTGGTGTTTACCATCCTCTGTGGTATACGAAAAAAGAGAAAAGTCATACGCGTCTTGCAGGTGGTGTTGGATGTACGCTTTTATTTCTTCTTTTTTAGAGCCGTCCCCGCTTGTTTCTTTGCTGACATTGGTGGCAGTCATAGCATGAAGCGACGAAAAGGAAAATAGAAGTGCGATTCCTAGGTTTGAGGCTTTATAAAAGCGGCTTACAATCGAATTTTTCATTATTCTAAAAATCGATGCAAATGTAGTTGCTTTACTGCAAAAGCAAAAGATTTTTACTTATATTTTGTTCAATCGAAGGGCTCCCAGATAGGTCTCCATTAACAAGGCAGTAAAATACGGGACCAGCACGTCTAATTTATCTATCGTGGATAATTCACCATCGGCTTTTAAATACGGATGAAAAAAAAGAAAATAGATGCCTATTTTCAAGAGACTCATTGTTAGAAAAGCATAGGCTACTGATTGGGGGAAACGCTGTGCTGTTTGATTCAAAACCCACAACGAAAGTATTCCTAACCCGCCCTGCAATGCATAGGAATACCAAAGGTTGGGGCTTTCAATAACAGGGGTAACTGCCGCGTAGAGAACGTTGTGAAGACCCCCAACAAAAATGAACAGAACGAAAAAAACCAGCCAAGAGAACTTCATCTTACAGGCGTTTGCTTTGCTTGAAAATCAAAACCAGACTGATTCCCAGTGCACCCAAGCTAGCAAAAAGAGTACAACGGTTGTGGCTGTTAAAGCGTTGGTCACAGTAGGAACCAATCTCAACGGCACCATAAAAAAGGATCCCCATTTGAAAGGCCAGTGATGTGAAAATCAGCCAGTGATTAGGCTGTTTTCTCATGTGCCTTTGGGTCTTTATTGAGTGATTTCACTTCTTTGCCCATACTACAAGTCGCATTAAAGACCGCACCGGTTTCTACAATCAACTTATTGGTGCTTACCTCGCCGACCATGTTGGAAGTTGTTTTCAAAGACAAACTTTCTAGAACAACCAGCTGGCCTGAAAACATGCCTTCAATATCGGCATTAGAACAACTGACCTCGCCAATAATCTTACCTTCTTTGCCGATGATCAGTTTTCCTTTTGTTTTCAACGAGCCCTCCAGGGTTCCGTCCACTCGGAAATCTGCGTTCGAGCTAATGTCTCCTGTTATTTTTGTCGATTGTTCGATGCGACTATACTGGCCATTGCTTTCTTGATTTTTCATTGAACTTTTGTTTTTTGTGATGCTGACCACGTTTTATTTAATTGAATTTCTTGATACTCTTTGCTCAAAACTACAAAATTATACATTTCTTCTGCGTTGGGCTCCTTTTGGGCGTTTTCAGCGATATTTTGTTGAAATTTGCTGGCTGCTTTGAGAGAAGGAAATCCATGAACGACCAAAAATGAATGCGTAGCGTTGTAGGCGTCGACACTAACCGAAAGCCCCCTTTCAGAACCTTGGGCTGTTTTGACCATTTGTTTATAGGCTTCCAGAGCCGTCACCTCAGTAAGAGCAAAGGGGAGGATCCATTTGTATTGCAACAACGTTTTCTTTTTTACTGGCTGGGGTTTTTCCATTTGCTCCAACAATTGATCGACATAGGTCGCGGTCGGTGTTTGCGGGTAATTGTTTTTCACCGCAATTAGTTTTTGCTTCCAAACGGCTTTCCCTTCTAATTTTCCGCAAATATTGGCTTGAACCAATGCGATTTTGGGTGCCCATTCCGTAGCACTCAACACTATTGCCAGGGTGTTGGCTAGGATTGTGGCTTGAGAATAATTTTGTTTCAGATAGGCATCTATCAGGCTTTGATACTGTTTTTCAGGGCTGCTAGAATCTGCTGTTTCTTGAAAGTTGGGATTTGTTAAGAGCTGTGCATACGGGCTATTTGGAAAGTTGTTGATCAAGGTGTTTTTGAAGTCTTCGCCCGTCTTATCACCTTGGTTTTCTGCAATACGATACCGGTGATAATAGGCGGCAGCAGCTATTTTTTCTACGGGGTTTTTCGCTAGCAACTGATCCAATCGCTGTACGGCCAGTGGCTGATTGTCAAATTGTTCTTTATATAACAATCCCGCTTGCAGGTAACTTTGATGATTTCGCTGCCGCAAACTGTCCATGGCTTCTACTGGCGGTAGTTGTGCCATCAGTGTGCTCAAATCCTCAACCTGGATACTCACTTTTGTCCCCCCTTTTTGCTCCAGCTTTTGCTCTGCTTCGAGAGGCATCACCAGTCGGCCAGATAAACGCCAATTGTCAACGTTGGGGCGATTCCCCCAACTTGATAAAAAGCTTTGTTTCCCTTGAGCCACCAAATTGGGACGATAAAAATAAAAGCTGCTCCCTTTGGAACTGCTAAACAAACGCTGTTTTTTGTTTGACTCGAGATTGTTTTTTACAATCGCTGCGACATGCTTCTTTTTTTCTTCTAAATATGTTTCAAAAAAATATCGTTGTTCTTCTTTGGAAAGTGCAAGCAAACCCAATAAACTATCTGTTTTTTGAATTTCATTTTCCTGCTGCAATATACCGTTCAGATTATTCCGTTCACGAAGGGTTCTTTTTTGGGTCAATGGCGTCTGATCCAGTAATGGAATTAGACTGTCTAAATAAGCTCCTGTCTTTTCGTAGGCTCCTTGAGAAAAATAAAAGCTCGCAAGGTCTCTAAAATTTGCTCGTTGGGTGGGCTCGTCAAGACTGGGGGCATTTTGGGAAGCAGAGAAATACACTCTTGCCAGACTGTCTTTGTTTTGCGCTAAATAATAGCTTCCTAAGGCGCGGTAAACCGAATGGGCAAACGGTTTGTTATCGTATTTCCTAAGCAACGTAAGCAGTGCCGTTTGAGGATCGATGGAATCAAACTGAGCCAACAACAGTTGCTGTTTTATTTTGGCATGAATCCAGTATTTGCGTTCTGTTTTTTTCTTCAACGACAAAACCCATTCATAGGCATCCAATGCTGCTGCTGCTTGGCCAGTGATTTCAAATAATTGCCCTGAGATAAAGAAATAGCGTCCTTGTAATTTGCGATCCGTTTCGTAATGTGCCGCCTCAGTAATGTAATATTGGGCCGAGTCAAATGCCTTAAGATTGATAAATGCTTGCGCTACCGTGGCATTGGCCGCACCATACAGTTTGTTTTTTGTTAGCAGATTGCGCGCCAAGGGGCGAAGGTTTCCAATGGCTAGCTCATTGTTCATCAGCCGGATGTTGGTTTTTTCACGCCAAATCAGGCCTTCTAAATACGCTTCTTGTGATCCATAGCTTTCCAACAAAAAGTTAAAGGCCTCCAAGGCAGGAAAAAACCGTCGGTCAAAATAACGTGCTTTGCCCAAAAGCAGATACGCTTGGTCAATTTGATCGTTGCGTTGAATTCCCTCAAAGCGCATGGAGTGTTTTTGTATGGCTTTGACTGCTTTTTCTTCAGCACGGTCAAATCCAGGAACTAGAGTTGTGGCATTGATATTTTCCCCAGACAAAGAAATGGGCTCGACTTCTAACAGCTCAAAAAAATTGTCTTCGACACTTGCATCCAAGATCGATTTTCCAATATTGAAAGCCTCTTCTCCATTGAATAAAACATTGTACGCAGTTGTCAATCGATGGTATTGTCGATTGACAAAACGATTTTTTTGGGTCGAGCAGGCTGTCAGCAAAACAGCAAGACCAAAAATAATAGAGGACGTTGTTTTTCCCACCGCGGCGTTTTGATACAATTAAAACTGAAAAAAGTAGCTTTTAGTATGTTTCAAGCGGCAAAATATGCTTCTAATTCTTTTAATGTTGAGGGACTGGTCTGTATGTCCTTAATCGGAATTCCCTTTTCTAAAAGAACAATACGGTCACAAATGTCTGTGACATGCGTAAGGTCGTGACTAGAAATTAAAAACGTAGTCCCCTTTTGTTTGTAATCGGCTATTATTTTTTTTAGTTGGATTTGGGAGCTGGGGTCCAAATTAGCAAACGGCTCGTCCAGGACAATGAGTTCTGGATCCCCAATAAAGACGGCCGCTAGGCCAACTTTTTTTTGATTTCCTTTGGAAAGATCTCGTATGTACTTTTCGTGTTCTAAAAAGGGTTCGTTAAAAAAGGCTTCAAATTCATTGAGCCGTTCCATCCATTCCCCTTTTGGGGAATTGCGAAGCTGGCCTATAAATTCAAAATATTCTCCCGCGGTTAGGTATCCGATTAAGAATGATTCATCTATAAACGCTGCCGTGTGATCTTTCCAAATTTCAGACTGAGACACCTCAACCCCTTTATTCGTAACCTGTCCTGAAGAAGGTTGTATGAGGTCTAGCAATAAGCTGAAAAGGGTGGTTTTGCCTGCACCGTTGTTCCCCACCAATCCAAAACAACTCCCCGAATGGATTTGCATTTCCTGAACTTCAAGAACCGTGGCTCCTTTGTATTTTTTGGTCAAATTGCTAAAGTGTATCATCTCAATCATTTTTGTAAAACCCCTGGATCATCTCATGTTTTTTTTGCTGGTACATGCGCACACAAAGCTGTAACAACGGCCGCGTAAACAGCAAGCCAAGCAAGCCCGAGACCCCGAGGGTGAGTAATCCTGCGGTATATCCTACATAATGATAGGGCAACCAAAACAAGAGTACGGGCAATGCCAATTTAGGCAAGGTTAATAACATTTGTGTGAGGTTGAAGTTTTGCGTGTTTTCAAACGCTTTGGCTCGGACATGCAATTGAATGGGGGAATGATTTAACGCCCCTGAAATCAATCCAATGATGGTTCCTAAACCAGCATTGAAGAGACTTCCCGCCAAAATGATGGCATATACCCGAAAGCCGAAAAAGACATACGGCACCGCCAATAGTGTGGCCACGGCCAATGATAAGACCAACAACAACCACTTCGAAAATAAATAATCGTACAAGGGTACTCTTTGTGATAGATACAATTTAAAGTAACTGCTGTCCCAGGCAGGAATGTTCTGACTAAACATCATCAAAAAACCGCCTGTAGTAAACAAGGCCGCAAAGACTTCCATGGCTGTGTCTTGGTAGATTTTTTGTGGAAAAAAAAGCAGGCCGTACAACAAAAAAGCCAATGCACCGATGAGAACTTGTCGTACGCGTACGTTTCGTGTCAATAAACGTAGGTCATTTTTTAACAATGCCCCGCGAACACCAAACCGATTCAAGGTCTTCAAATCTCCGCCCCATCGGGATTCCTGTTTGTTCTGAACAACACCGTCCAGGTAAAAGTTTCTCAACAAAAATTGCCGTGTGCTGAGATAACTAGCTGTAAAAACCAACAGCGGCCCAATGAGGCCTACAGGGTTTTCAAAAAGCCACTGCATTCCAGAACCCAACAATAGGGCTACGGAAAAAAAACCCATTCGCTCCATAAAAAAGGCACCGACAAAAACTGCCATAACGGGTATAAACACCCGACTCTTATTTAAAAGAAAGTTCAGATTGCCAATGGACAGAATAAAAAAGCTAACCCCCAACCACCAACAAAAAGCATTGATCCACATCCCTTCCTTGATGGCCAATACCAAAGCAAATGGCAAAAATAAGAACAGTAGACTACTATTGTAAGCACTGCTCAGGGAGCGAAACAAAACATTTTTAACAATCTTTTTCTTACGGATGGGTAAAAGCATCAATTGTTGTATGCGAGTGACGGGCAGTTGCTGCGCTATAAAACGAACGCCCCACTCAAGGCCCAAATAATAAAAAAGAAACTGATTGACTAATAGAATTGGTGATTGATTCGGTTGTTCTTTTTGCAAGACAAAATAACCACCCGCACCAATCAGCACAAAACACACTATCATGTAGAGGGAAAACAGGATAAGTAGGATTCGTATGATCTGTTTTGTTTCCCATTGGGGACTGCGACGCCATTCCTTTTTTCTTAGGGATCGAAAAGAAAATGTATCTGACATAAAGGGTAGGTCACTTCTCAAATGTAATAATTTTTACTTTTGCCTAAAAAACTGCAACATGTTCCATCCACTTATCGTAAAGGAAGTTGAACGTTTAACGGACAAAGCCGTTACCCTGAGCTTTGATGTGCCAGAAAACATTCAAGAAGAATTCAATTATTTAGCCGGGCAATACCTTACCATAGAAGAAACCCTTGACGGAAATCGAGTTCGTCGTTCCTATTCTATTTGTAGTGCGCCTTTTGAAGGGCGACTAAGCGTCGGCATCAAACAGGTACCCAACGGTGTCTTTTCGACCCACGCCAATCAAAATATCCAGGCGGGAAACATCCTCTCAGTGGCCCCTCCAGAGGGCCGTTTTGTGTTGGACGCTGTAATAGAACAAACCGCTTACACAGGTATTGCTGCCGGGAGTGGAATCACTCCAATTCTTGCAATTGCCAAAGAGGTTCTAACGCAATCCTCATCTTCACTTTTTTATTTAGTTTATGGAAATAAAACCCCTGATGATGAAATGTTTACTAAAGAAATTGATTTGCTAAAAGCAACCTATCCTTCCCGCTTTATTATACTTAAGACCTATAGTCAGAAAGAGGTTACTGGTGCTGGTTTTGGCCGCATTGGTGAGTCGATACTGGGAGAACTAGAGCAGCGCTCGGGCTTGCAATCCAAGTCGTACTTCTTGTGTGGTCCCGAAGCATTAATAGGCAGCGTATCCGATCACTTGCAAAAAAAAGGCATTCTTTCTGACGCCATCCATTTTGAGTTGTTTACGGCCCCATCAGCAGATGAAGAAAAGCGTGTCCCCGCAGGCAGTTTTCAGATGCAGCTCACGTGTGACGATCTCCACCACGAACTGCAAGGATCTGCTGGAAAAACAATACTTGATGTTGCGTTAGAGAACAAACTCGATGTTCCCTATTCCTGTCAAGGAGGGGTCTGTAGTAGTTGTATAGCACGAATAAAAAAGGGTGCTGCTGAAATGACACTCAATCAAATTCTAACAGATGGTGAAATTCAAGAAGGATTGGTTCTTACTTGTCAAGCACACCCAACAACCCCTAAAATAGAGGTGGACTATGACGATGTCTGACCAATAATCTCCAATGCTTTCTCAATAATTTGTTTGGCCGTGATCGTTTCGAATATGGGTCGCATTTCTACTCCCCCTTTATTTCCAAAGATAGAGATGGGTAGCTCAGGGAAACGATTGTAATCTGGTAGCAAACAGTTTTCTAATGGCTGCCCAAAAGGGGCAAATCCCGCATAGGGATGTGTTTGACCCCAAACTGTTAGGGTGGGTATTTCCCAATTGGCCGACAAATGTGCATTGGCACTGTCCATTGAAATCATTAGATCGAGATGCGCTAGTATTTGAAGCTCCTCTTCAAAAGACATGCTTTCCCCAACCACAAAGGTATGGGGGTAGGCCTTTGCCCAAATAGCACATTGTTGGCGCTCATGCCCTGGGGCACTGAAAAGCATGACTGTGTGCTTTTGGCAGAGATAGGCAACGACTTGTTGCATTTTATCCAATGGATACATCTTGCCGATGTGTGCCGCAAAAGGAGCAATTCCGATCCATTTTTGATGCAGGGGCCCCCAATCCCTTATTTGGGCTGGCAAAGGGGGCTTCATAGGCAACAAAGCAGGCATTCGAACCGACAAGCCCAGCTTTTGAAAACAAGAAGCATAGCGAAAGACCGTATGTACCAACGGTCTTAGGGTTTTGTTTTTTGTCCTAATTAATCTCTTCTTTTCTAATCTTCCCTTTTTCAATCGTACCACACGATTGGCCCGTAACTGAAATAATAGGGTCAGAAAAACAGAACGCAAAACAACATGCAGGTCCACCACTGCTGAATAGGGACCTTTTTCTTGTAGGATTCGAAACAGGTCCATGAGCCCTTTGGCATTGTGATGCGCTCCTTTGGTGTCAATTGGAACGATTTCCATCCGTTCAAATTCATGAAACAAGGGGCTTGCCCAAGGGGGGATAACGAGTGTAAGGCGAAGGGATTCATTTTGCTGGAAAAGGGCTCGAAAAACGGGAACCGTCATAGCGATGTCGCCTAATGAAGAAAAGCGAAAAACCAGTAAATGCATTTATTGGGGTTCATTCTTTTGCTTGGAATACAAAACGGGGTTCAGGGTGTCATCGTTGTACATTTTCATTTGTTTGTACACTTTCATGACTTTTTGCCCTTTTGAAATGGCCGTCAATAAAGCATCAATGGCTTCGCTTAAATCCTTTCTCTGCTGCAAAAGGATTTGTAGTTTTTCATGACACCTCTTTTGGTGGTCCGCCGTGGTGTCGGGGCGTTCAGCCTCCTCTTTCATATGATATATCTTCAAGGCGAGGATTGACAATCGGTCAATCGCCCACGCTGGGCTTTCTGAATTATGGGTTGCCGAAGGTTTTGGAACGACTTCCCTGAAATGGTTGAGATAATAACTGTCTATAAATTCAACCATGTCTGTCCTTTCTTGATTGGAAGCGTCAATCTTTCGTTTTAGCTCCATCCCTTTTTGGGGAGCAATAGATGGGTCCCGGATCAAATCTTCATAATGCCATTGAACCGTATCGATCCAACACTTCTGCTCTAACAAAAAAGGCAGGCTCCCGCTGGGGTAGCTGCTTTTAAATTGTTGCTCCACTGAATCTTGAATATGATATTGTTTGATGATGGCGTCAAACAATGTATTGGCGTAGTGTGATAACGGCTCCATATTTTTATTTTAATACGTAAAGGTACAATCTCTTTGAATTAAAAAGGGACCCCCTGCCTAAGCCATAAAATAATAATCAAGAAAGTAACCCATAGATTAACTTGTGCTGTTGTTCGTTTGGCGGCCAACAAGCGATAAGCAACAAAAACAATGAGTGGTAAAAAAAATAATTCTTTCTGTTGACCCTCTAAAAGAAAAACAGTCAATCCCAATGATAGCAAACAAAAGCCTAACAGTATCTGTACTGCTTTTTTTTGCTGCTTGCCATACTGTGAGGGTCGAAATGTGGCACTTATAATATATCCCATCGTACAGGCTTTACCTACCATCCAAAAATTGAATGGTCTGATGATAAGTAAGCCTAGATTTTGCATGTCTATTTGTGTCACTCGATGCAGACGCAAGACGTCTAATTCGAAAAGCTTGGCTATAGAAACTACTGCGAAAGCGAGTAGAGCAACCGTAATGGCAGGAATTAAAAAAAACTGTGTTTTTTTTAATTCATTACTGAAAAGCCCTACATAGAACAAAAAGAAAAACAAGACATTAATTGGGTCGAAGAGAGTCGCTAAGGAAAGTGTTAAACTGATATCTAATATGTTTTTCTCGGGAGACTTTTTCCAAGGCACTCTTTCATACAAAACCCCTGCCCAGAACAAAGCAATTAATCCGAGCCATTCCTGCCAGGGATAACTTGATGCGGGTAAAAAACAGTAAATCAGAGCGAAAAAGAGTAGAAAAAAGTTGTTTTCTTTCAAAAAGCCATAGGCCCTGAAGTACATATTACTGATTAAAAGAGTAAATAACGCCAGTCCCCCTTCCAAAAGAAAAGAACCCATGCGTTCGGCATCCAAACGCCATTCAAACTGATACGTATATCGATAGGCAACCGCTGCCAGCAGCAACCCAGCGGCATAAACAAAAGAAGGGGTCGTTGTTTTTCGGAAAAGCGTTGCAAGCATTTTTACGAATTCTTACTTTTGCAATATAAAACCAATTGATTATTGCCCAGAGTGGTTTGTATACCTCCCATATTTTTAGGATACGCCACGGAGGCCCTCAACGTATTACAAATGAAAAATATTTTTGAAGCCATCGCCTATTTGTTTGAAGAAGTTCTATTTATTCCTTTGAATTTATTGAGAGAATTGGAATTGGACAACTGGTGGATTGCCAATAGTTTTAGCTGGCTGTTTCTCCTCATTGGCTTTGTTGCCTTGATTTACTGGGTGCGTCAATTGCAACTCTTCAATGAACGAGGGGAAGAAAACAAAGACCCTAGCGCACACTCTTTTTTATAAATCAAACCCGATATCCTTTCGATAATACATTTCCTCGAAACGGATGGATTCCAATCCTCTGTAGGACTCTTCTAATGCCTGTTGGCGCGTTTCCCCCCTTCCTGTATAGGCTAACACTCTTCCTCCATTCGTTACGACCTCTCCCTCTTTTAATTGTGTTCCTGCATGAAAAATAATTCCTGAAGTATTTGTATCCAATCCTTCTATTGGCTTTCCTTTTTCATAATCTTCGGGATACCCTCCTGATACAGCCATGACTGTTGTCGCATGTTTTTCACTGATATGAAGGGCGTGTCCGGCTAATTTTTGATTACCAACAGCCAAAAATAATTCCATCAGATCACTTTCTACCCTTGGAAGCACTACTTCTGTTTCAGGGTCCCCCATGCGAACGTTATACTCAATCACAAAAGGCTCGTCATTTACTTGAATCAGGCCTATGAAAATAAAGCCTTGGTAGGGGATTTTATCCTTTTGTAATCCTTTGAGTGTGGGGTGGATGATTCTTTCTTGGATTTTTTTTTCTAATTCCGGCGTCACAAACGGAACAGGGGAAACTGCCCCCATTCCTCCCGTATTCAATCCTTTGTCTCCTTCACCAATTCGTTTGTAATCTTTTGCCATGGGGAAGGTTAGGGCTGAGTGACCGTCTGTCAAAACAAATACGGATAGCTCAATCCCCTCAAGGAATTCCTCTATAACAACCGTCTCTGAGGCTTTCCCAAATTTTTCTTGTAGCAGCATGTTTTCTAGTTCTTGTTGGGCCGCTTCAAGGGAATCTAGGATTAATACCCCTTTTCCTGCAGCCAAACCATCTGCTTTTAAAACATAGGGAGCTGTCATTGTTTCTAAAAATTGCTTCCCTTCAACGAGTGTCGACGCTGTGAAACTGGCGTATTTTGCCGTTGGAATGTTGTGTCTTTGCATGAATGCTTTTGCAAACTCTTTACTTCCTTCCAAAGTCGCTGCTTTTTTTTCCGGGCCTATCACAAGTATTTGCTTCAATTCCGGATCTGTTTTGAAAAAGTCATGAATCCCAGCAACCAAGGGTGCTTCTGGTCCCACAACAACCAGCTGTATCGACTCTGAAAGGACGCATTCTTTTACCGCTTCAAAATTTAACGGATCTATGGCGACATTGGTGCCTAAAGAAGCTGTCCCCGCATTGCCTGGCGCAATAAATATTTTTGTGCAAAGTGGACTTTGAGCCAGTTTCCAACAAAAGGTGTGTTCGCGACCACCGCTACCTAAAATTAATACATTCATAGTAGAATTTGGGTAAAGATACGAGAAGTCTCTACCATGCCAAATAGCCTCGGTCTTTTTCCCTTCAAAGCCTATTCTACCCCTCTAGAGTAGAAGTAAAATTATCAAGTCTTTTTGTCATGGCTTCGACGAAGGGTCGGTGGGTTTTCTTGTTTTGTATTGCTTTCCAATCGAGGGTGTTCAATTCTCGGCTGTGTTTACAAGTAAAAAATCGTGTCAAGCCCTCCAATCGGCTTTTTTGATTGGGGTGTTCGAGGCCGTCCATAAGGAAAAGAACAGGAGTGCCCAGTGCCACAGCAGGCAATGCTGTGTGAATTCGAGACGTAATCACCAAGGCGGCCTGAGCAATTGCCAACAGTTGTTCTTTAGCTTTATTCATTCGCTCTGTCTCCGAAAGAGCGTTGTCTGTCAATATTTGTGAGCGGTATTGAACGGGTTGCCGGCTTTTTTGTAAAAAAGCCTCCAATCGTTTTTTTGCTTTCTTAAAACGAAAGCGATTCCAGACCGCTTTCCCTTGGTGTAGCGTGTTGATGGTGCTTTTATCTAATGGCTTACCAAGGTGCTGCAAGCGTTCGAAAACACTCAAAACTAATATGTGGTGGTCTTTTTTGGGAGGGGTGTCAAAAAGTTTTTTTGGATCAAGAGCAAGGGTTAAACAACCCGAAAAATAGGCTGTAATACCTTTTGCCTGCAGTTGCTTTTGGGTATGTGTGTCTCTGCATCCTATCGGTTGGTGTTTTTTCAGATATTCGACTCCTTCTGCGTTCAATATCCTTTTTTCAGCCGTAGGGTTCAGGTGAAATGAGAGGAATTGGGGTTTATAGAATGGATGAGGAGGCCAATTTTTTGGGTTTTCCATAAACCATCCGCTCAAAAGCAGAGCGTGTTTTTTTTGTGGGTTTATGTGAAGTAATTCACGGTCTATAAGAGAAATATCGGCCCCAAAAAATTGCGCTGCTGCTATTGTTTGAATATAATCACCTAAATTTTTTGATGCCTCATAACCGATTATTTTAAATTTCACTTTACTACTTGATTATTAATTACTTTTACAATATTATAAGAATAAATACTTTAATTTATTTTTGCGTCTGTCATCTTGAAAATTTTCCATAATACGTCTACGACAATCCACTGGATTTTTGACTGCAGCACAATCCAACAGATTATGGAAGGTTTCGGGCTTTAGCGGCGCTTTAAATAGGATACCGGTGTGGCCAATAGCCGTTGGGATTCCGAAGACATCTTGACCCATCGGTATGCATTCACAGAGCATGGCTTCACAAAGCACATTGGGGAGCCCTTCGACTCGCGAAGCTTGAAAATAAATTTGGTGTTGGCTATATAAATCCACCAATGATGCTGCAGGCTGTTTCCCCAAAACGTTCACATTCTTCGGCAAATTGTTTTGGTTTTTGACCAATCCCAATCCATCACCTGCAATCGTAAATGTCCAGTCTGGAGTGTGTTTCGCCATTTCTATAAAAAGCGGTATGCCCTTTCTTCGGATGACTTGTTCTGAAGTAATGGAAGCGACGGTCAGGATTGTTTTGGGTCTGGGTTGTTGGTTCCTTCGCCAAAAATTGGAGTTGTAGGAGGTGGGAACAACTTCTATTTTGAGGTTCAATTCTGGCATCCAATGCAACAAACCAGACGCTATCCCGTTTCTTTTTGACGGGATACAACCTTCTCTTAAACTGTTGTCCACGACCCAAATGGAGTCGGCTAAGGCATAATTCCATCGCGCAACCTGCTGTCTGAGCCCTTTTTTGTAAAAAATCCCATATTGGTTCTCAGGATCTGAGACGGCATCGAAGCCACCAACGATTATCAGACTTTTTGTGCCCCACAATTTGGCTAAAAGAAGTGGAATGAGCGTATGGTAATCCGAAAACCATGAAATAAAAACGTTGGTTTGGGGAAGTGTGAAAAAAGCAACAACAAACGAATGAACTTGACGGAAAGCAAAAACAACTGGATTTTTAGAGGGCTTCACTTGTTTTGTTATAACCCGCACCCCCAGATTCTTCAGGGTCTCAATGTCTTTTTGGACAAAGGTGTTGGGCATAGGATAGATCAGAAAGCAACGTCCCATTGGTACTACTTTTAGCGTGTTAGTTGATCGGCAATTGTTCTGTCATTGGAGAGCCGAGGAACCTTGTTTTGGCCGCCTAACTTTCCTATTGACTTCATATACTTTTCAAAGGCTCCTTTTGCCACAGGGGTAACAACCGCCGATTGCAACACCTTTCCCCGAATCAGATCATCATAATAAATATTTTGCCTTCGCATCGCTTCATCCAAAGCGATTGCAAAAGTGTCTAGGTTTTTGGGTGGAACACTGAAGTCTATCAACCATTCATGATAGGGCAATCCCTTCTGAGGGGCTATTTGAGGAGCTACAGTAAATTCTCTAACACTTATTTGCGTTCCCGCTAGTGCATCTTGAATAGCTGATTCAACTTCCTTGCCAATAACATGTTCCCCAAAGGCTGAAATAAAGTGTTTGATTCGACCACTAACAATTAAGCGGTAGGGGCTTTTACTAACAAACTGAACCGTATCACCGATGTTGTAACCCCATAAACCGGCAGAGGTATTCAAAATCAATACATAATTCACTCCAAGTTCTACTTCTTCCAGACAAAGCCGTTTGGGTTGCGTGTCGAAAAAGGTCGTCGCTTCAATAAATTCATAAAATATACCATTGTTCAACAACAACAAAAGGCCTTCTTCGTTTCCTTGGTCTTGGTAAGCAAAAAACCCTTCGGAGGCAGGAAAGAGTTCTACCGAATCTACTTTTCTCCCGATCAGCTTTTCAAAAACAGCCCGATAGGGTTTGTAATTGACTCCTCCATATACAAACAATGAAAAATCTGGGAAAATGGCTCCAATGTTTCTCTTTTGTCGTTGTTGCAGCCGTTCAAAATACATTTGTACCCATGAGGGAATCCCTGCTATCAACGTCATTTTTTCTGGAAGGGTTTCTTCTACTATTGCATCTACTTTGGTTTCCCAGTCCTCAATGCAATTTGTCTCCCAACTGGGCATTCTGTTTTTCTGTAGATAGGTCGGTACGTAGTGAGCAACAATCCCCGACAGACGTCCAAAAGCGATCCCCTTTTTTTTCTCTAAAACTGGACTGCCTTGTAAAAAAATTTGCTTGCCTGTTACAAAATCCGTTTGGCCCGTTTGGTAGATATAGTTTAGTAAAGCATCACGGGCTGCTGTGATGTGTGTGGGCATTGATTCCTTGGAAATGGGTATGAACTTGGCGCCCGATGTGGTTCCGCTTGTTTTGGCAAAATACAACGGTTGTCCCGGCCAAAGAACATCTTGTTCTCCCTCAAGTATACGGTTTACATAAGGGCGGATTGCTTCATAGTTCCGAATAGGTACCTTTTCTTTGAATTGAGCATAGTTTTTTATTTGGCTGAAACTATGATCGCTTCCAAAAGCCGTATTTGTTGCTTTCTGTAAAAGCATGTGAAGGGTTTTGCGCTGGGATTCGTGCGGATTCCGAATCCATTTTTGGTTTTTTCGATGAACCCATCGTGCAAAAAGACGTGCAGCAAAACGTTTCATTTGTTTGTTTGTTTGGGAGATTGAAAGGGCTCGTTACCAAAGTCTATAAATTGTGTCGGATTCATCGGATACCCATCCATCCATAGTTCAAAGTGTAAATGCCAACCCGTAGTAAATTCACCTGTATTACCTGCTGTTGCGATAATTTCTCCAGCTTTAACTGTTTCTCCTTGGGTTCGCATTAAGCTCGCATTGTGTTTGTATACTGACAGAAGGCCATAGGGGTGTTCAATCATTATGACATAGCCCGTTTGTGCAGTCCATTCAGAAAAAATAACGGTCCCCTCTGCGATTGATTTAATCGGACTATTCGGTGCCAGAGCTATATCTACTGCATAGTGTTTTTCTTCTGGAGCATACCCTTGTGAGAGTGTGCCTTTAGCCGGAGGAAACAATAAGTTGCCGACCCGTGTTGTTTGGCTTTCAATGGGGTTGTATTTGTCTTCTTGGGCAACTATTTGGCGAAGTAAAGAGTCCGTTGCAATGGTTTGAACCGGTTGCGGCACTGTTTGAACTGTGTTTGCGTCATAATCCTGGGAATCTAAATCTTCGAAGTCCAAGTCGCCAACCAATACTTTTTGAATTCGATCCAGATAGTACGACTGTTGCTGGTAAAGCAGGGTAATGGAATCCAGTTTGTATCGATTTTCAAGAGCCGACTTACTTAACTCGGATGAAGCTTTTCCGGGGATGAATTCTTTGAGTGGAGTGGTTGAGAAAAGAAGAAAGGCGAGAGTCAAAATCCCGGCAAAAACAAATGAGGCTGCAATAATTACGTTCAATCGTGAGATTCGGAAATAAAGCTGTTCTTCAAAAGTCGTTTCATTGATAATTACCAAACGGTAACGGCTCAGAAGTTTTTTCCGTATTCTTTTTCCAAGGGATTGTTTTTCTTCCATACCGTTTACAAATATACACAATAGCAGTCGGAAGGAATGTTTTGCATTTATGGCTGTTTGCTATTTTTCGCTACCTTTGAACCAGAATCAAATATTATGTTTTCTATCCATATTTTTTTGGGGATGATCGGTGCCCCTCAGGTCATTTTAATCATTGTTGTGGTTTTGCTTTTATTTGGCGGTAGAAAGATTCCTGAGTTGATGCGTGGCTTGGGAAGTGGCATTAAAGAATTCAAAGCCGCTACAAAAGAAGAAGAAGAAGAAGATTCCAAAAAGAAAAAGGACTAATTCCCTTTATTTTTTGTTGAATTGCACCGAACGAGCTATTGTTTCTAGTTCAAACATATATTCGCGTTTGTTTGCTGACGGAGCAAAAGCAAATCCCTCGATTACTAACCACCTTTCCCGAGGAATGTCTGCGATCATATAATGAACAAAAGGCCCAGCCATGTAGTCATCGCTAACGCTCCAAATACCTTTGGTGAGATAGGTCTCCCTTCCCTTTAATTCCATCTTGTAATAATAGGGCCTGTACGAATTGTCATTTGACATATGGGTGTCCTCAAGTCTTCCTGGGATGTGTATTTTTCCGATGGAATCTCTGATTTTCAACACTTTGGAACTTATTTTAGAGGCATACGCCTTGCGATCCAAAGCATAAACTATCAAATTGAGGTGTCCTTTCGGTATTTCTTTTTGGATCCAAACAAAATTGGTGTCTACTTTAAACTCTTTATATGCCGTTGGGTATAACATAGAAATACCAAAACGCTTCTCGATGCTTTTGGTTTTCGCAGGGGATTTTCGCATTCTCCGTCGTTTTTCTTTGCGCTCATTAGCAATGATTGTTCTCTTGATTAGGTCCTTGTTTTCTTCAAAGTAAAAAGCTTGAACGGAGGCGTCCTCCCCTTTTATGGAAGAAACTACTTGTGGTGCTGCATATCTGTCTTGGTAGATGTTAAAAGCTGAAATACTATCTTTTGTAAAAAGGATAATGTTTCTACTGTGTTTGGCGAAGCCGTCGAATAATGGGGGAGGGAGATAGGTAACCGAAAATTGAGGTTCAACCAGGGGTAGTCCTTCGTATTCTTTCTGTAATTCCTCTCGAACGCGTTCACCCAGAGGGCCACTCCAGTCTTTTTTTGGCATAACAACCGTGAGCGTATTGATACGACCACTGGAGTCTGGTAATAACCTAGGGCCTGGTTTTGTACTATTGCATTGGTAGCAAATCAAGGTTACAAAGAGCAGGGCAATAAGGGTTGATTTCATTGGTCTGTTAATCTGATTGAAGGGCTGCAATTCCAGGGAGCTCCTTGCCTTCAAGGCTTTCAAGCATCGCCCCCCCCCCAGTGGAGACATAACTCATTTGGCTTTCGAAGCCAAATTGTTTTACAGCGGCTACAGAATCCCCGCCACCAACCAATGAAAAGGCTCCTTGTTTTGTGCGCTGAGCAATGTATTGGCCCAAACCGATGGTGCCTTGTGCAAAAGCCTCCATTTCAAAGACCCCTAAAGGTCCGTTCCATAGGATGGTTCGGGCTTGTTGGACGACTGTTCCAAACTGCTTTAGGCTTTCCGGTCCACAGTCCAGAGCCATCCACTTTTCTGGGATCGCTGATATGTCAACTATTTTTGTATTGGCCTGCGGGTCAAAAGCATCGGCAATTTTTACATCTATTGGTAAATGAACTCGTACCTTTTTGGCTTTGGCTTTCGCTAACAAATCCAAAGCGGTTTCTTTCAAGTCCGGCTCACAGATTGACGTTCCTATCTTTCCTCCTTGTGCTTGAATAAAAGTATAGACCATCCCTCCTCCTATAATAAGATCGTCTATTTTGTCCAATAAACTTTCCAGTATTGTTAGCTTTGAAGAAACTTTAGCACCACCAATGATCGCTAGGACAGGATTTTCTCCATTTTCCATCACCTGGGCAATCGCTTCTACTTCTTTTCTCATTAGCAAACCAAAATATTTTCTCTTCGGGAAAAATTCAGCGATTATTGCTGTCGATGCGTGCGCTCGGTGCGCCGTGCCAAACGCATCGTTCACATAAGCATCACCAAGGCTTGCTAAGGCCTGGGCAAAATTGCGATCACCCTGGGTTTCTTCGGGATGAAATCGCAGGTTTTCCATAAGCAACACTTCCCCCGTTTTAAGTTTGGCTACCGCTTTTGCTGCTTCCTCTCCGACTGTCTTCTCACAGAACATGACCGTTTGACCCAACACCTCAGATAGTGTTGAAACGATATGGGACAGTGAGAATTGGGGGTCGACACCTTTGGGGCGCCCTAAATGTGAAAAGAGAACACATTTAGCACCTCCTTCAATCAAACAGTTAAGCGTTGGTCGTGCCGCGTGTATGCGTGTGGCGTCAGTTACCTGAAAAGCATCGTTTAATGGGACATTAAAATCAACTCGAACCAAGACAGTTTTCCCTTCAAAATTTTGATCTTCAATACGTATCATGGGTGTTTATTATTTGCCAAAAATAGGATTTATTCTTGCATCGTCTTTGTCTTTTTTCAGAAAATCGGACTTCAAAAAGGCGTTCCATCGTTCGCTCTGACTCCGGGCATTTCTTTTATCTTTATCCCATGAATACATTCCCTGTCGTCGGTCAAAAAGGCTTGTATCAGGCTCTGAAAAAGCAATATTTAGAGGGCTATCTGCCTCACTGTCAGCTTTTTGTAGACAAAGACGGTTATGGAGGCCTGCCGCTTGCCTTGGTTTTGAGTCAACTCATCTTAGACGGTGACGGAAATTCCAACACAACAGGCATTCACGATCATCCCGATCTTCATTTTGTTTACCCAACACCAAACACCGGCAAAGAAAAATCCACTTCGTTTGAGTCCTTATGGCGCTCTTTTTATCTGGAGCGACCGTATGGATCGACCTATGATTGGCTGGAGTTGTTGGATGCAGGAAATAAGCAAGGGGCCGTTCGTGTCGAGGCTGTTCTTCACATTCAAAAGCAGGCGGCATTAAAAGCCTTTGCGGGGCAAAACAAAGTTTTCATTTTTTGGGGTGCTGAGTTGATTCTGGAGCAGGCAGCAAACAAACTGTTGAAGTTATTAGAAGAACCGCCTGAAAAAAGCTTTTTTTTATTGATAGCTGAACATACTGACAGTATCCTACCGACTGTTTTGTCCCGTTGTCAGTTGTCCCATATACCACCTATCGCGAAGTCAGATTTGTTGGAGTTCGCAATAAAGAAATTCCCTTTAGAAGAAAAAATCGCTGAAAAGATTGATTCTGTCGGTGGAAGCTGGCGGCGACTGCTAGCTACAATCGAGAATGCCGATGAGATACGGTCTCTTGAAAAAATATGGGTTGATGGGTTGCGGCTGGCTTTTCGTGCACGGGGAAATAAAAAAATTATACTCTCTTTATTTGATTGGGCACAAGCCATTTCGCAACTGCACCGGGAGTCACAAAAGCATTTTTTAGTTTTTGGTTTGGATCTTTTTCGCAACGCCATGGTACTGCACTATGGAGCCCATTCGGCAAATCGTTTCACAAGCTTTACGGGCTTTGACCTTAATAAATTTGCTGCTTTTGTACACGCAGAAAATGTCATTGCCATTCAGCGACTTTTAGAAGAAAGTTACTTCCAATTGAGTCGGAATGCAAACCCAAAAATTCTCTTCACCACCTTCTCTCTCTCTTTGTCTCGATTGTTGAACAAAAAAGAATTACCGCTTTCTGAAAATGTAAATGAGGGATGAATAATCCCCCGTTTTTTTACCGATATAGTTTGAATATAGCCCATTTTTAAAGGCTTTCAACCATGGGAATCGATTCCCCTTGTAGCCCTCGCTCAGTAAAGAAACGTAAAACGCATCGTATGGAAGGGGGTGCGTCGATATACATTCAAAACCGGCTTTGTCTAATAATTTTCGTATCCCTTTTGGACTGAAATGCCAAAGGTGTCGGGGCACGTCCCATGCTGCCCAATACGCTTTATAATGATCGGCATCCCATGCATTGGGATTGGGCAATGCCAACACAAGAAGACCTTCATCATCTAGCGCTTTAGAGAATTTTTTTAGAGTCGATTCCACATTTGGTATGTGTTCCAAGACATGCCATAAAGTGATTGCAGCGAAGTGATTCTCGGAAAAAGCATCCATGTCTGCAGCAACCCGTAACCCGCGCGATCTCGCCATATTTTGGGCCCGCTCGTAAGGCTCTGTTCCAAGTACCTGAAGGCCCTTGGCACGGAGATAATATATAAAATCTCCGACACCGCAGCCGTAATCAAGCAGTATGCCGTTGGGGTCCATCAGGGGCTCGATAAGCTTGTGCTTGTATCGGAGCATTCTTTGTTGTACCCAATTGTACATAATCCCCTTGAACCCTTTTTTCTTGTTTTGATGGGAGGCATAGTGTTGACTTTCGTAGTAGTGGGTAAGTGTTTTTTCGTCCACTCCTAGTGTTCTACCAACTTCATTGTTTTCCTCCCAGGCAACCGAGAAAGTTTCTTGGCTCAGAAAATAATCCTTTATATACAGGGGTCTTGAATGGATGTGTTTTTTCATAAACGGATGTTCCACGTGAAACTATCTGCCTAAGTGGACCAGTAATACAGCAATATCACTCGGGTTGATACCGCTAATACGAGCTGCTTGAGCAAGATTTGCCGGTTGTATAGCACTTAGTTTTTCTTTTGCTTCGTGAGATAAAGAGGCTAATACAGTATAATTGAAGCCCTGTGGGATTTTTACTACATCTAGTCGTTTCATTTTTTCTGCTAAGGTCACTTCCTTGTCAATATATCCTTGATATTTGATCTGTATTTCTGCTTGCTCAAATGCAGCGTCTGATATATTTTGCTCTGTCACAAAAGCCCGTATTGCAGGTACTGAATAAAGGTTGTGTCGCGTGATCTTGGGGCGCGCCATTATTTTGTGAAATTTGTCGGGCTGGGAAACGGATGCTGAACCATGTTTTGAAAGGATTGGATTTATTTCGTCTACAGAGAAGCTTGTCGATTTGAGAAACGCTTTTGTCTTTTGAATCAATTCCAGTTTGTTTTCTAAGGCAACAAGGCGTTTGTCAGCTATTAAACCTAGTCGATGGCCTATGGGTGTAAGCCGCTGATCGGCATTGTCTTGACGGAGAAGAGTGCGGTACTCGGCACGAGAGGTGAACATGCGATAGGGTTCTTCCGTGCCTTTCGTGATAAGATCATCAATTAATACTCCTATATAAGCTTGGTCTCTTCGTAGCACGATTGGGTCTTCTTCTTTGCATTTTAGGGCCGCATTGATCCCCGCTAGGAGGCCTTGAGCAGCGGCTTCTTCATAACCTGTAGTTCCATTAATTTGGCCTGCAAAAAAGAGGTTTGAAATGCCTTTGGTTTCAAGACTGTGTGTCAATTGTGTTGGTGGAAAGTAATCGTATTCGATGGCGTAGCCGGGTCTAAAAAACTTGACGTTTTCGAAACCCTTAACGCGTTTTAATGCTTGGTACTGTATATCTTCAGGCAAGGATGTTGAAAAACCATTAACATACACTTCTACTGTATTCCATCCCTCGGGTTCTACGAATATCTGATGGCGGTCTTTCTCGCTAAACCGATGTATTTTATCTTCTATGGATGGGCAATAGCGTGGTCCAATACTCTGAATGTTTCCATTGAACATTGGCGAGCGATCGAAACCGGATCGCAAGGTGTCGTGGACAACGGAATCAGTGTGTGTTATAAAACATGAACGCTGTTCAGATAGCGGTTGCGTTCTATTCGAGAAAGAAAATTTTTGAGGATTTTTGTCTCCAGGCTGCTCCTCCATCTTTGAGAAATCGAGAGAACGCGCATCCACTCTAGGGGGCGTGCCCGTTTTCATTCTCCCGCTTTGAAAGCCCAACTGACACAAAGATTCTGTAAGACCCTGAGAAGCACTTTCCCCTGCTCGACCGCCACCATAATTCTTTTCTCCAATATGGATCAGACCATTTAGAAACGTGCCGTTGGTTAGAATCACCGTATTCGATCGGATCTCCATACCCAATTGTGTGGTAACACCCACTACAGTATTATTTTCTACCAGGATGTCATTGACCATTTCTTGATAAAAATCCAGACCGGGAGTATTTTCTAAAAACTCTCTCCACTTGAGAGTGAATAATGCTCGATCTGATTGAACACGTGGTGACCACATAGCTGGTCCTTTGGATCGGTTCAGCATTTTGAATTGAATTGCCGATAGATCCGACACCATACCGCTATAACCGCCAAGCGCATCGATCTCTCGGACAATTTGACCTTTGGCAATCCCTCCCATAGCTGGATTGCAACTCATTTGTCCGAGGTTTTGAAGGTTCATTGTTATCAACAGGGTCGATGCACCCGCATTAGCAGCAGCGGCGGCAGCTTCACAACCGGCATGACCTCCGCCGACAACAATAACGTCATATAAATCATTAAACATCGCTTGTTATTTATGTTTCACGTGGAACAATTGAAGAAAATGATCCTCTTGTTCTCGCATTATCCTTTTTTCTTCCTCTGTCTTATCTGGGAACCCCAAACAATGTAACACAGCATGAAAAACAAGTCTTAAGAGCTCGTTTTCAAGGCTTTGGCTGTGTTTCTGGGCATTTTCATGTGCTCTGTCTAAACAGATATAACACTCACCTGAGACAGCCCTGTTTGTTGAATAGTCAAACGTAATAACATCAGTAAGAGTGTCATGGTCCAGATAATTATGATTTAATTCAAGCATTCGTTCTTCATTAATGAAATTAAAATTAAATGACTCCATTTTTTTGTTATGTTGCAACAGCATGTGTTTTATTGTTTCCATTATTGAGGATAACGAAAGGTAGGATGGTGCATTGTTAAATACTACATTCACTTTGCAAAGATAGACAAGAGTTAAATAGTAAGAAGGCGTTATCTTTGAAAACAAAAAAATGGAACGTGTTCGATTTGCACCCAGCCCAACAGGGCCACTTCATATTGGGGGTGTTCGTACAGCACTTTTTAATTATCTCTATTCAAAAAATAAGGGTGGGGTATTTGTTTTGCGTGTAGAAGACACGGATCAGAACAGATATGTACAAGGTGCTGAAGAATATATTATTGAATCCTTAAAGTGGTTGGGCGTTGACATAGATGAAGGTCCTGTAAGGGGCGGGGCGTTTGGCCCTTACAGACAATCGGAAAGGAAAAAGATTTATCAAAAATACATTCAGAAATTGATCGCCTTGGGCGGGGCGTACTATGCTTTTGATAGTGTGGAAGAACTACAGAGGTACCGGAATCAGACGGAGAAAGAGGGCGTGGTATTCCGCTATGGGAAACACAACCGTTTAAAGTTTAGAAACAGCTTATCACTGAAAGAAGAAGAAACAAAATTACTTGTTGAAAAAGGAAACTTTGTCGTGCGGCTGAAGAACGATACTGACAGTGCTATTCGAGTGCAGGATCTGTTGCGTGGAGAAATTGTTGTCGCTGCGGAGGAAATGGATGACAAAATCCTCATCAAAGCGGATGGTATGCCGACCTATCACTTTGCCAATGTAGTGGACGATTATTTAATGAACATTACAACAGTCATTCGAGGAGAGGAATGGTTGCCATCTTTGCCTTTACATTATGTAATTTATGATCGTTTCAGTTGGACACCACCTCAGTTCATCCATTTGCCGTTGATATTAAAACCTGAAGGAAAAGGAAAACTGTCGAAAAGGGATGGTGACAAAGGTCGTTTTCCTGTTTTTCCGATGAGATGGGGTGATACCCTTGGGTTTAAAGAACATGGATATACAAAAGAAGGGCTGGTTAATTATCTAGCTTTATTGGGTTGGAACCCTGGATCTGAAAAGGAGATATTCACTAAAGAGGAATTAATTGCGCATTTTGGACTAAGTGGCATTCAAAAAGGAGGCGCTCGTTTTGATATTAGCAAGGCACAGTGGGTTAACTGTCAACACATACAACAACTCTCTGTTGAGAATATAGCAAAAAGAGTGGGATTAGAGTTCGATGAAAGAATCCTCGCACGCATTAGCCTTATTAAAGATCGAGCAACGACTTTGGTTAACCTAACAAAAATGCTGAATTGGTTTGAGGTTGACCCAAGCGAATATGCCGGTAAAGCACTTAATAAACTTGACCGCAGCAGCTGTAAGAAACTTCTTTCTGGTGTGCGTGAAGTATTAGGGCATCGCGAATATCTTGAGAAGGAGGACTACCTGACTTTACTCAATCATCACGACGTTAAGCTGGGAATGGGTATGCAGTGCTTAAGGCTCGCACTTTTTGGCGAGCTTGTTGGACCGGATTTGTTTCAATTTATGAAGTTGGTTGATAAAAATGTACTTTTAAAGAGGATCACTTTTTTTGAGAAACACTTAAATACAAAAACATGAGTTATTATACAATCGTAATCATTTTTACTGCCATACTGCTTGTTTTATCGGGCCTTTTCGTAGTCAAACAACAAACCGCTGCAGTCATTGAACGTTTTGGGAAATTTATTGCCATACGACAGCCTGGTTTGCATATTAAAATCCCCTTTATTGATCGAATTTCTGGTCGGATTAGTCTGCGCGTAATGCAGCTGGATGTCATCGTTGAGACGAAAACAAAAGATGATGTGTTCGTAAAATTGAAAGTTTCCGTTCAGTATCGGGTTGTTCCTTCGAAAGTGTATGAGGCTTTTTACAAACTGGATTACCCACAGGATCAAATTACATCCTATGTTTTTGACGTTGTCAGAGCGGTGGTCCCAAAAATGAAACTGGATGATGTATTTGAAAAGAAAGACGAAATTGCAATTGCGGTAAAAGGAGAACTAAACGATGCTATGATCAATTATGGATATGATATCATCAAGACGTTAGTAACCGACATAGACCCAGACGCAGAGGTGAAAACGGCAATGAATAGAATAAACGCAGCAGAACGACAAAAAGTTGCTGCGCAGTATGAAGGAGATGCAGCACGCATATTAATTGTTGAAAAAGCAAAGGCGGAAGCGGAGAGCAAAAGGCTTCAGGGGCAAGGTATCGCTGATCAGAGAAGAGAAATTGCCCGAGGGTTGGAAGAATCTGTAGACGTATTGAATAATGTTGGTATTAATTCGCAAGAGGCTTCGGCGTTAATTGTTGTTACTCAACATTACGACACGTTGCAGTCAATAGGTGAAGAAACAAACTCCAATTTAATTTTGTTGCCCAACTCGCCACAAGCGGGAAGCGATATGTTAAACAATATGGTAGCAAGTTTTACCGCTAGCAATCAGATTGGTGAGGCTATGAAAAAGCAAAATCAAAAAAATTCAAAAGGGGGGACTACTTCTTAACCCATGTGTCACGAAGACCTACCGTTTTATTGAATACTAAATAATCTTGTGTACTGTCAGGATCAACACAAAAATAGCCGATACGTTGAAATTGATAGTGTTCACCCTTTATGGCTGTTGCTATATAAGGCTCGGCATAGGCATTGTGCTTGTGTAATGAGTTGGTGTTCAAGTGTTTTTTGAAGTCCGCATCTGTTTTATCAGGACTCTCGTGAAGAAACAGACGGTCATAAACATTTACATTTACACGTACAGCATGCCGTTGCGAGACCCAGTGAATGGTTCCTTTTACTTTGCGTTGGCTTGCTTTAGTGCCCGAACCACTTTTACTTTCGGGGTCATAAGAACAAAGTACTTCCGTAATTTCTCCTTTGTCATTCTTTATAACATCCTGAGCTTTAATAATATATGCGTTTTTTAGTCGGACTTCCTTTCCAATAGTCAAACGAAAAAATTTACGATTTGCCTCTTCTTTAAAATCTTCCTTTTCGATATACAGATGTTTGGAGAAGGGAATCTGACGAGATCCTTGGTCTTCATTTTCAGGGTTCAGAATCCCGTCGAGTAGTTCCTCTTTATTTGAAGGGTAGTTGGTAATCGTTAATTTGATGGGGTCCATTACAACGTGTAATCGCGGTGTTACTTCATTTAAATGTTCACGTATGCAAAACTCTAGCAAGCTAACGTCGATAACATTTTCTCTTTTGGATATGCCAGCCGTGGTTACAAACTTCTGGAGGGATTCTGGGGTATACCCTCGTCTTCTTAGACCCGATATTGTTGGCATTCGGGGGTCGTCCCATCCAGTTACAACACCTTCATCTATCAGTTGGGCCAGTTTTCTTTTACTAGTTACAGTGTAGGACAGATTTAAACGAGAAAATTCTCTTTGTTTGGGTCGCAGTCCATCCAAAGGCGAAAGGGCGTTTAGAAACCAGTCATATAGCTCTCTGTGTGGCTCAAATTCGAGTGTGCAAAGGGAGTGTGAAATTTGTTCAATATAATCAGATTCACCATGTGTCCAGTCGTACATAGGATAAATACACCAATCTGAAGCGGTACGATGGTGCGGTTTGTATATGATTCGGTACATAATGGGGTCACGTAACAACATATTGGACGCGGTCATATCAATTTTTGCGCGCAGTACATGGGCTCCTTCCGGATGCTTTCCTGATCTCATTTCTTCAAAAAGCTGTCTGTTTTCAGAAGGTGTTCTCTCCCGGTAAGGACTGTTGCTACCCGGTTTGGTAGGGGTCCCTTTCTGATGGGCGATGGCATCTGCATGTTGGGAATCAACATAGGCAAGACCCTTATCTATTAAAGATAATGCCCAATGATATAACTGCTCGAAATAGTCCGATGCGTATACCTCTTTGTCCCATTTGTAACCCAGCCACTGAATGTCGTTCTTTATTGCCTCCACATAGTTGGCGTCTTCTTTGACTGGATTGGTGTCATCAAAACGTAGGTTAACCGGTGCGTTGTACTTTTTGCCCAATCCAAAATTGAGGCATATTGCTTTGACATGACCAATATGAAGATACCCATTGGGTTCAGGGGGGAAACGAAAACGAAGTTGCTTTTGATTATAATTTGTAGCCAAATCTTGATCGATGATTTGTTCAATAAAATTTGTCCCTGTAGCTGCTTCTGACATGAATTGAATTTTAACAAAGATATTACAAAGTCTGCATGGATAGGAGACATCAAACACTATATATTTGCAAGCGATGGGTAGAGTATACGTAACAGATATTCGGACTTATGCATTCCATGGGTGTATGGATGAAGAAGAAGCAATAGGATCGCATTACCGGATCGATTTATGGGTTGAGACGGATATGCAGAAATCGGCAATAAGCGATAATTTACTGGATACTGTTGATTATGTCTCACTCAGTGGAATCGTTCTTGATCACATGAGTAAAAGAGCAAAGTTATTGGAGGTGGTTTTGTATAAAATACGCGATAGCATTTTTATAAAACACACGGGTGTAGTTGTTTTATGGTTAAAAATTGCTAAAATTAACCCTCCTATCAATGCGCAGGTTGAATCTGTTGCAGTGTCGTTAAGGGAGGAAAGAAAAAATTGGGAAGCCCAAGATAATGCTTAAATTTGCAACAATGGCACCATGGCCGAGTGGCTAGGCAGAGCTCTGCAAAAGCTTGTACAGCGGTTCGAATCCGCTTGGTGCCTCTATAAATCCTAAGCTGCGCTTAGGATTTTTTATTGCATCTCCACAACCTTTCCTCCAACACTTTCTTTAGATATTAGTTTGACTGGTTTGCCGTGTACACGAATGGTTGCGTTGATGCTTGACTTGGCATCAACAAGCTCCGTTGCGTTCACATAGACAATTCCTCCTAGCGATGCCTTTACTTCTGCTTGCTCTGCTATCAATTGATCGGCTTCACAAGCGCCTCCAGAGGTGGTCTGGATAATGAGATTCTTTGCTGAGCCTGTTGGAAAAAACTTGGCTCCTGATTGGACCTTAACAGCTAACTTCTCTAGTTCTACAGCTATTTTAGCTTGGGCACCTTCCTGAAGGAATAGAGACAAACTAGTTTGTTTGATTGTGGATTGGGTGTGTAATTGGGCTCCCTGATTCAATTCGATATGATCTATGGGATGGGAGTGATATACCTTTATTAGGGTTTTTGATTTCTGTAACAAATGTTCCAATCCCAAACGCAGTTTGAGTACGTTTCCTTTTACAACACTTACAACTTCATCAGGTGCCTCACTTTCTATTAAAAGGCTGTCACCATCTGAGCGGACAAGTTCGATATCTATTCCAGAAAAAACTTTGAGATTTTCAAAAGGCGAGAGAACAATTTTCTTTGCAGAAAGAACGGCTGCTGATTCGTTTTGTGCAAAAAGAAAAAAAGGGAAAAAACAGATCAGAAGAAAACGTTTCATAGAATACTTTTTTGGAAGATATTAATTATTTACTGCCAGTACAAAATCCAACTGTCTTTTAGTAAGATTGGCAGATTTTACTTCTATCTTGATGGGGTCTCCCAAACGATATTCTTTAAGGGAACGTTGACCTATCATGGCGTGCTGTTCATCATCGTAATAAAAATAATCACCAGCTAGATCTTTCACGTTGATCATCCCTTCACATTTATTACTATTGATTTCAACATAGACGCCTCTTTCTGTTACACCCGAAATAATCCCTTCAAAAGCCAAACCTATTTTATCTTCCATAAACTTTACTTGCATGTATTTGATAGATTCCCGTTCTGCTTTCGTTGCTAACTGCTCTCTTTGGGAAGCATGAAGGCAAGCTTCTTCTAACAAATCTACATTGACATGAGTTCCACCTTCTAGATAAAAAGTAAGCAAACGATGGACCAATACATCTGGGTAACGTCGTATAGGCGAAGTAAAATGGCTGTAGTATTCAAACCCTAAACCATAATGCCCTATGTTGTCGGTGGTATAAAGGGCTTTACTCATACATCGCAAAGTGAGCGTATCAATCATGTTTTGCTCCTTCTTTCCATGACTGTCATGAAGTAATTTATTGATCTCTTTATTGAGATGTTTTGCTTGTGGGTTAAATGGGTATCCAAATGAAGCAACAATCATTTGTAAATTGTCTAGTTTGTCAATATCCGGTTCATCATGGACACGGTATACAAAATGTTTAATTGGTTTTTGTTTGCCAATAAAAGTTGCTACAGATCGGTTGGCCAAGAGCATAAATTCTTCAATCAGTTGGTGGGCTGCTTTGGACTCTTTAAAAAAAACAGATTGCGGTTGGTTGTCAGAATCTAATTGAAATTGTATTTCTTTTCTATCAAATGATATGGCACCTTGATGTAAACGTCTGGAACGGAACCCTTGTGCAAGACGGTTCAATTCAATTATGGATTCATATACTTCCTTTGAAATCGTATAAGCTTGTTGGCTAAGGGAAATAGTTGCGGGTATTTCCAGTCCCTCCGTCTCTATTAAATATTGTACTTCTTCATAGGCAAAACGATGATTGGAACAGATGACTGTTCGACCAAACCATTCCTTAGTAATTCTTCCTTGTTTATCAATATGAAACACGGCAGAATAGGTTAGTTTTTCTTCGTTGGGGCGTAAGGAACACAAACCGTTGGAGAGATTCTCAGGTAACATAGGGACAACCCTATCAACAAGATAAACAGATGTTCCTCTTTGGTATGCTTCCTCATCTATTATTGATTCTTCATCTACATAGTGAGATACATCAGCGATATGAATTCCTATTTCATATAAATCTTTTGAAATTTTTTTAAAGGATAGGGCGTCATCAAAATCTTTGGCCGTCTTTGGGTCTATTGTAAAGGTCAGACAATCTCTAAAGTCCTTTCTTTTGTTAATTTCTTGACTCGAAATTGTTGTTGGTATTGAACGGGCTGCGGCTTCAATATCTTCCTTAAAACGTATGGGTAAATTAAAATCCAAAAGTATGCTGTGCATCTCTGTATCTAGTTCTCCAGGTTTACCAAGGGAACGAACTATTTTTCCATGGGGAGAACTGGCGCGTTTGGGCCAATCAATGAATTCTACTTCAACACGATCACCATCATTAAAGTCATGTAAATATTCTGAGGGAATAAAAAAATCGGTATACATTCTTGATCCTTGAGTCAGGACAAAACCAAAATCTTTTTGCCGTTGTAAAGTACCGATAAAATGGGTCTTATATCGTTCTACAATAGCAACGACTTCACCTTCGTTTTTTCCTTTTCTTCCTCTTTTAAATGGGTAAACAGTCACACTATCTCCATGAAACGCCCCATTGAGGTTTTTTCGTGCAATGAAGATATCGTCACCTTGATCCATAACCACGAAACCATTTCCGCTCCCTGTTATTTCTAAAGAACCTTTTTCTAGCTGTTGGCTATTTTCCTTCCATTGATACGCACCCTTTTTCTTTTCAATCAGCACCTTTTCTAACTTTAAGAGGTGAAGGCAACGAATTATTGCGTTTCTATCTTGCGTGCTCATCAGATTCAGATGAGCTGCAAGTTGTTTGTAGTTATAGGTTTTCGTTGGATTTTCTCGAAAGTGTCTATGAAGTTTACGCTGAATTTGTTTGGTATTTTTTTTCTTTTTCGACATGGATACAGAACTGCTATAAAGTTACATTTAAAATAATCAGAACATCTTGGGTTTTCAACAGAATTAATAAGTAATGTATTTTCTTTAATGAATTAAAAAAATAATATTGATTATGATTTGATGTTAATTATTGAAATAACTTTTTAATAAGTATTTGGAATAATTTAAGTTACTTTTATATGAACCGTTTATGCAGTGTTATTACGTACTTAAAATAATGAAAAACAGTATATAAACAATATTATTAACATAGGTTAAAAAGAAAAAAAGTTAATTAAAAAGAGACTTGGGATTTATACTAATAGTGAAAAACAAAACGAAAAAGGCTTATAAAAAACCGATAAAAAAGAATATCTAATCCTTGAATTGATGAAATTTATTCTAATTAAAAAAGAAAAAGAGAAAACCAAAAAAACTTGTCCCATTTATGAACATTTTATTATTATATAAATGCACCCCTTTCAACAGTTAATAAAAGAGACAGACGTATGGAAATAAGTATCGGAAATGATCATGCAGGAACGGCTTACAAAAAAGAGATACAAGCCTATTTAGAAAAAAAAAACACGCTTGTTAAAAATCATGGAACAGACAAAGTACGAAGTGTTGATTATCCCGATTTTATTCATCCTGTTGCCAATGACATCAAAACGGGAAAAGCGGTTTTTGGTATCATCATTTGTGGCAGTGGGAACGGAGCAGCAATGACGGCAAACAAACACCAAAAGGTACGTGCCGCCTTGTGTTGGAATAAAGAGATTGTTGTGCTTGCGCGACAACACAACAATGCAAATATTCTAAGCATTCCTGCACGATTTGTTTCCCTACAGCAAGCTATTGAAATGGTGGACACGTTTTTGGATACGCCTTTTGAAGGAGGGCGTCATGAGAAGAGAGTTCAAAAAATAGCTTGTTCTTGATTTGTTTTATCAGTTTGCACATTATCGTTTCAATATGCTAACTGTCCAGCAAGCGTGTGATGTTTTTCAATTGCGGTCGGAAGTTTTTGTTGTCGAACAAGACTGTGTGTATCAAGACATAGACGGACAAGATGCCAATGCGCTTCATTTGTTGGCTTATGATGATTCAGAGACACTCGTCGCTTATGCAAGAATTTTTGAAAAAGGAGCAAAAGACCCTGACTATGCATGGATTGGTAGAGTTGTTGTTCGCCAGTCCTACCGAAAAAAACGCTTGGGCCATGAGCTGATGAAGCAAGCAATAGGAATCATAGAAAAAACCCATGTACACGCCCCGATAAAGATATCTGCACAGTCACATTTGGTTCGGTTTTATGCGGCATTGGGGTTTGTTGCTACTGGGAAAAATTATATAGAAGACGGCATTCCGCACAGTGAAATGGTCCGCGTCTAGTTTTTTTCTTTCCAATGTTTAAGAAGGTCAATTAAATGCTTTTCTAAAAGATTGTTTTTTATGACAGTTTTGTTACAATACACCAGCATCACCGATGTTTTATTTTCTTTAATCAAATTGTAAAATAACACGTTGTTTTTTTGAACCAAAGCCCACAATTGTCGTTTTACTCTATTACGGTCAACGGCGCGGGGAAGATTTTTTTTTGGGACGCTCACACCCAACCGACAGATACCCTCTTCTTTTTTTTGAAGATAGCGCGCATGTAATGGAAAAGACGAAACGACTTTTCCGTAAGTAAAAAGTTCTTGAATGCGATCCCTGCCTTTAAGTCGATGAATTTTCACTCCTGTTTAGCATTCGAATAAAAATTGTCCGTTCGATCAACATCTGCCATTAGATAGGTCGGATCGATAATAATGGATTCGATTTCGTCCTTTGGTTTTGACAATGTAAAGGAATAGAAAGGGTTTGCCCACGACCAATCTGTTAGTACGTTCCATTCCAAGTTGTATGGGTTTTCTTTGATCCCTCGCATGAGGGTTATGGGAATGTAAAACATTTCTTGGCTCCCGTCTGTATAATTAACCAAAATATCCAAAGGCATGGGCATCAGTCCGTCTCTTTTAAGGTGCAGTTCCGTTTTGTCGTTCTTTTGTTGCACGGAATCGATACCGTAGTCAATGGTATTGGTTGTTTGTGTCCAATCAGTGAGATACCAGTTTAGCTGAATTCCAGACACCTTCTCTGCGACTCTTCGGAAATCATTCGGAGTAGGATGGCTGAATTGATGTCTTTTATAGTAGAGTTTGAGTGCTTTTGCTAGTTTCTTGGGACCAATAACATAGCCGAGTTGCGCAAGAAAAACGGCGCCTTTGCTGTAGGCCGTGCTCTCATAGGCACGGTTGTATTCATAACGATTGGCATTGGTTGCTTGCGGCATTTCAACGCCACTGGTTGCTAGGTCTAGGTACCGCAAGTAAGAACCTTCCAAGGGGAAAGCTTTGTTTTCTTCTAAAATCAGATCTTCTGCTAGTGTAGATATGTAGCTGGTAAAGCCTTCATCCATCCATTCGTGTTTCATTTCATTGGTTGCTAGAATATGTTGGAACCAAGAGTGTGCTAATTCGTGAGCGGTAACACCAAATAAACTTCCATACTTTCGCTCACCTGTTATGAGGGTAAGCATAGCATATTCCATCCCTCCGTCACCTCCTTGTGCAACGGTATATTGTTGATAGGGATAAGGGCCAATGGTATTATTGTAGAATCGCATGAGTTCAGCGGTATGGGGTTGCAGTTTTTTCCAATTGGCAATCAGATCGGGTTTGTTTTTATAGAAAAAATGCAACATTACCCCATTGGGGCCAGGATAGGTGTCGTGTATGAATTCTGGGTCAGCGGCCCACGTAAAGTCATGTACTTTTGGTGCTATAAAATGCCAGGTAATTTTTCCTTTTTTTGTTTTGGGCTTTTTCCGATCCGAATATCCATAGCCAATATCTGCTGCGTTTTGCAAATATCCGCTCGCCCCTACAAGGTAGTTTTTATCTAGTGTCAATTTTACATCAAAATCACCCCAAACACCATGGTATTCTCTACCGATATAGGGAGCTGTATTCCAACCATCATAATCATATTCTGCCATTTTGGGGTACCATTGGGCCATTGAAAGAGCAACGCCCTCACTGGAATTTTTTCCCGCACGACGAATCAATTGTGGGACTTGTCCCTCAAAATCAAGTGTTAAAACAGTTTCTTCTCCGGGAGCTAGCGGCGTGTTGAGGCTTACCTCCAAGATGGTTTCTTCCCACTCGGTTTTAACAAGAACTCCGTCCTGACGCAAGTTTTTGACAATCAAACGACCCTCATCCTCAGGCTGTATGGAATCTAGATCAACATCAAATCGTGTGTTGTCGTCAGCCCCGTTGTTCTGTCGAATCGCCATGTCACTGCCGGGTTGAAAGGCGTTGAAATACAGATGGTAAAAAACCTTTGTTAGGCTGTCCGGCGAGTGATTGGTATAGACCAATTTCTGAGCACCGTTGTACTGGAATGTTTCGACATCCATTTCAACAGTCATTTCATAGTTGACTTCTTGTTGCCAGTACGTCTGTGCCTGCAATGAGGTTATGAGCAGAAAAACGAATAAAAAGAAAATGATAGGGTGTTTCATAGGGTGTTATTTTGATGCGGCTAGTAAAGCATTGTAAAGGTTTACAATTTTTCCTGATTGAGAAAAATATTTTGGTTTTTCAAGGCCGTCACCCGATGGAACCTTTAATTGGGAATACATGGGGAGACCTGAGTCAAGAATGATTTTTTTTATTTTTGCAGCTTTGTATTTGGGATAAAAAGAGCGAAGGACAGCGGCCACACCCGAGACATTGGGTGCCGCCATTGAGGTGCCATCGAAACGATCATATTGTTTATTAGGAGTGGAGGAATAGATTTTATACCCTGGCGCAAAAACGTCGACATTGATTTTTCCAAAATTGGAAAAAGAGGCAATTAAATCTTGATTGTAATCCCAAGTAGAGGCACCGACTGTTATTACATTCCCAGCGATTTCATTTCCATTACTATAATCGCTGGGGAAGTTTGGTTCAAAGCCCGGGTCAATGTTCTCATTGTCGTTACCTGCGGCATGTACGATCAGCACGTCGTGGTCTGCAGCATAACGAATGGCCTCGTACACCCAATTGGCGTGCGGAGAATATCCTTTTCCAAAACTGGCGTTAATAATTTTGGCACCATTATCGACAGCATAACGGATGGCTAGTGCAATGTCCTTGTCATATTCGTCCCCATTAGGAATAGCACGCAGCGGCATTAGCTTAACGTTTGTTGCAATTCCAACAGATCCATTGGCCCACGCAACAGCACCAATAATACCCGCAACATGTGTTCCGTGGTCAATATCTGCTTCCTTGGGCCCCCAAACACGGGCATCGCCATAGCTTTTGTCGTTGATGTTGTCCGGATCGTCACCAACGATGGAACGGCCTTCAAAATCAATGTTATGATGATACAACAGGGCGTCTTGGTATTGTTTTAATGCTTTTTGAAGGAGGGGCGCACTGATATCAGCCTCTTCAACATAGGCTAACAAACGAAGTGCTTCAGAAAGTTCTACGCGTAGGGGGGATAATTGACTCGCTTCTTCAAGCGTAAAGTCTTCTTTGCCCAATGCCTCCTGTATTTTTTTCTTTGCAAGGGGTATTTCTTCAATCAAAAACAGCACATTGGCAAGTTGGGAGGTGTATTTTTTCAGCTCTTTTTGTCTTTTTTCTTCAAAGGCATCAAACGCTTCAGAATCCGTCTGTTCGAGTTTTTGGAGGCGAACATATTCGAGATTTTCATTTTCTGACGCGCCCAAGAAATTCCATCCGTTGACATCATCCACATAACCGTTTTGGTCATCGTCTATTTGGTTGTTGGGAATTTCATCTGTATTGATCCAAATTTGATTGACCAGTGCAGGATGATCTATATCCATGCCCGAATCAATAATAGCGACAACGACGGTGTCTCCTTTTTTATTTTGAATCAATTCTTTGTATGCGCGATTCACAGACATTCCAGGAATACTATCGCGCAGAAGATCGAGTCGTGCCCAGTGGTTTCGCCGTTCCGCATCAATTTGGGTGCTGATTGCCTGGCGATTGTTGGTAATGATTGGGTCACCTTTAAATCGGACAGATGCACAGCCCACCAAAAAAAGCGAAGTGAGAAGTAAAAACTTTTTTTTCATTATTCTACGTTGCGTCGGTCAAAGATAGGAAGTGTTTCTGCATTTTGTTGTTTTTAGAAGCCTTCCCTGCGACGTTTAATTTGGTTAGAAGAAGCGATGATCAACCAAAGACAGATTGGAATCGATTGGTATGTCTTCTGCGAATTCCTTTTTCAGTCTGTTCAAGGCGGAGCAATTCGTTTTCAGCATCGTGCTCCAAGAAAAGCAACCAATCATCAGCTACAGCTGCTTGTAAAATGCGTTGTTTTTCGTCCATTGTCAGCAGCGGCCGTGTGTCGTACCCCATAACGTATGGGACGGGAACATGACCCGCTGTTGGAATCAGGTCTGCAGCAAACAAAACCGTTTGCCCGTGGTATTGAAGTTTGGGCAGCAGTTGTTTCTCAGTATGGCCATCAACGACCAAAAACTCAAAAGGAAAAGGGGTGTTTGTAAGCAATGGTCCTGAGCCACTTATAAACCGAAGCTGTCCACTTGCTTCAATGGGGAGAATATTTTCGGGAAGAAAAGATGCTTTTTCTCTGGGGTTGGGTTTGTTTGCCCATTCCCAATGCTCCTTATGGCACCAAAACAAGGCGTTTGGAAAAGCGGGAACAAGCAGGCCGTTTTTACTTCGTACAATAGCACCTCCGCAGTGGTCGAAGTGTAAGTGCGTAAAAATAACATCCGTAATGTCGTTTTTGTGAAAGCCAACGTTTTTGAGAGATTGTTCTAGCGAATGGTCTCCCCAAAGCGCATAGTATCCAAAGAATTTATCACTTTGTTTGTTCCCCATACCGGTATCAATTAAAATAAGTCGGTTTCCTACTTCTATCAGCAAGGAACGCGCTGCCATTGAAATGCGGTTTTGAGCGTCTGCTGGGTTGGTTTTTTCCCAAAGCACCTTGGGAACGACACCAAACATGGCACCTCCGTCTAATTTGAAATTTCCGGTCTCTATAGGGTATAGCGTCATTACATAATAGCCTCTTTGTAAAGTACAAATTATCTTATATCAGCACCCCCTTTTTCTAGTATTTTATAGAGTTCCCGAGCAAAGCTAAGCATGCCTTTGATTTCAAGGACACTCGCTGCTCGGTCTTTCCCTTTTATCAGTAGACGGTCTCCTTTGGATTCGACATGATAAATCGGATGGCTTTCAAAAAAGAACACAACATCTTTGGTAAAAAAGCGCTTTAAGGCCTGTTTGTTCTCACCACTGAGAAAAAAGCGTTTTGAAAAGTCGGGGAACTCTTCAAAATCCAAATCTTCGATTCCTGTCAATTGGTAAATAGGTGTCATAAAATTCTCTCGATCCAAAACAAAAACAGGTAGAGGTGTTGGGGTACGAATCAATAAAAAGGAAGAGTTTAAGTCCTCTTTAGCAATAAAAATACCTTCACTATAAGACAAGTCAAAAAAGGAAAAAGTAGCCTTGGGACTTGTCAGTCGATTGGATGTGAAGTTAAACTGTCGTGTTTTAAAGAACAAGAAACGTTCTATCCCATGGCTTTTTTGATCAATTTGTGGATTGTAATCCCACCCTAGATTTTCTCCAAGTTCACGAAGGGAGATTTGTCTTTTAGTAAAATTATTGCCCAAACTGAGGAAATTGGGAACAGGGTTAAAGCGACGGACAGAAAAAGGGTGAGAAGCCACAGAGTCATGCACGTCCAGACCAACAATTTCAAAAGTGCCTTCTTTGCGTTCGAAACTATCACGATAATCATTGAGCCCTTCCATAACGGTGTGATCCACAAATTCGCAAAGAGAGAAATCGACGATGGCGTGTTGATTTTGAGGAATCTCGTCCAGCTTGCTTTTAAGTTTGTAAAAGTTTAAAAAGGTGCAAAAATGTTTGACACTAACGAAGTAGTTTTTACTGACGTTTTCTTGATACATCAATACGTTGGGTTTAAGTAAGTTTCTGCTGAATAGAACGGTTTTTCGAGTGAGTAACACATGAACCAAAAATGTTACAATAATTCCGGCACCAATCCCTGTGATAAGATTGCTAAGCAGAGTAACGACCAAGGTTGCTAAAAAAATAAAAGCCTGTTCTTTTCCAATTTTGTAAATGCGTAAAATATTTTCTGGGGTAGCAAGTTTATACCCCGTAAAAACAAGAATGGCTGCTAAAGCAGGTAAGGGGATGCGTTGGATTTGGGGACCGAAAATCAAAACAAACAAAACCAGGAAAAAGGCATGAAAAAAATTGGAGGATCGATTGGTCCCCCCATTATTGACATTGACCGAGGATCGGGCAATGACTGTTACTACATTGAGCCCTCCAACAAAACCACTTACGATAGAAGCCAAGCCCAAAGCACGAAGATCCTTGTTGTTATTGGAACGGCGCTTTAACGGGTCCAGCTTGTCAACAGCCTTAATACTCAACAGGGATTCAATACTCGCTATCAGGGTGATGCTGAGAACAACTCCCCAAAAATCCAAATGGTTAATTTTTCCAAAATTAGGGCGGGGAAGGCTTTCTACGAGATTTTGTGGTAACTGAATCAACAGGGCAGGGTCCAAAGGCTGTTTTTGATTCAAAACCAATTCAAAATAATAACTCAGCGCAATCGTAGCAACCACCACCCACATGGGAGCAGGAATCAAATGAAAAAGAGGGTTGCGTATGCGGGCATATAAGAAAAGAAAAATAAAACTTACAACACCAATACCGGGTGCTAGCCATTGTTCAAAGGAAAGCGTTGAAAGCAGCTGAACCGACTCAGGAAAAGCGGCCAATTGTTCCAATGTCCCGCCACGAACAGTTGTAATGCCGAGCATGACATGAAATTGTTTGGCAAGAATTCCGACGCCAATAGCCGCAAGCATCCCTTGTAAGGCAGAAGCAGGAAAAAACTCACTCAGTGCACCCATTCGAAAAAGGCCAAAAAGGAACAGCAGTAAGCCGGACAAAATAATGGCAGCAAGGGTATAATAGTACCCCATCAAAGAATCGCCCTCACCCAAAACGGTAATGGCTCCTAGCAACACAATGACCAATCCGTTGCCCGGTCCTGTGATGGTCAAAGAAGAACCCCCAAACAAGGCAACCACCATACCACCACAGATAGCGGATAGCACACCAGCTATGGGAGGTGCATCCGAGGCTAACGCCAAGCCCAAGCACAAAGGCAAAGCAATCAGAGAGACAACAAAACCTGAAAAGATATTTTGTGGAAGTGTTTTTACAAAGTTTCCAAGGGTACTGCCTTTATTCATGGGAAGACGGTGCTATGATTAGTACATTGGTTGGAAGTTCATCGAGAATGTGCTCGAGGTCTTTTGGAAAGAAACGCTGCCAAAAATGCCCCTCCTCTTGTGCATTCATTACCAATAAATCAGCGCGAACGATCCGTGCATAATGACCGATTGAATAGCCCCGACGACCAAAAATACTTTGTGTTTGAATATTAATGTTCTTTTTTTGCGTTTCGGGAATATCTTTTAAAATATCATGAACACGACGTTCTTCCTGACGGTTAATCCGTTGCTTTCTTATTGTTGCACGGCGCAAACTTCGATCATCATTAACAGCGACATTTACTTCCGAGCGATTGATTTCTTCGACCAAGGTTATTTTTTGCGTTTGTAAAGCGTTGGCTACTTCCAGGGCCTTTTTGATCGTGGGTTGGGTTTGTGGGTTGTCAAAACCATTCACAACAATGTGCTGACAAGGAACGCGATCCACAGCGGGGTGAAGCATCAAGAGTACCGAACAGGGTGCCTTTCGAGCTACTTTTCGGGCAATTGACCCCAAATAAAAACGGAGAACGTTTTCTCTTTTTAATGCTCCTAGCAATAACAAATCAACCTTCTTTTCAACACAGGTTTCAAGAATTCTTTTTTCAGGAGAACCCATTTTCCAGAGAACTTCTTGCTTTTTGGGAGCATCAGGAACAGAGTTGAGCAATTCTTTGAAATCGCTTTCCTTTTTTTGTGTCTTTTCTCCTACATGCAAAAAAAGAATTTCAGCGTCGAATTGAACTGCAATACGGCTGGCTTCAAAAACATTTGCCTTGAGGTTTGGAGAAAAAGCAAATCCAATCAATAGTTTCGAAAACGGCATAGGCTATTCGCTTTAACTCTAGCCAATATAACAATTTCTCGAGAGTGTTGGTGACGGGATTAAGAAACAAAAATGTATCCTTTTTTTCGAGGGGTTCAGTTTCTTTTGTGGTTCAGAAGCCAAGAAAGAAAATCGGGTTCTTGAAAGGCGGCATCCCAACTGTTGTGATTGTAATCAGGGTAGGAAGTAAACCGAACGGGAGCACCCTTTTTTTTCAATTCTTGATACAAATCAGCAGAAAACTTGTAAGAGACTACTTCGTCTTTTTTTCCATGGAACAACCACAACGGTGTTTGCTGAATGGTTTCGGACCAACTGGGGTCCGCTCCACCACAAATAGCAAAGGCGGCAGCAAATTTTTTCGGGTTTCGATGTAGTAGTTCCAGGGTTCCCATACCTCCCATTGAAAGCCCTCCAACATAGATTTCTTTCGAAGCAATGGGATAATTTTTTACCATCCACCCCATCCATTCTTCCAAAAGGTCAAGCTGTGAATTTTCTGGAGTTTCTTTGAAAAAACGAAAAGGTCTGTACCCAGCCACTTTTGCCCAGTAACTTTCTTTTGGGCATTGTGGGAAGGCAACGATCATCGGGTATTTTGTTCGTGTTTTGGAATCTAAGAAGAGACTGCTGCCATGAACTAATTGAAGCGAATTGTCAGATCCTCGTTCTCCGGCTCCGTGAAGAAATATGAGAAGGGGATACGACGTATTGGGGTTGTACTTTTCGGGTAGCAAAACACGATAGGGCAATAGGCCCGAGGGACTAGAATATTCGTGTTTTTCATATTCTTGAGCCATAACCATAAAAGGAAAAAGAAAGAAAAAGAGGATACGGTTCATCTTACAGCGGTTGAGTTAATATAGCCAACATGGTTTTGATTCCGTTTCTGTAGGCCCCCAGTCGAATGTTTTCATTCGGGCTGTGTTGATTGTTGTCTCGATTTACGGTGGGTACAGCCACTGCGGGGATCTGGAGTGTATTCACAAAAGGAGATATGGGAATGGATCCGCCACTCATTCGGACACGAATGGGTTCTTCGTTGAAAGCTCGAATAAGTGCCTGACGCAACCAATTTCCAACCGGCGTATCAAGTTCAGTACGGAAAGACTGATACGAGATTTCAGAAGTCATCGTCGCTATTTTTGGATGGGTGTTGCGCTCTTTTGGTGTGGGTTCACGATCCAAGACATGATATCCTTGTTTTTCGATATGTTCTTGAATTAAGCGAAGCAAGCGTTTGGGGTCGGATTCCAAAACCAAACGCACATCGATTTCGGCTCGAGCCCAGGCAGGAATAATGGTTCGTGCCTTTTCGTTGATCCATCCGGATTGCATGCCGCGAATGTTTAAAGAAGGATACTGTATGGATTCTTGGTAGTTCGGCCCGACCTGATCAACTTCACCAATTTGAAGTGTTTTCATAAATGCCGTTTTGTTGTGGGGGAAAGTCTCCAGGACGGCTTTGGTTTTGTCATCGATTTGAATGCCGTCATAATAACCGGGAATCAAAACCCTTCCATTGTCATCTTTCATCGAAGCTAAAAGTTTGGCCAAACGAAGTGCAGGATTGGGCACGTAGTTACCAAAATGGCCACTGTGTTGTGGGGCAACAGGCCCATAGGTCGTCAATTGTAGGGTTGCAATACCCCGAGCACCAAAAGAAAGGGTTGGTCTGCCCGAACGATGCATGGGTCCATCAAAGATAATCAGGTGGTCGGCGGCCAGCAATTCTCGGTTGGCTTTGACAGCATCAGGCAGATGGGGTGAGCCCAACTCTTCTTCAAAATCCATGATGACTTTCAGGTTAAAATTGGGCTGCAGTTGTTCCCGCAATATAACGTCCATTGCTTTGAGAAACATGACCACGGGCCCTTTGGCATCACTGGCCGAACGTGCAAAAATCCGCCAGTCGTCTTCGTAGTTTTGAATGGACTCCCAGGGGAGTTCCTCCCATTGGCCATTGCTGCTTTGTTTTTTTAATACAGGAATATAAGGACTTTCCTGGTTCCATTTTTTGGGTTCTACGGGTTGTCCATCTAGTTGTAAATACACCAAAACAGTTTGTTGGGCACCGGGGAAACGTTTCTCAGCCAAAAGGAGGGGAGCTTTGGGTGTGGCAATTCGCTGGGTTTGAAAGCCTCTTTGAGCAAAATGGTGTTCGCACCATTGCACATTTAATTCTATTTCTGGCAAACGCAAACCGTCATTGGGAATGCTAAGAACCTCTTGGAGCATGGGGAAAGAGGCCAAGGTGGCATCAGCGGCCCAGCGGTCAAGTTTTTTGGCAGATTGTGACCAAGTGCTGGTAGAGTACAAAAAGAGCAATAAAAGATTAATGAATACGAAACGCATGAATTTCAATTTTTCTAAAGATATAAAATCCCGAAAAACGAGAAACAGTGATTAATCGTTCAGTTGGAGCACGGCCATAAAGGCTTGTTGAGGAATTTCTACATTCCCGACTTGACGCATTTTCTTTTTCCCTTTTTTCTGTTTTTCAAGCAGTTTTCGTTTACGGGTAATGTCTCCCCCATAGCATTTGGCGGTAACATCTTTTCGAAGGGCTTTGATCGTTTCACGCGAGATGATTTTTGCCCCAATGGCCGCTTGGATGGGGATATCAAACTGCTGTCTTGGGATCAAGGCTCGGAGTTTCTCACACATTTTTTTGCCAATAGTATAGGCATTGTCAGCGTGAATCAAGGCCGAAAGGGCGTCTACCTGATTGCCATTGAGGAGAATATCAACCTTGACCAGTTTGGAGCTGCGCATACCAATGGGCGAATAATCAAAAGAAGCATAGCCTTTTGACACGGTTTTTAAGCGGTCGTAAAAGTCAAAGACGATTTCGGCAAGAGGCAGATCAAAGCTTAGCTCAACCCGCTCGGTTGTCAGATAGGTCTGATTTGTAATGGTTCCCCTTTTTTCAATACACAGCGACATAACATTGCCAACATAGTCCGATTTGGTGATGATGGTGGCTTTGATAAAAGGCTCTTCCACACGATCCAAATAGGAGGGATCGGGCAAATCGGAGGGATTGTTCACCGGCAAGATCGTGTCGGGTTCTTTTTTTGTAAAGGCATGGTAGGATACGTTGGGAACCGTCGTAATGACACTCATATTGAACTCGCGTTCGAGGCGTTCCTGAATGATTTCTAAATGGAGCATCCCCAAAAACCCACAACGGAAACCAAAGCCCAGGGCTGCGGAGCTTTCAGGCTGGAATACCAAGGAGGCGTCATTAAGCTGGAGTTTTTCCATACTTGCCCGAAGTTCTTCATAGTCTTCGGTGTCTACCGGATAAATTCCAGCAAAAACCATGGGTTTGACTTCTTCAAAACCCGAAATCGCAATAGGCGTGGGGTTTTCTGTAGCGGTTATCGTATCTCCAACTTTTACTTCTTTGGCTTCTTTGATTCCTGTGATGAGGTAGCCCACATCGCCCGCACCAATTTTCTGCTGGGGTTCTTGTTGCAAGCGTAGGGTGCCAATTTCATCAGCAAAATAATCCTTGCCCGTAGCCATAAATTGAATTTTTTGCCCTTTTCGTATTTCACCATTAAGGATACGAAAATACGTTTCAACGCCACGGAAAGGATTGTAAACAGAGTCAAAAATAAGGGCTTGAAGGGGGGCTTGGGGGTCGCCTTTGGGGGCAGGGATGCGTTCTACTATGGCGGTTAAAATATCCTGGATGCCCAATCCCGTTTTGGCCGAAGCCGGGATGACTTCTTCTGGGTCGCAACCCAACAAGTCAACAATATCATCAGTCACTTCTTCTGGATTGGCAGAAGGCAGATCGATCTTGTTGAGCACTGGAATGATTTCCAGGTCATTTTCTAAAGCCAAATACAGGTTGGAAATGGTTTGTGCCTGGATGCTTTGTGCAGCATCTACGATGAGCAATGCCCCTTCACAAGCCGCAATGGATCGAGACACTTCATAAGAAAAGTCAACATGCCCTGGGGTGTCGATCAAGTTGAAGACATATGCTTCCCCCTCGTGGGTATAGTTCATTTGGATGGCGTGAGACTTAATGGTAATCCCGCGTTCTCGTTCCAGATCCATGTCATCTAGGAGTTGGTCTTGTTTTTCTCGATCGCTGATGGCTCCTGTAAAGTCAAGGAGTCGATCGGCCAGGGTGCTTTTTCCATGGTCGATATGAGCGATTATGCAAAAATTTCTAATGTTCTTCATCTCGGCACCGTCTTTCATAGCAATACAAATATACATCTTTGTCCAGTGGCAAAGTTCCTTAATCCCAAGTTTTGTATCTTTATAAAAGGATTTGACCTACATGAAGTTCTTTCTCCCCCTTTTGCAAATTCTTTTTGCTGGTAGTTTTCTCTTTTCAGCGTATACCAAAGCGATAGCTCCGGGCTATTTTGACCTCACGCTGATGGATCAAGGATTGGCTCCGACACGTGAAATTGCAGCTTACTTAACTCGGTTTTTCATCGGTCTGGAAACAGCACTGGGACTATTATTGCTGTGGCCGCGCTACCAGCGAGTGGCGCTTGGATTTTCACTGTTTTTATTAGCGGGCTTTACGGTACAGCTTGGCTTTCTTTGGTTTATGGGCAGTACCGAAAACTGCGGTTGTTTTGGAGAAATGATAGCCCTGTCCCCTAAAGAATCTATTTTAAAAAACATTTTGCTGATGGCGATGGCAACCTTTCTTTTGTTACAAGCAAAACGGGTCAAAATTCAGTTTAAAACCCCTGTTCTGTTGTTGCTGCTGTGTTGGATGGGCTCCCAGATGCTACTACCTATGCCCAACCATAAGACCTTTCGGTTTGCAGAATACTCGCGTTTTGAAGGCCACGGTCGGATAGATTTGGCGCAAGGAGAGCACCTTGTGGCCGTGTTTAATCTTGACTGCGTGCATTGTCAGGAAGTAGCGGCTCTAATGGGGCAATTAGAAAAAAAATATCAAAAATTTCCATTGTTGTTTGTGCTCTTTTATCAAGAAGGGAAGACCACCGTTTCGGACTTTAAAACCAAAACCCTGACCGATTTTCCCTATACTTTTATTGACGCTCATACTTTTTTTGATCTAATTGGTCAAGCGCCGCCACGGATCTACCACTTAAAAGCAGGGGAGGTTCTTGCTTATTGGGACTCAGATTTTGAATCGGCCCTTCAAGCCTCAGGCATGTTGGATGAAGCTTTTTTGGCAAAATGATCTTTTCCGTATTTTTGTGCAAAATGTAGCTTGTGCCAAAAATAGGAGACATAGAATTACCAGACTTCCCCTTGTTGCTAGCCCCCATGGAGGATGTTAGCGACCCTCCTTTTCGGGCTTTGTGCAAGGAAAATGGTGCCGATGTTGTCTACACTGAATTTATATCTAGCGAAGGCTTGATTCGAGATGCAGCCAAAAGCGTTCAAAAGCTGGACATATATGAAAAAGAACGCCCTGTTGGGATTCAGATTTTTGGGGCCAATTTGGACGCCATGCTGCAGGCGGTTGATATCGTAGAAAAATCAGGCCCTGATATCATTGACATTAATTTTGGGTGCCCCGTCAAAAAAGTAGTGTGCAAAGGGGCCGGTGCGGGAATTTTAAAAGACATCCCATTGATGGTCAAGCTCAGCGCCGAAATGGTCAAACGCACCCACCTGCCGGTAACGGTCAAAACCCGCTTGGGTTGGGATTATGACTCCATAAAAATCGTTGAAGTAGCCGAACGTTTGCAAGATGTTGGTGTGGCCGCCATTTCAATCCATGGTCGCACTCGAGCCCAGATGTATAAAGGCAATGCCGACTGGAAGCCGATAGCAGCGGTAAAAAACAATCCAAGAATGCACATCCCCGTTTTTGGGAACGGCGATGTAAACACCCCCGAACGGGCCCAAGAAATGCGGGATGATTATGGCCTAGACGGCGCGATGATTGGCCGAGCCAGTATTGGCAATCCATGGTTTTTTAATCAAGTTAAAACCTTTTTACAGACCGGTGTCCATGCCGCACCCCCCACTATGGAAGAGCGGGTCACAGCAGCCCGCCGTCATTTGCAAATGGCCATTGATTGGAAAGGCGAAGTTCTCGGTGTCCTCGAAACCCGCCGCCACTACACAAACTATTTTAAAGGGATTCCCAATTTTAAAGCATATCGCAGTCGTATGGTTACCTCCGATGCGTCGGAAGATGTTTTTGCCGCTTTGGATGCGGTGCTAGACAAATGGGGGGATTATCAGTTTGTATGAGAGGACGAACCGAATCTCCTTGTCGCCCAAAAAGCAGCGAAGGATCCTAGGACACATACGGTAGACAAAACCACTCCAAAATTAAACAGTTCCCAACGGACGGGATAGGCAATTTGTGTTCCTGGAACAAAGACAAAAGGTAAAAGCTGTTGGATCAAGACGATGAAAGAAGCCAAGACACCCCCAATGAGCCCTCCCCAAAAGCTGATTAAGCACCCTAAATAGAAAAAAATAGCGCGAATCTGTTCGGGGGTAAGTCCCACTGCATAGAAGATGGAAAAATGGGGTTTTTTGTCAACAATCATCATCAGAAGAGCTCCCACGACATTAAAAAGAGCGATGATCAAAACCAGCGTAAAAATAACATATACGGCCAGGTTTTCGGTTTGTAACATTTTATAAAATGCCGCATTGAGGTCATTTTGGTTTTTTAAGACAAACCCGTCATGCAGGGCAATGGGGAGCTGTTGCTTCAAAACGGATTTTGTGATACGTGGGGCACGAAACTCAATTGCACTATAGGTATGGGGGCTGTAATCAAGGAGTTCCTGTGCAAATGTTATGGGAGCGTAGACAAATTTTTTATCCAAATCATCACTGATTCGGTACAACCCAACAACAAAGGCAGACAAGGTTTTTAAACGGGTATTGGTTCCCAGGGTTGATTGGATTTCTTTGGGGACGGTAATGTCCAAAAAGGAGTCGTAATCAAAAACCCCCAGGCCTAAGGCCGAAGCAAGGCCATAACCGAGAATTGTTTTCGATGCATCCATTTCCTGCCACTCACCAACAACAACAAGACTGTCAACAGGCACTATTTGGGGATAGTTTTTTGGGATCCCTTTGAGGTAAGCTACTTGGTTTTTCGCTTCAAAAGACAAAAAGACTTTTTCTTCGATGACGGGAGACCAGTCTGTGACTGCTTTCATTTTGTCTAAGGCTTGACGGGTTGTTGAATCCAAAAGAAACGTCTTCCCTCGTTCCGGAACCAGCTTGAAGTCGGGATCCAGCCCACTGGTAAAACTCACCCCAAATTCTTTTAAACCACTAAAAGCACTAAGAACAATAAACAATGCGGCACTGGCAACGACGACAACGATAACAGCAATAGCATTGATCCGGTTAATAACGGTTTGCTTGCTTTTCGTAAAAAAATACCGCCATGCAATCCGAAGGGCAATGCTCATGGCGTCTAATTAGAGGGTTTTGGCTGAATCGGGTTGTCAGGATCGGTTAAGTTTTTTTCGATCGCTTCAATATAATCCAAGGAATCGTCTCGAAAGAAGTTTAGCTCAGGTACCCGGCGGAGTTGGTTTTTGAGGAGCTGTGACAAGTCGTGTTTGAGCTGAAAGCGGTTTTCCTGAAGCGCACTGAGGTAATAGTCTGACTTGTCTGAAGGAAAAATACTGAGATAAATTTTGGCCATAGACAGATCGATGGTAACACTTACTTTGGTGACAGACACAATGAGGTTGGCGATGCCTTGTTTACGAACGGCTGCTTGTAGCAGTTGAGCCACTTCTTTTTGAAGTAGGGCACCTATTTTTTTCTGCCGTGGGCTTTCTGTCTGCATGTTACAAAAGTAAGGAATATCTAAAGGAAAAGGCGGTGTTGTTTTAGCGGCTCAATTTATAAGCCAAGGACTTTTTGACACTGGGCCATTCATGATCTGTAATAGAAAACACCACAGAGTCTCGATAGCTTCCATCGGCGTTGAGGCGATGGTGGCGCAAAACACCATCTTGTTTGGCACCCAATCGCAGGATCGCTTTTCGAGACCGGAGGTTGTGCCAATCTGTGAGAAACTGAACAGCAATGCACTGAAGGGATTCAAAAGCATGTTCCAAAAGGAGGTATTTACATTCCGTATTAACCACAGTCCGGTGGTAGGTTTTTGCATACCAAGTATAACCGATCTCCAAACGTCGGTGCTGAGGTTGTAGGTTGTAAAACCGGGTACTGCCAATGATCTGTTGCTTTTGTTTGTGCCATACGACAAAGGGATACGAATTGCCTGCATTTTTTTCCTCCAAAGCGGCTGTTATGTAGGCATCAATTGTCCTCGAGGATGGAACGGAGGTGTACCATAAGTCCCAAAGGCGACCGTCTGAAGCAGCTTCTAGTAAAGCCGCGCCGTGCGATATCTCCAGAGGCAGGAGCTGTATGATAGGCCCGTTGAGCGCACCTATTTCTATCCATTTTTTCATTGGAGGAATGCGTATAGGGAAAATTGTTTAAAAAACAAGATGAGGGTTTTTTATTCTTTCATTTCAGAGAGACCCTCCCATTTAAAATCAGAGGTCAAACGGTAGCTGCCAACGTGTTTTTTTCGCCATTGTGAGGGAGGTATGATGGATAAAAAATCACCTGTATCGCCTTCGTAGAGGTGGTAGGTTTCCCCAACGATGGGTTCAAATTTATAATTTGCCGCATACACCCGTTGGGTGTTGCTGGCCTCTGCAACAAAATGTTTGATGCGTTCTTGAAGCTCCTCCAATTCAGCGTGGAGAATTTTAGAGGCTTTTTCAACGCCTTTTCTTTTGAAGGCATCGACATTTGGAACTTCAATCAAAGGGCCACTGACTGAGCTAGCGTAGGGCAGCAACTTGGCCACAAAGGAATCTGTGGTATCATCCCAAACAACAGAATCAGGTTTTTTTTTCAAAGCATTTTTTTCAAAGATACGAAGCTGCGACTGAGCGACAAAAGCAGCCCGTTTAATAAATAAGGTGTATTTTAGGTGAAAACCATTAAACCTGTTTTATATGAAACCCTCTTTTTTCTTTTTACTTGTTCTTTTCGCTACTTCCAGCAGCGCACAAACCATGATGATGAATTATAACAAAGTTCATTACAAGGATCAGACAAAGGCCTATTCCCTATTTGAAACCTATTTTGTGCCTGAGTTTGACAAAATGGTGGATCAGGGGAAAATTTCAAACTTTGGATTGTTGGGTCACGGATGGGGCGACGAGTGGAATATGAATTATTTTATTACAGCCAAAACACAACAAGAATTGATGCATACCTTTAGTGAGGTATTCAAAGCAACAAGACAAAGTATGGGTGCAGAAAAATGGAATGAATTTATGGCATTGATTGTTGAGCACAAAGACAACCTTTATGATGTAAGGCACTATCACGATGGCCATTAAGCAGCAATTTCGTGTGCCAAACCAACGGGAAAGGGGGCTCGTTTTTTATTTTATGACGAAATTGCTTACCGTGAAAACAAAGAGAATCCCACAGTGTTGCTTTTTTTTGAGCGTTGGTGTTTTTTTTGTCATGCTTGTCGGTTGTTCCAGTCCAGCTCTTGATGATGCGACAGCCAATGAAGAAGAAGTAAGCATCGATCCAAGTGACCGTCTTCCCCAGGTATTTATCGACACCAAGGGAATAGCAATACCCGATGAGCCCAAAATTGACGCCACATTTCTCATTGAGCGGCAAGACTCTGTTGTTTTTAATGGAAATATAGGGATAGAAATTAGAGGACAGTCTTCTCAAATGTTTCCCAAAAAACAGTACGGATTTGAAACGCGAGACGCAAACAATGAGGATGTTGATGTCAGTCTTTTGTCTCTTCCAGAAGAAGAAGATTGGATATTGCATGCTCCTTATAGCGACAAGAGTTTGATTCGAAATGCACTTATTTACGATCTATCGAGGGCCATTGGACGGTATTCTTCACGCTTGCATTTTGTAGAGTTGACTCTTAATGAATCTTTCGATGGCTTGTATCTATTGATGGAAAAATTAAAGCGCGACAAAAACAGAATTGATATAAACAAATTAAAAAAGTCTGAAATTGAGGGGGAAGACCTAACGGGCGGTTATATCATAAAAATAGATAAGGAAACAGCCTATACCGAAGGCAATTCCTTTGCTTCTTTGTACCCTCCAAACGCATCGATAAACAATCAAAAAGTTTACTTTTTGTTTGACACGCCTGATGCTGAGGATCTTACTCCAGAGCAGCGAAACTATATCACGACCTATGTGGGGGATTTTGAAAAAGCATTAGCCTCAGAAGCCTTTACAGACCCAGCAATTGGATATGCCCCCTTCATTGATAGTGACAGCTTCGTAGACTTCTTTTTGTTGAATGAATTGGCCAACAATGTGGATGGGTATCGTCTGAGTACTTGGATCTTAAAAGACAAAAACAAGCCGATAGAAATGGGCCCTATTTGGGATTTTAATTTAGCTTTTGGCAATGCCGATTATTGTGAGGGAGGGGCTAGTGATGTATGGGCCTATCAATTCAATGAAAGATGCCCAGAAGACCGTTGGCAAATTCCATTTTGGTGGGATCGTTTGTTGATGGATCCGGCATTTCGAGACAAGGTGAAAAGCCGCTGGCAAGCGCTTCGAATCGCAGAATTTGGAGAAAGCGATATTTTTCGACGCATCGATGATTATGTCCTACTTTTTGAGGCATCAGGCAGCCGAAGGGGGAATTTTAATCGTTGGCCTGTTTTAGGAACCTATGTCTGGCCCAACAATTTTGTTGGGAGCACCCATCAGGAGGAAATAGCCTATCTAAAGGGATGGATTTCGAATCGCTTGGCCTGGCTTGATGAAAATATAGAGAATTTGTAATCGTATTGATTGGCTTGCTACGGATGAATATAAAAAGAACAGCAACGGCCCTAACGCTATTCATTGCCACCGCATTAACCGCCCAAGAGGAGTCGTATTTTTCTTTTTACAATTACAACATGAATGTGTTCAATCCTGCTTTTGCGGGCAATCAAGAAAGCAAAATGGTTACGCTTCAGTCCAGAAGGCAGTGGAAAGCTATTGAGGGCTCTCCAACGAATGTCGCACTAACCTATTCGAGCGTAAGAAAAAACAATCTAGGTTTTGGCTTTTCGATTCTTTCGGATCAGCTTTTAAATGAAAGCCAAACACAGACCAATATTGACTTGTCGTATCGTATTCAAGTGGCTGAGAAAGCCTTTTTTATGGTGGGAGTAAAAGTGGGAACTCTTTTCTTTAGTTCGGGAAATCAAGGATTCGTTCCTTACATTCCCACGAATCGATCCTACCCGACATCAGCTTTCAACAGTACGGTTCCCAATGTGGGTGCAGGAGCCGTTTTGATGGCGGAAACATTTTGGCTGTCTGCTTCCATTCCAAGATTGATGGACATCACCAACAGTGATTCGGTAATAAACGTTTTTGGCGATCGTCGGGCCCTCTTTTTAGCAGCAGGGAGTTCTTTTGAAGCAGCGAAAGATCTTTTCTTGAAACCGTCACTTATTTATCGCCAACCCGATGGCCTGCCCTCCGCAACTGAAATCACAGCGTATGCCAGTTGGAAAAATAAGATTGATATTGGTGCTGCTTATCGAACGTCCGGCTTTTATTCGATAATTGCTCTGATGTCGTTTAACAATTATCTGGTTGGAATCACCAGTGAATTTCCGACGGGGAGCACATCAGGGTCCAATGTACTGCGATCCAGTGAAATCATTCTTAGACTCAAGCTGAATAACAGCGCAGCCAAAACAGAGATACAGGAGTAAATTCTATGTTGTATTACCGGATTTTTTCTTTATTCAGCAAGCCTACTCAGGTGAAAGCCTTTTTATTGCGATTAAATTCATGATTTTTGGAGGATACTTATAAGACAATCGACAAACCCTCTGAGGAATCCTTTTTAAAAGAAAAAGGGAGTAAGTTTTATGGGTATGCTTTCCCTCTTTCGAAGGAGGCAGATGTGAAACCGTTGATTGAAAAACTGAAAAAACAGCATCCTTCAGCAGGGCATTTTTGTTATGCCTGGCAGGTGGGCACAAGAAATACTTCTTTTAAAGTGCATGATGACGGGGAACCCAAAAATTCCGCAGGGGTAAGTATTCACGGACAGATTCGATCGTTTGATGTAACCAATATTTTGGTCGTATCGGTTCGCTATTTTGGTGGTACTAAGTTAGGTGTTGGCGGTTTAAAACAAGCCTATAAATATTCAGCAAAGCGAACTCTTGATGCGGCACCTATCGTAGAAAGAACAAAGGATGTTTTCTATCAAATAACATTTGATCATGCTTCGATGAATCGGGTGATGCGAATAATCAAAGAAAAAGGCATTACGATCCTTGGTCAAGAATCAGGAATGAACCATGTGTATTATATTGCGGTGAGGGAAGGAGAGAAAGAAGCCGTTTGGCAGCAGTTTGAGCGTCTTTATCAAGTTGCCATAAAAGAAGTCGTTTCGTTTGATAAAACATAATTCACCCCTATACTTTGAAACTTTCCCCAAGGAGCCGAATAGGGGTGATTTTTAAGTTCTCAGTTGCTTTCCTCCTGACGGGGTGACGAAAAACCTGTGTTGTTGGCACCAAAAACAACTTATATTTTTTATTTTTGACCAACTGAAATGTTGTTGTATCGTTTGTTTCATTGCGCGGTACAAGCAACAATGTGAGTGTCATATTTTTCGTCTTTCATTCACATAAAAGGTCCTATAGCTCAGTTGGTTAGAGTAGCTGACTCATAATCAGTTGGTCCCTGGTTCGAGCCCAGGTGGGACCACCAACAGAAAAAGCCTTCACATTAGTGAGGGCTTTGTTTTTAGTAACTTTAAGCAATGGTTTCTACAGTTTAATAAACTGAGGTATTTTTTAAATTAAACAGCCCTTATGACGACTATAATTAGTATGTTAGATAGTGAAGGTTACCCACCAGTGTGTGCTCACGCTAAGTCTTGATCCTGAATCGCAACAGCTTATCTTCTCATATAGTAGTATTACTTTATTACGAACCCAAAAAATATTTTTATGGAATCGTGGAAATATTCCTTGTAACACCCAACAAACGAGATCTTATGGATTTTATAATTAACGGCACAAGGATGGTTAAAGCAACGTGACTGTCCCCATGTTTCGCCTCTTGGGAATGGGACATTAGAGGAACCTTAAATTAACGTTGTACAGTCTCCAAGACTTATTTGTATATTGACATGCTAACTAGTTTACAAATGAAAAAGTTCAAATATTTTGGGGCTTATATTATCCCTCTTCTGGGTCTCATAACGTTTAACTCAAATGATATACAAGCGTACTTTGGCTTACTATTTTTATATGTCGCTATTCCTGTTCTAGAGTTCATTTTCTCTCCTAATAAAATCAACCTTGATTCTATCGAGAAAGAGTTAGCCGCTGAAGATGTGTATTATGATTTGGTGCTATTTATCTCTGTTCCTTTGCATCTATTTGTTGTTTATTCATTTTTTCAAGTGGTAAGTAAGGAGGGAATTAGCAACATAGAATTGGTTGCTTATATTTTAATGATGGGAACAATTCTTGGGGTCAACGGCATCAATATAGGACACGAACTGGGTCATAAAACAAAAGATAGCTTTAAGACCTTCCTTGGCCACATCATGTTATTGACTGCCATTCAAAATCATTTTATCCCCTATCATAATGGAGGCCATCACAGAGATGTTGGTACGCCGAATGACCTGAGTTCTGCTAAAGAAGGAGACATATTCTATTTTTTTGCTTTGCGTTCACAAATTGGAGGGTATTTTAAAGCTTGGCGATTTGAACACGAACGATTAACAAGGGCGAACAAGAATGTTTTTTTTAATCCTATGATCTTCTATTCTTTTCTTACAATAGCATTATTTTTAACTATTAACTATTTCTATGGATTCAGCGTTACGGGTTTTTACTTTTTGTCCGCTGTTTATGGGATATCAGTTCTAGAGGCACAAAATTATTTTTCTCACTATGGCCTAAGAAGAAAACGCCTTGACAATGGCAGATACGAGCGCGTTAATCCGTCACACTCTTGGAATTCTGATCATATCTTTGGACGTGTTCTATTGTTTGAATTGACAAGACATTCCGACCATCATCATTCTGGGAGTAAACCTTATCAAATCTTAGATTCAAAGGAAGACAGTCCAACACTGCCTTATGGATACCCCGCAATGCTTATTCTGTCTTATTTCCCGTTTATTTTTATTCCTTTGATGAGAAGGCATTTAAATGCGTATAGGGTGTCAAAATAAGGCCAGAACGGTGCATAGAGCTCAATAAATGATATTTAAAAACAATCATAACGATGCAGAATCTTAGTGCCATTGTATTGGGAGCAACGGGTGCCACGGGCCAGGAACTAGTAAGGTGCTTGCTAGAGGACCCTGACTACAAAAAGGTCTTCGTTTTTGTCAGAAAAAAACCTAAAATAAGCCACAAAAAACTAACATCGTATACAATTGATTTTTCGAAAATGAAGTGCTATAAAGAATTAATAAAGGGCGATGTTTTGTTTTCATGTTTTGGGACCACTTTAAAGACAGCTGGAAGTAAAGACAAACAATTTCTAGTGGATTATACTTATCAATATGAATTTGCCAAGTTCGCTTCCAAAAATGGTGTGAAAAGATACGCTCTTGTATCTTCTAGTGGGGCTCATTCAAAGTCGCCCTTTTTCTACTTAAAAATGAAAGGAAAGCTAGAGGAATCGGTCAAGAAACTCAAGTTTAAATCAATATACATTTTCCAACCACCGAGTTTAATTCGTCAAGATGAATTGCTAAGAAATGGCGAGAAACTGGCCCTAAGAGTGATCATGGGATTCAATAATTTGGGATTCCTGAAATCACAAAAACCCTTACCGGTTTCCTTACTAGCAAAAAGAATGGTTAATGAAACTAAAATGCCCCCAGAAAAAAAACTAAAAATATTCAAGAATCAAGAAATCTTAAATTCGATCTAAACGTTACCCCTCTGATCAATAGCAAAATCTCTTCATTAAGTTTAGGCATTTATTAGTGTTTTGGCATTCTATACTGCACTAAGGAAAACAACCTAAATCATCCTCATACCCCCTTTGCAACAGGTCAAGGTTTTTTAGTATTATTTATTAGGGGAGTCAAACTTTTTTTAAATGAATGCCCTATCAGCATTTTATACCTCGGTTACCCATCCTGCCCTTTAGCATTCAACCAAAATTTTGTTTAAACAATTGTTTATAAATATTAAACAAAAAAAGAGTTATCACGTAGATAATTTCCTAATTTTAACTTGAATCTGCAAAAGCTACTGAAGGGTAAGGTTGCCTTTTTTCAAACCTGTTTGGTAAAACAAAATTTGTTGATTAATGCAGTTCAGGTATACTAATAAAAGCCTTACCTTTCTTTTTGGGCGAATCGATTTCATTAAATTTTCTATGATAGGAAACAAATCCAAGTCTTTAATTAATTTGTCAAATTACATTAATGCTAAATAAGCACCTATAACCTATTACGCTTCCTTGACGTTCTTTTGAATTCAAATTATTGATAAGGGAATATTTTTTTCGTTTGATTTCTTCCCGTTCCAAAGTATGTAGGTTGTGTATAGTAAAAATTGATGAAAGCATCTTTTGTGTGACATATAATGCATCTATCAGGATTGAATATATTCTTTCTGCATTGATTTATTTATAGCCCTTTTTACCATGTCGTCATCTTGTTGACATAGCTGCTGTTTTTCATAATTTTTTAATTTAGAAAGATGAACAAAGGAACATTTATTAAGTGTGCTTTCTTGTTAGGTATTATCAAAAAACTAGCGTTGGTCATATTCTTTTATTATTCAGCGGGTTAAAATGGATTTGGGTCTACTTATCGCGTTGATTTGTCTGTGCGGAGGAGGGTATTTACTTATCAAGAAGAAATAGAACCTCCTACGGTATACCTCCGAAGCGGGATTTTTATTTTTAAGTACGGAACCCGAACTGGCTTAGTGATTGCTTTGGTGGGTAAGGGTTTACTGCAATTTCTTCATAAAAAAGGATTTGTTCCCCGTTAAGTAATAAAGAGATCATATTGATGTACCATCTAAATCCCATAAAAGAGTACAGGATAATCAAGTAGATTCGATGCAAGCATGGGTGTTGTATTGACTGAATTATACTAAAAATTAGCGACTCATGTTGATAAATTGTAACACAGCACTAAATAAGTTGAATCGTTTTATATCCTTTAAATGATTTAGTAAATTTAAAGAACAAAAAAAAGAACCATTAGACCAATGAAAAAAAATACCCCCTTTAAAAATGACTGGAAATTGAGTGGGAAAGAAGATGTAACACCAAAAGAAAAATTCTTTTATTCTTTTCTAAAAGCAATTATAGGCATGTCAATAGGTCAAATTGTAATTGAACGGAATCACTATTTTTCAACGGCAATAGTTAGCCAACAGTAATGAAAAAAGTAACAAGCTGGTGGGAAAAACAACAAGGGCGATTGACTAAGAAGCAACATATAGTCATCGCGGGACTAACTATTATTATACCAGTAATAATAATTTTTTTAATCCCTGAAGAGGAACCCAAAACAGTCCTAAATTATTTCATTCCTTTTTTTATCGCCTCAACAGGGGCCAATTTTTCGCTCAATGCAGTTTTTAAAAAATCTACAAGAAAGTAAAAGAAAAGAACACCTCATAGATAGATGAAAAAAGTCTCTTTGATGTTGATTTTCTTTTGTACATGCTCTTGTGCCGACATGGAACCTGATTGGAATAATTATGATCCTGCATTAAAGAAAAAAATTGATTCTTACGATTGCAGTGACTTACAAAATGTATTCGATATCGCAGCGGCGAATTCTTCGAAACAAGACGGAGAGACTGACCAAGGCCACGCCAAACTGATGCACTATATTGACAAAAAAAGGAAAGAAAAAAGCTGCCACTAAGCATGAAAAAAATGATCGTTCTGCTCGTACCGATAGTATATTCTTGTAACCCGCCCGAGTGTATTACAATTACATTCAAAGAGGAAACAACAAAGGGGAGATATTATTTCTACTGGGGTGATAACTGGGGTAATACAACGACAGGAGGATTTGATGATAGTGGAGGGCAACCTTTTTCAGGTGAGGTCACTGAAAAAGAATTTAACGACTATCAAATTGGAGATAGATATTGCCTAGATTAGACTGGCATTAATTGATAAAAGCGAATTACCGAGCAGGAAGACTCCAAACGCATTCGTGTGCGCGAGTAGGGAGAAGAGCGGTTGCTCTCGGGGGGAGGGAGAATAAAATTGTATAATGGACAGAATTAGAGCCTTTTTGACAAACGCGTAGCCAAAAGGTTTTACGGAGTCATTGGGATATACTTGTCGTGAGGTTCAAAAAGTAATTCGTATATTGTTGGTAATTAACCATAAACCAATTGAAATGAAGAACTTCAGAACCGTCCTTATATTTACACTGATCTTGGATTGTATCCAATTTATCCCTCTAGTATTAGCAAAAATGGGAGGAGAAATGAAAGATCAAATGATAAATGATTTTAATATAGAAGGGTTGTCAACGAGCCCACCGGCATTAGAGGTATTGGATATGATGATTTATATTTTTGGATTCATCTTTGCGGGTACCTTAATTGCGGTAGTCTATGCATTGCGATTGAAAACATTGGAAGCATTGCAGTCAGCAACATTTATTTTGTTCATCGTGCATCTTTTTTGGACTTTACCAGACTTTGTCACGCTGATATCTGGAGGGTCGGCACATCCTCCATTGATCATCATGATTTTGACATTAGTGCCCGTAGCAGGGCTCTTTTATGTTTCCCAGCGAGGAGAATTAAAATCATAAACGAAAAAAATCAAATTCAATTAAAACCGCATGTTGCATATAGTGATCACGCACTATTGTGCATAACAAAAGTCAGTAACCATAAAACCAACTAAAAGTGAAAAAATTAATTTTATTCTTCATTCCTATTGTATTTGTTTTTTGTGAATCAAATAAAATGGGATTAGAGAAATTCAAAAAAAACACCCAAACCGCAGAGAAGTTTTTTGAGGCATTTTCAAATAATGAAATTGATAAAATGAAAAGTTTTGTCGATGCCAACTTTTTATGGACTCCGCCCATGTCTGGAATGGATTCATTATCAGTTGAACAATGGGAATCTCAAATGAAATTATTTAACGATTTATATGATAATATAGCGTTTACAAATGCTCAGTATTATGCGGGGTTAGATGAAGAAATGAGGCCTAATGGTGATGTGAGAGTATATGGAACATGGAAATCAAACTACGCACTGACAGGTCAGCCCACGGAATTGGATTATTACTCGGTATTATTTTTTAATGAAAAGGGCAAAATTCAATCGCAATCAGAATGGTATAATTATTCAGATATTGTTCCCTCCGTTACAGAAAAAACAAGTTTTATTGACCAAGGAGAAACATTAAATTCATTGGGCAAGAAAATCAAATATCCGAAGGGAGATGCTGCAATAACCTCTGCCATTGTGGTACTGGAACCCGGACAAAGTTTCCCTACCCATAAGCACACAGGGTTTAATCTTGGGGTCGTTCTTCAAGGGGAGTTTACGGTAGAATATTCCGATGGAACAAAGGTGGTTACAAAAGCTGGGGAAAGCTACATTGGGGAGCCCAACACCTGGCATACAGCTAAAAATGAAAGCAACGAAAAAACCATTCTTGTTGGGTCTGTCATGGGAATGGTTGGTAAACCACCAACAATAAACAAATAGATTACGAAAAGCAACCTTCCGTTTAGGAGGGTTGCTTATTTTAAATGCGAATCGTTTTCCACAGTTTTTGGAACAACACCCCCAATTTATTGACAAATTCATTCAAGGATTCTATGGTACAATGTGAAAATCAGAAAATGACCTGAGTTCGGTAATTGAACTCTTATTAAGGCATGAACAATTAATTGTCCGCAACGACACAATAATCGGCCAGTGCTTCTTATTAATAAACCATGGAAATGCTTTATTATTCCAAGATTACATTCGTATCGTAAAAGGAACATTTCAAAGAGGAATGGCACCGTAAAACAAGGAGAAAAGATAGTTTCGCTGTCATTGAAGACAGGAAACGGATTTGTTTTTAGATACTGTAGTAGAGCTGCCCTAACAGTTCACGGAGGGCAATTTCTAATTTAAATAAAGCACCTGCTGAAGGAATAAAATCAATTAGATTATATGTTAAAGCAGGGGGTGTTTTAAAATCAACCTTGTAACCGTCCACAGTAAATCCTTGTTTTTCAAATAATTGTTTGGCTCTTTTCATGTGGAAAGCGGAGGTTACTAACAGGATCGTTTTATTTTTTCCGATTAATTCTGAAACGGCCACAGACTCATCGAATGTATTTAACACGTTTTTTGTAACGAGAATGGCATCTTCATGGATTCCGTATAGGAGCGCATAATTTTTCAAAAGATCTCCTTCTGTAGTTAACGTTTTATTATAGGCAGAGGTTCCGCCAGTAAAGACAAGTCTTTTTGATTTATTGGCGTGATACAATTCGAGCCCAGCAAAGAAACAATCTATATCACCCCATTCAACCGCAATTTTTTTTCCCTCTTCATTAATGCGCATCATACCGCTCAAAACGACAATAGCATGGGCTTCTTTAATGGAGTTCATATCAATAAACTCATAATCACCCTCTACTTTTTTTAAAACATAATTAGAAAAAAGAGGGGTCGAAACAATATATAACATAGCCAGTAAAAAATACAACCCTCTTTTTTTTCCCTTTATGATACAAAAAGAAAAAAAGACAATGAACACCATAATTGGCATAAAGAAAAGTGGTATAATCTTGTGTAAATAAATCATAAGTAGACGTACTAAAGCTAAAGAAAATTCACATCAGAAGGCTTTCAATGGAATACTAGTTATAAAGAAAAGAATGTTATCAAAAGATGAGACAAACCAAGAAAGCTAGAGCGGAGGATTTATGACCTACCGGTCCTTTGATTCGTAGCACATCATAAAAGGAAAAACAATAATAAGCAGAACTTTATTGTGTGAATGATCAAATCCGTTTATTTTCGTTTGCTGACAGAAAAGAGTATGAACACAATAGGCTTACTCGGTGGTATGAGCGCTGCATCGACCACGGAATATTATGAACTGATTAATAAAAAAGTCAATACTATTTTGGGGGGTCATGCGCTCCCTGAAATGATTATTTATAGTGTAAATTTTGCTACTATCGAACGCTGTATCCGAGAGGAAAAATGGGAAGAAGCAGCGGAATATCTGGTGGAAAAAGCAAGACGATTGGAGGCTGCAGGGGTAGATTATATTTTTTTGGGAACCAATACCATGCATCGTGTTCGAGAAGAAATAAAAAAAGCAATAACAGTTCCTTTCATTGATATTTTTGAAACGGTTTCAACAACCATACGATCAAAGGGAATGTCTAAAGTAGGGATGCTTGGGACCTATCCTGTCATGACAGATGCTTTTTATTTCGAAGCCTATAAACAATGTGAGGTAGATTTGGTTGTTCCCAATGAGAAGGATAAAATAGAGATCGATCGCGTTATCTTTGAAGAACTTACACACAACACCCTATTGCCAGCATCAAAAGCGTATTATCTTGATGTAATTGCCTCCTTGGTCGATCAAGGTGCAGAAGGAGTTATATTAGGGTGTACGGAAGTAAAATTGCTGATTGGCCAACAAGACATTCCGCAAGTGCCCCTTTTTGATACGCTAGAATTGCATTGTGACAAAGCGGCTGCTATGTGCACCGAACAAAGATAAAAGCACACAAATGACAGATCGTCTTAGTTTCGTTTTCATAAGTTACAGGTATAAACAAATATCAGATTTGTGTTAATTAGTATTTTTAGCACCAAACAGAAGCAACATGCCAAAACCAGCCTTACTGATCATTGATGTCCAAAAGGGGTTTGATAATCAAATTCATTGGGGAGGAAATCGTAACAATCCCGATGCTGAGAAAAAAATTGTTGCCATTTTGGAGCATTGGCGAACAAAAAAACAGCCTGTTTTTCATATTCTTCATAGTTCCTTAGAGTTGGGCTCTCCCCTGCACATTTCCCAACCGGGCTTTGTGATGAAAGATGAAATTCAGCCCCAAGAAGGGGAACCGATTCTGATTAAAAATGTAAACAGTGCTTTTATTGGAACGGATTTGAAAGAACGTTTGGATTCTTCTGGGATTAAGGAAGTTGTAATCGTGGGGCTTACCACCAATCATTGTGTTTCTACAACCGCGCGAATGGCGGGGAATTATGGGTATATCGTAACGCTTATATCAGATGCAACGGCAACCTTTGATCGTAAAGGACTGAATGGGGAAACGTTCGATGCAGAAACCATTCATCAAACGGCTTTAGCCAGTCTTTATGAAGAATTTGCTCAAATCAAAGACACAAATGGGTTGCTTGCCAAAGAGGATGAAACTGTTTGATGAAATAAATTATGTCACCGAGATGTTGAAAAAAGGGGTCTTTGCTACCATCTTTATTCTTTTTTCTTGTTCAAAAGAAACCCAGTCAGAAAGATTGTTAGATCCTATTGTTGGTGAATGGGAAGTTACTTTGTACAATTATGAAGAGGTGGGCGATAGGAGCATTGAATACACCTTTGAAGGGACCTTGGCTTTTTTTGAAGATGGGACTGCACTCCAATCAGGGACATTGATTTTTGGAGTTGTTTCAGAAAGTGTAAACCAAGCGTTTACATGGGAAAACAGAAAATCGCTGCCGGATTATTCTGCTACAACCCAAAGCTACTTAATTGATAACGCCATTAACTTTGTTGTTTTCTCAGAAGATTTCGATTATGCACAGGTAACCGATGAAGAAGGAGATACCATAGAAGTGTTTCGGAAATAAACACAAATTCCATTGGTCGAAGGAAATGAAAAATTTAGTATCTTACTAGAAATAAACTGATTAGACATGAGTGAAATAGTAGTTGTCATTATTGGGGCTGTTACTCTAGTGGGCGGAGTTATTCTGTATGCCGTCATCACTACAAGCACGGGGATGGAAGAAGACGTCAACAATAATTACATTCCAGATTGGATGGAACGGTTGGTTGGTCGCGATCCATCAAAAGACAAATAAGACCATTTATTTATTTGAAAGAAAAAGGATTTGTTGATAAGCTACAGGAAACAACCCATTATTTCTTATAAAGTTTTATTAAGGTTGGAATTTCCCATCCTCTTGAAGAATAATGTATTCTGTTATCCATGTGCTTAAAATTTAACTGCATGGAAATAAAAATGTATCCCTCTCTTTTTGTTTTAGCATTGTTTTTAAGTTGTTCGCAAGAAGATTCCCTATCTCAGGCATCTGATGGCTTAGCAGCAGACACAGTTAGAGATAGGTGCTAGCGGTATCGGAGTTTGGCGCTCCCCGAGCCATGGCCTGTAGTAGCCCCCAGTCGGATATGACAGGGCAACCTCATACTAGATGAGGAGAAGGGGGCCGAAAGTGACAGCCTGAACCATCCCACCCCCTCTTAACGCCTTTTTGTGTAGTTTTTTCGCCTTTTTGTTTAGGCTGTATGCACCACTTTTAATTGAAATTTGTCAAAAAAACTAGAAAGTATGTTTGGCAAAGCTATTTCCGATTTAATGATCAAACCAGGGAAATCTCCTGTTTTTGACAATCCAGAGAATTATAACCTACCCTATGAGGATGTCGTTTTTCCCGCCAAAGATGGCCAGCAAGTTTCAGGCTGGTTAATCAAAGGGAGTTCTGACAAAGTGATCATACAATCCCATTTTGGGGTGCAATGTTCCCGTTGTGGTTATACCATTGAAGGGAAAAACTTTATTTCTAAA
>JBMHCG010000005.1:0-4047 GCA_049890035.1 Flavobacteriaceae bacterium | reverse complement strand
AAAGATCCGTTTTCGAACGTACGAAAATCCAACCCTAGACTAAAAAATTGTTCATCAAACGAATAACTCCCAAAAGCATAGCGCGTGTTTACTATATCTGTATCACTGATTTTAATCTTATTGTATGTAATCCCTGCCTGTGATCTGGCATTTAAGCCAAAAAAACTTGGATTGTACAACTGCTGCTGCACGGAAAGGGTTTGTACGGGTTCAAATTGACCATAAACCCAATTATGTTGGAGAATCAACGCCAAGAAGAAAAAATATGTTTTGCTCATTTAATTCAAATAAAAGTGCCTGTATCTTGTATTTTGGTTTGATCGTTTAAATAACCTGTCAGGGTGTATAGAAAGGTTTTAAGCCCTGTGGTCTCAATCTTGCCGTCCCATCCTTGAAATGAAATTCCAAATAGAGAAGGTTCCCTCGGAAGTCATAAACAGACAAGGAAGCCTGAACAAAACCCGTAATCAATGGCCGGAAACGATCATTGATGAAATCATCATTTGGGGTAAACGTATTGGGAGTGTGAATGCTATAGCCCTTGCCAACATAGATTTGCTGAGTGACTTCACTATAGCATCCTGTTGCATTAAATATTTTTAATTGTACTGAAAACGAGCCCTCTGTCAAGTAGCGATGCAAGGTGGGCGAAATCGTTTCTGAAACCCGATCACGCTCGATCCGATTTGAACCATCGCCAAAACTCCATTCCGAACGGGTATAAGGACTACTGGATGTATTGAAAAATACGACCTCCTCCCCTACGCGAACGTGATTGTTGGCTAAAGAGGACAATGCTTGAAGATAAAAATCTACCTCCCCAATGGCTATAGCTATGGAAACACGCTCTAAAACACAACCGTTTGTGTTTACTATTTCTAGGACTTCTTCTTCGGTTATTGGTTCTTCTACCAATAAGTGATAATACCGTCCATCCACAATTTCACTGATATCGAGAACCTGATCGCCTAACCTAAAAAATAATTCTTCATGTTGATTATTAAACAGTTCAAGAATGATGTTCCCGGCTTTTCCTTCGCACAGGTTTCTATCAACTATAGGGGGGGGACTGTAAGATTACGGGTGGGGTTTGTTCTATCCTAAACTCTTCTGTATAGTAATATGGGCTGGGACTTACAACGTTTGAACATCCTGCAGAAAGGGAACGCACTTCCAATTTATAGATCCCCTCGATCAGATCGGGTAAATGCGTGGTATTGTCATATTCACTTAAAGGCACAAAAGCAATACTGGAGTTTAACAGTTTATACTGCCACCGAATGGTGTAAGGGGCTATGCCTTTTTCGATCAGTAGACCAATGGTTCCTGGATTTTCGCCTGCGTCCAAACAGCCATCATTCAATACACTCACCTGCTCTCCTGCGTGGTCCATTAGCACCCCACTTACTTCAAAGGGGGCTGCTTGATCATTATTTACGTGGAATTCAAGTTCAGCTACATTTTCAAGTACGCAATTATTGACATCCCGAATGCTGAGGAAATATTGACCGGGTTGTGCGTTGGGTATTGTATAGCCTACAAAGTTTTGCATCCCGAGTTGAAAAGTTGTTGCGCTTTCTTCCGGGACATAGGTCCAAGAGAGATCATAAAAAGCATCCCCATTCGCCTCAAAGGGAATACCGCCTTGAATATCATCGAGCTGAACTTCTATTTGAGCCGTTCCCGAACAAGGATCAACTTCATAAAGTTGTTGCCCTTAAAATTGCAAGGGTACTATTTCTTCAATTTCAAAAATAAGTTCTTCAGAACAAAAGCTTACGGTTGAAGATTCTACCCTTAGTGTATGAAAACCCGGAGAAAGACCCGTCAATTGATATAGATTGCTCAATGAATCAGAAGACAGAGACGATGCGTTTGCCGGGATGAGATTTTCATCCAGATAAAATAGGGGGGGGTATCGACAGTAATTTGATTATTATGACGGGCTATAATCGTGTTTTCGAGTTCAAAGGACAAAACACCAGAATTCAAAGATGCATAACAATCTGAGGTATCATAGGATACCGATGATGAAATAATGCTAAGGTTTTGCTCCGCTACAGTTATCTCTGGCGTAATGTCGTATAAAGTACAAGAAATCAAAGTACTGCTGACTACAGAACTGACATGAGCGCGGTAAGTCCCGGCCGATAAAAATTGTGCATAAATTAGGTTATCCAAGTGGGGTAAGGCAAACCAGTTGTCATTTGCATCCTTGGTTTCCCATCGAATTTGATGAGGAGCATTCCCTCCCGTTATGTCAATACGTATGCACCCTGTATTGTAGGATTACACAGCACAACATCTTGAACAAAGGGTATAGTAACCGATAATACAGCAGCACATTGCTCATCTTCATCAGAAAGAATCTGAACTAAAATCTGATTGGAATATGCCACACAACTCAATCCCTGAATCATCACCCTTACACTACGTCTAAAGAAAACAGTCTCCACTAGATTTTGTGGCTGATAACTTTCTCCCGTAGCATTTAAGACTTCGTGCCATTGTAAACCGTCTAATGAACTTTCCCACTGATAACTTACACTACTAGTTGCACTAACGTCAACACCATTTAGCTGCGCTTCTTCCATTGAGGTTAGTTCCTGAGGAAGCTGGGAAGCAAAAAGAACTTGGTCCCCCCTAATATTTCCGGGAGTTAAAACCAATTCTTCTATTGTCAATGACACTTGGGTTGAGCAACCTGAAGCATTAAAGACCTCTGCGGTAACTACCGTATGCCCGTTGAGTTGTGAAGGAAGAAAAGTGGCTAGCGTACTTGAGGTTTGAAAAAGGATATCGTTTAAATAAAAAGCATAGTGCGTCCCCCCACTGGCCAAGAACGTTATTGGTTGGTCTGAGCAATAATAGCTACCCACAATGGAGGAAGTCAATTGCGGAGATGAGGGAACTGGCTCAACAGTAAGGGTTAAACTATTGGTAGTGGTTGGCGTAGTAGACGTACTGTCTTCATACTGAAGCGCATAAAATGTAGTTCCGGTTATTGGATTTTGCGGAATAAAATTTCGGGTGCTACTTCTAGATTGAAGCAACACCCCTGTTCCTGTAGCCTGCTGTGAATAAAATTCAAATGTTGATGAAGCACTTCCTCCAATCAAAAATAATTCGAAAGTATCTCCAGCACAAATCGCTAGCGGCTGTCCACTACCTGCAGTAGAAGACAATATGGCTGTTGCTTGAGCCTGTAGGAATGAAGTTGCTGAAAAAAACAGAAATAGGCATAAAACACCTAAATAGTGAAGTTTTGGGGCCTTCATAGTAGGATAAATTATTAGATTTGAATATTATAATATACTATATATTACAGTATATTCATAACTAATAACGAATTATTTCCGAAAATATTGGGGCAAAAGAGATCTAGTAGTAATTATCGATCTGCAGACGGTTGTATTGTCCTCTTCGGTTTCTTCTGTAAATACTGAAATCAAACGTGACAAATAATTCAAAAATACTGGGAGAATAAACCGCTCCTGGAGACTGAAAAGGGAAATTGTAAAGTATCCCAAAATCGAAATTCTCAACGGCAAGGCCAATCGAAACCCCTACATTGTTTAAAGCAAACGTATTTAAAGATGCCGCTTGCTGGCTAAGACCTACCGAAAACTCTCCCAATTGAATATCTTGAGAAAGGTAGATCACCAGTGCATCTCCGAACTTTGTAAAAGAACCGTAGGCATAAAGGTAAGAATAGCGGGGCAAGAAACGACGCTCATACGGATTCAGATCGAATTCGTAGGCACCTTGTACAGAAATACTAATCGGCATTTCAAAAGGCACTTCTTTGTTATAAGAAGCATTAGGTTTATTGAGGTGTTTTAACGTCAATCCAGCCATAAACTTATCGGTATGCAATAAGAAGGATGCACCAAGATCAAAATAGTTTACATTGCTAATTACCGGTGCTAAGGGGTCTATAGATTCTGTGTTGATAAAACCTGTGGCGGTATTCAATTGATCTTCGAAAATTAAATTTTCAGGATTTACAGAGGAACTTCCAAATCCAATGGTTACCGCGGGTAAAAA
>JBMHCG010000004.1:0-4926 GCA_049890035.1 Flavobacteriaceae bacterium | reverse complement strand
CACTGTGTGACCACCCGCGCAACCTTGATGATGAGCAATTGGGCTGGATCAAAGAAAATGGAGGGGTTGTTCAAACCGTGGCATTTAGTGCCTACCTCAACACAGAAAAACACGAAGCTTTTGCCAAGGCCAAAGACTCATTACTGAAAGCATTGGGTACAGAAAAAGGGTTTGAAGTGTTGAACCGTCGTCAGGCTCGGGCGCTTCCATTTGACAGCCTTCAGGCCTATATCAAAGGCTATAAACAGCTTCAAAAAGCCGCACAAGCTGAGTTAGAATCCTTGAAAAAATCAGTGCCACCAGTCTCAGTTAGCGATTTTGTGGATCATATTGATTACTTAGTTAAAAACATGGGGATTGACCATGTTGGGATTAGTTCAGATTTTGACGGCGGTGGCGGGATTGAAGGCTGGCAAGACGCTAGTGAAACCTTTAATGTGACGCTAGAACTAGTCAAAAGAGGATACACAGAAGAAGAAATCGGAAAATTGTGGAGTGGCAATTTGTTACGGGTTCTGGAGGAAGTTCGACTTGTGGCTGAAAAACTACAAGGGAAAAAAGGCATGATGAATTTAATACCAAACATAGATTGACGAACAACATTGAGAAGTTTTGAAAGATAAAATCATCGCCGCTCAATACATCTGAAATCAATTAAATTGACAACTACTTAAACCTTCGAGTTAGTACTTCCAACAATTCTTGAATACCTGTTCTGACCTCAGAATTAGCAGCGGTGTGTTGGTTGACCATGATGGAAAAGGCATACCAGTTATTTTCAGAATCCACCAAAAAACCAGAGAGATTATGATTGTTGCGGAGTGTTCCTGTTTTGGCAAATACCAACGGTAGTTTTGAGCTGCCATAAGAACGCTTGATGGTTCCCGAAACCCCAGCTTTTGGGAAGTAGGTTTGAATCATCAGTGGGTCTAGCTCCTGGTAAAGTTGTTGCAAGACCCAAATCAAATTGCGAGGCGTAACCAAGTTGTAACGAGACAGCCCAGAACCATCGACCCATACCCATGGATCGGGTGCTGCTTGCCATTCTTTTTGGATTTGGGCAATGGTTTCTGTTGCAGAAAAGTTACCGTGTTTTTGTTTGCCAATCATCAGTAATAGATTTTCGGCAATTAGGTTGTCACTGTTTTGTAGTACGGCTTGATACAATTTAGTATCGTTACCCGTATTTAAGAGTTTTCCTTGATCTAATGGAAAATTGGTATGTGGGATTTTTTTATTCAAAAAAGTTTCAATTTGAGACAATGTGAGGAGTTCGCTCGGCACAAAAGGCGTATACAGAGTGTCTGAAGTCGCTATTTTACTTTGGTTTACGCTGAAATTATTATTTTCCAACATACGTTCTACTCCCCTTGTGATTGATTTGTTTTCAGTAAAAACACCTAAACCAGGACGGTGGATCAGTTTTGAGTTAGTAGTTGATTTAGTGGTCTGAATGACATTGCCATAAACGGGAAAAGCAGAAGGTATTGCAGAGAAATAGTAGTCCCCGTCATCCCATGACCAGCCCGGCCCTAGTTGATTCAAAGTATTTTCATTGCTAGTATGATACACCAAAGAATCTTGTTTTTGCAAAAAATCAATTAACGATATATCAGGGTAAAAAGGATGCGCCAAAAGAGGATACCCAGTAGCCTGAAAATGCGTGATGCCAAAGCTGTCAATAGTGTAGCGTAAAGCAGGTAGAGAATCAAAGGTTTGAACGGCGGCTAGGGTGGTAAGTAATTTGGTGTTGGAAGCGGGTGTGAAGTATTGCTCAGCTTGCCAAGTAGCTAGTAGCTTGCCATCGGTTAGTCGAACCAACTGGACCCCAACATGAGCCTGTTGAAAAGCTTCAATTTGGGCAATAGTTTTTTGAAGTTTGGAACGACTGGTTTTTTGGGCGGGCAGCTGGTGACAAATAAGCAATAAAATAAGTGTTAGATAAGGAAATTTCATCATGCTTAAAACTACTAAAATGATTCGACTCGTGACCCTAATCGGAATGCTGTGGCTGATAAATTTATGGAAGGCAATAACGAATCAATGAACAACAAAATGTTGTTTAATATAATTTACATATCTTTAAACAATATTTCAAGTGCTATGAAAGAATTAAAAGATAAAACTTTTGCCAGTATTTTGGAACTGGACACCAAATCCAAAATAGAAATTTACCGCATTCTTAAACGTCATGCCGAGAATGAGCAAACAATTGAGTGGTTTGACCAAGTTTTGACCCGCTTAAAAAACAACCAAGATATTGTGGCGGTTTAGCGGCTCGTCTTGATTGAAGAACAAGAAACACCCATTAACGATTTCAGATTGTTCCAGCAATCCTTTTGATATTTGTAAAAATTCTCAAATCGGTATTCGTTACTCCTTGTTCGATGATCACTTCTATGAAAATGGTGTTCAATTCTCAATGCCATTTCCTCAACTCGGCCACTAAAAAAATTCGATGGTTTACAGAACAAACTCCTGTCCCTTTTGTGCAACAGAAAATCCTGCCTTCAATACATTTTGATACGCTGGACTGTTTGGCTGCAACAACGGATTGGTGTGGTTAAGGTGGATAAAATAAATTTTTGCTTTTGCGCTTTTTGATAATTTTTTAAAGCGAGCCATACTTTCTACCACAAATGGATGTGGAATCTCGCTCATCACTCTGTTGGGCAACTCATTGCCATCAAAAAAGGTAGCATCTAAAAAAGCATAATCTACTTTTTTAATCCAGTTTTCAATAGGTACATTCCAGCGATCCCATTTGTCGATGTCTGGTAAATAGAGAGCGGATTTGTTGGGTCCTTGTATCAGATAGGCAACTGTTTCCGAATACTCATCACGATGTGGGACAAGGATGGGCGTCACCCTAATGCCTTGGGGCAATACAACCTCATTTTGTTCGGTGAGTGGCTGAATTTCAATATTTTTAAGGATTATCAGTTGTTCCCAGGGGGCATTGGAACGAATAAATTGCTGCATGCGTGGCATGGCATAAACTGGAATATTGTTTGTATTCCAGGCCTCACGGCCCAAGTGCAACAAACCGGCGTAATGTCCCATATGAGCATGGGTTAAAAATACCCCTGCCAGCTTGTTAACCCCTTTCTGCTGTAGCCGATGCCATTGTCTGGGCAGGTCTGGACTGGCATCAAACAAGTATGCGCGATCACTGTTGGCCAGACGCAATCCCAAACTACTAACGCTGCGCTGCGCTTTTTCAGATTCCGTTAAGTCATTACAACAACTTTTATTACAGCCCAATTGGGGTGCCCCTGCATCTTGAACTGTACCCAGAACATACAATGTTGGGGCTTGAGCCCTCAATGAAAAATTACTGACACCAAGAAGGAGCGTAAAGTGGAGGATAAGCCGAAGCATATAGGAAAAATCGTAAGTTTGCCTCTTAAGGTACGTAAAATGTATTTGAACGAAACGGAGGAAATCCTTGCCATTATTGTTTGCTTTGTCATCGTTGTGGGCTTTGTGGTTAAAACCATACAAGATATAAAGACAACTATGGCAGAGGAAAAATCCAAGTTTAACCAACAACAGGAAGACGAAGCCAAAGTTCGCGAACTCATCGACTTTATCGACCAACGTACCGAACTGATCAAAAAAGTTCAATCGCTTCAATCCACACAAAACAACACCGATGACAAATCCGCTTCAGACCAGTGACAGCATCCAAGCATTACTTGACGAACTCAACCATCGTCTAGACAACGGTCACTACAACGATGCAGTCCACAAAATAAAGCTCCTTACCACCAAAGAAGTTGTGGAGCGTATGATAGCTGAATAGGGTCTAAATACTCATTCTACCCTTTGATAGACTTTGATATAATCGATCTGATATTGCTGGGGGAAAATATCGTCGCTGCTAACAGGACCGCCAAAATTACCACCTACCGCTGCATTTAGTATTAGAAAAAATGGCTTATCGAAAGGCCAGTAATCTGGGTTATTGGTGCCAGGCGCATAAGTGTATTGTTTTTCACCATCCACAAAAAAGTCAATCGCTTTAATCGACCACTCAATCGCATAGGTGTGAAAATCACCTTCCAAATTGGGGACAATAACTTTTTGCGTATTGATGGTAGCCCCAGAACTACTAGTGGTGTGCAAGGAGTGATGAACAATCCCGGGCATGCGGCCCACATATTCCATTACATCAATTTCCCCACAAGCTGGCCAAGCATTGGTGTCAATGTCGTTGCCCAACATCCAAAATGCTGGCCAAAGCCCGTCGCCTTGTGGTAATTTTATCCGGGCCTCAATTTTCCCGTATTGAAATTCCTTTTTCCGTTTGGTCGTAATGCGGGTTGAAGTATAAAAATTCTCCTTTTCAACTTGAATGGTCAGAAGTCCATCTGAGATTGTGTGATTGCTATCGGTGTATCTTTGCAGCTCTTGATTGCCCCAACCACATATCCCATAGTCGCAGCCATCGCCCAATTCAAAATTCCAATCCTCCATATTAAGCGAATCGCCATCAAAATTTTCTTCCCACACCAATGTAAATGGAATATCAGGATTGGCCGAGGGGTGAATAGTAATAACGGGTTCTGCTTCTGTAAGGGTATTTTGAGGCATTGCCATATCATCATCCCCCCCACATTGAATACAAAAGCCCAATAACATCAAAAAAAACAGTCCTCGTTTCATAAAATTCAATTTTTCAAATATAATAATCACACACTTTTGACTGTCGTCATCTAAGTATTATCTTGTCGACAATAAAATGTTTCTAAAAATGAATGAATTGCTTCCACATAGTGGTGCTAGTTTTTTGTCTATGGGCAGGGGGGCATTGGGGATGGTTTTGTTAGTGGGACTTGCTTTTTTATTGTCCACAGACCGAAAAAATATCCCCTGGAAAACAGTCGGACTTGGACTGCTTGTTCAGTTTTTTATTGCACTTGG
>JBMHCG010000003.1:0-2609 GCA_049890035.1 Flavobacteriaceae bacterium | reverse complement strand
CTATCCCCACAGCGATATAGGCGTTGTTTTTGGGGTTGGAATTCGACAGCGCACAAATGTGTTTAAGGAATTTGGCTTTTCCTTCTTTAGAGGAGAGGTTCAATTTCAACTTTTTGTCATAGAAGCTGTTTTCATCGTTGTGCGACAAAAGGGCTTTGACCAAAAGTCGTTTGTTGATCATTATTTCCGGTTTATCACGGTGGCGTTGGCTTGGTCGGTGGGTAAGAGTGTGAGATCGGCTACGGTTACATGCGGTGGAACATCTACCATATAGGCAATCGCATCGGCCACGTCTTCTGCAGTCAGTGGCCTAAGGGTGTCGTAGACTTTTTTCGAGCGTTCTTCATCTCCTTTGAAGCGCACTATGGAAAATTCGGTTTCGACCAGTCCGGGGTGAACCGCGCTGATGCGAATCCCAAAAGGGTTGAGGTCTATACGCAGGCCTTGGGTAAAAGCATCGACAGCGAATTTACTCGCGCAATAGACATTTCCGTTGGGATAGACTTCTATCCCTGCAATGGAACCAACATTCACGATTTGTCCTACTTTTCGTTCTACCATTTGTGGGAGTACTGCTTTTGTGACATACATCAAGCCTTTTACATTCCCATCGATCATGGCATCCCAGTCGTCGAGATCGGCCTTGTGCACGGGGTCTAGTCCATGGGCATTCCCAGCGTTGTTGATCAATAAATCAATGTTTTTCCATTGGTCGGGTAGACTATTGATAGCTTCAAAAACGGCAGTTCGATCACGTACATCGAAATTCAGTAGATGGCTTTCGCATTGAAATTCGTTTTTCAATGCTTCCAAACGTTCTTGACGTCGCCCGCACAAAATCAATCGTTCTCCGCGTGCGGCAAATAGGGTAGCGGTTGCTTTTCCAATCCCGCTGGTTGCTCCTGAAATGAGTATGGTTTTCTTTTTCATGATGGCTTAAGGGACTTCGTGTCCCCACTGTGCTTCGAGTAGGCGAAACCAATCGGTTAAACTAAGGTTAATTTTTTCTGCGGCTACACTAGCGCTAAGGCGCTCCAGGCGTGTTGTACCTAAAACGGGGTGGATGTGCGCCGGGTGGCGCAATAACCAAGCGAGGAGGAGTTGGTCTTCGCTGGCCTTGTACACTTCGCAAAGCTCTTGGAAAAGGGGCTGTAGTCGCGCTTTGGCTGGGCTGTCTTCTTTGAAATAATTGCCCAAAGGACTCCACGCCATACTGCCGATGTTTTCGCTGAGGTGAAAATCGAGACTCCCGTCAAAGAGTGGTTGGTTGTGGGAAAGGGAACATTCGATTTGATTCCATTCCAAATCCACTTCTTTTTGCAGGTATTGAATTTGCGATGGTGTAAAATTGGATACGCCAAAACTTTTCACCTTCCCGCTGGACGTTAACAAACTAAAAGCTGCCGCAATTTCTTCGACTTGCATTAAGGGGCTTGGGCGGTGCAGCAACAGTACATCTAAATAATCGGTTTTTAAATGGCTCAAACTGTTTTCAGCAGAAGCGATGATGTGCTCCTTGCTGTAGTCGTAGTGTTTTACTTTTACCGGTCGGGCATCGCAGGGCATTTGAATCCCGCATTTGCTGATGTGAATTACCTCCTCTCGGGCAATACCACTGGCTTGAAATGCCTTCCCAAATTCCGCTTCGGTACTGTAACCGCCATAAATGTCGGCATGGTCAAAACTTCTTAAACCCAAGGCTACACAGTCTTGAATTAATTTTACCGCTTCTTTGGTCGAGAATTTACGTCCCCACTCCCCCCAGGTCATGGTTCCCACAATTAGCCTATTAATTTCCAATACATTCGATTTTTATATAACGAAAGTTAAGGTTCTCCATTAAAACAAACCCCTAATGAAATCAGGACTTTTAACCAATTATTAACAGCCTTTGGCCAAAAAAAAAGACAAATTTGTACAGCTAAAAAAAACTATTCTATGAGCACCCAAAACGGTATTGATATCAAAGAAATTAGTGAGAAAATCGAAAAGGAAAGTGCCTTTGTCGATTTACTCACCCTCGAGATGAACAAAGTCATTGTCGGGCAAAAGCAAATGATCGAGCGCTTGTTGATTGGTCTTTTGGGTCGTGGACACATTCTCTTGGAAGGGGTGCCAGGACTAGCGAAAACCTTGGCGATCAACACGCTTAGCCAAGCAGTTAAGGGAAGTTTTAGCCGTATTCAGTTCACCCCCGATCTTCTTCCTGCCGATGTAGTGGGAACCATGATATACAACATAAAGGAAAACGATTTTTCCATTAAAAAAGGCCCCATTTTTGCCAACTTTGTTTTGGCCGATGAGATCAACCGAGCTCCTGCCAAGGTGCAATCAGCTTTGCTAGAGGCCATGCAAGAGCGCCAAGTAACGATTGGGGATTCTACCTTTAAGTTGCAAGAACCTTTCTTGGTCATGGCGACCCAAAACCCGGTGGAGCAGGAAGGTACCTATCCCTTGCCCGAAGCACAGGTGGATCGTTTTATGCTGAAGGCGGTTATCGACTACCCCAAGCTAGAAGACGAGCAACTCATTGTGCGACAAAACTTGCAGTCCTCTTTTGAAAAAGTAAAACCGGTGGTGACCACCAAACAAATCACTACAGCACAGGC
>JBMHCG010000002.1:0-3049 GCA_049890035.1 Flavobacteriaceae bacterium | reverse complement strand
AGTAACAGTTTTGAAGTTAGTGATAGTAGTCAAAGCTCTAAAATCAACCATTGTTACTTTACTTGAATAGTTTTTACCCAAGTTGATAACTGTAGCAGATTGTAACTTTGGAAAGCTGTATGATCCAGCCTGAGCGATTGTAATGTTATCTGCAGATGTTAACTCAGGGAAAGTAATAGCTGCGTAGCTTTGAGAAGGCATACGAACTTTAACATCACCAGTAATAGTTAACATTTGAGCTGTGATAGCATTTACAGCCTCTGAATCCATACCATCCCAGCCAGTAACCTTAACGTCTCCGTTAATTACTTTGACTTTTTGACCTAGTTGCTGAGCAAAAGCTAGAGTTGCATCAGAAGTAATGTTTAGATCACCGTTGAAGAATGCGTCGCTTTCTAACAATTCGTCAACATCAGATCCTACTGCGTCAAGGTCAGCTTGAACAGCTGCAAGATCTTCACCTGAAGCAACATCAGCAACAGCTGCTTCAACAGCCTCAATGTCAGCTAAAGCTTCTTCTAATTGAGATGATAGATCAGCGTTAACACCATCAACTGCACCTTGCAATGAGCTGATAAGTCCTTTCAACGCAGCTACATCACTCTGAACACCAGCTAGACCTTCCACCTGTGTTTTTAGGGAAGTAATCTGCGTATTCAAGGCATCGAACTGGTCGTCGTAGTTTTGACAGCCAACTAAAACAGCAGAAGCGGCCAAAATACTTAATAAACCTTTTTTCATTTGATTAAAAAATTAATAATTAATAATTGTTTTCGTGTTTTTAATTTACATGTATTTTTACACTAATTCAAAAACATATTTAACACATCAAAAAACGTGCCAAAATGAAAAAAACGTTTAATTTATTTTTCTGTACAATGTTTATCATTTCATGTATGTTTTCATGTGAGGAAACAAAACAATTAATAAACTGTTCCGAACTTCAGGTTGTTAGTGGAATGAAATATTATAATGATAAACCATACAACGGAAAATGCAGCGATACGATTGACAAAAAAATATATATAAAATCGTATAAAAATGGTTTAGCCCATGGAGAGTGGCTAGAATTCTATGACAATGGAAACATAGCATTAAAAGGATTTTATAACAATGATACTATAAATGGAGAATTTATTAGTTATCATCGAAATGGGACAATAAAAGGCAGAGGAAACCTAAACATGGGCTACAGAATTGGCGGTTGGGTGTATTATGATAGCCTCGGTTTAGAAATTGAAAAAATGTTCTTTGATAGAAACGGAAATAAAATTAAATAATTAAAATGAAAATTATAAATAAAATAGCTGCCTCAATATTGTTTTTATGCTCTATAAATTGTCAAAATAATCTGCTTAATGAAGCAAAAATCATACACAATAATATAATTACCCTTGACACCCATGTTGATATCAATGTAGGCTATTTTACTGATAGTTTGAATTACAGTCTGGATACAGATACCCAAGTGAATATTCCAAAAATGAAGCAAGGCGGCCTAAACGTAGCTTGGTTGATTGTTTACACTGGACAAGATACACTTTCAGACGAGGGCTACAAAAAAGCAGCTGCCAATGCACAAGCCAAGTTTGACGCCATCCATCGTTTGGTAACAAACTACGCCCACGCTGAAATGGAGTTGGCCTTGACAGCAGCAGATGTAAAGCGGATTTGGAAAAGTGGGAAAAAAGTAGCCATGATCGGGGTTGAAAACGCCTATCCACTCGGTTTGGATACAGCAAATGTCAAGCAATTTTATGACCAAGGTGCGCGCTACATGTCTTTAGCCCACAACGGACACAGCCAATTTTCAGATTCAAACACTGGGGAATACGATTCGATCTTTCTCCACAACGGCATCAGTGAATTAGGCCAACAGGTTATAGAAAAAATGAATTATTATGGTATGATGGTAGACCTAAGCCACCCTTCCAAAGAAGCGATACGGCAAACGATCCTTCACTCAAAAGCCCCAGTCATTGCCTCGCACTCATCTGCTAGAGCACTGTGTGACCACCCGCGCAACCTTGATGATGAACAATTGAGCTGGATCAAAGAAAATGGAGGGGTTGTTCAAACTGTGGCATTTAGTGCCTACCTCAACACAGAAAAACACGAAGCTTTTGCCAAGGCTAAAGACTCATTACTGAAAGCTTTGGGTACAGAAAAAGGGTTTGAAGTGTTGAGCCGTCGTCAGGCTCGGGCGCTTCCCTTTGATAGTCTTCAGGCCTATATCAAAGGCTATAAACAGCTTCAAAAAGCCGCACAACCTGCCTTAGAAACCTTGAAAAAATCAGTACCACCAGTGGCAGTTAGCGATTTTGTGGATCATATTGATTATTTGGTCAAAAAAATGGGGATCGAACATGTTGGAATTAGTTCAGATTTTGACGGCGGCGGCGGGATTGAAGGCTGGCAAGACGCTAGTGAAACCTTTAATGTGACGCTAGAACTGGTCAAAAGAGGATACACAGAAGAAGAGATCGGAAAATTGTGGAGTGGCAATTTGTTGAGGGTTTTGGAAGAAGTTCGACTTGTGGCTGAAAAACTACAAGGGAAGAAAAAGGGATGATGAATTGAACACCGAATAAGGAGCAACTAACACCGATTTGAGAGAAGTTCTAACAAATTGTATGAAGGTTGCTGGATACATCTGGAATCAATGAAATTGACAACTACTTAAACCTTCGAGTTAGCATTTCCAACAATTCTCGAATACCTTTTCTGACCTCAGAATTAGCTGCAGTGTGTTGGTTAACCATGATGGAAAAGGCATACCAGTTATTTTCAGAATCCACCAAAAACCCAGAGAGATTATGATTGTTGCGGAGTGTTCCTGTTTTGGCAAATACCAACGGTAGTTTTGGGCTGCCATAAGAACGCTTGATGGTTCCCGAAACCCCAGCTTGTGGGAAGTAGGTTTGAATTGTTAGTGGATCTAGCTCCTGGTAGAGTTGTTGCAAGACCCAAATCAGATTGCGTGGCGTAATCAAATTGTAACGAGACAGCCCAGAACCATCGACCCAAACCCATGGATCGGGTGCGGCTT
>JBMHCG010000001.1:0-2644 GCA_049890035.1 Flavobacteriaceae bacterium | reverse complement strand
AGCCAAACACTGGAGCATGTGAGGGGTTTTGTTCACTTCCTCCTGTTGTGGTTGGTCATCAGGGAAATGAATAGCAAACTGCTCGTCGCTAAAACTGTGCTGCGGTTGTGTGCATAATTCTAATTGACGTATAAAACGACTCTTCTCTCCTGCACCTAGACCTTCACTTTTGGCATTGTACAGTAAATGCACTTCTTTGGCACGTTGCAATAAACGATAAAAATGATAGGTATAAATGGCGTCGTTATCCAAGAAAGTAGGTAAGCCGTATTTCTTTTTCATGGCAAAGGGAAAAAAACTTTGATCATTTTTTCCCACGGGTAGTATCCCCTCGTTGACATTGGTAATAATCAAGCGGTCAAAATCTAAAACCCTAGATTCTAACATCCCCATGAGCTGAATCCCTTCGATGGGGTCTCCCTTAAAATCGAGAGTTTGCATAGCCATTCCTTCCTTCAATAAAACAAAAAAGGCCGATATATTTACGTCAAAATTAACGCTCTCTAGCTGTATGCGTATTTGTGCTAATAACGTTAATATTTGTGCGATAACTGCTTTACTCATGTTATCCAAAACTCCTTTAAAAGCACTAAAATTTTGAAGTAAAATCGTGAATTGATCGATCAACATAGTGGACTCTTCAACAATGGTTAATCCCAGTTCTTTTTTCAAAGAAGAAGAGAGCAGCTCGGGGGAAACTTTCTTGGAAAAATTGGTTGTTGCTATTTTCAGAAAAGAGAGGAATTCATCGCTTACCATAGTAGCGTATTCTCCAAAAGCAGTAAAGTGTAATAGCTTTAACAAGAGGTCACGATCATAGCCTTCTTCTGTATATTGAGCGTGAAGCTGAACCAAGGTCATGAACCATTGTGAAATAGGGAGTTGCTCAATGCCATAGCCCATGGTAACGTTCCATTGCTCTACTCCGTGGGGTAAATACCCCAAAGCGGGTAGTAATAATTTTTCCTCCCCAAAAACCACGGCAGTAGATTCTTTCGTGGAATTGGTTTCTTCGAGTAGTTTCCCCACATATTGCGCTTGGGCAATATTCCCTGAAAAACCCATAGCCTTAATTTTTTTTGACCCTTGAAAAGAAGTGTCTTGAAAGCTTAATGGGTTTTGGCGATAGAAAGGCCAGGTGGTTTGATAATGACGAATGAATCGACCTGCGGCATGAAATTGATCGTTGTAAAAAGTTTGATCGAGATCCCATATCACGGCTCCTTTTTTCTCTGCCAAAAACCCTTGAATTAAATCTTGTTCTGCTTTATTGAGCGCATTAAATCCTATGAAATAATGGGTTTTTATCGTGTGCGACAAATACAATTCTAGACTATCTAGGGTGTCTTTATACAACATTCCCAAGGTCCCCCAATTTGCTTCGATTAGTGTATTTTCAAAGGCCGTGTAAAGCTGTGGTAAAGCAGACCAAAAGGCAGGAGAAAAGGAACGCCTATCGTCGGTCAAGAATACCGACTCAATACGATAAAACTCCCCCAAATCACGAAGTATAGCGTCTGGATCAATCCTATAGGCGTCCAAGTCATTAAAGTCATTCAACAATCGTTTCCCCCACTGTAAAAATGCAGTGAAATCATCACGTTCGTGTTCTTGTAGTTGTTTAATATAGACGTTATACAACGCAAATAACTGATGGGTTGGACTTGCTTTCTTTAAGGAAGAAAGGCTTTCAACAAAACCCTCAATACTGTGTATCGTTGGAGCAATTTGCGGTCGATCAATGTGCTGCAATAAATAGTGCTTAAAAAACACCCCAGCACGTTTACTGGGTAAAACCACAACGACTTCCTCCCAAGAACGGTGCTTGGCTTGTATTTGCTGAATGGCTTGAACAAGAAAGGGCGTCATGACCAAATTTTAAATCAATTTACTAAATAATGGGACAAAAAAAATGCCCTGGGTAAACCAAGGCATTTTGTTGTATGAATAAAAAGAAATTACTCTCCCACAGAGAATTGAACTCTACGGTTGCTTTTTCTTCCTTTTGCTGTGTTGTTATCTCCAATAGGGCGATCCTCACCAAAAGCTGCAGTGCTTAAACGATCAGCACTAGCACCAGCCGTAATCAAAGCGGCTTTAACGGCATCTGCACGTTCTTGTGAAAGTTTTTGATTGTAAGCTTTACTACCGTCGCTAGAGGCATGTCCTTCAACAACAAAACCATAAGAAGGATAGCTTTCTAAGATACCTTTGATTTTTTCAATTACTCCGGCAGACTCGTCTCCAACGATTTGTGAAGACTCAGCTCTAAAGCGGATCATAGAACCTTCTGTATTGAGAGTAGCAATAACGTCTTGCGGTAGCTCTGGACATCCATTGTTCGCAGCAACACCGGCTAACTCCGGACATGCATCGTCTTTATTTGGCACACCGTCACCATCGTTATCTGGCCATGGGCATCCACCGTTTTCAGCTGGACCAGCCTCTTCTGGACAAGTATCGTCTTTATCGCTAAGACCATCGCCGTCGGTATCAGGGCATCCACCCATTTCTTTGCTTCCAGCACGGTTTGGACAAGCATCTTCAATATCAGAAAGACCGTCGCCATCAGTATCAGGACAGCCGTTCATCTCTACAGAACCTGCACGCTTTGGACAAGCATCGTCTTGGTCTATGATTCCGT